>CAYZRP010000052.1:19535-35226 GCA_964480865.1 uncultured Anaerolineales bacterium | reverse complement strand
GTCGGGGCCGAACGCTGGCGCGTCGGGGCCGGGGTAACGCTCGCTGAGCTCCAGTCGCATCTGGCGCGTGAAGACGCCTTCTATCCGCCCGTGCCGGCCTACGCCGGCGCTCAGATCGGCGGTGCGGCGTCGACCAACGCGGCCGGGCCGGCTACGTTCAAGTATGGCTCCACACGACCCTGGATCGATGGCCTCACCGTCGTGCTGTCCGACGGCAGCGTGCTCGAACTCGAGCGCGGCCAGTGCAAGGCCCACGCAGACGGCCACTTCGAGCTCGTCCGGCCGGATGGCTCGACTGGAATTGTGCCTGTGCCGTCCTATCCACTTCCGGCCGTCGCCAAACTCTCGGCCGGTTACTACGCGGCGCCCGGGATGGATCTTGTCGATCTGTTCATCGGCTCCGAGGGCACGCTCGGCGTCATCACGGAGGTCGTCATCAAAGCCGTGACGCCCGCCCCACGCACGACGGCGACCCTTATCTGCCTCGCCGATGAGCAAGACGCCCTCGATCTGTCGACCGCCTTACGAAGCGAAGGCCTGTCGGCCTGGCGAGGCGGCGGCGGGCTCGACGTCTGCGCGATCGAGTTCCTCGATGCCGCATCGCTCGATCTGATCCGCGAAGACGGCGCAGATCGCGCGGCGGGCCTGCCCTTGCCGGATCAAGCGCGAGCCGCCCTGATCGTGCAACGCGAGTCGCTGTCGTCAACCAATGAGGTGGGCGAAGCTCATTGGCGTTCCATTCTCAACAAAGCCACCGCGACGGTGAGCGCCGAAGCCACCCTGCCCGACGACCCCCCAGCATTCGCGCAGATCATGGGTTTGCGCGCGGCAGTGCCGCTCGCCGTGAACGCCCGCATCGGCCGCGCTCAACGGAACAGCGACCCGGAGATCAGCAAGGTGGCGGCCGACATGATCGTGCCCTTCGAGCACCTGGCCGAAATGATCGCGCTCTTCCGGGGCGAGTTCAGCCGCCTTGGCCTGCCGCACGCGATCTGGGGCCACATCTCCGACGGCAACCTGCACCCCAACGCCCTGCCTGCCACGCTCGAGCAGACAGAAATCGGTCAGGCTGCGATCTTGAGGCTCGGCCGAATCGTGACAGCCATGGGCGGCAGCCCGCTGGCCGAACACGGCGTCGGCCGTAACCCGACCAAGCAGGCGCTCTTGCGCCAGCTCTACGGCGACGCCGGTGTGACGCAGATGCGGGCCGTCAAGGCCGCACTGGATCCGGCCGGCAAACTCGCGCCGGGCGTGATCTTCCCCGCGCGATAGACTCGCAGCATGACCTACAGGTGTCCTGAATGTGGCGGCCTCTACGACGAGGCCGACGGCTGCGCGACTCAGTTTGGCCTGATGCTCGAACGCGAGTTCGTGGATCCGGCCTATGGCATCGTGCACCATCTGACCGTCGCGGGTTACATGCTTCAGCACGCGACGCGGTTGTCGCGCCGTGGCTGGCTCGAGATGCGCGCGCTGCTGCGCAAACATCTGCGCGAGGGTGTTGACGTCGAGGGGCTGAAGCGTCACATCCGCGCCGCGGGCGTGACGAGCTTCAAAGGCTGGTCGTTCAAGCCTGATGGGACGCGCATGGATGAGGCGATCGGGTTCGCGTGGTCGCAGACGATCGCGACCATCGATCTCAGTAGCGGCGAGCGCTATGGCGATGACGTCAGGCGTTGGGCAGACTCGGTGCTGGCCGAGGCTGAGTCGATTGGCGATTGAAGGCGACGAAGGATGAATGACGAAGGACAAAGGACGGGAAGCAACAACCCCTTGAGAAGATTGTCGAAGGCGCGGTCATCCCGACATCATCATTCGTCCTTCTCCCATCTTCTATCGCCTCTTGTTCTTTGTCTTTCGTCCATCGCCCTTCGTCCATCGCCCTTTGTCTTTCGTCCTTTGTCTTTCGTCCTTCGTCCTTCGTCCATCGCCCTTTGTCTTTCGCCCTTTGTCTTTCGTCCTTCGTCCTTCGTCCTTCGTCCTTTGTCCTTTGTCACCCGCCGTTCGTCGCCGATGCGTGCTCGTCTCCCGCGTGGCGTGTCATCCAGAGCGCCTGGCCCTATTTGCCCGGTGTCACGCCTGTTGAGCGCGAAGGATCTCCTATCAGACTCGCATGCTTTCGGATACACCACTCTGCAACCACCGAGTCCGACAGGAGATCCTTCGCGCTCAATACGCGAGTCTCGCAGTATGGGTGGTCAGGCGCTCTGGATGACACGCTATGCGCGACTCATGCGGACTGGGTGACACGCACATGCGTGGGGCAGGTGGACTGGATGACTCGCCATGCGCGTCGCAAGCGCTCGGGGCGTCAGGCGCAAGCGCGAAGCAGGCACCGGGCTGACACGCCATGCGCGACACGTGCGGACTGGGTGACACGCCGTGCGCGTCGCAAGCGGACTGGGTGACACGGCATGCGCGGGGCCGGCGCTCGGGGTGACACGCTATGCGCGTCGCAAGCGCTCGGGGCGTCAGGCGCATGCGCGAAGCAGGCACCGGGGTAACTCGCCTTGCGCGTCGCAAGGACTCGCGGCGTCACGCGCATACGCGGGGCAGGCGCTCAGGGCGTCACGCACATGGGGGGCAGGTGGCCCGGGTGTCACGGACGAAGCAACTGCGGCACAGCGCAGAATATCGCCCCTAATCGCGATGCCCGGTCGCGCAATCGAGAGACCCGATCCAAAGGACGCGCTCGCGCCGCATCGACATCAGCCTTCGTCATTCGTCATTCGCCTTCGTCGCGTCCTTCGTCCTTCGTCACGTCTGCGTCAACGGCTCACGAGTCGAGCGCTGGGGCAGCGCGACTGACTCGCCACAGGTTGCCGGCCAGAGCGAGGGGCGCGAGCGCGATCAGCAGGCCGATGGCCGAGATCAAGGCGTAGCCCCCCACCGCCATCAACGGCCCGCCGGCCAGGCTGCCCAGGCCCGAGGCCGTGTTGACGAGCACCTCGGTCGCGCCCTGCCCACGCGCGCGCTCGATCGGCGTGAGCACGTCGGTGAGGAGCGCGGCGCCGGCCACGTAAGTAAAGTTCCAGCCCAGGCCCAACAGCAACAGCGCGAATGACAGGAAGAACGGGTCGAGCGAGGCGGGCGCGAGCGCGCAGGCCGCGATCAGGAGCAGGCTGCCGAGCACGATCATGGGCATGCGCCCCCAACGATCGACAAGGCCACCGCTGAAGAACGACGGCCCGAACATGCCGAGCGTGTGCGAGGTGATGATCAAGGAGATGACGTCCAGTTGTCCGCCGTGATCATGAACGTGGACGGACGTCATTGCCATCACCATCACCATGACGAGCTGGCCCAACACCAACGCACCCAGCGCGACCTGAACGGCCGGCAAGGCGAGTAGTTCTCGCCATGAGCGTGCCTCGCCCGAGACGATCACCTCGGCCGCGGCTTCGTGATCGACCCGCAACTGGCGCCCAACCTCGACCGGGTCCGGCCGCAGGAAGATGAAGAGCATCAAGGCCGTCAGCGCGAAGACGACGGCCGCCAACCACCACGGCCCGGCCAGCGGATTCTGGCCCAGGCTGCCTGCCCATACGCCGAGGGGCGCGACAAGGCTTGGGCCGAGGATCGCGCCGAAGGTTCCGCCCGCGACGACGGTGCTGATCGCGCGCCCGCGCGACTCGGTCGGCACCATCTCGGCCGCAGCATAGCGGCTCTGCTCGGTGATGCCGCGCGCAGCGCCGAGCAACAGATAACCGATCAGGTAGGGCACGAACAGACCGCCCATGATCGCGAAGCCGGCCAATGCCGCGCCGACCACGCCGAGCAGGAAACCGCCCGCAAGGCCCAGCCTGCGCCCGATGCGTTCCATGCCGCGCGCGGCCACATAGGCGCTGCCCGCGCTGCCGAGCATATACACGAAACCACCGACACCGGTCAGTTCATGGCGTCCGCTCAACTCGAGCACGGCCAGCGCGCCAACGGTCGTCGACGCCAGATACGCCGCAGAACTGACAGCCTGGCCCGCGAGCAAGATGTAGGTGAGGCGACGAACCGGGGACATTGGGTTATTGGTTATTGGCTATTGGTTATTGGCCAGTGAGTCTTCAATAGCCAATAGCGAATAGTCAATAACCAATTGCTCAATAGCCTGTATCGGCCTTGAGGCCCTTCATGATGGCGACGCCGGCAGAGGTACCGAGGCGGGTGGCTCCGGCGTCGAGCATGGCTTCGGCATCGGCCAGCGTGCGGACGCCGCCGGCGGCCTTGACGCCCATTTTGGGCCCGATCGTTTCGCGCATCAGGCGCACGTCGGCCACAGTGGCGCCGCCGGTCGAGAAGCCGGTCGAGGTCTTGACGAAGTCGGCGCCAGCGCGTTTGACGATCAGGCTGGCGCGGCGCTTCTCGTCATCGGTGAGCAGCGCGGTCTCGAGGATGACCTTGAGGGTCTTGCCGGCAGCGTGTACGACGCGGGCAACGGTGCGGATGTCGCGGGCCACAAGTTTGTCGTCGCCGGCCTTAACCGCGCCGATGTTGATGACCATGTCGATCTCGCCGGCACCCTGAGCGATCGCCTGTTCGGCCTCGAAGGCCTTCATCTCGGGCGTGTTCGCGCCGAGCGGGAAGCCCGCGACGGTGCAGACCTTGACGCCCGACTTCTTGAGCAGACGCACGGCCAGTCGCACGTGGGTCGGGTTCACGCACACCGACGCGAAATGATATTGACGCGCTTCCTCACACAAGGCTTCGACCTGCGCGGGTGTCGCCTCGGGCTTGAGCAGGGTGTGATCGATGCAGGCTGCGATCTGTTCGGGAGTGCGGCTCATGTCAAAACCTCTTGGTTGGGCTTGTTGGCCAGTATACGACTTCAGCCGGGATGTTTTTGGCCGCGAATTGCGCGAATTTCGCGAATGGATCGGCTGATGCAAGGTCCAGAACCCTGCATCTTGCCAATCCGCGAAATTCGCGCAATTCGCGGCCAAATGACTTACGCGTCGCGCAAGGCGCTCAGGATTTCTTGCGGAAACTCAGGCGCACCGGCGTGCCCGTGAACGGATATTCGTGACGGATAGCGTTCTCGAGATAGCGCCGATAGGTAAAGTGCACGAGTTCTGGATCGTTGACGTGCATCAGAATCGTCGGCGGGTTGACGCGCACCTGCTCGGCGAACGAGACCTTAAGTTGCCGCCCACCCTTCGAAGGCGGCGCGTGGCGGGCGACGGCAGCGCGCACGAGTTTGTTGAGCGCCGAGGTCGGGATGCGCACGAGGCGCTCCTCCTGAACCTTCAACGCCGTGTCGAGGATCTGGCCCGTGCGCTGCCCGGTCTTGGCCGAGACAAAGAGCACAGGCACGTAGTCGAGGAAGTGCAGGTTCGTGCGCAGGCGCTCGGCGTAGGCCGCCATCGTGTTCGAGTCCTTCTCGATCACGTCCCACTTGTTCACGAGCACCACGACGCTCTTCGACTCGTCGATGATGAAGCCGGCGACGTGCGCATCCTGGGCCTTGAACGGGTCCTCGGCATCGATCACAAGCAACGCGACGTCAGCGCGCGAGATCGCCTTGAACGTGCGCAGGACGCTCCACTTTTCGACGCCCGGGTCAATCGACCCGCGGCGACGGATGCCGGCTGTGTCGATCAGGGTCAGTTTGATGCCGTTATAGGTCAGCGGTGTATCGGTGGCATCACGGGTCGTGCCAGGCACAGGACTGACGATGGCGCGCTCCTCACCAAGCAGCCGATTGAGTAGCGAGCTCTTGCCGACGTTCGGGCGGCCGACCAGCGCGATCTTGATGCTCTCGTCGGCTTCGACCTCGGGCGCCGGCGGCAGGGCAATGACAAGCGCATCGAGCAGATCCGCGATGCCAGTGCCGTGCAGGGCCGAGATGAAGAACGGATCCCCCATGCCGAGTTCGTAGAAGGCATAAGCAGATTGCTGCGCGACGTCCGACTCGGTCTTGTTGACCGCGAGCAGCACCGGCGGATGCATGGCGCCGTCCGGGCCGCGCTTCTGTGAACGACGCAGGATCTCGGCAACTTCGCGGTCAGCCTCGGTCAGGCCGAGCTTGGCCTCGGTCATGAGGATGACGGCGTCGGCGTCAGCGATGGCCATCTCGGCCTGAGCGCGCATCTGGGGCACGAACTGCGCTGAGCCTTCGGCCAGCACCTGGCCGCCCGCACTGGGGCGCGGCAAGGGCTCAATGCCGCCGGTGTCGATGACGTCGAAGGTGCGGCCGTTCCACTCGGCTTCGGCTACGAGACGGTCGCGCGTGGTGCCCGGCGTGTCATCAACGACGGCCAGGCGCTCACCGGTCAGGCGGTTGAAAAACGTCGACTTCCCCGCGTTTGGACGGCCGACGATGGCGACAATAGGCTTGGACATGGGCTGGAATTGTAACCCGGGGCGAAGAGGAAGGAAACCGGGAGTGCGAACGAGAAGTAGTCGATAAGAAACCGGGAGTGAGAACGAGGTGTCTGAGACGTCCAGAGTCGTCGTTCGCACTCCCGGTTTCTACGTCAGTCTCGTCGTTCGCACTCCCGGTTTCTTGCCGATTATTGTGGTGTAGCCGTGGCGGTCGGCGTCGGCGTGAATAAGGGCAACAGCGTCTGCGTCGGGGTCGGCGTCAGCGTGAACGTCGGCCGCGATGTCGGCGTACGCGTCGGCCGTGGCCCGCGAGCCACCACCACCTGAACCTGCGCCGGCTGGATGCTTTCGACCGACAGACTCTCTGGCACGGCCACGACGATGGGCGTCAGCAGCACCGTCCCGGCTGTGGTCTGCCCGGACAGGTCGACCGAGAGCTGGATATCTTCGGCCTTCAGTTGATTCAACAGCGCCACCGGCCCGCGTATGACGGCCGAGACCGTTTCAGGCTCGACCCGCGCGTTGAAGCCGGCCTCGACGTTGATCGGCTCGATCGGGATCGCCGGGATGGTGACGTTGATGATGATCGGCTCGATCAGGATCTGGACGGTCACGGCCGGCTCACCCTGGACGGTGACGCCCTCGGGCAGCACAAGGCCGACCTTCTTGATCACGTCCTCAGTGCTGCCTTCGATGCTGATCGGCTCGGTCTCGACGAAGCCGGGCAGATCGTTGATCTGCCGCGCGTCGCTCGACGAGATCGTCACAACCGACGGCGAGGCAACCTCGCCCGACACGTAGTAGCCGTCCGCCGGCTCGTCGGGCCGGTTGACTCGCACGACGACCTCGCGGTAGCCCGGGCGCGTGACGATCGGCACTGACACATCGACCTGTTTGGGCTCGATGGTCACACCCGGCACAATCTGGTTTTGGATGTCGAGAGCACGCAGATCAATGGGCTGAGCCACGTCGCGGCGCGCGCCGGCGATGCTGAACGGGGCGGCCAGCATGCTGACGCGATCGACCAACGAGGTCGGCCCCGTGACGGTGCCGGTGATGACCGATAGTTGCGTTGTACCGGCCTCGAATCCCGTCGACGGCTCGCCACTCTGCTGAAGCTGGATGTCGATCACGCGGGTCTCGACAGCCTCAAGACGGACGCGCGTGATCTGGGGAGACAGGCTGACCAGGCTGAGTGGCGTCGGCGGGTCGTATATCAACTCGACGTCGTGTTCGCCCGGGCCGAGGCCGGTCAGGTCAGCAACCACGTCGATCGTCGCGGGGTCGATGGTGTTCAGCAGGCTCTGCGGCCCGCGCAGCGTCACGGTTGTCTGCACCGACTGCGGACCCATGTTCATCAGCCCCTCGCCCAGCGAGGTGAAGCGAACGCTGATCGACTGCGGCAGGCGCTGCTCAATGAACTGATCCTGCTCGTTGGCCGCCACGAACCACACCAGGACGGCGAGCACAAGCGCCAGCAAGACGCTGACGGCGAAGTCAAGTTTCACGACGTTGTCCCGTCTCGCCCCAGCCCGTCGATCCACGGGCGCCCAAGCGCCAATGACGGGCGAGGCCTAGTCTTCGGATTTTTCGCGAATGCGCTTCGACTCCTCGGCCGAAGCGCTATCCCGCCCGGCTGCCATCGCGCGAGCGGCCGAGCCGTTAACGTTATTGCGGCTGCCGTTCCCACGAGCCGCCCGCAACAGGCTGCGCACGGTCCCGGCGAACGAGCGATCGCTGACCGGCTTATAGAACGCGCTCAGCACGTTGCGCAATCGCTCACGATCGAGCGGCCGGATCATGTGGCCGTTGTGGACGACCGAGATGATGCCGGTCTCTTCAGACACCACGACCGCCACGGCGTCCGTGGCCTCGGTCGTGCCGAGAGCCGCGCGATGGCGCAAGCCGATCTGGCGCCCGGTCACCTGTGGGTTGGTGGTGAGCGGCATGACGCAACCGGCGGCCGTGATGCGGCTGCCCTGGATGATCACGGCGCCGTCGTGCATGGGCGTGTTCGGGTAGAAGATCTGCAACAGCAGCTGTGCGGTCACCGACGCGTCCAGCCGCATTCCGGTGTCGATGTACTCCTTCAGGCCGCTCTGGCGCTCGATCACGATCAGGGCGCCGTGGCGGCGCTCCGACAGCCGATGCGCGGCGGTGGCCAGGGCGTCGATCACGGCGTCGGCCTCGCCCTCGGGTAGCTGGCGGTCGAGCAGGACTGTCGCCCGGCCAATTCGCTCGAGCGCGCGGCGGATCTCGGGCGCAAAGATGACCGGGATCGCCACGACGAGGGCCGGCAGGATCGTGCCGAGGAGCCACGAAAACGCCTGGAGCCGCAGGATCTGGGTCAGCAACGTGATGACGATGATCAGGAAGATGATGCCGCGCAGCAATGCCGCGGCCTGGGTGCCGCGGACGAGCTGCAGCACCGAGAGGATCACGAGCGCAACCAGACTGATGTCGATCGCGCTGATCCAGGTCAGTTGGCTGGCAAAATAGGCCAGCTCCTGGAGAAATTCCGTCACAGTCTTATCAGTTTACGCTTTTGGGGCGGGAGCGGCAAGTCGGGGAATACCGAAGGGCGAGGAGCGAACGCTACCGCGCGGCAGCGTTCGCTCCTCGCCCCTCGTTCAGTTCAACTGTCCCAACAGACGGACAAACGGCGCCGGATCGTCCGGGCTGAGGGCCAGGACGGCCTGGATGGTCTCACGGGCCTGGGCGGCAGCGCCAGACTGCATCTGGAGCTCGATCAGGCCCTCATAACGATCAATGGCGTCGGCCTTGCGCCCCTGGTCCTGGTATACGCGGGCCAGACGCGCCACGATGGCGCCCTGCCCCGGGTAGCTCGAGCACAGCTCTTCGAGCAGGATGGTGGCGTTGGAGAACTGCCGGCTCGTGATGAGGTGCTTGAGTTGCTCGTCGAGCTCGCCTACGGCCGCGCGCTGGTTGTCGAGGCGGAAGTACAGGTCGATCAGGGCGATGCGGGCACGCTCGTCACCGGGCGCCAGTGTCTTGATCTGTTCGTAGATCTTGAGCGCGTCGCGCCAGGCGAGGCGCTGGACGTCGACGTCGCCGATCTCGTGCAGGAGCTTGACCGACCAGTTCCGGTCGCCGGCCTTCTGGGCCAGTTCGAGTGCGCGCGTGTATTGGTCGCGAGCGGCCTCGAGATCAGCCAGCTCGTAGTAGGTTCGGCCGAGCTGAGCCGTGTTCGTGATCGCGTCGCCGATCTGGCCCTGACCCTTGAGCAACTCGATCAGCTCGGCGCGGGCCGTGACGTCCATCGGGTTCAGGTTAAGGACGCGGTTGAGCAGCCGGATCGAACGGCCGATCTCGCCGCGGGCTTTGTACGTGGCAGCGACGACCTGGAATTTCTGAGCGGCAGCTTCGGGTCGGCCTTCGGCGGTCAGGATCTCGGCCATGCGGATGTGCACGGGCAGGTAAGTCGGCGACGCGTCGAGGGCGTAATACGCCTCTTCCATCGCAGTGGCATACAGGCGCTTGCGCATGTGCTCTTCGATCTTGCGCAGCGACTCCATCGCGGCATCGTTGCCGGGCGTGGCGAGCAGGTCGGCCAGTGTACCGCCGCCGCCGTCACGGTCGAGCTGGCTCCGGGCCGTGCGCGCCCGGTCTTCCCAATTATCGCCAGAAAGCATGTGCTGGACACCGGGCAGCATCCGGCCAAGTTCCTCGTCGGTCAGGCGTGTGAATGACTCGGAGAGCGTGTCGTACCCTTCGGCGATCGCGTCCTGTTGATCGGCCGGCGCCAGGCTGACATCCAGCATCTTCAGGGCATCGAAGAAGTAATGGAAGGCGTGCCGCGCCTGTCCCATCTGGCGGGCCGCCTCGCCCATGCCGTAGTTGGCGCCTGTCGCGATTGCGTTGTGCATGACGGCCGGCGGGAAAGCCGCCAGGGCCTCCTGCGGCTTGCGCAGGTCGAGGAGCAGCACGCCGCGCATGAAGTGCACGAGCGGATGATCGAGACCGGCCTGAAGGACGTTGGTGTACAGATTGAGCGCAGCCTCGCGGCTGCCCAACGACTGTTCATTGATGGCCTGGCCCAGATACATGATCGCGTGGGCGCGTTGGCCCTGGGCGTTGCGCAGGCTGCCGGTTCCACGCGAGAGCGCGCTGACCGACGATGCCGTCTTTGTGGTGTCGGCATCTTCGTCGAACAGCAACTCAGCGAGCAGAGTCAGGGCCTGCTCACGCGCCTGTTCCAGCACATTGGCCTTGCGCACCGGCGGCGCAGATGCGCTTGCCTCGGCGAACACGCCAAGCGGATTCGGCGTCATGGGCATCGGGCTTGTCGCCGGCGCCTCGAGCGCCAGTTCCACGCCGCGCATCGACGTCGAGATCGGCTGGGCGTTCTTTAAACGCGTGAACGCCTCGCGAGCCTCAGGCAACTGCGGGCTGAGCTGAACGGCCCGCTGCAACGCGGCGTTGGCCTTGGCAGGATCGTTGGCTTTCTGGAAGAGCCTGGCGACTTCGATGAACTCGAGCGCCGCGGCCTGCGGCTTGGCGGCGCGTTCCAGCGCCAGGGCCAGGCGCGAGCGGGCGCCGAGGTTGTCGGGCGTCGCGCGAACGCTGCGCGCCAGTGTGACGACCGCCTTGGCGACGTCCTGGCGCTTCATGTGCAGCTCGGCCACGTACAGGTACGCCTGCCCTGCCTCCTGCGGTCGGCCGAGCTTCTCAAGGATCTCGCCGCACTTCTCCGGCGCGACGGGATCCCCAGGGGTTTTGCTCACGGCCTTCTGGTAGACGCTCAGGGCTTCTTTGAGGCGCCCCTTTTCGAACAGGGCGTAGCCCAGGGCGTTCAACGCAGCGCCATCATCCGGGAATTCCGCTACAGCGGTCTGATAGGCCTGCAGGGCCTGATCCCACTGTCCATCCCAGGCGGCAGCGTGACCGGCTTGAAAGGCTTGTTCGAAAACGTCGCGTCGACCAGTCATATTTTGCTTCAGTCTGTGTCGGCCCCGCCCCGCCCATAGGCGTGCCGGGACCCGGCGTGCGCGCCAGTTCCAGGCAAGACCGATCGTTACGTCAGTCTAGCGGAACTGAGGCCCTATTCCCTGAATTTACATGTGCAATTTATGTGCCGTTGCGGTGGTTTTGGGAGGGTTGGTTGGGCGGCGCAGTCCGAGGACCGCAAACAGCGGACCGCAGACCGCGGCGTTTTCCCGGGGCAGGCCCGGCCGGGCCATCGAACACCCCCGCCGCCCAGGAGCCCAACCCTAGGGGCGTCCCTTGTGGCCGCCCTCTCCGCCAGGGCGACCGCCGGCCGTTTCGAGGCCCCGTCTGCCCACCGGGCGTGTTTGGTTGTGCGATCGCGTGTGGGCCTGGCCTGGGCGTCCTCGTCGGCCCGCGCATGGGTCTGGGTCCATCACGCGCCATTTGTGGATCTCGGCCGGGCGGATCCGGAACGGAACCCATTGGGCCGATGCTGGGCATAACCGATAGGGCGGCCACAAGGGCCGCCCCTACGGTTGGAAACATGGACGATGGGGTTCGGGGATGTCCTGGCGGGCGTCGCCGGTTCCTGTCGATGCACCTATGGATGAACCGGACGCACCGCGGTATGCGAACCGCCGTCTGCGGTCGCGCCTCACGCGTCCGGAGGGCCGGGCTGCCAGCCGACGAGGGCCGCCCAGGCCTCAGCCGCGAAGTAGATCTGGTCCACAGCCGGGTTCTTGACGTCTGGGTACGTGGTCGGGTCGGCCAGCTTGTCGGCCAACAGGCGCTTCAGCTCGGCATAGGCATCGGCACACGGCGGATTGGCGCGGAGGTAATCGCGAAACAGGAGCGCAAAGCGCTGGTTCGGCCGACCCTCCACGCGAACGTGGATGTTGGCAGCGCGCGCACCATTGGCGGGCCTGAAGAAGAGCTTCGACCAGGCCTCGGCGGGCTCCGCGCTCATGCCCGGCGGCACGTGGTCACGCAGGTAACGTTCGTTAGGCAGAAAGCCGGCCGCGATCAGTAAATCCGTGATCTCGGCCGTCAGCTCTACAACGGTCACCTGGACGTCGATGATGTCCTTCGCAGCCAGCCCGGGCACCGACGTCGAGCCGATGTGGTCGATGCGCAGAGCTGCCGGGCCGAGCGCCTCGCGGATCCGTCGCGCGAGGGCCAGGAACTCGGCCGGCCAATCGGGGCGATAGGGTGTAATGACGATGGGCGACATCCAGGGCACCCTCGGCGAAACTTACTTCATCTCGTCCCAGTTCAGCCCGCTGCGCACTTCGACGCCGAGCGGAACCGAGAGCGTGAACGCGCCTTCCATGATCTCGCGGATCACGGCACTCGCGGCCTTGACGTCCTTCTTGCGACACTCGAAGACCAGTTCGTCGTGCACCTGCAACAGCAGCTTGCAGTCCACGCCGGCGGCGTCGAGTGCCGGGCCGATGTTGAGCATCGCGCGCTTGACGATGTCAGCGGCCGTGCCCTGGATCGGCGCGTTGATGGCCTCACGCTCGGCGCGGGCCTTGGCGATCGCGGCCTCGCGCGTCCCGCCACCGGCATCGCCCGTCAGGCCGGGGAAGTAACGCCGCCGGCCGATCAGGGTCTGCACGTAGCCGTTCGTCGCGGCGAAGGCCTTGGTGCCGTCGAGGTATTCGCGGATGCGCGGGAAACGCGCGAAGTATTGCTTGATGAACTCGTCGGCCTCGCTGAGCGTGAGCCCCGCCTGGCGCGAGAGCATGAACGAACCCATGCCGTACAGCAGGCCGAAGTTGATGGTCTTGGCCTGCCGCCGCTGATCCTTGCTGACCTGCTCGGGTTTCAGGCCGAGCACCGCAGCGGCCGTCGCCGTGTGGATGTCCTGGCCTTCGGCAAACGCGGTCTTGAGCACCGGGTCGTCGCTGACATGAGCGGCGATGCGCAGCTCGATCTGCGAGTAGTCAGCCGAGATCAGCACGGTGCCCGGCGCCGCCACGAACGCGCGACGCACGCGCCGGCCGAGCTCGGTGCGGATCGGGATGTTCTGCAGGTTCGGCTCCGACGACGAGATGCGTCCCGTGACTGCACCGGCCTGGTTGAAAGACGTGTGGATCCGGCCAGTCGTCGGGTTGATCTCGTTGGGCAGCGCGTCGACGTAGGTCGACTTGAGCTTGCTCAGCTCGCGCTGCTCGAAGATCAGGTTGATGACAGGATGGCGATCGCGCAGATCCTCAAGCACGTCCGAGGCTGTCGAGAACTTGCCGGCCGCCGTCTTGCGCGACCGATCCGGCGGACGCAGCCCGAGCTTGCCAAACAGAGCTTCAGAGAGTTGTTGGGTCGAGTTGATGTTGAAGCTGTAGCCGACGAGGTGATAGATGTCGGCCTCGACCTTCTGGAGCTGGGTCTGGATCTCGCTGCCCAGTTCGCTCAGATACGGCGCGTCGATCGCGATACCGGCCATCTCCATGTCGGCCAGCACCGGGATGAGCGGCATTTCGAGGTCGCGCAGCAACTCAGCCTGGCGCTTGGCCGACACCTCATTCATCAGCACCGGCACCAGCCGCAGCGTCAGATCGGCGTCGGCGGCCGCGTACGGCGCCGCACGCTCAATGGACACCAGGTCCATCGTGATCTGCTTCTTGCCTGTGCCGATCAACTCCGTGATCTCGGTCATCTCAACGCCGAGCCTGACGAGTGCGAGTTTCTTGAGCCCGAGGCTGTGCGAGGCCGGGTCGGTCAGCCATTCGGCCAGCATCGTATCGACGCCCAGCGGCTCGACGCGGATTCCCGCGCGCGCCAGGGCGATAAAGTCGTAGTCGATGTTATGGCCATGCTTGGGGATCTTCGGATCGGTGAGCGGCTTGCGCAGCGCCTCGACCACCTGCCCCAGCGGTAGCTGCTTGCCCTCACGGTGCCCGACCGGTATGTAATAGCCCTGGCCCTCGCGCACCGCGAGCGAAATACCCACCAGGTTCGAGCGGACCGGGCTGAGGGCGTCAGTCTCGACGTCGAATGCGATACCGCGTGCCGAACTCAAATCGCGCACCAGCGCTTCGAGGCCTTTTGCATCATCCACGATGATGGCCTCGGTCGGTGCGGGGTTGGCGCTCGCGTCGACGGGCTGAGCGAAGAGGCCCATCTGGCCGGAGGCCGTGACAACGCCGCCGGTTTGCGGAGCCGGTGTCTCCTCGACGGGTGTTTCATCGGATCCGGGCAGGCGTTTGAGCAGCGAACTGAACTCGAGCAACCTGAACAACTCGAACAGGCGGTTGCGATCGAGCGGCCGCACGGCACAGGCCTCGAGCTCGAAGGCCAGCGGCACGTCGGTCACGATCGTGGCCAGCTTTTTCGACAGGGCCGCCGACTCGCGGCCGGTCTCAAGCTTCGACTTGAAGCGGTTCGCAACCTCATCCATGTGTTCGTAGATGCTGTCAAGCGAGCCGTACTTCTGCAGCAATTCGGTCGCGGTCTTGTCACCGACGCCGGAGACGCCGGGGATGTTGTCGGAGGTGTCGCCGACGAGCGCTTTGTAGTCGATGTACTGCGTGGGTGTCAGGCCAAAGCGCTCCTGCACCTCGGCCGGGCCGTAGTCCTTCGAGTCCTTGAGCTTTTGACCTGCCAGCCGAATGGTGATGCCGTCGTCGGCCAGTTGCAGCAGGTCGCGGTCGCCGGTGATGATCACGACCTGCACGCCCGCTTTCGCCGCGCTGCGGGCCACAGTGCCCAACACATCGTCGGCCTCATAGCCTTCAGCTGTGAGGATCGGGGCGTTGAACGCGGCCACCAGATCGCGGATGCGGTCGATCTGCACGCGCAGGTCGTCAGGCATCTTCTCGCGCGTGCCCTTGTAGCTGGGGAACAGATCATCACGGAAAGTCTTCCCGACGTCGAAGCTGACGGCGAGATAATCCGGCGCCTCGGCCAGGTAGTCGAGCATCTTGACCGCGAAGCCATACGTGCCGGCGGTCGGTTCACCGCTCTTGGTCACCCAACGTGAGCTGTCGGATGCCGCCGTCAACGCAAAGTAGGTTCGGTACGCCAGGCCGTGCCCGTCAATCAGGTAGAGGGTCTTTCGCGATGTCGCCATGGGCTAATTGTAAATGCAGACGCAATTGATGACCGCGGACGGCGGACGGCCGACCGCAGATCGTGCGTCGACGGCGCTGGCAGGGCGACGACCGACGAAGGACCAAGCTTTGCCCGTTGGTCAACCCTCGATCGCTCGGCTCAGGCAGGTAGGACCGACGTCCAGAGGGACCCATAACCTTACGAGTCTGCGCCGCGCCGCACCCGTCCATTTCCTCCAGAGCGCCCGGCCACCACGCCTTGCGTGTCATCCAGAGCGCCCGGCCACTACGCCTTGCGTGTCATCCAGAGCGCCCGGCCACTACGCCTTGCGTGTCATCCAGAGCGCCCGGCCACTACGCCTTGCGTGTCATCCAGA
>CAYZRP010000052.1:8396-19435 GCA_964480865.1 uncultured Anaerolineales bacterium | reverse complement strand
TATGCGTGACACCAAACTGATAGGATTAGGCGCTCTGGATGACACGTAGCGCGCGATGCAATTGGTTGTTCTGGATGACACGTAGCGCGCGGGGGCGGAAGATCTGGTGGCATGTGCAGGAAGGCAGGGCAAAGCCTGCGGATATCCTGCCTTTGGTGGCTTGAGCGTGTCTTGCCCCAGAAAGACAAAACGAAGGTTGAGCGGCTACTCAAACTTCGTCATTCGTCATTCGTCATCCAGCGGTCACTTCAACAGCGCTTCAACCTCGCGCACAGCGACGCGCGCCGCGCGACGAACCTGAGCGAGTGGGAGACGAGAGCGAACGCCGATGGAGAGGAGGCGCTGGCCGATCAGGCGCACCGAGTAGAGGGCATAGCGGTCGGCCGCGCCATCGTTGGCGAAGCGCAGCACTTCAGAGGTGTCGGATTGGCCGGCCCAGGCGTGTGCGATGGCACGCTGCAGCGGCTCGGCCGCGTCGGCGACGACCCCGGCCGCCGCCAGCACCAACTCGCCCTCGGTCAGGAGCACAGGGTCATTCTGCAACTCCTGGCTGAGGCGATTGAGCGGCGCGGCCAACAGTCGGGGATCCGGCGACGGGTGGCTCAAGCCGGCGGTCATCTCGCCCAGCGAACGGCGAGCAAGCCTCCCGGGCGGCGTCACATTCGACATCGCCGTCAGCCCAGGCCCGATCTCGGGCGCGAGCGAATCGATGGCAGTCAATAGCTCGGGCAAGAAGACCGGTTTATTGAGCTGAGCCTGGACCTGGTTAGGTGTGGCAACGTGGCCGGGAAGAGGCAGAAGGACGACCGGCAGATCTGGGACGTGGGAACGAAGGCGGTTAAGCAGATCGTCGAGCGAGCTTTCGGGCAGGTCGGCATCGATGACGGCCACATCCGGCCGGATCTCGGAGACCCGCTGCAGGGCCAGCGCTGCGCTGTTGGCGACCAGGACGCGCAGTCCGGCCTGAGCCTCAAGCTCGCGGGCCAGAAACGACGCAAAATCGGCGTCCCGGTCGGCAATCAAGATCGTGCGCATGACCATCCCGCCATCGTTGTCGGTTGGTTATAACCGGGAATCCGTAAATCTGCCAGAAGTAATTGTGTGGATAGGTGATCGGCGCCCTCGCGGCTTCTGCCATCGATTCACGCCATCCCCTGCATGCTCCACGCCCCAGCCTGGGTGATGGTCAGCGACACTGTCTGGCCGCGCAGTTCAGCGCCGTCGCCGGGAGCCGGTTCGAAGAAGACCAGCTTGTTGTTGCGCGTGCGGCCGCGCCACTTGCCCTTATGTCGATCTTCGACCAGGACGTCCTGGCGCTGGCCGACGAAGCGCGCGTTGATCGCAGCGACCAGACGTTCCTGCTGCGCTTCGAGCGCCTGGAAGCGTCGCACCTTCTCGTGCTCGGGCACGTCGTCGACCATGCGCCGCGAGGCCACGGTGCCGGGCCGGGTCGAATACCGCGCGAGGTGGGCGACGTCGAGCTTCAGATCTTCGAGCAGCCGATAGGTTGCCTCGAATTGCTCATCCGTCTCGCCCGGGAAGCCCACGATGATGTCGGTGCCGATCGACACGTTCGGGATGATCGACCGGATCCTGTCGATCAGGCGGCGGTAATCGTCGTTGGTGTAGCCGCGCTTCATGTTGGCCAGCACGACGTCGTCGCCGGCCTGTACAGGCACCTCGATGTGCTCGCAGACCTTGGGGAGCTCGGCCACCGTGCGCAGCAGATCGTCGGTCATCCAGTTCGGATGCGACGTCAGGAAGCGAATGCGCTCGAGACCCTCGATGTCGTGGATGGCGCGCAACAGGCTGGCCAGCGTTGGGCCGTCGTCGATATCGAGCCCATAGCGGTCAACGATCTGACCGAGCAGCGTCACCTCGCGCACACCCTGCTCCACAAGGCCGCGCACATCTGCGGCCACCTCGCCCACCGGTCGCGAGCGTTCGACGCCGCGGCGGTACGGGATGATGCAGAACGTGCAGGCGTGCGAACAGCCGTACACGATCGGCACATGCGCGGTGACGGCGCGGCCGCGCTCCGGCGCCGGCAACGTGTAACCGCCCGTCTGCGTGTTGAGCACCGTCGTGGCTTCATCTTGATACGCGAAGCGCTGCAGGCGTTCGGCCTCAGCCAGGTCATGGCCCTCGCGCTCGAGCAGGTAGCGCACCAGCGGACCCGGCTCCGACGGTGGCGAGAAGACGTCGACCATCGGGAGCTTCTTCTGGAGGACGTCGGATCCACGCACGCCGACCAGGCAGCCCATGAGGTTGATCACCAGATCCGGGCGTTTCCGCTTGAGGGGCAGCAGCGACGTCAGACGGCCGTAGGCTTTGTCTTCGGCGCTCTGCCGCACGACGCAGGTGTTGAGCACGATCACGTCGGCCTGCTCGGCCTCGGCTTCGGCGACGTAACCCAGGGCCTCCAGCGCACTCGCCACCCGTTGCGAGTCGGCGACGTTCATCTGGCAGCCCTCGGTCCACACGTGATACTTCATGCGCGGGATTTTAGCATACGGTACCCTAACTTATTCTGTGGTCTGTCGGGTGCAGAGGGGATTCCTGCCGCGGATTTCGCGGATGATGCGGATTGGAAGGATGGTCAGAGCCATCGGTTGGCGGCATCCGCTTCTACTGAACCGCCATCGAGTGGTTCAGGAATGAAGTCGAGGCTCGACCAGACCGCCCCATTCGTTCGACATCCATCCCCGAAAGCTGCGAAATCCGCGGCTGCGCTTTTTACCGCGTCAGAACCACCAACCACAAGCGCTGATCGAGCCCGCCTGGCGGCTGTTGGGCAAGCATCTGCTTGAAGCCAGCCGCAACGGCCCAACCCGGATTCGCGCTGAGGCCTTCCGCCTCATACGCGCCGACGTCGTACGGAGCCTGGCGCAGGCTGCCGTTGAAGTCGAGCGAGAGCGAATAGGCGCCGACCGCGCGCCCGAGCAGCGGCGACCCGGGCCGCGGCCAGAAGTCGAGCGCGGCCGGCGCCGCGAAAGACACAGTGCTCGACCCGCCCTGGATGAACCGGACCCCATCGACAGCCACACCGCTGACCGAACCCGAGACGACGTTGGCGGCCACGCTGGCGGTGCCCAGGGCGTCGCCATTGACGGCCACCCCACCCTCGCAATGGAACGCGTTGTTGGCCAGCCAGAGCGTGCCGATCGCGCCGTTCCAGCGGATCTGCAGACAGTCGTCGCTGTGACCGTAGACGGTGTTGTGGAAGATGCGGACGTTGCGCACCTGCGGCACCTGCGCGTGAGTTCGTGCGTAGATGCCTTCATCCGAGTTCAGGATGAGGTTGTTATAGATGTCGGCATCCGCGGCCACCTGAATCGCCTGACCGCAATGCCAGAGGACGTTGCCGGCCACGACGTTAGGCACCGCTCCGCCACCATAGACGAAGATGCATGGGAAGCGCGTGCCGTCGACCGTGTCGTGGATGACGTTGTTCGTGATCTGATTGCCGCCCGAGCCGGCCTTGACCTCGATGCCGTCGTTGCCGCCGTCGCTCGTCGCGCGCAGATCGTGGATATGGTTGTTGTCGATAATGTGGCCCTGCGCGACGCAGGCTGCGTTGTTGCAGCCGACATACAGACCTTCGCCGGTGGGCGCGTAGCTTGTGGCGCGGCCCGTATGATCGATCTCGTTGAAGCGGATGACGAAGTCGCGTGTGTTGCCGCGATTGAGGGCGAGCGCGGCACTACCTGTGTCGTGCACGCGATTGTGCTCGAGCGTGATGTTCGCGTTGGCGGAGCCCAGGAAGACGATGCCTTCGTCGCCGCCCTGAAAGTCGATGCCGCTGATGATGAGGTAACGGCTGTTCTCGATCTCGAGGTTGTTCTGATCGTAGTTGCCGGAGCCGCCCGTCTCGGGGTGAGCCAGAATCGGGTGTTCGCCGTCCGCTGCTCTGATCGTGATCGGCTGCACCGCAGTTCCTTGAAGTCCGCTCAAGAGCCGGCGACAGCTTTGTGAGTACAGGCCACCCTTCAAAATAAGGGTGTCGCCCGCTTTCAACGAATTGGCGACGGTCTCGAACTCCTCGCTGCAGCTCGGTGCAGCAGGCGGCGAGATCGTGACGGTGCGTGGCGACGTCTGGGCCGCGACCGTCTGCCCGACCCCGAGCCAGACAGTGATCGTCAACAGGCAAAGACGAGTTGATGTCTTCATGGCATGCTCGCCAAACGAACACGTCACGGCGCTCGGCCGTGACGTGTCACTGCTTCCTCTAGCGACGGGCGGTATCGATCAGCAGCTCGCTCCCTTGCGAACAATTGGCACGTACAGACGCTGGGTCAGATTGGCCGGGAATGCCGGGGGGGTGCCACCGCCAGCGTTCACGGCAATCCCGAGCGGCGTGCCCGGAGTGAAGCCGGGGAAGACGGTGGCCACGTTCGGGTTGCCCAGTCGATGTTGAACGATCTCCGACAACACCTGGCGATAGTCGGTCGTGACGGCCAGGTCGGCCCTGTCGTACAGTTGAGCGGTCGCCAGGCCGGGCCAGGCGCCATACACGGCGCCACCCTTGATGCCGCTGCCGCCCAGGATCAGCATGGCACTGCCGTGGCCGTGGTCGGTGCCGTCGTTGCTGTTTTGCGCGACGCGCCGACCAAACTCGCTCATCACAACGACTGTCGTGCGCTCAGCCCAGTTGGGGCAACTGCCATCAAGGTCTTGAATGAAGGCTTTGAGCGAATCAGACATTGGCCGGAGGAGTTGAGCGCCCAGATAGCCGCCATTCTGGTCGTTGACGGTCGGCGAGTTCCCCTGCCGCTCATGAGTATCCCAGCCGCCCAGGTCGACCGTGGCGACGTTCAGGCCGAGGTTCATCTTGATCAACTGGGCGATCGACTGGAGGTTATCGGCAAACGAGTTGTCCGGGTACGTCGCGCCGTTGGCGGGCGTGTAGTCGCCGGGCGCGGTGCTCTCGATCAGGTCGATCGTGTCGAGCGTTTCCCGGGCCGCAGCGTCAAGGAAGCCGGCGCCGCCGTAGAACGTGCGCAGCGCCGTGCGCTGGTTGGCCACGTAATTCTCCCAGCCGTCGAGGTTGAAGCTGGCCGGATCGTTCATGGCCACGGCGTTGTTGAAGCCGGCCAGCGACATCGCCTGGCCACCACCGGTGGACAGAGCCGGGAAGATGCCGGATGCGCCGTAAGGCGAACTCTGCAGATGACGTGTGATCCAGCCCGTGTTCGACGACTTCGCACCCGGCGTACCAAGCTCCATGAATTGCTGGGCATCGAAGTGGCTGCGCGTGTCGCTCGTCAACCCGGCCGCATGCACAATGGCGAGCTTCTTGGACTGATACAGTTCATACAACGATGCCATTGACGGGTGAAGGCCGAACTGTCCGTTCAGGTTGAGCGCGGCACCCGCGCCGCTGGCCGGGATCTTGATCACAGGCCGCGCCGCCTCGTAGTGACCACGGTCGGCGCCGCCGATGACGGGCACGACATTGAGCGCATCCCACCCGCCCCGCAGGAAGACGACAACGAGCGTCCCCGGAGAATCTGAGGCCGCGTTCGGCGCCGCAAAGGCAAGGTTGGTGATGCGCGAACCGGCCATAGCCGCGATCGCGGCCGAGCAACCCATCAGAAAGCCACGTCGGCTGATTTTGACCATCGTGATCCTCCGTCACCGCCACTGCCAGTCAGGGCTCATGTAGATCAAGGCGACCGTATGTCGCAGACGGGCCCTGAAATCGTTTGTGTTCTTCACCGGCGTCGAATTCGGCCCGGCGCCGTTGCCCAGGACTCGCAACATCTCGTCACGATAGGCGGAACTCGACATGGGCCGGCCGAGGACTTTGTTGATCCAGCCGTCAACCATTTCGGCAATGGTGTTCCCGCTGGTCTGCGCGAGGATATCGACCTCAACGACGTTCAGCGTGCCGCTGTTGGTCCACTGATCGATATAGCCCATCAACACGCGGTTGGCATAGTTCCAGCGCGTCAGAAGCCCATTTGTGTTGATCCAGGCCGCGGCTACATCCGGGTAGCCGTTCGGCGGCCGCCACGAAAAGAGCGCGTGGTTCATGTCGTCGAAATTCCAGTAGAAGGCATCGTGCTCGGGCAGCACCGCCGCCAGGGTCGATCGCAGGATGCCGATCGCGTACTCCCACGGGCGCTTGAACTTCATGCCCCAGGTCGTCTTGAACTCGTCGGAGAGCAGGATGTGGCGCACCGTCTGTTTGATCTGATCGGGCGCCGTGGCGTTCGCGATGAACACGGCGGCAGCCGAGTCGACCAGGGTCTGTGGCGGGTCATCCGTGATAAATCGGCGGATGAGTTTGCGGCAGATGAAACGCGCCGTGCCGGGGTGATAGGCAATCAGGTCAAGCACCTTATGCCCATGCTCGTCACCGGCCGGGTCGGCCGCCATGAACTGCCCGAGCACGGTCTTCTGAAAGCGATCGCGCCAATCAGCGTAGAAGTAGTAGGTGCCGTTGTCCTTTTGCACCTCCGAGTCGTAGGGCCACATCCCGTCGCGAACGCGCCAGCCTGCAAACGCGCGCGCGGCTTCGTACACATCAGCATCCACGTAACCAACTGGGCTTGTCGGATACCCGGGGACCTGGCTCTGCTGCATTGCAGAGCCGAGGTAGTTCTCGGCGCCCATGCCGTAGACCTCGAACAACTCGCGGGCCCAGTTCTCATTCGACCCGTGGTCGTTCAGGTAGTTGTCCATGTAGAACAACATCGCCGGGCTCTTGGCCACAGCCTCCAGGAAGGTCCGGAAGTTGCCGAGGGCGTTGGCGCGGATGACGTCACGGTCGTACGACATCCACGTCGCCGACGCATACGCGTAATCCCAGGCGTAGATGGTGAAGTGGTTGTGCCAGAATTCCACCATCATTTCGTAGAGCTGCCGCTGGCTGAACACGGCCCGCGTGACGGTCAGGGCCCGCACATTCTCTATCGGCACCTCACGGCCGGCGTTGCCGTTCATGTAGTCGGCCCACAGCCACGTCAGCCACTTATCGGCCGCCGGCACGAAGCCACCGCTCTTGAGGCGGTTGATCTGCGCGTCGCATTCGGCGTCGCCCACAGCCGCGGGGTTCAACTGCCAATCGACCCAGGAGACAAGTTTTTCGGCGTCCGTCGCGCCCGGCATGGCCGCGAACTTGGCGTAGTCGATGGAGCCAGGGCGCGGGCCATAGCAAAGCCGGTTCAGGACCATGTTGGCCATGGGCGGCGGGGTCTGCGGCGTCAGGGTCTCGATGCCTTCGAGCAAGAACGGCGGAGCCGAGTCGTCGGCCAGGTTGGCCGGGACGTCGGGGCCAGCCATCGGCACTTCGATCTGGCCACCTTCTGAGTCGGTGATCCCGTCCTGAGCCAGGGCCGTCTTTCGGCCGGCCGCCAGTGCCACCGAAGCAGCCGTCAGCACAGCCCCCTTAAGCAACGATCGACGATCCATGGGCTTCGATTGAGAGTCGTCAGACATAAGATCATTCCACATTGGAGAGCCGCCATCCCCCACAGATGACGGGCGCAGTTGGCGCGTCTTCAATTTAGCGGGCCGGGAACGTCGGCGACAACCAGAGAAATCGGGCCGTCGTCTCCGCATTTCTTCTCACTCAAACCAGATTAGGTTAAGACACCGGGAGTGCGAATGACGACTCTGATGGACCGAGACGTGCCATTCGCACTCCCGGTGTCTTGCTACCCGGTTGTCATTCGCACTCCCGGTGTCTTACTGCCCGGTCGTCATTCGCACTCCCGGTGTCTTGCCCGACCGCGGCTCGCCCGACCCCATGTGCTAGAATCAATCTCTGCCCGGCACCCAGACCGGAGCAGCTTCGTCGATAACTATGAAGAAATCAGTCCAATCTCTCCTGCCACGGCGCCGCAGCCCGGTCGTGCCCGCTATCTTCGGGGTGCTGATCGTGCTGGTGATCGCCTTCGCCCTGTTCATGCTGTGGACCTTCTTCACGTCCGGCCCGGGCGTGGCGCTCTTCGCCACCGCAACCCCGACAGCCAGCCTCACGCCGACCGTGACGGCCACCGCAACGGCCACTTCGACGGCACAGGCGACCGATACGCCGGCCGCGACCGAAGGCCCCTCGCCCACTCCCACACCGATCATGTACATCGTGGCGGAGGGCGACAACCTCTACAACATCTCGCTCCAATTCGGCATCCCGATCGCGTCGATCATGGCCGCCAACAACCTGACGAGCGAAGTATTGTCGGTCGGCACTCAGCTGCTCATCCCGGCCGACGCCGACTTCCCGACCCCGACCCCGTCGCCCCTGCCGGCCGACATCGCGCGCGGCACCCGCATTCAGCACCGCGTGTTGCTTGGCGAGAGCCTCGAGGCGATCGCGTTGCGCTACGCCACGACGGTGGACGCCATCGTGACCGAGCGCACGAACCGTAAGGACCTGACCAGCCAGAACCTTCAGGCCGGCGAAGTCATCACGGTGCCGGTGGGCCTGGCGACCCTGACCCCGACCCCGGCGCCCGCGACCGTCACCGCCCTGGCCGATGCCAGCTCGACCGCCGCCGCCGTGTTGACGTCCGGGCCTGGCACAGCAACCGCTACTGCAACGCCCTAGCCGCACCGCCAGGCCACGGCTCACGATCAGCGGCCGAGAGAATGGGAACAATGGTCGACGATCGCACCTTCCTGCAGGAGCTGAAGCTGGGCGATTCGCTCTCGCCGGTGCGCGCCAACCTGTTGCTGGCGCGCGAGATCGCCTATCCCTCGCTCGTCCCGAGCACGGTTCTCGACGACCTCGAGAAACTGGCCTCGATCGCGGCCGAAATGATCCCTGTGACGGGCTCGCATCGCGACCGCGGCGCGGCCCTGGCCAGCTGGCTGTTCGGTGCGGCTGGCTATCGCGGCGATCGCGATGAGTATCAGGATCCCCGCAACGCGTACATCAACGAGGTTATCTTCCGCAAGCTCGGGCTGCCGATCACGCTCTCTGTGATGTTCGTGCATGTGGCTGAGCGATTGGGCATCCGCGCGCACGGCGTCGGACTGCCCGGCCATTTCATCGCCGGCGTGGCCGACGGCGAGCAGGTCATCTACGTCGATCCGTTCAATGGCGGGGTCACCCTTGGGCTCGCCGACTGCGAGCGGCTGGTCGCCGATTCAACCAGCTTCCGCGGCGCCTTCGACCGACGGTGGCTCAAGCCCACCTCCGCACTGGAGACGGTTGGGCGCATGCTCAACAACCTGCGCAACGTCTACACCCGCGCCGATGAGTGGGAGCTCGCCCGCCGCACGATCGAACGCCTTGCCCTCGTGCAGCCCGACGTTGCCTCACATCGACGCGACCTCGGCCTGATCCACTATCGACTGGGCGAACGTGGTCGCGCCTCGCAGGAACTGTCCGTCTACCTCTCCGCTGCGCCCAACGCCGACGACGCCGAAGAGATCCGCGTCCTGCGCGAGCAGATGCTGATCGAGCTCGGAAGGCTGAATTGAGAAGGCGTCAGGCGTAAGTGGTTGTCGAGCAGGCCTGTGTGCCGGCGCGGCAGCGTGCACGGACGCCTGAGGCCTGACGCCTGACGCCTTCCTACGGTCGCGACTCGAGCGATTGCGCGATCTCGTCCGAGATCATGGTCACCGACGCGGGCGGCGCCGGACGCGGCTGGAAATTGTCGTAGATCTGAATCGGGATCGGCGTGACCTCGACGATCTCGGAGCCGCGCAACACGACCTTGAGCACGATGCCCTGGATCGTGAACATTGACCCGTCGGACCACTGCTGATCGAAGACGAAGTTGCCGAGCGCGTAAGCCACCACGGCGCCGGTCGGCAGCGTCTCGATCGCCTGCACGCGGTGCGGATGATTGCCGACGATCAGATCGGCTCCGGCCGTCGCCAGCGCATCGGCGTGCGTGATCTGCAGCCAGCTGAGCTCGTTCTTGTATTCCTGCCCCCAGTGCGGCAACACGATCGTCACGTCGGATTCTGCAGCAGCCGCTTCGACCGCGCTGGTGTAGATCTTCTGATCCAGGGGACCGGTCCCCGGTGTATCCGGCCCGGCCCACAAACTGGCATCGATGCCCGAAAGGCCGATGAACGCCAGGCGCACGCCTTTGATGTCGAAGAAGGCCGGCGCGAGTGCGCCTTCGAGGTTCTCGCCCGTCCCGACCGGCTGGATGCCGGCTGCCAGCAGGTTGGCATGCGTGTCGAGCAGCGACTCGTAGATGCAGCCGCGCTCCAACCCGCAGTCGCGGGCATGATTGGTCGCCGTCGTGATGACGTCGTAGCCGGCGCGGACCAGGCCTGGTAGCATCGAGGTCGGGCCCAGCAGGTTGCGATGATCCTCGGCGCAACGCCCCGGCGGGTTGACGTCTGAGATTGTGCCATCAAGGCTGCCGATCGTCAGGTCGGCCGAACTGAGCACATCGGCCATGGCCGCGAACGGCGAGGTGAGATCGCCGGTGGCCTGGGCCAGCGTGTACACGCATCGACCGAGCTGGATATCGCCAGTGAAGAGCAGCGTGATCGTGGGCTCGGCGGAGGGACTCGGCTCGATCACGGCCGTCGCCGTGGGCGGCACCACGGGCGGCGCCGCCGTCGGCTCGATCGTCGGAACCAGCGTGACCACGGGAGGCGGCGGCGTAGCCGTCGCCAGGACAGGAGTCTGGCTCGGCGCCACGCCGACGGCCTCAGATGGCCCGCAACTCGCGACCACCAGTGCGCCCATCAGGACCATCGAGGCCCATCGTGATCTTGTGTCAGTCAACACGAGTGGCGAGCATACCAGATCCCCCCGATTCCGCCCGCTCCGATGCCCTGGGGTGCGCACGCGCGAGTCATCAGCCGCGGGGTTTGGCCGCGGATTGGCCCGATGACGCTTGAGGCTTGGAGTGCTACACCATCCGCTCGCCAACCCACCGACATCCGTGAAACCTTCGCAACCCGCGGCAAACAAAAGGACGAAGGTTGAGAGCAACCTTCGTCCTTCGTCATTCGTCCTTCGTCGCGCCGCAGGGGCTGGCGTCCGCCGTCCTTACATCCCCAACCCCTTGATCGCCTTGTCCAGCATGCCCTTCAGCATGCGCTCGCGCATCGAAGGC
>CAYZRP010000052.1:0-8296 GCA_964480865.1 uncultured Anaerolineales bacterium | reverse complement strand
CCCCTTGATCGCCTTGTCCAGCATGCCCTTCAGCATGCGCTCGCGCATCGAAGGCTTGTCGGTGAGGTCGAGGCCGGAGCGCATAGAGGCCAGAGCCTGGAGCTGCTGGCCGCTCTTGACCTGAAGGCCGCTCATGCGTTTGTAGCAGGCGGAGCGCGTCTCGTGTTCGCCGATGTCGCCGAGCAGGTCGATGGCGCGCTGGTAAGTCTGCAGCGCATCTTCGACTCGCCCGAGGCCTTCGAAACAGGCAGCGCGGTTGGCGATCGCCTGGGCCTCGCGGCGGGAATCGCCGGCAGCCGCGAACACGGCTTCGGTGCCTTCGACGGCGGCCAGGGCGCCCGGCCAGTCGTCCTGCGACATCTTCACGACGCACAGGTTGTTGCGCATCTCGGCGGCGTCGGCGGGTCGGCCGGCCGCTTCGAAAGCCAGCGCTGCCTGATCGAACGCGCTGGCCGCGTCGGTGAATCGGTCCGCCTTGAAGTGGTCGAGGCCGGTTTTCTTGAGAGCTTCTGCGTCCATAGGGTCCTAGTATGTAATGTCCAGCAGGGTCGCCGCGATCTCGCGGAGTTCCGCGGTCGACAGGTGACTGAGTTTTTCGGCTAGTTTCAGGTACGGGGCGTTGACGGGCCGCGCCACGAACTCGCGCAGTTCGGGTGGCAGGTGCTGCAACAGATCCGCCTGGCGCATCCGCGTTTGCCACGCGCCGATCACGCCGCCCGGCTCCGAGAGGTCCTCGATGCGCAGGTTCAGTTCCCGGCACCAGGGCTCGAGCACCGGCACCGGGATGGGGGCGTCGCCGGCCTCGAACGCGGTCAGCATGTCTTCATCGATGCCGACCGCCAGGCTCAACTCCGCCACGGACCGCGCGGTCTCGATTCGCGCCTGCATCAAACGCACGGCCAGGATCCTGTCGCGCAGTTCCGTGATCTCGGGCCCCGGCGTCGCGGCGCGCAGACCCGGCTGATCGACGATCAGGGCATCGCCCAGAAAGTGCGACACAGGCACGTCGAGGTAATAGGCCAGCAACTCAACCTGAGGCAACGACGGGCTGTCCTCGCCGGTCTCGAAAGTGACGTAGTCAACTTCGTCGAGGCCAAGCACGGCCGCGCACTCGTCGGTCGATCGGTCCGCGTGCTCGCGAGCGTCGCGCAGCAAGGCCCCGAGCAATCGGGCGCGCACCTCGAGTGACAGTTCAGGGTCTGAAGCGCTCATGGATCCTCCGCATCGCCAGGCCGGGCGTCGTGTCGTTCAGGCTGCGACGATTATAGGGCCGGTCGATGCACGACCGCGGACGGCGGACCGCAGACCGCAGAATCTCATCTGGCTCGATCATGGCGGTCCGCCGTCTGCGGTCTGCGGTCCGCCATGAGCAACACAAAGCGTGCCAGCCACCCCACCCTCACCGTCCCGGCATACGCAGCCCGACGCGGTTGCGCCGGCTGAGATCGATCGTGCGGCGACGTTCCTCTTTAGCGGCCAGGCTGTTGGCCCGGGCGCCATCGCGTTCGACTGTCGCCGGTTGCTCCTGGCCCCGCGCCTCACGTTCGGCCAGCACGCCCAGATGCTGGGCCAACCCTGCAGCCAGATCGCGAATGACGGCCGCTGCCGGATCGCGCGGGTAGCTGAGCTCGAGCGGCTGCTTGAGGCGGTTGGCCGCCAGCATTCGCCCATACGGGATCTCGGCCCAGGCCATCAGCCCAAGCTCGCGTTCCAGCTGCGGCAGGGTCAGGCCATCGGCGCCGTGAGCGTGATTGACCACGAGCAGCATCCGCTCGGCCGAAACGCCATTGCCCTGCCAGTAGTCCAGCAGACGGCGGGCCGGGCCGATCTGCGCCGGATCCGCGCTGAGCACGATGACGACGGCCCCGGCGCGAACTAAAGCCGAGGCCGCCAGGCCCTGCAGGCCACGGCCCGCATCCGCGAGGACCACGTCGTAGTCGGCCTGTACCTTGAGCAGCGCATCGAGCTCGCGATCCGGTTGCCCACCTGGGACGCCGGGTTCGCTGGGGCCGGGTAGCACATCGCAGGCCCAGTCGTTGCTGCGCACCACGACCGAGCGCGCACCGCCCGACCCAGCGGCGCCGCGGTTCGTCGCCGGCTCGACGCCGAGCCGATCGCCAAGCGTGTCGATCGTGCCGGAGAGGTCGGCAGCCAGGACGCGCATCTGCCCGCCGAGCACATGCCCGAGGTTGAGCGTGAGCGCGCTGACCCCCACCCCGCCAGCTGCGCCAACCAGCGCCACAAGTCCGTTGCTGCCGTTCAGCCCGGAGCTCCCGGGCGCGAGCACGAGCGCGACCTTGGCCACGATCTCGGCTTCAACGCCTGGATAACGCGAGAAGTAGGCGTCGGCGCCGGCGAGCGCGCCGTTGAGGATGTCGTGCGGGTGCGTGTGCGCCGAGACCATGAAGACGCGCACGCCGCGTGTCCGTCCGTCGACACGCAGCCGCCGCGCGACGTTGAGGCCGTTGACATCTGCAAGCTCTGGTGTGAGCACGACCAGGTCGGGCGGGTTCTGCGTGGCTTCAGCCAGGCCCTCGCGGCCCGTCGCAGCGACGTGGGTGCGATAGCCGGCTGCAGCAAGCGCCCGGGACAAATAGGCTGCGAAGGTCGCGTCGCTGTCGATGATGAGGATGGTGCGCATGGCAGTCCCGCGGCCTACAGGCCGACGTGTTCGACTCGATTGAGCATGAACTCGAAGGCACTGCCCTTCCCCACTTCGCTTTCAACGCGGAAGTGTGAGCCATGCGCTTCGATGATGCGATGGGCCAGGGCCAGACCGAGACCGGTGCCGCCGTAGCGTCGCGTCGATGAACCGTCCAGTTGACGGAACTCCTCAAACACAAGCGGGATCTCCTCGGCCGCGATGCCGATGCCCGTGTCAGACACGCGGAACATCACCCGCTGTCCGGCCGGCTCGGCGATCACGTCGATGCGTCCGCCGCTCGGCGTGAACTTGACGGCGTTGTCGACGAGCTGGTTCAACACCCAGAGCAGTTTCTCCGAGTCGGCCTGGACCATCTCGGCGCCCGGCGTCAGCGTCAACACGAACTCGATCCCACGCACACGCGCCGTCGGCTCGTGTTGCTCGCGGATCTGATCGAACAAGGCACGGATCGATACGGGGTCGGGGTTGATCGTGATCTCGCCCCGCGAAGCGCTCGCGTACGTGATCAGGTCGTTGATCAGGCCCTCGAGCCGCGACACAGCCCGCAGGATCGCGCCGAAGGCTTCCTTTTGTTCGCCCGTCAGCGGACCCAGATCGCCCTCAGCCAGCAACGCCGAGTAGCCCTTGACGTGGGTCAACGGCGTGCGCAGCTCATGCGAGATGTTGGCGATGATGTTCGACTTCAGCTTGTTGATGTCGGCCAGCTTGACCAGCGCGGCCTCGAGCTCGGCGGTCCGTTCCTGCACCCGCGCTTCGAGCGTCCGATTGGAATCGAGCAGCGCGACCTGGAGTTCCAGGATCTGGTGCGCGATCACCTGATCGAGCGTCTCGCGTCGGATGACGCCCATCTCGACCAGGATCTGGCCGAGCAGCGCTTCGGGGCGCTCGCGCTTGCGCAGAACGGCAGCCTCGAGGTCCGATTGCGTGACGTAGCCATTGGCGATCAGATAGTCGCCCAGGCGAGGCACGAGTTGCTCGACATGGGTCGGCTTCGAGCCAAGCAAAGCCGTGAGCCCACGCCGCATCGAGCGTTGCTGTGTCACAGCCACGGTCAATGCAAGGTTCGCGCCACAGCCCTGGCACACCACGTTGCCGTCGGTGAGGGGATGGCCACAGATCGGGCAGATTGTCACGGGGCGTTTCGTCATAACCGGATCTATCCTACGTTTGACGCCCGGAACGTTCCATAAAGAGCGGCTGTATTTATCTCCGTCCGCCCGGCATAGCCTCGACGTTTTTCGGATCATTTACGCCGTTTGTGTTATTGACATCGATTTTCAATAGTGCTACCCTTGCTGACAATCACTTTCAGTAAGAGGATCGCGCATGAACGTCAGTGAGGATTGGCTGACCCAGCTGCAGGCCGAGGGCGGCCGGGTGACGGCGCCGCGCAGGGCCGTCGTCGAGATCCTGGCCGCATCAGATCAAGCCATGGATCCGGGTGAAGTTTTCGAACGCGCCCGGCAGCGGCATCCGGCCATGGGACTTGTGACGGTCTACCGAACGCTCGAAAAGCTCGAAGCGCTGCGCCTGATCGAGCGCATCCACCAGCCGGGCGGTTGCCATGCCTACGTGCGTGCCGCCCAGGGCCACGAACACGTGCTCCTCTGCGAACGTTGTGGACGCGCGCTACGCTTCGTCGGTGACGATCTCGAAGAGTTGATCGCATCCGTCCAGCGTCGCACCGGCTTCCTCATCCGCGAACACTGGCTCCAGCTGTTTGGCCTCTGTCCATCCTGTCAGACCAGCTAAGTCCGGCTCGCTCAACTTATTCGAGCACCCTGCCCGACCCGCTCGACGGGCCTGGGTGGGCTATGCATTCTCTATTTTCAAAGGAAGACCCATGTCGACACGTTGGCCCGCACTCCTTCTATCAACAGCGTTATTGCTTTCCGCCTGTGCGCCGACCCCGGCCAGCCCTTCAGCGCCAGTCGACGCCGGCACAGAAGCCGGCAAGTTGCGCGTGGTCGCGACGTTCAGCGTGATCGGCGATCTCGTCCACCAGGTCGGGGGCGATCAAATCGCGCTGACATTGCTCGTCGGCCCCGACAGCGACGCTCACACCTACGAACCCTCCCCCGCCGACAGCGCGGCCCTGGCCGACGCTCAGGTGATCGTCGAGAACGGCGCCGGCTTCGAGAGCTGGCTCGATGACATGGTGTCGGCCTCCGGCACAAAGGCCACCCGCGTCGTCGCCGCGGATGGCGTCACCCTGCGTGAAGCCAGCGAGCACGAAGGCGAGACACATGAAGGCGAGGGCGATCCCGACCATGGTGAGTTCGATCCGCACATCTGGCACAATGTCAGGAACGCAACACAGATGGTGCGCAACATTCAGGCCGGCCTGAGCGCGGCTGATCCGGCTCACGCCTCGACGTATCAGGCCAACGCCGACGCCTATCTCAAGGTGCTGACCGACCTGGACGCGTATGTGGTGGCACAGGCTGCGACGATCCCGGCTGACAGGCGTCGGATCGTCACCAACCACGACGCGCTCGGTTACTTCTGCGACGCCTACGGCTTCACGCTGGTCGGCGACGTTCTGGGCGCACTGTCAACCGAGGCCGTTGAACCGTCGGCGCAGGAACTGGCTCAACTGGCGGATCGCGTGCGAGCGGAGAACGTCAGCGTGATCTTCACCGAGAACGTGGTCAGTTCCGACGTCGCCGACGCGCTGGCACGCGAGACGGGTGTCAAGATCGGCGGCGCGTTGTACACTGATGCCCTCAGCGCAGCCGGCGGCCCGGCCGACACGTATGAGAAGATGATCCGCGCCAACATCGACACCATCGTTGGCGCTCTGAAGTAAGCTCATGTCGTTTTCGTATTCGCCCCATCACCACGTCGAAGCGGTTCCGGATGCACCGGCGGTGTCGGCCCAGATCCAGCGCGCCGGTTACCGGGGAAGCCCGACTCCCGCTATCCGCGGCGTGTCGCTGCAGGTGCCGGCCGGCGCCCGCGTCGCCCTGGTCGGACCGAACGGCGCCGGCAAAAGCACGGTGCTCAAGGCGATTGCCGGTCTGATCCCCTATGAGGGCAGGATCGAGGTCTTCGGGCACGCCACACAACGCTGTCGCCACCGTGTCTCATATCTTCCGCAGCGGGCCGAGGTCGATTGGCGCTTCCCGGTGTCTGTGGAGCGGCTGGTGATGGCCGGGCGCTACGTCCACCTCGGCTGGCTGGCCCGCCCGGGCCGGGGCGATCACGCCGCCGTGGCCGATGCCATGCAGGTGCTTGGCATCGCCGACCTGGCCAAACGCCAGATTGGCGAACTCTCGGGTGGACAGCAGCAGCGCGCCCTGCTCGCTCGGGCTCTGGCCCAACAGGCAGACCTGCTCTTGCTCGATGAGCCGCTCAACGCCGTCGACACCGCCACGCGCCACATCATCGCGAACGTGCTCGACACGGTCCGCGCTCAGGGGCGCACCGTGTTGATGGCCACACACGACCTCGGCCGGCTGGAAGCCGAGTTCGATGGCGCGCTCTACCTGTGCGAGGGGCGCGTGGTCGCGCCGCCCCCGGGCGCTTTCGTCGGTCTGGCGGTGGGCACTGCGCTCCCCGGCCAGGAAGCCGACTGCGGCGAGGAGGTCGCGTGAACCTGCTCTTTGATCCGCTGCGTTACGAGTTCATGCGTTACGGCCTCCTGGCTGCGGCGCTCGTGGGCGTGGCCTGTGCGTCGATCGGTGTCTATGTGGTGCTGCGGCGCATGGCCTTCATCGGCGACGCGCTATCGCACACGATTTTGCCGGGCGTGGTTGGCGCCTACCTGATGGGCGCCAACCTGCTCCTGGGTGCTCTGGTGGCAGGTCTGTTGACGGCCCTGGGCATCGGCTGGTTCTCACGGCGCGGCGACGTGCGCGAAGATACGGCCATCGGCATCGTCTTCACGGGCATGTTCGCTCTGGGCATCCTGATGATGAGCACCGTGCAGTCGTTCAGGGACTTCACGCACATCCTGTTCGGCAACATCCTGGGCGTCACGGGCGGCGATCTCGCGCTCATTGCCGGCGTCTGCGTCGTGATCCTGGCCGGGCTCATCTTCTTCAACAAAGAACTTGAGTTGACGTCGTACGACCCTGTGCACAGCGAAGTCATCGGCCTGCGCACGGATCTCATGCGCTACGGCCTGCTGATCCTGCTGGCGCTGACCGTGATCACGGGCATTCAGGTCGTCGGCGTGGTGATGACCAGCGCGCTGCTGATCACGCCGGCCGCGACGGCGACGCTGCTGACCAACAAGCTGTCGCGCATGGTGCCGATCGCGGCCGCCGTTGCCGTCGTCAGTGGCGTAGCCGGTCTCTACCTGTCGTACTACTTCGCGGTCTCTTCGGGCGCCGCCATCGTCCTGCTCTGCACGCTGTCGTTCGCGGTCGCCTGGGTTGTGCATCAAGTGCGGCGGCCCATCGCCGCGGAAGAGGCAGTGTGAGCGCATCTCCCATTCCCGTGACCTTGCTCACCGGCTTTCTTGGCGCGGGCAAGACCACGCTCCTCAATCGGATCCTCAGCGCCAATCACGGGCTCCGCGTCGCCGTGCTGGTCAACGACTTCGGCGCGATCAATATCGACACGCAGCTTGTCGTGGGTGTTGAGGGCGAGACGATCAGCCTGGCCAACGGCTGCATCTGCTGCACGATCCGCGACGATCTGCTGAAAGCGGTGCTGGGTGTCATCGCCCGCCCCGAGCGCCCGGAGTACGTCGTCATCGAGACCAGCGGCGTGTCGGACCCCGAGGCCGTGGCCCTGACCTTCATGCTGCCGGAGCTGCGCGAGCACCTGTTCGTCGACAGCATCCTGACCGTCGTCGACGCCGAGCAAGCGCCCGGCTACACCGGACCGAACGCGTTGCTGGCGCAAGACCAGGTCGCGGTGGCCGACATCGTCGTCCTCAACAAGGTGGACCTGTGCTCGCCGGAGGCGCGTGAGGCCGCCGAGCACTGGGTGCGCGAGATCTCGCCGCGCGCCAGGATCTTGCCGGCCGTGCAGGCCGACGTGCCGCTGGCGCTCGTCCTGGGCGTAGGCCTGTTCGCGCCCGAGAACCTGAACGAGCGCGCGGCTCGAGACATTCACGTTCATGATCAGCAGGCAGATGTTGGCGCCGGCGAAAACCACTTCCATACCGACCATGCGCTGGTGTTCGACACCTGGAGCTTCGTCGACGAGCGGCCCTTCGACTTCAAGACCCTGCGCGATGCGATCAAGGCCCTGCCGACCGACGTCTTCAGGGCCAAGGGCGTCCTGTATTTTCAAGACGCGCCCCAGCGCCGCGGCCTGCTCCACGTCGTCGGCAAGCGGGTCCGCCTGACCGTGGGCGAGCCCTGGGGGGACGCTGCACCGCGCTCGCAGCTCGTCCTGATCGGGTCGGCCGGCTCGATCGACGCCGCGGCCCTGCAGGCCCGTTTCGAGGCCTGCCTGGCCGAAAATGTCCCGTCTGCGCCACCCGTGACCCTGAATCGAGCGCTGGATTGGGTAAGAAAGACGTTTCGGTGAGCGGTAGAGCGTGGAGCGTGGGGCGTGGAGCGGGGAGCGGGGAGCGTGGAGCGAACGCTACCGCGCCAGATCGCGGTAGCGTTCGCTCTACGCTCTACGCTCTACGCTCCACGCTCCACGCTCCACGCTTCACGTTCATTGAAT
>CAYZRP010000051.1:36215-40705 GCA_964480865.1 uncultured Anaerolineales bacterium | reverse complement strand
TTACAGGCCGATGGCCATGCGGACGATCATGGCGAGGGAAGCGCCGATGATCGGGCCGACGACCGGGATCCAGCTGTAGCCCCAGTCGCTGTCGCCCTTGCCCGGGATGGGCAGGATGGCGTGCGCGATGCGCGGGCCGAGGTCACGAGCCGGGTTGAGGGCATAACCGGTCGGGCCGCCGAGCGAGAGGCCGAGGCCCCAGATCAGGCCGCCAACCGCCAGCGGTCCAAGCCCTGCGGTGCCGCCGATGCCGACGGTGGACGAGAAGATGGCGCCGGCGACGAAGACGAGCATGAAGGTCGCCAGGATTTCCGTGACCAGGTTCCACATGGGGTTGCGGATGGCCGGGCCGGTCGAGAAGACGGCCAGCTTGAGGCCGGCGTCGCTGGTGACTTCCCAGTGAGCGAAGTAGAGCAGGAAGACGACGATGGCGCCGACGAACGCGCCACTGACCTGCGCGGCGATGTTGGTCAGGCCGACCATGACGTCACCGCCCGCGATCATGCCCGCGACCTCACCGGCCGGGTTGAGGCTGCCGCCGCCACCGAGCGCCGCTGACACAAACACGCCGGACATGACGGCGATGGCCCAGCCCGCGGTGATGACAATCCAGCCCGAGTTTTGGCCCTTGCTCTTGTTGAGCAGAACGTTGGCGACCACACCGTCGCCGAGGACGATCAGGGTAAACGTGCCGAAGAATTCTGCCAGAAACATGTTGCCCCTCCATGAATCAATGAGATTAACCAGAACACGTGGTGGGTGGGGAATGAGCGGCTAAGGTTTGGGCAAACCTCCTGGCGTCGGCATCGCGGCCGCACGCCCTCGCTCGCCGGGAATCTGCACAAGAGGATCTGGCTGGCGCTTGCGCGCAGCGGAAGGCAGAAATCCGGCTTGTAGGTGACGTGGAACGCCTAGACCCTAAGGGAGGTCCGCCCCTGAGTCAACGTTATCAGTCGTTTGTTTCGAAATGAAACAGGAGTGAAGGTCCCTGTGTGTTTCAAAACAAAACAGAGTCGATCTGGGCGTTTCTCAGAGGAAAAAGGGCCGTTGGGCGGGGATCAGATCGTCAGACCGTAGGTTTTCATCTTGCGCCAGAGCGTGCTGCGACCGATCCCGAGCAGGCGGGCGGCCTGGCTGGTGTTGGAGCCGGTGGCCTGCAGCGCCTGGGCAATGGCGCGTCGCTCGGCCTCGGCCAGCGAGATCACGTCGTGGCTTTCACCGGCGTCAGCGCGCGGGTTGAGGGTCGCGCGGGGCTGTCGGATGGTCTGAGGCAGGTGTTCCAGGCCGATCTCGCTGCTTTCGACGGTCAGTGCCAGTCGTTCGAGGATGCTTTGCAGTTCGCGCACGTTGCCGGGCCACGGATAGGCGAGCAGGGCGCGCTGCGCCTCTGGCGCAATCGTCAGCGGTCGACCGAGTTGCATGCGCAGGCGCGTGAGCACACGCTCAATCAGCGGCGCAATGTCTTCCGGCCGCTCGCGGAGGGATGGGATCGCAATGATCACGGCGCTCAGACGAAAGAACAGGTCACGGCGGAAGCTGCCCTCTTCGACGAAGGCTTCGATGTCGCGATGGCACGAGGCGATGATGCGCGTGTCAACCGGCCAGACACGTTTGCCGCCCAGCCGGATGACATCGCCGGCTTCGATGACGCGCAGCAGCGCGGCCTGCATATCCAACGGGAGTGCGTCGACCTCCTCGAGGAAGAGTGTGCCGCCGTTGGCCAGCTCGAACTTGCTGGGCTGGTCGCCCACCATGCTCGTGCCGAACGCGCCGGCTTCGTAGCCCAGAAATTCCTGCAGCGCCAGCTCGCGCGGCACCGCGCGGCAGTTGATCGCCAGAAAAGGCTTGGCAGCGCGCCGGCTGCTGTTGTGGATCGCGCGCGCCAGGATGTTCTTGCCGGTGCCGCTCTCGCCCAGCAACAGCACGCTGGCCTTGGCGTCGGCGATGGCCAGCGCCTGACGCCTGACGCGTTGGGCCGCCGGCCCGTCGCCGCCGAGGTCGTCGATCGTCAGGCGCGCCTGCGCACCCACGATCTGGGTCACCAGCTGGCGCACGGTCTCGGCCTGGCGCAGTGTGGCGATGTAGGTGGCGGGCTGTTGCCCGGGGCCGTGCACGATGCGCAGACTGAGCAAGCACTCGCGTGTGCCGCCCTGCACGTTGAGATTGATCAGGACGTCGCTGAGCTCCTGCCCGCGCGAGAGCGCCCGCGCCACGCCTTCCGGCAGCGTCACGAAGTCGCCGAGCGGGCGGCCGAGCAACTCGGCCGGCGTGACGCCCAGCAGTTGAGCCGACTGGCGGTTCAGGTGTGTCACCTGGCCCGTCGCCGCGCTCCAGGCCAGCACGCCTTCTGAGATCGCGTCGATGGTGGCGTTGAGCTCCGTCGACTGCAAATGGGTCTCGAGCAGCAACTGGTCGGCCGTCAGCTGGTTCTCGATCGACTTCGCCGCCGCGACCACGAGGCTGAGCATGTGCCCGACGCTCGACTGCGCACGGCCGATCACGCCGATCGCGCCTTCGGCATGCCCGTCGAGGCCAAAGATCGGCGCGGCCGCCGATGCGATGTCGTGCCAGACCTTGAGGAAGTGTTCGCCGCCCACGACGCACGACGGGCAGGCCTGCAGCTGCGTGATGCCGAAGGCGTTGGTGCCGATGTGGCTCTCGTCGAGGAAGACGCCCGGCCTCAATCCAGCTACCCCAAGCCCCTCGCGCTGAGCGTCACCGACCACGAGCAGAACGCAGTTGGTGCTGTCGACAAGCAGCATCACGGCGCCCGCGCCTTCGAGCGTCTGTTGCAGATCTTCGAGGAGCGGCTGCGACTGGCGGATCAAGTCCTTGTGCTGATTGAGGTTCAGCCGGAAGACCTCGGCGTTCAACGCCGTCCAACGCGGTCGCGCGAATGGGTTCAGACGCGGGCTGCAGCGCTGCCACGACGCGATCACCAGCGGGTCGAGCTGGCGCGGGATCCTGCCAGTGCGCACGAAGTGGTCGTGCGCGGCGTGCAGGTCGTCGAGGCTCCACGGCTCGTTGGGCTGCATGGGGCCATTATGCCGCATTGGGAGGCTGGAGGCGAAGAGCGAGGAGCGAGGGGGGGGCGACGTTCGAGGACTCTTTGATGTTGTGGGCGGCGCGCCTGTGCGTAGAGTGGCTTCAAGGAGGAGGGGAGGATTATGAAAGTCATTCGCATCCAGCCGATGAGCCTGCGCTCTGCGGCACAGGGCCTGACAGTGTTACAACGAGGATCGCTCTCAGATGTCGCGCAGGCGCTCGGCGTCATCCTGAGCGGCGTGGAGGCAGCCTGGGTCAGCGGGGCAGGGGCCGACTTCCAGCACCGTGGTCGGAGCCTGATCGCGTGGGTGCGCGTCGCTCAGCGCGATCTCGCCCAAACCGGCGCATACCTCGTGGAAACGGCCGGCGCCTTCGAAGACCTTGAGAGCGCCCTGGCGCAACCGGTTATTGAAGGGGCATACTCGCCGGGAAAACCGCCCGGGTTGGCTCGATCGGCGCGGGCCGAGGAGGCAGGTTCGGGCACCTACGTGATCGTGCCCGGAGACACGTTGTGGGGGATCAGCCAACGCTACGGGACAACGGTTGAGGCGCTCAAGGCCGCGAACGGCATCCGCGGACATCTGATCTATCCCGGCCAGATCCTGATCCTGCCCGCGTCAGACACGCCGGTGCCACACCCCGAGCCTGACCCGGTCGGCACGGTCACTGTGCGCAGCGGCGACACGTTGTGGGGGATCGCGATCGCGCATGGGACAACCGTCGCTCAACTGAAGTTCGCCAACGGCCTGACCGGTGACCTGATCTTCCCCGGGCAACGATTGCGGCTGCCGGGCACCGAATCAGGACCAGACACGCCATCGCCCACACCCGACCCGGTGCCTGGGCCGGCAGGCCCGGCTGTGTTGCTTGGCGCGGCTTATATCAGCGGCTACGCCTGGCTGTCGCACCCCGGGCATTACGCCATCGATCTCAACACGCCTTCAGCAGACAAGACCCTGCGCGCGCCGTATCCGGCCGCGCTCATCGTGGCCGATCCGTGTCCGGCGCTCACGGTGAATGGCAACGGCAGCGGTCAGATGACACCGGGCACGCCCACCAGCCCGGCGAACAACTGGGGCTACGGCGCTATGGCCGTGATCGAGACGCGCTACGAAGATCTGAGCGCCGAGCAACTCCAGGCACTCGCCGGTCAGGGCGCGCGCCTGGAGCCGGGGAAATCGCTCTACGTGATGACCGCCCACCTGCGGCCCGATCAGGTTCCGGCCCCGGGCGCTTCATTGAACGCCGGCGACGCCATCGCGACGTTGGGCACCTCCGGCAATTCGACCGGCCCGCACGCGCATGTCGAGGTCGCCGTTGCGACCAGCGGTCTGCGCCCTGGCGCCGGTCAGAACAGCGCGTCCTTCTGGATTGGCTCGGTGGTCGGCGTGTCGAACGGCTCGGCGGCTCAGGGCACGCGGGTTGATCCGACGCCGTTGTTTGTG
>CAYZRP010000051.1:0-36115 GCA_964480865.1 uncultured Anaerolineales bacterium | reverse complement strand
GTCGAACGGCTCGGCGGCTCAGGGCACGCGGGTTGATCCGACGCCGTTGTTTGTGCGATGAAAGACGAAAGCGTGAAGCGAGGAGCGAAGTGCGAAGAGCGACCGGAGAGTGGCCGCTGGGCTTTCGTCAATTGGCTTTTGTCGGCCGGCGGTGCCGCTCGCTCAGAAGCGCGTATTCGAGCCGGGCAGGTGCCAGGTCGGGCCGGTCAGGCCGAAGCGTTCGAAGATGGCTCGTGCTTCGTCAGTCGTCCACTTGGTCCATTCGGGGTTCAGGTGGTTGCCGTACCAGACGCGCGCGAACTCCCAGACCCGTTCGATTGGCTGGACGTCGCCGCGAGCGATGCCGTGCCGGCGGCTCCAGTCATCGACCCGGGCCGCGTCCTCGAAGAGCAGCATCGTGGTGCAGGTGTAGACCACATTGTCCCAGGCCTGGGTCATCGGCACCGGAAAATGCACGACATAGTCTGTGTCGATCAGCCGGCCGTCGCGGATGCGCACCTCGGCCTGGCGGCCGTTTGCGCCAAGCGTCGTCGTGATGGTGACATCGCGGTTCAGCAAAGCGGCGGCGCCGAGCGAGCACCAGGCACAGTTGCCCCACCACTCGCCATCCCCAACGGCGGCGCGCAGCAGGAAGTTCGTCGGCGCCAACGAGAACGGATGCACCACCCAGACTTTCGGGGCGTGTGGATGGAGGACGACGCCGTGGTAGTCGGCCAGGGCGTGCAACGCCGCGATCAGGGTCTCGTTGGAGACTCCGAACCGGGCGGCCAGCGCATCCACTTCAGGCGCCACACCGGTAGCGATGATGTGCTCCAGGATGGCGGCATGCAACTGGCCATGCGTCAGGGGCGGGTAGGGCATAGCGGAGTCTCCCGAATGGAGAGCGTGGAGCGGAGGGCGATCATGCTACCGCGCTCTCCGCTCCACGCTCGACGCACTAACGAATGGTGATCGTCAGGCGCTCGCTCTGGACGAAGTTGCCGGCGCCATCATAGACGCGGATGAAGAAGGTGTGTTCGCCGACGGCGCCCTTGATCGGCCAGCGGGTGGAGTAGGGCGCGGCTGTGGCTGTGGCGAACTCGCGTTCATCGGCGTAGAACACCACGCGCGCCACCGAGAGGTTGTCGCTGACCTGTGGCTGGAGCACCACGGTCTCGTTCTGGCTCGAGTCGATCGTGGCGCCGGGGGCGGGAGCCAGCAACTGGCCGGTCGGCGGGAGGTTGTCGATGGTCACGGGCACGGCGGCCGTGTCGAGGATCGGCGGTCCGCCGGCCGGGTCTGCGCGTGCCACGATCAACTGCAGCGTGTACACGCCATCCAGGCCGCGCGTATCCCAGGTGCCGAGGACATTGGCGTCGACGGTCGTGCCGACGTCGGGTCCGAGCGCCGTGAAGGACGTCGGGTAAAGGCCCTGGCCGATCTGGAGCCGATAGAACGAGAAGCCATCGCCGTGGGCGGTGCCCGAGATCTCGACAGTGCCGCGCAGCGTCGCGAACGGTTGCGGCGTGGCCAGCACGGCGTTGCTGCTGGTCAGACAGACGCCGCCGACGGCGTCGTACTCGCTCGGCGGCTGCGCGATCTGGCCCTGAGCGGCCCAGTCGGCGGCCTCGGGCGGCAGCACCTGATAGACGCGCGTCTCGACCAGCTCGGGCGGCGTGCAGGCCGTCGCGCGTTTGCCCGTCTCACGGTTGATCATCACGGGCTGCCACTGGTTGTCGGGCGTGGTCGGCGTTGTGCCCTGCAGGAAGATCTCGTCACGCGTCTTCGGACAGTACTGCGTCGGCAACAGGCCCGAGCTCTCGCAGACCTTGACGCGCTCGACACCCGTCGGTTGGGTCCAACCCTGGAGCGGCAAACTCTGCGAGGCGTAGGTCATCAGTGCGTGCCAGATTGGGGCCGCGCCGGTCAGGCCGCTGACGCCCTTCATCGGGGTGTTGTCGGCGTTGCCGACCCAGACGCCGATGGCAAGCTGCGGCGTGTAGCCGATCGTCCAGTTGTCGCGGAAGTCGTTTGTCGTGCCGGTCTTGGCCGCGGCCGGCCGGCCGGGCAGATACAGCGGATTGTCGCGACCGAACGCCGCGGTGCGGGCATTGTTGTCCGACAAAATGTCGTTGATCAGGTAGGCCAGTTCAGGGCTGAGGATCGGCTGCGTGCCTGGCGCTTCGTAGCTGTAAAGCACCTGGCCGCTCGAATCCTCGATGCGCAGGATCACGGCCGGGTCAAGCTGGCGGAAGCCCGGCTTCTGCACGTCGACGGGCACACCCTGGCCGGCCATGACACCGCTGTTGGCGAAGACGCTGTAGGCGTAGGTCATGTCCATCAGCGTCACCTCGCCGCCGCCAAGCGTCAGGGCAAGGCCGTATTGACCGGTCTCGAGCGTGTCGATGCCGAGGCGGTGGGCGAGGCGGATGACGTTGTCGACGCCGACCCGGTTCATCAGATCAACGGCCGGGATGTTGTAGCTGCGTTGCAACGCCTGGCGCAGGCTGACCGGCCCGTGGAACTTTCTGTCGTAGTTCTCGGGCGCGTAGACGCTGCCCTCGGTTGTCGTGAAGTTCATGGGCACGTCGAGCAGCAGCGTCGCGGGCGAGTAGTTCAGACGCAGCGCTTCGACGTACGTGAACGGCTTGAACGACGAGCCGGGCTGGCGCAGCCCATCGACGGCGATGTTGAAGGCGCCATCGATGCGCGCGTCCCAGTAGTCGGCCGAGCCGACCATGGCCAATATCTCGCCGCTGCCGGGGCGCAGGATCAGGGTCGCGCCGTTCGTGACGTGATAGTCCTGCCCGGCCTGCTCACGCGCGAGTTCGGGCAGGAAGGCCGCGGCCGTGCAATCCGGGTTCGTGCCTTCAGCGGCCACAACCGATCCGGCCGGCGCGCCCGAGAGCCTGGCGATCTGGGTGCGCAGCGTGCATTCGGCCTGGCGTTGGAGCGGGAGGTCGAGCGTGGTGATGATGCGCAGGCCGCCGCGGTTGACCAGATCCTGCCCGTCATAGCCGGCCTGATCGAGCAACTGCTCGGCCTGCATGCGCGCATAGACGCTGAAGTGCGGGGCGACGATGTCATAGCGCTTAACCGGCTCGCGCACGGTCAGCGGTTCGGCGCGGGCGGCCTCGGCCTGGTCAGCGGTGATGAAGCCTTCGCGTTCCATCACGTCGAGGACGACATCGCCACGGCGACTCGCCTCCTCGAGGTCGGTGGCCGGGTTGATGCCCGGCGATTGCGGGATCGCGACCAGCAGCGCGGCTTCACCGAGCGTGAGGTCGTCGGCGTGCTTGCCGAAGTAGACCAGCGCGGCGGCGTCGATGCCGTAGGCGAGGTTGCCGTAGAAGTTCGTGTTGAGATACCACTCCAGGATCTGTTCCTTGGAGTAGAGGCGCGTGATCTCGGCCGCGAGCAGGATCTCGCGCACCTTGCGCGGATACGACTGCACGGCGCGCTCGTCGGGCGCGATCAGCGTGTTCTTGATCAGCTGTTGCGTGATCGAGCTGCCGCCCTGCACCTGGCCGCCTTGCAGGTTGGAGATGAGGGCGCGCGAGATGCCGTACAGGTCGTAGCCCGGGTTTGTGAAGAACGTCTTGTCTTCGAGCGCGACGGTGGCGCTGATCACGCCAAGCGGCAGATCGCCGAGCGCCTTGTACTGCCGATCGCCGCCCTCGGGATCGATGACCTCGTAGAGCAGCACCTGGCCGGTGCGATCATAAAAGCGCGAGGTCTGGAAGAAGAGCGGGTTGTCGGGGCTGAAGACTTCTTGTAGCTTATCGGCCGGCGGCAGATCGCGGGTGAAGTACGCGTACGCGGCGGCCACGCCACTGATGGTCAGCGCGATCACGGACACGACGATCAGCGTCAGCGTCAACAGACCGCTGGCGGCCCAGCGCTGCACCCGGGCCGCACCCTGTCGGGCCTGCAGGTCGCGGAGCTGGCGCCGCCGGACGATCGCATACGCGCGAGGCATCTGGCTATTCTATCTCCCGCAGGGATCGGCGCCATTGGGGCGAGGAGCGTGGAGCGCGGGGCGTGGAGCGTGGAGCGTGGAGCGTGGAGCGTGGAGCGTGGGGCGAGGAGGAAGTCGTAGTAGCGACGCAGGCGTCGCACACATGCGTCGATCAGCCCACGCGTTCCGCGACGAGCCAGTGCGATAGACCGACGACGTTGAGCGGAGTCGATTCGGCGCCGTGGAGGCCGGTGCGCAGGAGGCGACCCGCGGCGCCAAATCGGTGGATCAGGTTGTCGTAGGCGCCGAAGATGCGCGTGTGAATGAGAATGCGCAAGGGCAGATCGGCGAGCAGTCGTCGCAGACCGTGGCCGGTGTAGGCGCGGACGTGCGGAGCCAGGCGGTTGCGCAACGGGTTCGGAAGATAGTTGACCAGCGGAATATTGCCGAAGACGTAACGGCCGCGCCAGTAGATGCCGTGTTGCTCGACGGGATACCAGCGATTGGGGCAGAACAACAGGAGCCGGCCGCCCGGGCGCAGGACGCGGGCCATCTCGGCCACGGCTGCCCGATCGTCCTGGACGTGCTCGATCACTTCATTGGAGAGGACGGCGTCGAAGCTGGCGTTGGCGTAAGGCAGACGCTCACCGGCGCCATTGACCAGCAGGCTCAGGCCGAAACGTTGAGCGCCTTCTGCCGCACGCTCGCGTTCGTATTCGAGGCCGAAGCTGCGCGGCGTGTCGGCCAGGAGCTTGAGCACGTAGAGCCCGAGCCCCGAGCCGTCGTCGAGGATGCGGCTTGTCGGCCCGAAACCGGGCGGCAGCGCGGCGCGGATCATGGCCAGCCGCCGATCCTGGCCGGCACGCCACACGTAGCTGGGTTCGCCGCGTTCGGCGGCCTTGTCGGAAGGCATCCGGGCATTATAGAAGCAAGGGGCGCGGCCGGCGACGGCAACGCCACGGCGGTGTGCACGGGCGAGTTGTCGGGTCGTTTCAGGCCAGTAAGCTTTGTACGCGGATCGCACGGATCGCACGGATCGGCACGGATGACGCGGATGTTCCCGATATCGTTCCGCGTCATCCGCAACTATCCGCGTGATCCGTGTACAGGCTCGGCCGCCCGATAACGACCTGACAACGTGGCCGCTCAGGCCGCGCCTACTCAGTCTGAACAACCGGCGGTAGAATCTTCCGTCTTATGCGCAAAAGACGTGTGCCTGCCCCCTGGCCGTTGGCCATCACGGCGCTTGTGATCAGCGTCCTCCTGATTGGTTCAGTGGTCGGGCTCTATCTTTACCAGACCAACGACTCGGTCTTCTTCCGCGTCCAGCAGGTTGAAGCCCAACTGTACGCGGCGGCCAACCCGCAGGCCGACACGCTGCCCACCGCCGTTGCCGGCGCGACGTCCATCGCCGCTTTCACGCCCGGCATCGAGCCCGAGCTCGAGGGCGATCTGGCCGGCGGCCTGGCAACCGCGACGCCGACCGCCAGCCCGGCCGCAACCAGCAGCCCGACCCTCGGCCCCACGTCGACGCCCACGTTGACGCCCACACCGAGCCCCTCGCCCACGCCGCTCCCACCCAAGGTGGAGCTCACCGGCTTTCGCTGGGAGGCTCAGGGTTTCAACAACTGTGGGCCCGCGTCACTGGCCGTCAACCTGAGCTACTGGGGCTGGCAGGGCAACCAGGAAGACGTCGCCGCTTTCACCAAGCCCATCAAGCAGGACAAGAACGTCTCACCCATCGAGCTCTACAACTACGTCGCTGAGATCGGCTTCAACGCCTACATCCGCAACAACGGCGACGTCGATCTGGTCAAACGCTTCATCGCAGCCGGCTACCCGGTGCTGATCGAGAAAGGATTGCAGTGCGGGCCTGATGAAGGTTCGCGCTGCGAGGGCTGGTTCGGCCACTATTCGGTGTTCGGTGGCTATGATGACAGCCGCCGTGTCTTCATTATCCAGGACACGTTCCGCGGCGCCAACAAGACCATGGGCTACGACGAGCTCATGAAGTTGTGGCGCTCGTTCAACTACAACTACACGATCGTGTTCCCGCAATCCGCGGAGCGCGAGGCCCAGGTCGTGCAACTGCTCGGCAGCGCCGTTGATCTCGACGTCAACTATCGCGAAGCGCTCGACCGCGCCCGCGCCGAGACGCAGGATCCGGCCCTCAAGGGCCAGGACCTGGCGTTCGCGTGGTTCAACGTCGGCACGAACCTGCACTACATGCAAGATTACGCTGGCGCCGCCCAGGCGTACGACAAAGCCCGCGAGTTCGGATTGCCGTATCGCATGCTCTGGTATCAGTTCGGCCCGTACCGTGCGTACTACTTCACAGGCCGTTACCAGGACGTGATCGACCTCGCGAGTGCGGCGATCAAGGCCACGCCCAACCCCGGCCTCGAAGAGGCTTACTACTGGCGCGGTCAGGCTTACGAGTCGCTGGGCATGTATAACGAGGCCATCGCGGACTATCGCACCGCCCTCGAGAAACGCCCGGGTTACAAGCTCCCGACCGACGGCCTGGCGCGTCTCGGCGCCGCTCCGTAGCGCTGCTACGCGACACGATTGAATGAGCAACGGGGTGATGCGATCGCATCGCCCTGTTCTGTTTCCGTGCTCCCCAGAGTCGACGACCGAATGGTCTACAATCGTTGCATCACCATAGTGTTGAACGGTCAAGATCCATGACGAACACGCCCATCGCTTCGCCAACGCCCACGCTCGATCTGGACGGCCTGAGCGCATTGCTCCGCTTTCCGTTCCGTGAACGGGAGGCCCAACACCGGTTCCTGTTGGGATGCGCGCTGCTGATCGTCGGCACGGTCATCCCGATCCTGCCCACGATCTTCGTGTATGGATATCTGTTGCGCGTGATGCGGGCGTCGATCCGCGGGGAGGGCTGGCGACTGCCGCCCTGGGAGGAGTGGGGCGATCTCTTCGTCGAGGGCCTGAAGTCATTGGCCGTGACGCTTGCCTATCTGGCGCCAGGCTGGCTGGTGTTCATGTTCGGCTTCGCCATCTACTTCATGGCCGGGCCGTTCTCGATTGTGCTCATGCGCAGCGCGCCGCGCGGGGCGTCGTCGGCGATGCTCGTGTCGTTTTTGGTCGGCATGGCTGTGCTGTTCATCAGCCTGTCGATCGGGACGTTCCTGTCGATCCTCGGAACGCTGCCGTTGCCCGTCGCGCTGGCCCGCCTTGCCGAAAGTGGGCGAATAGGCGATGCCTTCCGTCTCAGGGCCATCTGGCGCGCTGTGCGGGCATCGTTCTGGGCGTACGTCGGCGCGTGGGTGATCATCGTTGGCCTGGCCGGCATCGCCTATCTGCTCTACACGGTTCTGTATTTCACCTGGGTGCTGTGCTTCGTGGCCTTCCTCGTGTTGATGCCGGCGATGTTCTACGTTCTGACCATCGGTGCCGTCGTCTTCGGTGAATACTATCGTCAGGCGATGCCTGCTCGGTCCGTCGGCCCATCTGAGGCCGCGGTGCCGTCAGGCGATCCATCGATCTGAAGGCCCGGCACACACGGCCCGCTCGGAACGACTGCCGCAGGTAGCGCGGAGTCGGGCCGCGAATTTCGCGAATGACGCAAATTGGGGGCTGATAGTGGGGTGCCCGGGTCTCACGCCTCGGTCAGCCGGGTCTGCCCGGTCAGGACTCCGGGTTGGGTTTTCGCTGTAGGATGAGACAGTCTCTTGGAACCACACCGGGCAGGGCGGCGGTGGCTGGCCGCACCCGGTCGGACGAGGTCGGAGGTCAACCATGACGACCGCAACCCATGCTCGGACCGCTCCCCGACTGACGTTCCCCACGGCCGTCATCGCTCAACTGCCGCTCTGGCTCGTGGCGGTCACGGCATCGTTCGAGGGTTTCCCGAAACCGCCGGTGTCTTATGAGATGGCCCTGGCCTGCCTGATCACCGCTGTCCTGATCGTCGCCATCGCTCTGTGGCGCCGATGGATGGCCCTTACCCACGCCGTCTATAGCTTCTTCCCGATGTTGTTGGTGGGCGTCCTCGACGAGATCACGACCGTCTACAAGACTCCCTTTATCTTCTCGAGCGTGGCCGTCGCCTTCCTGGGCAGCCTGATCTATCAACGACTGCAGGACCGGCGGGCATCGGCCTGGGTTGTGCTTGTCGTCGCCGGCATTGCCGCCTACGTCTTCGCTTACCACGCGTCACTCAACTTCTGGAGCATGACGAGCGCGCTCGGCATCCACCAGTGCTTCCTGGATTACACTGGCTGTCCTTCAACGACCGGCCTCGAGACGCCGTGGTGGCAGCTGGCGTGGATGCCCTGAGCAACGGACGAACGACGAACGACGAAGGACGATGGTTGAGTGAGACAACCATCGTCCTTCGTCGTTCGTCATTCGTCGCCCTTCAGGCGCCGACTTCCTACGGGATCTGCTGAAGTTCCGTCACGATCGTGGGATCGTCGGCGGGGTTGCCGAGCCCACCGAGAAAGGTGTCGAGCGCGTCGCCGCTGGTGTCGCTGACCGGGATGGTGGCGGTCGGCGGTGTCGTCTCGGTCGGCGCTGCGGTGGCCGTCGGTTGCGGCAGGGCCGTCGCGGAGGCGGCGGCCGTAGCCGAAGGCTCGACGACAGTGGTGGGTTGCGCGGGCGCTGCGGTGACCGGCGGCGCCACCGCGGTGAAGGTCGGCGCAGCCGCGTTGTCGTCGCTGCCCTCGCGGTCCGGGCGGAGCCGTCCACAGCCCGTCAGCAAAACCGCTGTCGTCAGAGCAGCGAAAAGCATCCATCCTCGTGAGCGTGTCATCATTGTCGTGATCCTTGCGCGGCGAGCGACTACTGCGGTCCGCCGTCCGCGGTCGTGTTCAGCGAGTAAGGCCGTTGGCCTGGCGGAAGTCTTTGACGGCCTGCCGCAGGTTGAAGACGGCGTTGGCCAGTCGGACGCGCGCCTGGCCCAGGTCGCCGGCAGCGTCGGCGATCGTGACGCGCGCGGCCGTGATGTCCGTCATCGTGCCGGCGTCGTCGAAGCCGTTGTGCGTGGCCAGGATGCCGACGGCCTGATCGTGGAAGGTCTGAGCCTCGGCGATCTGGGTCTTGTACGACGCCAGCGCGGCTTCGAGGCTGCTCGTGTCGAGGCCGGCGGCCTTCTTCTCATCGATGTACGACTGAGTCTGCGTCGCGCCTTCGTTGGCGCGCGCCAGGTTGTCGGTCTGCCGGTCGCGCCAGTTGAGCGTGCGCTGGTACAGGCGCTCGATACGCTGCTGACGGATCTCGGGCCGGGTCAGTTCGGCCGGTGCGGTCGGGCCGCTGTCCTGGGCGAATGCCGGGCTGACGTTGACGACGGCCAGACTGACGGCCAGCGCGCCCGTCATCAAACCGGCGATAAGCTTGCGGGAGAAAGTGTGGATGTTCATGCGTGTGTGCTCCGTTGTTTGCGTACTTGCACGCAGGATAATGTAGGCCTGTCAGCGCCGTTCCGATCGTTTGTAATAGGCGTGTAAACTGATGGGACGTTCGGGAGTTGAATTTCCATAATGCGTTCGGTCTTCAAAGCCTCGCTGTTGGTGAGCGCGTTGTTCGCGCTCGACAAAGTCGTCAGCCTGGGCGTGCAGTTTCTTGTGGCGCGCGCGTACGGCGTGGGGTCCGCGCTCGACGCCTACAACGCAGCCAACAACCTGCCGGATACGCTCTTCCTTTTGATCTCTGGCGGGGCGCTCAACCTGGCCATGATCCCGTTGCTACGCCAGGCGCTCGAGCGCGAGGGGCGGCCAGGCATCTGGCGCCTGTTCTCGCAGATCGCCAACTTCGCCTTCGCCGTGACGGCTGCCCTGGCCGTGCTCATCTTCCTCTTCGCGCCCTGGCTGGTCGCGAACGTTGTCGCGCCGGACTTTGATGCCGCGCAACAGACGCTGACCGTGAGCCTGATGCGCCTGAACCTGGCCGCGCTGTTGATCTTCTCGATCAGCGGCCTGATCTCCGGGTCACTGCAGGCGCACCAGCACTTCATCCTGCCCGGGCTCGCGCCGATGATGTACAGCCTCGGCCAGATGGTCGGCCTTGTCGTGCTCGGCCCAACGGGAGCGCTGGCCGACTCGCTCGGACGCATCAGCGTGGTTGGCCCGCTGATCGAGCCGTCACTGCGCGCGCTGGCCGCTGCCACGCCGGACATTGGCGTGTTCGGCCTGGCGTGGGGCGTCGTCCTGGGCGCGGCGCTGCATCTGGCGATCCAGGTGCCGGGCCTGATCCGCTACGGCTTCCGCTGGACGCGCGGCTTCGGCCTCGACCGGCCCGACATGCGCGAGATGCTGACGCTGATGGGGCCACGTGTGATCACGATGGCGTGCGTCAGCGCCATCTTCATCGTCAACGACAACATCGCCTCCGGCCTCCAAGAAGGCGCGATCTCGGCCCTGAGCTTCGGCTGGCGCATTCAGCAGATCCCCGAGACCTTGATCGGCACGGCGCTGGGTGTCGCCATCCTCCCGGCGCTTTCGGAGCTCGTCGCGCGCGGTCAACATGGCGAACTGACGCGTGTGCTGCGCCGGGCGTTATGGATCCTGCTGGCGCTGACGGTGCCCCTCGCGGTGCTGGGCATTGTGCTCGTGCCCTGGGTCGCAGGCCTGGTGTTCGAGAGCCGCGCCGCGCTCGTCGCGATCGCGACGCAGGCGTATCTGCTCGGCCTTGTCGGCCACAGTCTGAAAGAAGCCACGACGCGGACGTTTTACGCATATCGAGATGCGCGCACGCCGCTGTTGACGGCCGCCATCAACCTTGCGATCTTCGCCGTGCTCGGCTGGGCGCTGACGCCGACGTTCGGCTTCGCGGCCCTGGCCCTGGCGAACAGTCTTTCGTTCACGGTCGAGGCCGGCCTGCAGGCGCTGCTTCTGCGCCGACGCGGTATATTGTGACGGCGCCCTGGTGGATAGTAGACATCAGCCGCGGATGGCGCGGAAAGAAACGGCGACCAGATCGTATCTGGCGATCCTGTTTGTTCCGCGCCATCCGCGGCCACAGTCTCCGCGACTCAGAAACCGTTAAGACCGATTGGATACGTTTAGAGGATGTGCAACGCGCTATTCAGGGAGTGGCCGATGATGTTACGAGACCGACGCCTGATCCTTCCGACGCTGGCCCTCGTCCTCGCCGCCTGCGCGCCGGAGCCGACCCAACCCACAGCGGCGCCGACCATTGCGCGCGTCACGGCATCGCCAATCGCGACGACCACGACGGCTCCGACCGACATCGAAGCGGTCGAGGCGCCGACGGAGACGGCCGAGGCCACCGTGACACCCACGGAGACGCCAGAGCCTCCACCATCCGTTTCGGCTTCAACGCCGGATTCGTCGCAACTGTCGATGGATCAGTTCGCGCTGCAAGAAGTCGTTGGGGGGCTCACACGGCCTGTCGTTCTGGCCTATGCCGAAGATGACGCCGACCGGATGTTTGTCGTCGAACAGCGCGGGCTCATCTGGGTGCTGCGTGAGGGTGAGCTGCTCGACGAGCCGTATCTTGATCTTCAGGATCGCGTCACCGACGCCGCGAACGAACAGGGTCTGCTGGGCCTGGCCTTCAGCCCCGACTTCGCCCAGAGCGGGCGTCTCTATGTGTATTACACGTCTGAAGATGGCGGCAAGAACACGATCTCGCGGTTCCAGGCCGACCCGGCCGCCGACGTCGCCGATCCGGACAGTGAGCAGATCCTGCTCGCTGTCGACGACCCGTATGGCAACCACAACGGTGGCGACATCCTCTTTGGACCGGACGGCTACCTGTACGCGGGCTTCGGCGACGGCGGAGCCGCTGGTGACCCTGAAGACCGCGCGCAGAACCTCGATGAACTCCTGGGCAAGATCGTGCGCCTCGATGTCAGTGGCGATGAGATTGCGATCCCGCCGGACAACCCGTTCGCGCAGGGTGGCGGGCGGCCCGAGATCTGGATCTATGGCGTGCGCAACCCGTGGCGCTTTTCGTTTGATCGGGCCACCGGCGATCTGTGGATCGGCGACGTCGGCCAGAACGAAATCGAAGAAGTCAGTTATCTGCCGGCCGGGCAGGCCGCCGGCCGAAACCTCGGCTGGCGCGCTTATGAAGGATCGGAACGGTACACGGATACGGCTTACCCCAACGAGGATCCGGTCTTCCCGGTCCTTGAGTACCGACACAGTCAGGGCTGTTCAGTGACAGGCGGCTATGTGTACCGTGGCCAGGCGTTGCCGGCTTTGACGGGCGCGTATTTCTATGGCGATTTCTGCAGCGGAAATGTCTGGGCAGCCTGGACCGAGGATGACGGCGCGACCTGGGAGAACCGGCTGTTCGGAAACTCTGGTATCAGCATCAGTTCGTTTGCTCAGGATCGCGCCGGCGAGTTGTACTTGATCGATCATGGTGGCGTCATCTACAAGCTTGTCGGCCGCTGAGGGGCAATGATGGCCGATCTGTTCGCCGTGGCAGGGCCGCTGACGCGCCATTCGAGATGGATGCGAGGCTGCCTTCCACGTGCGCAGGGCGAGTCTCGATCGCGACTGTTCAGGCGAAAGGCAGGGCAGGCCTGGCACTCGGCGTCGCTTTGCCTGTCGTTTGGCCGCCAGGGTGCGTCGTTGGTGAGGGGTTGGTTGGCTTTCTGAGGTCGGTTGAGGTGCCGGGGTGGATCTTGTATAATAGATCCTTCAAGCGTCAAGACATCCTCAAGAACTACGATCCGCCCTGCCGCGGCATTCTACTTACGCACAAGGAGGTGGTTGCTGCGAGTACCCCTATTCACTTACCCATGATTGATTGACCATTCACGTCCCTTAGGAGGGGAAATTTCCATGCGCTCTACAACGATCAAGTTCCTTTCGGCCTTCTCGGCCGCCGCTCTGATGCTGGCGGCGTGTGCACCGGCCGCGACGCCGACGGCGGTGCCTGCGACCGATGTGCCGGCCACTCAGGCCCCCGAGCCCACCATGGCGCCCACCGAGGCCCCTGCGACCGAGGCTCCGACCGAGGCCCCGGCACCCACGGAAGCCCCGGCGGCGGGCGGCCTGGTGTGCGAAGTCACCGACACTGGTGGCGTCGATGACAAGTCCTTCAACCAGTTGGGCTGGGCCGGCGCTCAGCAGGTGGCTGAGGAGCTCGGCTGGGAGGCCAAGTACCTCGAGTCGACGAGCGACGCCGACTACCCGACGAACATCAACGAGTTCGTGTCGCAGAAGTGCGATCTGATCGTCACCGTCGGCTTCCTGCTCGGCGATGCGACCCTTGAAGCCGCGAAGGCTAACCCGGATCAGAGCTTCATGATCCTGGACAACGCCTACGGTGAAGACGTCCCGAACGTCTACCAGCAGGTCTATGCGACCGAGGAAGGCGCGTTCCTGGCCGGCTACGTGGCGGCGTCGTTCAGCAAGACCGGTGTGGTCGGCACCTTCGGCGGCATTAACATCCCGCCGGTGGCTGACTTCATGGTCGGCTTCCAGCAGGGCATCGAGTACTACAACGCCGAGAAGGGCGCCAGCGTCCAGCTGCTCGGCTGGGACAATGCGGCCAAGGACGGCCTGTTCACCGGCGACTTCAGCGACCTGGTCAAGGGTGGCGAGCAGGCCAAGGCCCTGATGTCCGAGGGCGCCGACATCATCCTGCCCGTGGCGGGCCCGGTGGGTCTGGGCGCGGCAGCTGAGGTGCAGAAGGCCGGCAACGCCTACATCATCGGCGTTGACAGCGACTGGTACGAGAGCGCGTCCGAGTACAGCGACATCATCCTGACCAGCGTGCTCAAGCGCCTGGATGTGTCGGTGAACGCCGGCGCGAAGGCTGTGGCGGACGGTTCGTTCGCTGGCGGCGTCTTCGTCGGCAACCTGGCAAACGGCCAGATCGGCGTCGCGCCGTTCCACGATTTCGAGAGCGAAGTCGACCCGGCGCTGGCCGGTGAGATCGAGGCCATCCAGGCCGCGATCATCGCGGGCGACATCGACGTCCTCAACTTCTCCGAGCTTCCGTAACTCCGAAGCTTCGAGGATCGAACGACAGCGGGGCGGCACTCAGTGCCGCCCCGTTTTGTTTTCCGGGCGCAGGCCCCCCACCCGCGCCGCCTGGGGTTGGTGGACATTCAAGCGCGTTTGGGCGGCGCGCCCTCCCCCGGAGGGGGAGGGCAGCATCGCCAAGACCAATAGGATTTTCGAACGACCTGCGGCGATGCGGGAGAGGGTGGAGGGCAGCATCGCCAAGACTAGCAGGACTTTTGTGCGACCTGCGGCGATGCGGGAGAGGGGGAGGGTGGATGCCATGATAAACTAAGCCATCCCATTCCAGACCCTATAACCCGACATGGCCCCTGTCCTCGAACTGCGCGGCATCACTAAACGTTTTCCCGGCGTCCTGGCCAACGATCACATCGATCTGGCTTTGAAGCAGGGTGAGATCCTGGCCCTGCTTGGCGAGAACGGCGCCGGCAAGTCCACCCTGATGAACGTCCTCTACGGCCTGTACAAACAGGACGAGGGCGAGATCACGGTGCGTGGCAAGCCCCTGGTCACCAATGGCCCGAACGACTCCATCGCGGCCGGCATCGGCATGGTCCATCAGCACTTCATGCTCATTCCGGTGCTGACGGTCACCGAGAATGTCATGCTCGGCCAGGAGTCGGTGCGCGGCGGCGTCTTCCTCGACCGCCGGGCCGCGGCCAACCGCATCCGCGAGATCTCGAAGGCCTACGGCCTGCAGGTCGACCCGGATGCGTACATCAAAGATCTGCCGGTTGGCGTGCAGCAGCGCGTCGAGATCATCAAGCTGCTCTACCGCAACGCCGACATCCTCATCTTCGACGAGCCGACGGCCGTCCTCACACCGCAGGAAGCCGATGAGCTGGCCAAGGTGATGCGCTCGCTGGTGGCCGGCGGCAAGTCGATCATCTTTATCACCCACAAGCTGCGCGAGGTGCGCGAGGTGGCCGACCGCGTGGTCGTGTTACGGCTCGGCAAAGTGGTCGGCGGGGCTGACCCCAAGGCCGCGAGTGAGACCGATCTGGCGTCGATGATGGTCGGCCGGCAGGTGCTGCTGACCGTGAACAAGGCCGAAGCCAAACCTGGCGAGCCCGTCCTCACGGTCGATGGCCTGCGTGTCCTCGACGATCGCGACGGCCTTGTCGTCGACGGCGTCAGCCTCGACGTGCGCGCCGGCGAGATCCTGGGCCTGGCGGGTGTGCAGGGCAACGGGCAGACCGAACTCGTCGAAGCGCTCACCGGCCTGCGTAAGGCTCAGGCCGGGCAGGTGATGATCTGCGGGCAGGACACGACTCACTCCAGCCCCCGAACCGTGACCGAACTGGGTGTGGCACACGTGCCTGAGGATCGCCAGCGCGACGGCCTTGTGCTCTCGTACCCGGTCGCGGACAACATGGTGCTCAATACCTACTACCAGCCGCCGTTCGCGCGCGGGGTGGTGACCCAGCAGGCCGAGGTCGATCGAGCAGCGGCCGAACGCGTCAAGCAGTTCGACGTGCGCACGCCGGGCATCGCCACGTCGGCCGGGTCGCTTTCGGGTGGCAACCAGCAGAAGGTCATCATCGCGCGCGAGCTGTCGCGGCCGATCAAGTTGTTGATCGCCGTGCAGCCGACCCGCGGCCTCGACGTCGGCTCGATCGAGTACATCCACAGCCGGATCGTCGAGAAGCGCGATCAAGGCTGCGCGGTGCTGCTCGTGTCGACCGAGCTCGACGAGATCATGGGCCTCTCGGATCGGATCGCCGTGATGTACCACGGGCGTGTCAACGGCGTCGTCAATACGAGCGACGTCACGAAAGAGCAACTCGGCCTACTAATGGCCGGCGTGGACCCGGCTCAGGCTCTGGCTTCGGCCCCGAACGCCTCGCAGGCGTCGGAGTCGCCGCTTCAAAGTTAGGCAGGTCATCTCGGACCATGACGGCACAATCCACTCCCGCAAAACCGCGACAGCGGCTGGCATTCAACAATGAACTGATCGTGCCTGCCCTGGCGATCCTGACAGCCTTGATCGTCGGCTCGGTCGTGATCGTCTTCACCAACTTCGGCGTGCTCGACATCCTGGGCGGCACGGCCACGGGCAACCTGGCCGGCGCCATGTGGTCCGCGATCGCCACGGCCTATGGCTCGATGTTCGAGGGCTCGATCGGGAACTTCGGCGCCATCGTCGATGCCTTCGCCAGCGGCGATAGCCGCGCGATCGGGCAGGCGTTGTATCCGATTGCCGAGAGCCTGGCGACGACCACGCCCTACATCCTCGCCGGACTGGCGGTAGCCGTCAGCTTCCGCTGCGGCATGTTCAACATCGGTGTCGAGGGTCAAATCTTCCTCGGCGCGATCTTCGCGACCTACGTCGGTTATGCGTTCACGGGTCTGCCGGCCGTGCTGCACATCACGCTGGCGGTGCTGGCCGGCGCGTTGGGCGGGGCGCTCTGGGCTGCGATCCCGGCGCTGCTCAAAGCCCGGGCCGGCGCACACGAAGTGATCACCACGATCATGCTCAACTATGTGGCCTATCGTTTGACTGACTGGCTTCTGGCCGGGCCGATGCAGCGCGAGGGCAGCACGAACCCGATCAGCCCCATGATCCTGCCGACCGCCGAGTTGCCAAGGTTGTTGCCTGATCCGGCTCGCTTCCATATCGGCTTCTTCATCGCCCTCGCCGTCGCATTCGGCGTGTGGTGGCTGCTCTTCCGCTCAACGATCGGCTTCGAGATCCGGACGGTCGGCGCCAACCCGGATGCCGCCAGATACTCGGGCATGAACGTGACGCGCAACCTCGTGTTGGCCATGTGCCTCTCGGGCGCACTGGCGGGTCTGGCGGGCGCCAACCAGGTGCTCGGCCTGAACCGCACCATGACGACGGGCATCAGCGGTGGCCTCGGCTTCGACGCGATCGCGTTGGCGCTGCTCGGTAAGAGCCACCCGTTCGGTGTGGTGGCGGCGTCGTTCCTCTTTGGGGTGCTCCGGGCCGGTGCGACCAAGATGCAAAGCGTGGCCTCGATCCCGACCGACCTGATCTCGATCATCCAGGCGCTGGTGATCGCGTTCATCGCTGCGCCCGCGATCGTGCGTGGCTTGTTCAGGATCCGAAGCGGCGGCGACGACGCGCGCACCGTCTTCATGCGTGGGTGGGGGCGCTGAGCCATGACGACGTCTACCGCTCCTTCGACCTTTCTCAACGCTGAACAGGACCTGACGCGCAGCGTCCACCGCACGCGGGCGCGCGTCTATGGTGTCATCACGCTCCTGGTGGCGGTGGCCATGTACGTGTTCTTCGCCAACGGCGTGGATCCGGCGCTGCAGTCGTCGTTCGGCATGAATCAGGGCGCTGTGCCCCAGGAACTGCGCGTGCCCGACTGGGTGGTGCCGAGCTTCGCGACGGTGGCGGGCCTGGCCGCCCTGGTTGCGGCGATGGGTCTGTATCAGATCGCGCGCGGCGATCAACGCACGGCCAATCTGTTCGTCGGCGTGGCGCTGTTTCTGTTCATCTTTGCGCTGCTGGTCTGGGCGACGCGAGACAAGTCGATCAATCTGGCCGGCCTGATCAAGACGGCGCTCAATTTGGGCGTCCCGATCACGTTCGGCGCGCTGGCCGGCATCCTGTGCGAGCGGGCGGGCGTGGCCAACATCGCCATCGAGGGCTTGATGCTCGGCGCGGCGATGGTCTCGACGCTGGTCGGCACGGTGTCCGGGGATCTGTGGGTCGGGCTGCTGGCCGGCATGGCCACCGGCGGCGGACTGGCGGCCATCCATGCCGTGCTCTCGATCCATTACAAGGTCGACCAGATCATCAGCGGCACCGTGATCAACATCTTCGCGGCCGGGACGACGAGCTACATCAGTTCGTTGTTCATGCAGCGTATGACCGACCAGCTCAACAACCCGGGCACGTTCCGCAACATCGTGATCCCTGGGCTTGTCGACATCCCCGTGCTCGGGCGCGTGCTCTTCGAGAACACGATCTTCACCTACGCGATGTTCGCGTTGTTGATCATCATTCACGTCGGGTTGTTCTACTCGCGCTGGGGGCTGCGCGTGCGTGCCGTCGGCGAGAACCCGAAGGCTGCTGACACGCTCGGCATCAACGTCTACCGGACGCGCTACATCGCCGTGATCCTGGGCGGGTTGGTGGCCGGCATCGGCGGCGCGAGCTTCACGCTCGGCGCGGTAGGGCGGTTCGATGAGGGCATGACTGCCGGCAAGGGCTTCATCGGCCTGGCGGCCATGATCTTTGGCAACTGGTCGCCGTTTGGCGCGTTTGGCGCCTCTCTGGTGTTCGGGTTCGCGGATTCGCTGGCCACGCGCCTCGCGATCCTGCGCGTCCCGATTCCGTCGGAGTTCCTGCTGATGGCGCCCTACATTGCGACCATCATCGTGATCGCCGGCCTGATCGGGCGCGTGGTTGCGCCGGCCGCCGACGGCCAGCCGTATGAGAAGTAGGCGGAAGGCGTTGGGCGTCAATGACGCTGTCGCGCCAAAGAAACGGACTTCGCGCGTCGTGTGAACTGACGCCTGAGGCCTGACGCCTTCCGGTTGCCGTTTCTTTTTCGGAGGAGAGACTCAATGAAGCACCTTTCGTATCGACTGTTGAGCGGCGTCGCCGCCGCGGCCCTGATGGCTGCGGCGTGCACGCCCGCGGCCACGCCGACCGCAGCGCCGGCCGTTGAACCCACGGCCGCCCCGGCGGCCGGGATCAAGATCGGGTTGGTGACCGACGTCGGCGAGATCGACGACAAGTCGTTCAACCAGAGCGCCTGGGAAGGCGCACAGGCCGGGGCTGCCGCCGTCGGCGGCGAGGCTCAGTACATCGAAACGCAAGACGCCAAGGACTACGCCCAGAACATCGACAAATTCGCTGGCGAGGGCTACAAGGTCATCGTGACCGTCGGGTTCGCGCTCGGCGAGGCCACGCTCGAGGCGGCCAAGAAGTACCCGGACATCCTCTTCATCGGAGTCGACCAGTTCCAGGGCGAGGCTGTGCCCAATGTGGCCGGCCTGATCTTCCCTGAAGACCGCGCCGGTTATCTGGCCGGCACCCTGGCCGCCAAGCTCAGCAAAACGGGCACGATCGCGGCCGTGCTCGGCACCGATCTGGTTCCGCCGGTGGTCGCCTTCGGCGAGGGCTACAGGCTCGGCGCGCTGGCCGCCAACCCGGAGGCCAACGTGTTGATCACGTACCATCCGGGCGGCCTTGACGTCGCCTTCCTCGACCCGGAGTGGGGCGCGACAACGGCCAAGCAGGCGCTCGATCAGCAGGCCGACGTGATTTTCGGCGCCGGCGGCAAGACCGGCAACGGCGCCCTGATCGAGATCGCGACGGCGGCCAAGGCCGCGCCGGGCTCGGTGTACTGCATCGGCGTCGACTCGGATCAGTGGGAGACGGTGCCCGAGGCGCATGACTGCCTCGTGACAAGCGCCATGAAGCTGATCACGCCCGGCGTCGAGGATCTGATCAAGCTCGCGAACGAAGGCAAGTTCCCGGGCGGCAACTACGTCGGCCAGGTGGGCCTCGCGCCCTATCATGACTTCGACGGCTCCATCCCCGCCGACGTCAAGCAGTTGATTGTCGACACGGCCGCCAAGCTCGAAAGCGGCGAACTGACGACCGGTTACGCGCCGTAGACTGATCAAAGCAACAAGGAGGGGCGGCCTGGCCGCCCCTCCTACGCTTCCTTTCCTATCCGACCTGCCCGCGCATGCTGCGTACCAGTCTACAGGCCCTGCTCATCCCGCTGCTCTCAGTGATCCTGGCGATCGTCGCCGGATCGCTGTTCATGTGGAGCGCGGGTTACGACGCGTTTGCGGCCTACGGCGGCATGCTGTCGGGATCGCTGGGTTCGCCGACGGCCATCGGGCGGACGCTGCTCAACGCCGTGCCGTTCGTGTTCGCCGGCCTGGCCGTCGCGTTCGCCTTCAAGGGCGGCCTGTTCAACATCGGCGGCGAGGGCCAGCTCTTCCTCGGCGCCGTGACGTCAGCCTGGATCGGTATCGCACTTGCCGGGCTGCCTGGCCCTGTGCTCGTTCCGCTGGCGCTGCTGGCGGGTGGGCTGGCGGGCGCGTTGTGGGGCGGGCTGGCCGGCGCCCTCAAGGCCTACACCGGCGCGCATGAGGTCATCACGACCATCATGCTGAATTACATCGCGATCGTGATCACGGGCTGGCTTGTATCGCAGGGCAGCCGCTCGCAGGGGATCGCGCCAGGGCCGTTGCGCGACCCCAATCCGCTCAACATCGTGCCGCGCACGGCAAGGGTCGACGAGGCCGCGCGGCTGCCTGTCATGTTCACGCTCGGGGATGAGTCAATCCACATCGGGCTGGTGCTCGCCGTCCTCGCAATCCTGGCCATCGCGTTCCTGATCTGGCGCACCACGTTCGGCTTCGAAGTCCGCACGGTTGGCCAAAACCCACACGCGGCGCGCGCCGCCGGGATCGACGTGGCCCGCACCACCATCCTGACCATGGCTGTGTCGGGTGCGTTGGCGGGGCTTGCGGGATCCGTTGAAACGCTTGGCCGGAACTATTACTTCGCTCCGAACTTCAACGTCGGCTATGGGTTCGACAGCATCGCCATCGCACTGCTCGGCGGCAACCATCCATTCGGAGTCGGTCTGTCTGCGTTGCTCTTCGGCGCCATGGATGCCGGCGGCACCGACATGCAGTTTGCGTCACGGGTGCCGACCGAGATCCTGAAGGTCGTCCAGGCGCTCGTGTTGATGTTCGTGGCGGCGCCCGCGATCCTGCGCTATCTGTTCAGGCTGCGCGCCGAGAAGGTCGACACGACGACCTTCAGCGCCGGATGGGGTAAGCGATGAACGGCGTCGACCTCACTCTGGTGCTGGTGGCGATCCTGAGCAGCACGCTGCGTCTGTCGACGCCGATCATCCTGGGCGCGCTCGGCGGGATCTTCTCGGAGCGCTCCGGCGTGGTCAACATCGCCATCGAGGGCCTGATGCTGACGGCGGCTTTCACGGGCTTCCTGGTCGGCGGCAGCACCGGGAGCCTGTGGCTTGGCGTATTTGCCGCCATCTTGACCGGCGCTCTGATGGCGCTCCTGCACGGCGTGCTCAGTATCCATCTGCGCGTCGACCAGATCATCAGCGGCACCGTCATCAACATCCTGGCTATCGGGCTGACAGGCTATTTCTACACGTCGGACGTGACTTTGCCCGGCAAGTTGCCGTCGCTGACGATCCCACTCCTGTCGCAGATCCCGATCATCGGACCCGTGCTCTTCGTCAATCCGCCGATCACGTATCTGGCCCTGCTCCTGGTCCCCGTCACGCATGTGGTGGTGTACGGGACGCGTTGGGGACTGCGGCTGCGGGCCGTCGGCGAGAACCCGCGGGCAGCCGACACCGTGGGCGTCAATGTGATCACGATGCGCTACGCCAACGTGGCCATTGGCGGCGCGCTGGCGGGCCTGGGCGGCGCCTTCTTGAGTCTTGAGGCGGTTGGCTCATTCGAACGCCTGATGACCAACGGCCGCGGCTTCATCGCGCTGGCGGCCATGATCTTTGGTAACTGGAACCCGTTCGGAGCCTGGGCCGCGGCGCTGCTCTTCGGTTTTGCCAACGCGCTGCAGAGCCAACTGCAGTTCCTGGGGCTGGGCAGCGTCATCCCACACCAGTTCATTGGGCTGCTGCCGTACGTGCTGACGATCGTCGTGCTGGCCGGGTTTGTCGGGCGTGTCCGCCCCCCGGCAGCGGTCGGTCAGCCGTACTCCAAAGAGTAAAGGACATGAGTCCCAGTCAGGCATCAGGAGCCAGACGTCATCAGGAATGTATGGATCTCGAGTGATGTGCTCTTCCGTGACATCTGCGCAATCCACGGCAAGATTGGTTGATTGACAACGTGACCATGCGCGCCTGACGCCCAGGGTCATCGCTTCTCAATGGGCTCAGTGGGAGAACTTGCCACGAACGACAAAAGTTCGTGCCATTCGGTTCAATTCGTGACATACGTGGCCAAAACGGGATCTTCGAAAACAAGACGCGATGGCCTGACCGAACGCCTGACGCCGATATAATGACTGAGTCCGACATATCAATCAGGAGAAACCAACATGGATGAACTCGTCAAAGTCGTGTCGCAGAAGACCGGGCTGCCCGAGGCGCAGGCCAAACAGGCCGCCCAGGCTGTGATCGACTTCCTCAAGACCAAGCTGCCCGCGCCCATCGCCCAGCAACTGGATGCGGTGCTGGCCGGCGGCGGCCTGGGTGACGCCCTCAAGGGCTTCGGCATCGGCTGATTGAGCCTGCCGTGTCATGAGCCGATCACGTTGGCTCATGACACGGCTCATTCGAGTTCGCTCTTTTCGTTCGTTCTTCGCCCATGCAAGGCATCTGGCTTCAGGATCAATCGTTGTCGTACAGGACGGACCTTCCCGAACCGTCGCTCGACAACGGCGCTGTGCTGGTGCAGGTCTGCACAGCCGGCATCTGCAACACCGACCTCGAGGTGCTGCGCGGCTATCGGCCGCTGATGGGCGTAATGGGCCACGAATTCGTCGGGCAGGTTCTCAGCGCTGGCGATCTGCAGGGCCGTCGCGTCGTCGGCGAGATCAACATCCGGCCGCCGGGCTGCGCCTGCCCGGCCTGCGTCAGGGGCGATCTGACTCATTGCCACAATCGCCGGGTGCTGGGCATGACGGATCGCAACGGCGCTTTCAGCGAGCGTCTGGCCTTGCCGGTTGAGAACCTGCATGTCGTGCCCGACTCGGTCGCAGACGATGAGGCTGTCTTCACAGAGCCCCTGGCGGCCGCCTGTGAGATCCTCGAGCAGATCGAGATCTTAGCCGGTGACCGGGTCGCCGTGGTCGGCCCCGGCAAACTCGGTCTGCTGTGCGGCCAGGTGCTGGCGCTGAACGGCTGTGGCCTGACCCTGTTCGGCCGTCGGCCCAGCGCATTGGCTCTGGCGCGCAGCCTTGGCCTCGAGGCCCATGACATCGCCGAGCCCGCCGGCCGTTTCGACGTGGTGGTCGATTGCACCGGATCGCCTGAGGGCTTCCAGTTCGCGCGCAACCTCCTTCGCCCGCGCGGCACCTTCGTGCTGAAGAGCACCTACGTCGGCGATCTGACGGTCGATATGAGCCGCATCGTGGTCGATGAGATCCGGCTCGTCGGCTCACGCTGCGGGCCATTCGCCAAAGCCCTGCAGCTGCTCGCCGATAAGGCCGTGCAGGTGGCACCTTTGATCGAAGCCCGCTATCGCCTGACGCAAGGCCTCGACGCGCTCGACCATGCCGCGCGGCCTGGCGCCACCAAGATCCTGATCGACGTCGTCTGCTGACGGGCCGCGTTCCTCGCATCGCGCGGTAGACTCAAGGCGGGCCCGGATCGGCCCAACCCCAAACGAGGAGCCCACGATGAATACCGATTCAAACTGGTTGCCCTGGGCCTTACTGTCAGCCGTGTTCGCGGCCCTGACCACGATCTTTGCGAAGGTCGGTCTCAAGGGCGTCGACTCGGACCTGGCGACGCTGATCCGCACGATCGTCATTGTCTTCGTCCTCAGCGCCTTCGTTGCCTTCACTGGCAAGTGGAGCAACCCTTTCGCACTGTCGTGGCAGACGTGGACCTTCCTGGTGCTGTCGGCGCTGGCCACCGGGGCATCCTGGGTCGCTTACTTCCGGGCCCTGCAGCGCGGAACGGCGTCGCAGGTGGCGCCGGTGGACAAGCTCAGCCTGTTATTGGTGGCCGTGTTCGCGGCGACGTTCCTGGGCGAGCGCCCGTCGTGGCGCGAGTGGGGCGGCATCGCCCTGGTCGGCGTCGGCGTGCTCGTGCTGAGCCTGAAGTGACGGTCTTCGATATTCGGCGCGCAACAGTCGCGGATGCTCATGACGTCGAGCGCGTGACGACGGAAGCGTATGCGCCGTACGTCCCGATCCTCGGCCGCAAACCTCAACCGATGACGGCCGACGCCGCGCAATTGATCGCCGAGCACCCGGTCTGGCTGCTCGCCATCGATGGCCAACCCTCCGGCGTGTTGGTGCTGATGGAAGAGCCCGATGCTCTGCTTGTCTATAGCCTCGCGATTGTGCCGGCTCAGCAGGGGCGCGGCCATGGCGGGCGTCTGCTGGCCTGGGCCGAAGAGCAGGCCCGGGTCAGCGGGCTGACGCGCGTGAGGTTGTACACGAACGAACGCATGGGCCAGAACGTGGCCTGGTACACGGCCCACGGTTACGGCGAGACCGGCCGCGAGACTTACCTGGGTTCGACGCTCGTGCACATGGCCAGGGTGCTGACGCCCTGACCGGCTGGAGGCTCCTCATGGACGATCCCATCCTTCAACGGATCGAGCGCGAGGCCGGCCTGCCCGGCCTCACCGATGTGCTGGCCGAGCGTCTGGCGCCTGCCGATCTTCAGTCGCTATTGCTTGCCGTAGCGCAGCGCCGCGCTGCCGCGCGAACGCCTGCACGACTCCTGGCCGATTGGGACCGCGACCGTTTTGTCAGGCCCTCGCCCGCAGACCCGCGCAGGCTGCTGGCGTGGGAGGCCGCGGCCTGGCGCGCCCTGCCGTCGGAGTTCGCGGCGCTGACTCTGTCGCCGGTCTGTCCTTTGGGGACGGCGTCCATCGTCGCCGGGCTCAGCCAGAACCTGGCCGTCACGACGATGCGCGGCAACGAAGTCGTGTCGGATTCGACGAACGTCCTGGCGCTCGAATGCGCGGTTCGCCGGCGCGACCTGCTGCGGCGCAACCCAAAGTCGACCGAGGCCGTGCATCTGGCCGCGAGCCATCGGCTGTTGCGAACGCAGCGTTTCGCCGACCCGAAGTTCCTGGCGCACTTCGAGGCCTTTGCGTTGTGCAGCGCCGGGCGCGACGGCGGGCGGCTGGCGTTCGAACTGAGCGCGCTGGCCCTGCATGCCGGATTCTATGCCGCGGCGCTGCGAGATCATCTCGGGCCAGACACGCGGGTGCGGCTGTCGGTGACGCCGTTCGACCCCGAGCTCAGTGAGCGGGTCGAAGCTCAGGTGCTCGGGCCGCTGCGGGCAACTCACCCGGGCCTGGACTGCGTGTTCGATCTGGAGCGGACGCGGGGTCGGGGGTACTATCAGGACGTCTGCTTTCACGTCCATCTTGTACCGGCGTCCGGCGATCCGGTCGAATTGGCCGATGGGGGCAGCGTGCCATGGACACAGAGGCTGTTGAGCAACGCCAAGGAGCGGTTGTTCATCAGCGGCATCGGCAGCGAGCGGGTGGCGGCCTTCTGACACGACACACGCACCGTCTGCGCCGAGGGCTCTCGAACCGGGGGTGGTATGGATGCGGAACTCGTGCTTCGTTTCGACTCGGCTGATGCCACACTGGAACGCGCCGGTGGCAAGGGCGCGAACCTCGCTCGCCTCACGCGAACCGGCCTCCCCGTCCCGCCCGGTTTCATAGTGACGACGGCCGCCTACAAAGCGTTCGTCGCCGCCTCCGATCTGTGGGCCATCATCGCCGCCACGCTCTCGAACCTGCGCCCTGAAGATCCGGCCGACCTGGAACGTGCGTCGATCGCGATCCGCGCCGCCTTTCGGGTCACGCCTGTGCCCGGGACGATTGTGGATAACGTGCGTAGCGCGTACACCGAACTCGGTGAAGGTCCCGTCGCCGTGCGCTCGTCGGCCACTGCCGAGGACCTTCCTGACCTGTCGTTCGCGGGGCAGCAGGACACGTTCCTGAATGTGATCGGGTTCGAGGCGCTCATGGCCGCTGTTGTCGAGTGTTGGTCGAGCCTGTGGACAGCGCGCGCGATCGGCTATCGGCAGCGCAACGCCATCGGCCAGGAGGGTGTCGCCCTCGCCGTGGCCGTTCAGACGATGGCGCCGGCCGAGGCCTCGGGCGTGCTCTTCACGGCCAACCCGCTCACCGGACATCGGGGCCAGACCGTCATCGACGCCACGCTGGGATTGGGCGAGGCCCTGGTGTCGGGCCAGGTCGAGCCCGATCATCTTGTGTTCGAGACCACGAGCGGCAAGCTCCTCGAGCGGACGCTCGGGCGCAAGCAGGTGGTCACGCGCGAACTGGCGGGCGGGGGCGTGAGCACGACAGCTGTCAACGCTGCCGACCGATCTGCGCTTTCGGACGCCGATACGGCCCGGCTCGTCGAGCTTGGTCGCCGCGTGCAGGCCGAGTACGGCGCTCCGCAGGACATCGAATGGGCGCTCGCCGACGGCTCGCTGGCACTTTTGCAGTCGCGGGCGATCACGTCGTTGTTCCCAATGCCCGACGTGAGGGGCGCCGAACAGCAGGTCTGGATCTCTTTCGGCGCCATCCAGGGTCTGCTCGGGCCGATGACGCCGCTTGGCCGCGACTTCATCGCCATGGCTTTTGCCGGCGGCTCGCGGGCGTTCGGTGCGCAAGGCGACTTTCGAACGCAAACCATCCTGGCCACGGCCGGCGAGCGCCTGTGGCTGCGCTACGACGGCATCTTGCGGAACCCGCTCGGCCGCTCTGCCGCCGACACAGCGTTGCCCATGGTTGAGCCCAGCATCGCCCGGATCTTCGAGGATCTGGGACAGGAGCCCGGGCTTCGAGTCACCCGCTCACGCCTCCGCCTGTCGACGCTCTGGCGATTGGCCGGCTTCGTCGTCCCGGTGCTCTTGCGCTTTCCGCAATCCGTGCTGTTTCCGGACCGTGCTCGCACCACCCTCTATGCGTTCGTCGACCAGACTCTCGAACGCCTGGCGCGGCTCGTTCACCCCGACGACATGAACGGGAAGCCCGTGGCCGAGCGCCTCAACCGACTGCTGACCGACCTCACGGTATTTCCGGAGAGCGTCGTACCGCCGCTTCTGCGCCGCTTCGTGCCGCTGGTGGGACCATCGATCGCGATGATGCGTGTCTTGACGAGCATTGCCGAACAGGCGGATGCGGCTGAGCATGGAGTGTCCGGCCTGGTTCTCGAGGTGACGCGCGGCCTGCCCCACAACGTCACCACCGAGATGGACTTGGCGCTGTGGGCCACGGCCCAGGCGATCCGCGCGGATTCTGCCGCGCTCGAGCGTTTCAGCGGCGACAACCCCCAACGCCTGGCCGCCGACTATCTCGCGGGCCGTCTGCCGGCCGCCGCTCAAGCCGCGCTCGCCACCTTCCTTGGCCGCTATGGCATGCGCGGCCTTGGCGAGATCGACCTGGGTCGCCCGCGTTGGCGCGAAAACCCGACCGAGATCATGCAGACTGTGCAGAGCTATCTACAGATCACGGATCCCGACCGCGCGCCGGATGCTGTCTTCAAGCGTGGCGCTGAGTCCGCCAACCGTGCGGTCGATCAACTGGCTGCCGCAGCCGGGCGTCGTCCGGGCGGATGGATCAAGTCGCGGCTCGTGCGTTTCGCGGCCCGGCGGATCCGTGCCCTGATGGGCGCCCGCGAAATGCCGAAGTTTTTCATCATCCGTCTGATGGGCATGGTCCGTGCGGCTCTGTTGGATTGCGGCGCTGAGATGCAGGCGGCCGGACGGCTCGAGCGCGCCGACGACGTCTTCTATTTGCATGCCGACGAATTGTTGACGCTCGCGGATCGGCCGACCGAGGCGCTCAACTGCCTGGTCGCCGAACGTCGCGCTGCCGATGCCCGCGAGACGCGTCGCCGACAGGTGCCGCGTGTGCTGGCGAGCGATGGCCGCGCGTTCTATGAAGGCCTTAGCGCACCAACGTCCTCGGGCGATGCGCTTGGCGGCAGCCCGGTTTCGCCCGGCGTGGTCGAGGGCGCCGTGCGAGTCGTGCTCGATCCGCATGCGACGCAACTGCTGCCCGGCGAGATCCTTGTGTGCCCCGGCACCGACCCGGCCTGGACGCCGTTGTTTTTGGCGGCCGGTGGCCTGATCACCGAGGTGGGCGGCATGATGACGCACGGCTCGGTCGTCGCGCGCGAGTACGGCATCCCGGCAGTCGTCGGCGTCCATCAGGCGACGATGCGTCTGCACACCGGCCAGCGCATTCGGGTCGATGGCTCGAGCGGGGTGATTACGGTGCTGGATGGCTGACGAGGAGCGTGGAGCGTGGAGCGGAGAGCGGAGAGCGTGGAGCGTGGAGCGTGGAGCGTGGAGCGTTGCAAACAATCCTATGAGAAGATCGTTGAAGTCGTCGTCATCGTGACGTAAACCTTCGTCATTCGTCATTCGTCATTCCACCATGACCCTCCATCTTCTCGACATCATCAATCGCGATCCCGCGCCACAGCCGTGGAGCGAGGGCGACAAGATCCCGTGGAATGAACCCGGGTTCAGCCACCGGATGCTGCGCGAACACCTCTCGCAGGATCATGACGCCGCCAGCCGGCGCACGGCCACCATCGAACGGCATGTGGCGTTCATCCATGAGGTGCTGCTTGAGCGGCGGCCGGGGCGAGTGCTGGACCTGGGCTGTGGTCCGGGCCTGTACTCCAACCGGTTGGCGCGGCTCGGGCACCGTTGCGTCGGCATCGACTTTTCGCCGGCGTCGATCGCCTATGCCCGTGAACAGGCGCAGGCTGAGGGCCTGGGGAGCGTGTTCATCGAAGCCGATCTGCGGACTGCGGCCTATGAAGCGGACGTTGACGTGGCCTTGTTGTTGTTCGGCGAGTGCAATGTGTTTCAGCCTGAGACGTTGCGCGACATGCTGGAGCGCGCCTGTCAGGCTCTTAAGCCCGGGGGCGTGCTGCTCCTCGAGCCGTCGACGGCGGAGGCCATCGAACGAATCGGGCAACAGACCACTAGCTGGTCGGCTCATGCTTGTGCGCTGTTTTCGGACAGGCCGCACCTGCTGTTGCACGAAGCATTCTGGGAGCCGTCGCAGCGCGTCGCCACCGATCGCTGGTTCGTGATCGATGCAGCGAATGGCGAGGTCGAGCGACACGCGGCAAGTCAACGCGCGTACACGATGGGCGAGATCCTGGGGCTGTTGATGTCCGTGGGGTTCGCGCGCGTCGAGCCGGTGGCCGATTGGGATGCCGGTGCATCGTTTTCCGATTCGTTTTTCGCGGTCGTTGCTCAGCGCTAACTGAACGTCGCAGGAGGATCGAGGATGCTGAAGAAAGTGCTGCTTACCGGTTCGATCCTCCTGGCGCTGACCGTCGGTCCGACAGCGACCGCCCAGACCGGCTTCACGGCGACGTACCTGCGGGAGTGGGGCGGGGCGGGCACCGGCCCCGGGCAGTTCAACGCTACGCATGCCGTCGGCTACCTGGGGAGTCTGGGCCGCGTGTACGTGGCGGACGAGGCCAATCATCGCATTCAGTACTTCGATGGCAATGGCGCGCGACTGGGTGGTTGGGGGACGTGGGGCCCGGCAGCTGGTGAACTCGAGTCGCCCGGCGGCATCGCGTTCAGCCCGGCCGGCGATCGCGTGTACGTGGTTGAGCGCGACAATCATCGTGTGCAGGTCTTCTCGCCTGACGGCCAATCGCTGGCGCGCTGGGGGAGCCAGGGATCCGGCAATGGCCAGTTCCAGACGCCGGGCGGCGTCGCTGTGACGTCGAACGGTCAGGTGCTGGTGGCCGATCGTGGGAACAATCGTGTTCAGCGACTGTCTGCGGATGGGACTTACCTCGGCCAGTTCGGCAGCGCGGGTGCCGGCGCTGGAGCTTTCAATGAACCGATCGGCGTCGCTGTGGCGCAGGGCGGCGACATTTATGTCGCAGACAAAGCCAACTACCTGGTGCAGGTGTTCGACTCGAACGGCGTCTTTGTTAATCAGTGGGGCGGGAACGGAGTCGACCCCGGGCTGTTCGGCTATGACGGCCCAACGAGCTTGATCGTATCCACCTCAGGGCTCGTGTTCGTCGCGGATCCAGGGAACAGCCGGATCCAGGTGTTCAGATTGGATGGCAACTGGGTCGGGGCCTGGGGCGCCTACGGATCGGGGCAGGGTCAGTTCTACTATCCCAATAGCGTCGCGCCGGCCGGCGGAACGGTCTACGTCGCCGACGAACTGAACAACCGGATCCAGGCCTTCGAACTCAGCGTAACCCTCGATCTGCCTGAGCGCGTGTATCTGCCGTTTCTTCACCGCTGAACCTCGGCCTTTTTGACCAACCTCGCTCTGGCGGGCGGTCGCAGACGTCGTCTGTAGGTCGCCCGCTGTTGTTTGTTTCACCATCCATCTTCTAACTTGCGGATTGACATTTGATTTCGGTTGGCCGCATCAGTTCAGAATTAATACTGAAAAGGTGGGTTTAGCCTTCTCCGCGCCGTAACTTCCCGCAGTCGAAAGTCACTACATACCAGTGGGGAAGGCCGGACGCGTTACCGGCCAATGGTTTTGCCCCTCCAGCCGAAAACCGGGCGCGTCTGGCGCCCACCGTGAGGCAAAGCATGCTGAATCTGTCGGTGTATGGGAGCTCCCGCTATGGATGACTCCCGTGAGTTGATCGCGAGTCTGGTGGTCTGTTTGGGCCTCAGCGGCGGTTATGTCGCCTATGCGCTCCTGACCGAGCCCAGCGGCGGGAACCCGATCGGCCACCTGATCGGCATTGCCGGCACCATCCTCATGGTCTTCACCGAGGTGTTCTACAGCCTGCGCAAGCGCACGAACCTGCTGCGTTGGGCGGGGCCCGTGCGCTACTGGCTGTCGGCCCACATCTTCACCGGTATCGTTGGCCCCTTCCTGGTGCTGGCCCACACCGCCTTTCAATTTCGCGGCCTGGCCGGCGTGACCATGGTGCTGACCGCCATCGTCGTCGGCAGCGGCTTCCTCGGTCGCTACCTCTACACGGCCATCCCACGCTCGCTGGCGGGTGTGGAAGTCTCGGCGGTTGACCTGGCGCGCGCGATCGAACGCGCGCAGCAGGCTCTGCTCGAGGCCACCGGCCAGCTCTCGCCGGCCGTCCAGCAACTCGTTACAGCCGACGGCGCGCGCCAGCGCCGTCAGCGCAGCGATTGGGCCCTCGTCCTCTCGCGCGGTCTTGACGATTGGTTCTATCGCCAGGGATTGCGGTCTCAGATCCGTGCGATCGAACGGGCTGAGCAGGTCAGGCTCGACGGGATCGAGCGCCTGCTCAAAACCCGGCGTGATCGCGAACGCCAGTTGCGCATGATGCAGGCGGCCAAGCGCCTCCTCAGCTACTGGCACGTCGCGCACGTGCCGATGGGCGTCGCCCTGTTCGGCTCGGTCTTCATCCACGTGGCGGCCGAGATCTTCTTCGGCGCGGGGTTGATGAAATGAATCGCACAGCGCACCCGCTGTTTTCGCCGCTGGGATGCCTGGGTGGGGCCCTCCTCATCCTCGGCATCCTCATCGCGGTGTTGCTGTCGGGCGGCGCGATCTTCAGCCCCGGGGCGTTGACGGTCTACGCCGAAGGGCAACCGCTCAAAGGCTTTGCGTCGCACGCCGATTTCGAGAACGACTGCACCCAGTGCCACGAAGCCGGCGTTGGCATCACGGCCGATCGGTGCGAGGTCTGCCACACGGTTCAGGCCAATGAGCGCCGCACGGCGACTGGCCTTCACGGCAAGCTGGATGCCGCGCAGGCGGGGCGGTGCGGGGCCTGCCATCCCGATCACCGCGGGCGGGATTTTGATGCGAATGCGCACGCGATCCAGACGTTCGATCACGCCGTCCTGGGCTTCTCGCTGGCCCATCACGTCGTCGGCTACGACAACGCCGCGCTGGCCTGTGAGAACTGCCACACCGGCCTGACGTTTTCATTCGAGCCGGCCTCATGCGTGAACTGTCACGGCGATCACGACAAGACCTTCATGGCCGATCACGTTAAGGCCTTCGGCCCGACCTGCATCGATTGCCACGACGGTGTCGACAAGACCTCGGGTTTCGATCACAGCCAGACGGCCTTCGCGCTCGAGGGCGGCCACACGCAGGTCGCCTGCGCCAGCTGCCACACGCCGCAGGTGCCGGCCGCAGACACGCCAACCGACTGTGCGTCGTGCCACGAAGAGCCGGACGTTCACAAGGGCGCGTTTGCGGAATCCGATTGTTCGGTCTGCCACATGCCTGACAGCTGGAAGCCGGCCAGGCTCGGCGACCGACCGGCCTTCAACCATGGCCAGACGGCGTTCTCGCTGATGAACCATGCCAGGGACTTCGCCGGGGCGGCGCTCACCTGCGCGGGCTGTCACCCGGGTTCGAAGACCGGCGACTTCGCGACGAGCGATCAGAGCTGCGCGGATTGCCACGGCAACCACGATCAGACTTTCATGGCCGAGCATGTCGGCAAGTACGGCCCGAACTGCGCGAGTTGCCACAACGGCGCGGGCAACATGACGGGCTTTGATCACGCCAGAGTGTTCGTCCTGGATGGCGCTCACGCCGGTGTCGACTGCGCGGCCTGCCACAAGGAGCAGGTTTTCCGCGACACGCCGAGCGCCTGTTCCGGTTGCCATGGCGAGCCGGCCATTCATGCCGGTGTCTTTGGCCTGCAGTGCGACGCCTGTCACACCGCGTCGGCCTGGGCCCCGGCTCAACTCATCCGACACAACTTCCCGCTCGACCATGGCGGCAAAGGCGAGATCGCCTGCGCCTCGTGCCATATGCAGAGCTATGTCGCTTACACCTGTGCCGAGTGCCACGTCCAGGACGACATGACCCAGGCGCATGCCGCGCTCAACCTGACGGCCACCGAGCTGGCAGACTGCATGGCCTGCCATCCGCTTGGCCTGACGGTAGGTAAGGAGAAACCATGAGCCTCCTGCAACGCCTTTTCGGACGTCGGGTCGAGCCGAACAGCTACGCGGCGCCGTCTCCTGACGCGCACGTCACTCCGGACCCGACACGCTGCGTGCAGTGCGGGGTGTGCGGGTTCAACTGCCCGGTTGGCATACCCGTGCGCGATTACGCCTGTCGCGGTCATATCGTTGACGACCTGCGTTGTGTCCAGTGCGGCAAATGCGTCGAGGTCTGCCCGCGCGGCACGCTCCGCTGGACGCGCCCCGCGAGCCGCCTGGATGGCGTCGACACCGTAGAGCTTGACGCTTTGATGGCTGAGTTCTTCGGGGAGAAAGCCTGATGCGCTATCTCATCATCGGCAACGGCGCTGCCGGCGTGTCGGCGGCCGAGGAGATCCGTGACGCGGATCCTGAGGCCGAGGTGACGATCGTCAATGCCGAGAAGCACCCGATGTACTCGCGGCCCGGCCTGGCGTACGTGGTCATCAACGAGATCCCGGATCGTCAGGTGATCGCGCGCCAGCCTGAGTGGTATCGCGCGAACAACTTCCACGTCGTGCAGGGCGCCGCGGCGCACGTCGATGTGGCCCACCGTCAGCTCGAATTGAGCGATGGCCGGCGCCTGCCCTATGACCGCCTGTTGATCGCGACCGGCGCGCGAGCTGTGCCGCTCCCGTATCCGGGCCACGACCTCGATGGCGTCGTCTATCTCGACACGCTCGATGGCACACGCGATTTGCTCAAGCGCGCCAGGCGTGCCCGCCGGGCGGTCGTCGTGGGCGGCGGCATCACGGCCTTCGAACTGGTCGAGGGCTTGCTGCACCACAAAGTCGAGACGCATTTCCTGGTGCGCAAAGACACTGTGTGGAGCGCCGTCTTCAACGAGAGCGAGTCGCGCACGATGGCTGAGCGCATGACCGAACATGGCGTGCACATCCACTTCCGCAGCGAGGTCTCCGAGCTGATCGGCGACAAGCACGGGCGCGTCACAGGCGTCCGCCTGAACACGGGCGACGTGCTGGCGTGCGACCTGGTCGGGGCCGGCATCGGCGTCAAGCCCCAGATCAAATTGGTGCACGACACGGGCGTCTCGGTGGATAAGGGCATCCTGGTCAACGAATACCTCGAGACTGTGGTGCCCGGCATCTACGCGGCCGGCGACTGCGCGCAGGTATGGGATCGCTGGACCGAGCGCTACACGCTCGACTCGTTGTGGCCAAGCGCCGTCGCTGCCGGTCGCATCGCGGGTCGGAACATGGCGACCGCGGATCCATCGAAGCGGCTCGCCTACGTCAAAGGCATTCCGTTCAATGCCTGCCTGCTCTTCGGTCTGCACATCACAGCGATGGGGCAGTTGGGTGGGGGGCGCGAAGTCGCCGAGCCCGAAATCGTTCAACACATTTCGCGAGGCTCGTCTGAGGTCTGGGAGAGCACACCCCATGCGTATGCGAGCGCCTGGTCCGCGGTTGGCACCAATTCACTGCGGCTGGTGTTGGCTGGAGATCGCCTCGTGGGTGCTCTCGTGATGGGCCAGCAGACGCTGGCGGATCCATTGCGCGATTTGATCGAGTGGGGCACCGATCTGAGCCCACTGCGGGCTGACCTCGACGCTGGCGGCCCAGATCTCACCGACAGGCTGCTGCGTTTCTGGAGGCTCGCCAAGCTGCGACAGTCGCCCGAGTTTGCCGCGACGGTCCATCAGGGCGTCTGGGAGTAATCCATGCTGATCCGACAACGCCTTACGTGGTTCCTGATCCTCTCGATCGCCGTGGTCTTTGCGGGCGGTGCGTCGCTGGCGGGCATCGCTCTGGCGGAGCCCTTTGTGCCCGGCGACTTGCTTTATCCGGTGCAGGATTGGGCGGCCAGCCTCCGCCTCCAAACCATCCGGGATCCTGCCGCGTTGGCCGACTGGCTGTTGGATGACTTCGACCAGCACGTCGCCGATCTCGAGGCCCGCTCGGGCCAGGACGTAGAGGGCGCCATCCTGGCGGCCGCGGATCTCGCGCTGGATCGGGCCGTCGTGGCTGTGGACGCGGCGCCTGACGATGCGCGTGGGCGGCTGCGCCAGCGTTTGTCGATGAGCGTGGCTCACTACGAGGAAGTGCTGCGCAGCCTGAAGGTCGTTCCTGGGACAGATCCCCGCGCGTATGCGGCGGCGGTGATGAAGGCCCATGCCATCGTGGCGGCGGTCGTGGCCGACCGAAGTGGAACGGCTCCGCGACCGATCGGCGAGGCGCTGCGGCGCATTGTCAACACCGGCGCCGGACCTGCAACCACGCCAACGGCCGTGGCCCGGTCTGTGGCCGCGCACGGCGTGCCTTTTCCGCCCATGGCGACGGCGGGCCCGCACGATTTCTTCCCGCTCGTAGGAAAGCATGCCAACGTCTCGTGCGAGGGATGTCATGCTGGCGCCGTGTATTCGGGCACGCCGCGCGAATGTTCGGCCTGCCATGCGCCCGACGCGCCCGACCCGCACTTCCCCGGCGAATGCGCGAGCTGCCACACCGCCAACGGCTGGAAGCCCGCCATCTTCAATCACACTGGCTTCACGGATTGCGCGAGCTGCCACACCAAAGACAAGCCCGCCAACCACTACGAGGGCCAGTGCTCGTCGTGCCATACGACCCGCGCCTGGCGGCCGGCTAACTTCAACCACACCGGTCTGACGAACTGCATCAGCTGCCACACCAAGGACAAGCCGGCCAACCACTACAACGGCCAGTGCTCGACCTGCCACCTCACGGCTGCCTGGTTCCCGGTGCATTTCGATCACACGGGCCTGACCGACTGCGCGAGCTGTCACACCAAGGACAAGCCTGCGAACCACTATCAGGGCCAGTGCGCGCTATGTCACAAGACCGACAAGTGGAGCAACTGGGTGTTCAACCACAGCGTCATCGGCGCCGCGGACTGTGCGACCTGTCACAAGGCGCCAGCCGGTCACTGGCCCGCGCCCTGCGCTCGCTGCCACATCGACACGGGCAACTGGTCGAAGGTGCGCTTCGATCACAGCGTGATCGGTACAGCCGACTGCGGCAGCTGTCATGCAGATCGCAAGCCCGCCAACCACTATCCGGGCTCGTGTCGCACCTGCCATACCGACACGTCGAACTGGAAGAAGGCCAGTTTCAACCACGCCAACATGGGCGCGTACGACTGCGCGGCCTGCCACATCGCGCGCAAGCCGGCCAACCACTTCCCGGGCGCCTGCGCAACCTGCCATAAGGACACGCGCAACTGGAGAAACGCGAGTTTCGACCATAGCACGATCGGCAACGCGACCTGTGAGAGCTGCCACGCCAGCGACAAGCCGGCTGGCCACTACCCGGGCTCGTGCCGCACGTGTCACACCGACACCGGCAACTGGAAGAACGCCAGCTTCAACCACAGCAACATGGGTGGCCAGGACTGCGCGGCCTGCCATGCGAGCAAGAAGCCGGCCAATCACTATCCGGGCGCGTGCTCGACCTGTCACACCGACACCGGCAACTGGAAGAACGCCAGCTTCAACCACAGCAACATGGGTGGCCAGGACTGCGCGGCCTGCCATGCGAGCAAGAAGCCGGCCAATCACTATCCGGGCGCGTGCTCGACCTGTCACACCGACACCGGCAACTGGAAGAACGCCAGCTTCAACCACAGCAACATGG
>CAYZRP010000050.1:0-40835 GCA_964480865.1 uncultured Anaerolineales bacterium | reverse complement strand
GCCCCTGGGCCCACCCGGCCCCTGGGGCCACACGGCCCCTGTGCCCACCCGGCTGACCAACCCCGAAGGACGAAGGTTGTATCACACAACCTTCGTCCTTCGTGGTTCGTCAGCCCTCGCTCAACCACTCGAGCGCCAGCGCCGCCGACCAGGAGAAGTCGGTGGAGCCGCAGCCGGAGCCGTCGCGCGGGTCGTAGTACTCGCGAAAGCCGGAACGGGCCATCAGCTCGAGCGAGTCACTCCGCAACGAAGCGGCAAACTCCTCATAGCCGTAACGCTTCAACCCCTCAGAGACCAGCCAGTTGAGGATGATCCACACTGGGCCGCGCCAGTAGCGCCGCGGTTCCCAGGTGGGTTCGGCCTGGCTGGTCGTCGTCAGTCGATAGCGCAGATCGGCGCCAGGGCCGTAGGTCTGCGGCGCGTTCCAGCGCGTGTCGATCAACTGACGCGCCCGGCCCACATCGGCCAGCCCGGCGAAGAGCGGCACAAACGTCATGGCCGTGTCCACCCGGATCGGGGCGCTGGTGCGCAGGTCATAGTCGAAGTAGGCACCGCGCTCCGGGTCCCACAGCCGATTGTCGAAGCCGGATTGCATCCTCGCCCGCCAGCGATCGATCTCGTCGACGGGCTCTCCCAGCTCGACCGCGATCGCGCGCAAATCCTCGTCGGCGCGGTGTAAGAGGGCGTTGAACAACACGTCCTGCACGACGAACGGTGAGTAGGCCAGCATGGTCGACGGGTCGTAACGCGCCCGCCTGAAGAAATCGATCAGATAGACGAAGCGCTCGTAATCCTCTGGACGCGGGCGCTCGTCGGGCAGCACGTAGACGGTGTCGCCGCGTCGATAGTCCGGCAGCCCGCTCGGCGTGATCGCGGCCAGTGGCTGCAGCCAGCGTGGCGAGTCGTCGGTGCCCGACTCCCAGGGATGAAAGATGCAGACCAGGCCGCTGGCGTCGGGGGCGCGCGCAGTATGCAGCCAGCGATGCCAGTGCAACAGGGCCGGATAGGCCTCGCGCAGGAAATCGGGGATCGGCGTCCGCGCGTGGATCTTGTTGACGACAGTGGCCAGCAGCGGCGGCTGCGTGATCCCCGAGGTGGCGACCGGGGGCGCATAAGTGCTGTTCTCGATCTGCCAGAACGCGGCGTCGGGGAAATAGTCGGAGGGAAGGCTGTGGTACACCACGTGCGGGATCATGCCGTCGCGCCACTGTGCCGCCAGCAGCGACCGGATCTCGGTCAACGCGCGCTGCAGATCGAAGCGCGCCAGGCCGAGCGCGATGAGGGCCGAGTCCCAGTTCCATTGATGCGGATACTGTCGCGGGCCGGGGCGGGTAAACGGGCCGGCGTCGTTGGCACGCAGGACGGCCTTGGCCGCCTGATAGAGATCCTGGGTCATGTCAGTTCCTCGTTGGTGTTCGTGTAGTCCGGCTGCGTCGAACGTACAACCAGCGACAGGTGCCATCGCCTTCGCGACAAGCAACTCCGATCAGCGATCGCGGCCAGGAGACGCCGGCGATGGGGTCAGGCCAGGTGTCGTCAGCCGATGGCCCGGCCGGTAGTCGGATCCATCCAGCGGATCTTGTCGGCAGAGAGCCGCAGCCAGACCGCCTGCCCGGGGCGGTAGTCGGCATCGGCATGGGCATTGACCTTGAGACGTTCGTCGCCGACCTGGACGGTGAGCAGGTTGTGCGAGCCGAGCGGCTCGACCACCAGAGTCTGCCCGGCCAGCGCATCGCCGGCGGCCGCGGGCAACGGATCGATGTTCTCGGCCCGCACCCCGAGACGCACCGCCTGCGCGTCGGCCAACGCCGCGCGCACGGCAGGTGGCGCAACGAACGAGTGACCGCCCGCGGCGATGCGATCGCCCGAGACGCGCCCGTTCAGGAAGTTCATGGGCGGGTTGCCGATGAAGCCGCCGACGAAGTCCGTCGCCGGATGGTCGTACACGGCCAGCGGCCGGTCGCACTGCAGGATCTCGCCCTCCTTCATCACAGCGATCCTGTCGCCGAGGCTGAGCGCCTCGACCTGATCATGCGTCACGTACACGACAGTGCTCTTCACCTCCTGCAGCAGGCGTTTGAGCTCGGCGCGCATCTCGAGCCGCAGCAGCGCGTCGAGGTTGCTGAGCGGCTCGTCCATCAGCAGCACCTGGGCCTGGACCGCGATGGCGCGCGCCACGGCCACGCGCTGGCGCTGGCCGCCCGACACCTTGGCCGGGTAGCGATCGAGCAGGTTGGCGATCTGAAGCAGATCGGCCGCCTCACCGACACGTCTCTTGATCTCGGCGTTGGGCACGCGCTTCATGCGCAGACCGAACGCGATGTTCTCGTACACGGTCAGATGCGGAAAGACCGCGTAGCTTTGAAACACCATGGCGATCTGACGCTGGCGCGGCGGCAGCTCGGTCACGTCGCGACCGCCGATGAAGATCCGGCCGGAGTCGATCTGATCCAGCCCGGCGATTCCGCGCAACAGGGTCGTCTTGCCGCAGCCTGAGGGGCCGAGCAGCACCATGAACTCGCGATCGGCGATCGTCAGGTTCACGTCGCGCGTGGCGACCGTGCGGCCGAAGGTCTTGTGGATGTGTTCGAGGCGGATGTCGGCCATTATTTGGTCACCCTCCCCCACAAGTTGAACAGGTACTTGCGGATGAACAGCATGAAGATCAGGGACGGCGCGAGCATGAAGAAGCCGCCGGCGAATCGATAGGGCAGCGGCGACTCGTCGAGCACGGTCAACACAAGCGCCGGCAGGGTCCGGTTGCGCACGGTCAGGATGACGGCGGCAAAGACCTCGTTCCACGAGAGCACGAAGGTGAACAGCGTCGCGGCCGCCAGGCCTGGCAGGGCCAGGGGCAGCGCCACGCGCACGAAGGCCTCGAGCTGGCTGCAACCGAGCGTCATCGCGGCCTCCTCGAGATCGCGCGGCACGCTGGCGAAGACGCTGCTGGTGACCAGGATCGTGAACGGCAGCGCCAGCGCCGTGTGCATGAGCGCCAGGCTGTAGACCGAGTCGTAAAGGCCCCACTCGATGAAGTTCACGGCGAGCGGGATGGACAGGATGACGATCGGGAAGGCACGGGTCGACACCACGATCAGGCGGAACGCGTCGCGGCCCGGGAAGACGAAACGCGCGATCGCGTAGCCGGCGGGCGCGCCGATCAGCATCGACAGCACGAGCGTGATCACGGCCACGATCACGCTGGAGCGCACCGACGCGATGACGCCGCCGGAGCGCAGAAAGAACGCCATGGTCTCGGTCGAGAACGGGTTCGGGAACAACGGCCGCGGGAACTTGTAGACATCCAGTTGCGGGCTGAAGGCCGCCACGCCGATCAAGTAGATCGGGATGAGCACCCACAGCGCCATCAGGATCGCCAACGCGTACGTGAGCACGCGGATCACGCGCCGCCAGGTGGGTGCCGACATCCTCATAACGACTGCTCCTCGGGCGTGCGCAGGCCCCAGAGATAGGCAACCGTGCTCGCGATCGACAGCAAGAGGATCAGGGCCGCGAAAGCCGCCGCGACGTTCGGGTTGCGGTAGCTGTCGTACCAGCGGTAAGCCTCGGCGGCCAGCAGCGTGATCCCGCGCCCGGCGACTGCGATCGCCACTGCGAAGACCTGGAAGGCCAGGATCGTGCGCAGGATCAGGGCCACCTGCAGGCTTGGCCGCAGCAACGGCAGGATCACGCCCCAGACCTTGTCCCACAGCGACGCGCCGAAGACGTCGGCCGCCTCGAGATACTCCTGCGGGATCGACTGCAGCCCGGCGACCAGGATGACCATGATGATCGAGGTCGCCCGCCAGGCCTCGGCGATCACCACGGCGGCCAGCAGCCAGGTCGTGTTCTGATAACTCAGGAACAGGTACGGCCGCTCGATCAGGCCCAGCCCGGTCAACACCGTGTTGATGTATCCACGGTCCGTGAACAGCGCGAACCACACGATCCCGGCCGCGAGCTCCGAGATCCCCAACGGGATGGCATAGATGTACAGGAACAGGCCCGAGAACTTGAGTTTGGCCTGTACCAGAAGGGCCATGACGAGCGCCAGGATGAACTGCACAGGGACGATGATCACGATCAGGAGCAGCGTCGTGCGCAGCGCCGGCATGAAGGCCGTGTCGCGGATCATGGTCTGGAAGTGCTCGAGCGTGAAGGCGCCGTTGTCGCTGAAGGCAAGGGTGAAGGCCGCCAGCATCGGGTAAGCGAAGAAGATCAACAGAAAGACCGTCGCCGGCAGGAGCAGAGCATACGGGAGGAGTTGTTGGATGCGTTGCGGTTTCATAACGCCCCGCTGTTCATTCGACCCACAGACCGCCGAGGCCGGCGCCGATGGCGATGCCCAGCCCGACGCCGACGGCGAGCCAGAGGGCGAGATCGCCGTAGAGCATGCCGATCAACGCGCCCATCAGGCCCCCAAGGACCATACCGATCGCCACGCCCAGCGCCAGCCGGTTCGGGCTTTTTTCTTGTCGACGGGTTTGCATGGTCATCCTCCTGACAAACACGGGCCGTCGCTGCGCGTCAGGTCGGTGGACCTGGCGCGCAGCGACCGAAAGGGCTTACTGCACCTGGCAGGCCTCGCCGCCGCTGTCCGGGTCGGGGGCCCAGCACGGCGCGCCGGTCGTCGTCATGATGTCCTGGAGGATGGGCTTGTGCTCGTCGAGCACCGTGCGGACGTCCTCTCCGTTGAGCACGATGCGGGTGAAGGTGTCGCGATAGACCTTGTTGAAGTCCCCGCCCTTGTCGGCCAGGCCCTGGGGCAGCAGCGCCGGCAGGGCATCCGGGGCGTTGATCTGCATCGTGACCGCTTCACCTTCGAGCTTGACACCGGGCGACACGAAGGCCGGATAGTCGATGTCGGAGACGGGGAAGAAACCGACCTCGCGCAGGGTGGAGATCTGCACTTCGGGGCTTGTGAGATACGTGATCAACGCTTCCGCGCCGGCCTGGTTGGTGGTCGTGGCCGGGATGGCGAGGCCGGCCAGGACGGGCATGAACGCTCGGCCGTTCGGGCCCGCCGGGACGGGCAGGGCCACGAAGTCGTCGGGCAGCGCTTCGAAGGCGTCGCGCAGCCGGGCGACATGGTCCCACGCGACCCAGACTTCCTCGGAGAGCAGAGGCTCCTGCATGAAGTTGTAGGTCGTGGATTGCGGGTGGACGTACGGCCACATCTCCGCCAGCCACGTCCAGCCGGCGGCCGAGTCGTCATTGGCGAACGTGGACACCACACCGCCCGAGAAGGCGGGCACCAGGAAGCCCTGGAAGAAGCGGTGCAGCAGGCCGCTCTCGCCGGCCGGGAAGCCGAACTTGGCTTCGCCGGTGGCATCGTAAACGTTCCGAGCCCACTCGGCGTACTGGTCGTAAGTCAGCGCGTTCTGATCCGCCCCGGCCGGCAGATACTCGAGCGCCTTCTTGTTGGCCGCGACGATGTAGGTGGCCTGCATCCACGGCACGTAATAGGTCTGGTCGGTGTTCAGTTGGGCCACGTCCCAATACGCCTCGGCGATGCCGTTGGGGGCGAGCGAGGCGCGCAGGGCTGTGAGATCTTGCAGCTGGTTTTCGGGCGCCATGGTGGAGAAGTTGCCATGGAGCGCGCCGAGGATGTCGACGGTCCCGGAGCCGGCCTGCACCTCGGCGGCGATGCGATCGTGGAAAGGCCCCTCGTCGTCGGGCACGAACTCCACAAGGCCGGGGAAGTCGGCCAGGATGACCCCGCGCACCTTCTCGGCTTCCTGAACCGGTCGGAGCTGGGTCGACAGCCAGACGATGTCTCCGAAGTCGACCGGGGTCGAGGTCACCTCCACGACGGTCTCGACCTGGCTCGTGATCTGGACTTCAACCTGCCGGGTGACTTCGACAGGCCGGGTCACTTCAACGGTGACCTGTTGGGGCTGGCAGGCGCCGAGCAACAGCCCGGTCGCCACCAGCACAGCGGTTATTCGGTTGCGATGTTGGACGGTGTTCATGGCTCCTCCTCGATGGGTTTGAAAAACAGCGCAACTGTTCGGTCCATGAGGGCAGAAACGGCGAACAAGGATGCTCCGTTTCTGTCCACAGCCCCGCTGGCCGAGCAGTCACAAGAACGCGCAACGAATCGAAAGGGCCGAAGATCAAGCGATAAGCACCTCCTTGAGCGGCTCACGCGCTCGGGGAACAGGTGACTCTGACACCGCGAAACGCTCAGCCCGTGGTCGAGGCGCGCACCAACAACTCGGGCTGCAAGAGCACGTGGTGTTCGGGCAGAGTCAGATTGGTGATGAGCATCAACAACATCGTCACAAGCCGTCGCGAGATGTCGTAGACGGGCTGGTTGAGCGTCGTCAACGGGGGATGCGTATGCTCGGCCTCACCCACGCCGTCGTAACCGGCGACGGCCAGGTCGTAGCCGATGCGCAGGCCACGCTCGCGAGCAGCGCGCATGGCGCCGATCGCGGTCAGGTCGTTGGCGCCGATGATGGCGGTCGGCGGGCGCGCCGCAGAGAGGAGCTGTTGAGCGGCCAGGTACCCGCCCTGCCGGGTCAGGTCGCCCTCGGCGATCAGCGCCTCGTCCTCGTCGAGCCCCAGTGCCGCGATGCCCTCGCGGTAGCCGGCCAGGCGGACCGATTGCAGCATGAGCTCAGGCGACGCCCCGATGTACGCGATCCGCCGATGTCCCTGATCGGCGAGGTGCGCCACAAGGGACCGGAAGCCGGCGCGAGCATCGACTTCGATATAGGGGTAATCGACAGCATTCAGGCTGCTGCCGAGAGCGACAAAAGGGACGTTGCGCGACGCCAGGAAGTCGACGCGCCAGTCATGGCGGCGCATGCGACTGAGGACGATCCCGTCCACGCGCCGGCTCTGCACCCAGCGCTCGTACATGGCTTTTTCGGCAGCGGCGTCCGGCGGGGCGGTCGACACGAGGACGTCGTAATTGTTAATCGCGGCTTCGTCGCCCAGACCTGAGATGAATTCGGAAAAGAAGGGATCGGCGAAACGCGGCTGCGACGTCGGCAGGATATAGCCGATCGCGTCCGCGCGTTGGCGGCGGAGTTGGCGAGCCGCCCGGCTTGGCACGTATCCCAGCTCCTGGGCGGCCCGGATGACCCGAAGGCGCGTCTCCTCGGCCACGTCACCGTACCCGTCAAGCGCTCGCGAGACGGTGGTGATGGAGAGCTTGAGGTGCCGGGCAACGTCGCGGATGGTAACGGCCATGTCCGTTCCAAAACGTTTTGGGGGCGAGATTAAAGCTTATCGCCAATCAGAGGAGCGCGTCCACCAAAAACACGATGCGAGGGACAACGGCAAAGATGAGCTGCTGCTCAACCTTCGTCGTTCGTCTCAGGCTCAGTCGCCCAGGAAGTGGATGCCATCCGGTGCCGCGATCTCGGCCCGCAGGGTGGGGACTGGGCCGGCCGTGACGGTGAGGGCGTCGCCGAGGCCGAGCGTGGAAAGCGCCTGGCGGATAGCTTCGGGTTGCGGGTGAATGGCGTAGAGACCGCGCAGCCGGCAGCCCAGATCGGGCAGACGGTCGGCGGGATGAGCGCCTGACTCCCACTGGATCATCGTCGGCACGAGGCCCTCGCCGGGCAGGCTGCCGTCGTCGGGCACCGTGATGCGCCAGCGGTATTCGCCGCGGCTCAATGACATGATCTCGCCGAGCGGGGCGACGGCAACGACCTTATCAAGATCCGACGTGCGGGCGACCCAATGGATCAGGCGCGGCCGGGCCAGCAGGCGCTGGCGCAGGTTGCTACCGTCGAGACCGAACCAGCGCGGGCGATCAGGTTTCGGCAGGTCGGGGTCGATGGCGATGACCTCGAGGTAGCGGCGCTCGCCCAGGCTCAACACGAGGTTGTGGGTGCCCATGGGCTTGTGCTGCCCGCCGGGCTGAGGTCGAACGCCGAGGATGCGTTCGATGAAATCAGCGCCCTGATCAAGGGTGTCTGCGGCAACTACGAGATGATCGAGCTCGGCCTGGAGCGACATGGGCGGATTATCTCACTCTTGCAGGCGTCGGGCGTCAGGCCACAGGCGTCAGTGACGCTGCCGCACCGGAGCCGGTGTTCGATGCGCGTCGCGTAAACTGACGCCTGACGCCGGAGACCTGACGCCCATTGCTGGGTACAATCAACCCATGCCTTTGGACCTGACCCGCATTCGCGCGCTGCTATTCGACGTCGATGGGACTCTGGCCGACACAGACGACCAGATGATCTCGAAGTTCGACACGCGCGTCGGTTGGTTCCGTCGTTTCTTCCCCCAAAAGGACGCGCGGCCCTTTCTGCGCTGGGCCCTCACCACGGCGATCGCACCGGTCAACACCCTGATCGGTATCCCTGATCTGCTGCACCTCGATCAACCCCTGATCGTGGCCGCCAACTGGACCTCAGACAGGATCTTCCGCAGCGGGCCTGGTCATTTTGTTCTGATGACAGGCGTGGCCGAAATGCTGGGACAATTGCGCGAGCGGTTCCCGCTCGGCGTCGTCTCCGCACGCTCAGAACGGGCGACCCTGAACTTCCTACAGCAACACAAGCTTGAAGAGCACTTCTCGGCGATCGCTCATGCACAGAGTGCGCTGTACACGAAGCCGCATCCGCACCCGATCCTGTGGTGTGCAGAGAGGCTGGGCGTGCCGGCCGACTCGTGCCTGATGATCGGCGACACGTCGGTCGACATCCAGAGTGCGCGTCGGGCCGGCGCCCAAAGCGTGGGGGTCTTGTGCGGATTCGGGGGGCGGCTCTCCCTGGAACGGGCCGGGGCTGACGCCATCCTTGAGCACACCTCACAGTTGACCGACCTTCTTTCCGGCCAAAGCGTATCTTGAAAATCCACGGTCCGTCTGTACAATACCCGCACGCCAGACGGCGCGGTGACTCGCGTCGACCACACACAAGGAGAGAGGCCCGATGAAAAACTTCCGCATTTTGGGCGGGGTGATGGCCGTCACGTTAGCGTTGGCCGCGTGCGCGCCGGCCGCCACCCCCACCGCCGCACCCGCGGCGCCCGAAGCCACCGAGGCTCCGGCCGGCGGCCTGCCCGACCTGGGCGGGCGCACACTCAAGATCGCCGTCGAGAACGCCTATAACCCGTTCAACTTCATCGATGAGTCGACCGGCCAGGGCGTGGGCTACGACTACGACTTCTTCAATGAAGCCTGCAAGCGCCTGAACTGCAAGACCGAGTTCGTGACCACCAGCTGGGACGCCATCGTGGCGGTCATGGGCGGCACCGGTCAGCCCGAGTTCGATGTCGCCGCCGACGGCATCACGATCACCGAGGAGCGCGCCCAGCACGTCGACTTCTCGACGCCCTTCATTCAACTGCGCCAGATGCTTTTGGTGCGCGCGGATGAGAGCCGCTTCACCGACGCCGAGTCCCTCAAGGCCGTTGAGGGCGCGAAGGTCGGCGCTCAGCCCGGTACGACGAACTTCGATCTGGCAGTCGAGATGTTCGGCGAAGAGAACGTCGCCACGTACGACCAGTATGGCCTGATCGTGCAAGCCCTGATGAACGGCGACATCGACGCAACCCTGATGGATGACGTGGCCGGCATGGGCTACATCGGCGCAAACCCCGACAAGCTCAAGCTCATCGGCGAGCCGCTGACCGATGAGAAACTCGGCTTCGTCTTCCCGAAGGGCAGTGACCTGCTCGATCCGTTCAACGCCGTGATCGCCGACATGGAAGCCGACGGCACGCTGACCCAGATCTACGACAAGTGGTTCAAGACCGAGTAATGGGTCAAGACAACGCCTGTCGTTGGATTTGAACGCCTGAAAGAGACGGGCACGCGTCGACGCGTGCCCGTCTCTTTATGAATCGATCCAGGGGAGCCTGCCGTGCCGGAATTTCAGAAGAACCCCGAAGTCGTGATCAGCCCGGCCAGCGGCGCGATCGTCAGCCCGCTGTCTGAGCGCCTGGAGAAAGTGCAGTGGTGGCTGCTGGCCGTCATCCTGGCCGGCCTTGTGGCTTTGTTTTTCATCCTGACCGACGAGCAGATGACGCGCGTTTTTTTTGCAGTCGCCGGATACGTCCCCTTTGATCCGGCCCAGCCGGGCACCACCGGGGCGTGGACGATCCTCTCGCGCGGCATTGGGATCACGCTTCGAACAGCCCTCTCGGCGTACCTGCTGGCAGTGACGATCGGCCTGTTCGTGGGCCTGGCGCGCGTGTCGTCGAACGCGATCCTGACCAACCTCGCCTCGCTCTATGTCGAAATCATCCGCGGCGTGCCGATCCTTGTGTTGCTGCTCTATATCGCCTTCGTCGTCGTGCCGATCGTGGCGGGGGCGTTCGGCCTTTCGACCCGCGACTTCCCCAATGAAGTCCGCGTGATCGTGGGCCTGGGCATCGCTTACGGCGCCTTTGAGAGCGAGATCTTCCGCGCCGGCATCCAATCGATCGAGCGCGGCCAGATGGAGGCCGCGCGGGCGCTCGGCATGAACTACTTCCAGGCCATGCGCCATGTGATCTTGCCACAGGCGATCCGTCGCGTGCTCCCGGCTCTCGGCAACGACTTCATCGCCATGCTCAAGGACTCGTCGCTGGTATCGGTGCTCGGCGTATCGGACATCACCCAGTTGGCCAAACTGTACGCGTCGAGCACGTTCTTGTTCTTCCAGACTTACAGCCTGCTGGCCCTCATTTATCTGACGTTGACGATCACGCTCTCGCGCGGTGTGCAATACCTCGAGCGGCGGCTGTCGCAGGATCGGAGATAGGCTATGAGCGACGACATCATCGTCATCGAGCACCTCGTCAAACAGTTCAAGGCCCTGCGCGCCGTCGACGACGTCAGCCTGCGAGTCGGCCGCGGCAAAGTGCTCGTCATCATTGGTCCGTCAGGCTCGGGCAAGAGCACGGTGCTACGCTGCATCAACCATCTCGAGACGCCGACCTCGGGCACGATCGTAGTCGACGGCATCCACCTCGACGCCAAGGCCGCGCACATCAACGCGGTGCGCGCCGAGGTCGGCATGGTCTTCCAGCAGTTCAACCTCTTCCCGCACCTGACGGTGATGGACAACATCTGCCTCGCGCAGCGCGTCGTCCGTAAGCGTCCGGCCGATGAGTATAAGAAGGTCGCGCTTCAGCAACTCGAGCGCGTCGGCATCCCCGAGAAGGCCGGCGCCTACCCGTCGCAGCTCTCGGGCGGCCAGCAGCAGCGCGTGGCCATCGCCCGCGCCCTGGCCATGAACCCCAAGATCATGCTCTTCGACGAGCCCACCTCGGCGCTCGACCCCGAGATGATCAAGGAAGTGCTCGACGTCATGCAGGACCTGGCGCGCTCGGGCATGACCATGGTCTGCGTGACCCACGAGATGGGCTTCGCGCGCAACGCCGCCGACGAGATTGTGTTCATGGACAAGGGCAAGATCGTCGAACAGGGCGACCCCGAGACCTTCTATACAAACCCACGCGAGGAGCGCACCCGCGCCTTCCTGAGCCAGATCTTGCATTGAGGCTTGTGAGGCTTTTGGTACGCGGATGACGCGGACCGTCACGGATGGCGCGGATCAGAAATCGCTCTGATCCGCGCCATCCGTCTTTATCCGTTTCATCCGCGTACAGAAACCCACCCAGACGAGTCAAACATGACCCGTGATACAGTAGACCCGTGAAGTTCTACGAACTGTTGGATGTTTCGCCGTTCGCCACGGCGGAGGAGATCAAGACCGCATACCGCATCCAGGTCCATTTGCATCATCCGGACCGCCTGCGGCAGGCGAACGACTCGGTGCGCCTCTACGCCGAGGATAGGCTCAAGAAGATCAACGAGGCCTATGCCACGTTGAGTGATCCTCAGAAGCGCGCGACCTACGACGCGATCCATCTCAAGCCCAAGCGTGGCCGCGACACGACGGGACCGATCTGGCACGCCACCGACGACGAGGCGCGCGCTGCCGAATACCCCGAGTACTACGGTGAGCGCAAGGCGGGCAGCCGCAAACGCAGTCGCAAAGACGCCGATGAATGGATGCGGCAAGAGGCTGAAACGCGCAAAACTGAGGAGTTCATGGAACGCCAGCGGCGCGCGGCTGAAGAAGCCGAACGCACGCGGCGTGAAGAAGAGGAACGCGCGCGCAATGCCGCGCGCAACCGCTATCCTCGCTCGGCCGTGCACGGCAACCTCCTCGTTTGCACGCTGGCGCCCAACGCCTCGCTGGAGCTTGTGCGCGTACCGGCCGGCGAGTTCCTGATGGGCAGCGACCCCGCGCGCGACACCCACACTCAGGCCGTCGAACGACCGCAGCATCGCGTGCGCCTCTCGGAATACTTCATCTCGCGTGCCCCGATCACGTGGCAGGCCTTTGCGCGGTTCCGCGTGGCCATGCGCCTCGATGGGCCCGCAGTGCCGGTGGGCCACGAGTTGCACCCGGTCACCCAGGTGTCCTGGGATGACGCTGTGGCGTTCTGCAACTGGCTGAGTGGGCCGGGCTGGAAGTATCGATTGCCGACCGAGGCCGAATGGGAGAAGGCGGCGCGCGGCAGCAGCGCCCAGATCTTCCCCTGGGGAGACGTCTGGGGGGGCGATCGCGCCAACGTCGATCACGCCCATAAGGGCACAACACCCGTGGGCGCCTACTCTCCAGCCGGGGATAGCCCCCACGGGCTGCAGGACATGATCGGCAACGTGTGGGAATGGTGTCAGGATTGGTATGACGCCGACACCTATGCTCACAGCCAGGTCATTCAGGATCCGATCGGCCCGACCGTCGGCGACGGCGCCGTCATCCGTGGCGGCGCTTTCGACTCGCCGCGCAAACACGCGCGAGCCGCGACCCGCAACTGGGACTACCCCTTCAAGCGCCGCGCCAACATCGGCTTCCGCGTCGTCGCCCAGGCCGTCATCGACGGATAAGGTGACGAGAGACGAAGGGAGAAGGGCTCTTCCCCCTTCGTCTCTCGTCACCGTACCTGCAACGCTCCAATCTCAAGGATGTCGTCGATGCCAGCCGGGATCGGCAGCCGTTCCAGACTGGGATAGCGATACACCCCGATCTGCAACGGGTACGCGCCCGGTCCACTTTCAGCCGGCAGAGCCAGGGGCACCTCATCGATGATGACCTCGTCCGTGCCCCACGCATTGACGGGGTAGACCGCACGACCCAGCACGCGATCGACCTGAGTCGCCATCGTCACGCCATCCGGCCTCATGACATGCACGAACAGCGTGTAGGTGTCTTCGCCCATCGGTTCCACACGTCGCCAGTACAGGCGGAGCTTAACCGTCTCAGCATGGGCCACGCTGGTCGGCAGATCGGCGCCGATCAATTCGAGCCCCCCCACGCGCGCGACGATCAACTGCGAAGGCGCTACCTGCAAGGCGGCGTTGCCCGCCAGAACGAAGTCGGGCCGGCGAACGCTGCCTGGATCGACGCGGTAGAGCCTGAAGCCCATCCGCTCGTGATCGACGAGCGTCGTCGGCTCGTAGGCGTTGAGGGTCGCATAGGCGCCGAGCTGCGCGGCCTCGGTCTCGGTGGCCAGGATCAGGGCCGGGCCGGGCTGAGTGTATAGACGCTGCGCTACAGCCTCGAGCGGCACAAACGCGAAGGCGCGCCCTTGCATGGTCGCGTACGCCTGCCAGATGTAGGGAACGCCGAATCCCGCCAGCATCGCGTCCGAAAAAACGATGTCGAAACGTGCCCCAGGATCGACACTGGCCATCTCCTGGGCATATGCCTCAACCTGGGCGCCATCCTCGCGCGTGGCCACCTGGAAGTCGTAGAACCCAACCAGACCCTGCAGCGGAAGTGCAGCTATCGCCAGACCCACAGCCAGCGGGGCCAGACGCCACGAGGGCCGACGGGCAGCGACCCACTCGCCGGCAACGGCCACCGCGGCGCCCATCCCGCAGCTCAGGAGCAGGGTCATGTAAGACGTGAAGCGCACCGGGTCGAGGATGCCGAAGTGTGAACTGAACCACGGCACGATCAGATGGGGGAGCGTCGCCACAGCAACAAGGATCTTGTAGCGCCGTGGCAATGCGAGCAGGCCGAGCACGGCCCAGGCCACGGCGATGAGCGGCAGACCGAACAGCGGCGTCAGGGTTTCGTCACCGCCGAGCACGCCGGCCGTCTGGCGCCCGATCTGCAGGGCAAGCCGAGTGAGATTGAGGCCATACGTCTGCAGGGTCGGCTGCGTCTCCCACAGGTAGCCGCGCGCCTGCAACTGTGTGACTGTGCTGGCGCGGAAGAACAGGTTGTGAGCGATCACGGGTGTCGAGAGCGCCAGGACGATCAGGCTGGCGCCGATCATCGAACCCCACCAGCCGCGACGCAACGCCGGCGATATCCAGGCCCTCCACGCGAACCAGAGCCCGGCGCCGGCGACCGGGATCGCGGCGGCGAGGTTGGCCTGAAGCGCCAATCCGGCCGCGACGGACGCGGCCAACCACCAGGCGCTCTTGCCACGCTCGAGCGCCTCAACCAGCCACCATAGATACAGCCCGACGAAAAATGGCATCATGGTCGTGGCCGCGCCGTGATGGCTGCTGAGCACAATCAGGTGCGGGTTTGTAGCGATCAGGACAGCAGCCACGCTCGCCGCAATCCAACTGCCCGTCATGCGCCGTGCCAGCATGTACACGACCCCCACGAGCAACGTGCCCGTGATCAGCAACAGCGTCCGCCCCAGGAGCGGATCGGTGACGCCGAGTTTGTACAGCGCGGCCATCCAGTACACGAAGTACGGTCCGGTGTAGGCGTCGGTGCCCGTGAGCGGCCAGATCTCGCCGCGCGCAACGTGCATGGCCAGCGTGGCCTGGTTGGTCTCATCGCCAGGGCGTGGGATAGTGCGCCAGTAAGGCCAACGGATCGCCAGAGCGAAGAGCGTCAGCAGAAGAACCCAAACGGCTTCGCGCCACGGGGAGGTAAGGAGGACCGCAGACCGCAGACCGCGGACGGCAGACCGATCAGTTGTAGATGGCGTTCGCGGGTGATCGGCCGCGGTGGCCGGTTCGCGTGAGATCTGCGATTTCGATAGCCACGGACGAGGATCAACGATTGACATACGAATTCCGGCATTCCCAGTCGGTGCGCAGGCTCAGCCAGATCGGCCGCGACGGCTCAGGTAAGAATGCCAGAGCAGTCGTGCTCCTGTAGCGCGATGCGGCCGCCAGTTCTCGGCGAGTGCGTTCAGTTCCACGAAAGTTGGCCGAGCCGGGAGGCCATAGACCTCCTGAGCGGCCACGGCCAACGCGACATCGCCATGTGGCCAGGCGTCCGGCCGAAGAAGCACCATCAGCAAATACACATCCGCTGTCCAGGGCCCGATGCCCTTGAGTGCCACCAGGGCCTGGCGGACCGCGTCGTCATCAAGGTGTTCGAGCGCATGCGGGTCGAAGCGCTTATCGAGGATAGCCTGAGCCAACTCACGCGCGTAGCCGGCCTTCTGTCGGCTGAAGCCGATGCGCTTCATCTCCACATCGTCGAAACGCAGGAGTTTGCGCGGTGTGACGACCCCGCGGCAGGCGCGCTTCAGGTTTGTGAAGGCCGCCAGGGCCGAGGCCAGCGAGACCTGCTGCTCGAGGATCATGTGCACGAGCGTGGCGAAGCCCGGCTCGCGCGCCCACAACGGCGGCGGGCCATAGGTGCGCAACACAGCGCGCAGAGCTGGATCGCGACGCGCAAGTGAGCGCGCCGCGCGATGCAATGCAAGTTCGTCGAGCGCCAGGGGTGCGGTTGGCCGAGTCACGGGTTCACCACGGATCGCTCATCGCCATGACGTCGAGCTCGCGCACGACTGTGGCGTTCGAGAGCGAGATGATCGCGCGCACCAGCGTCGCCAGATCCCGCGGCGGGATGCAATCGTCGGCGTCGCCGGACGTGGCGTTGACCAACTGACCGTCGACGAATCGCGGAACGCCAAAGCTGCCGGGGTTGAGGATCGTCACGGCGATCCTGTCCTTGCGCAGCCCGGCTCGCAGCGCGTGCGCGACGCCGCGCAGGCCGAACTTCGACGCGTTGTAAGCCACCTCGGGCGTGTCCGTGTACGGCAGGCCGTTGACCGACCCGATCAGCACGATCTTGGCGTTGACGCCGCGACGCAGCGCCGGGATCAGGCGCTTGAGCACCGGGATTGCGCTGGTCAGGTTGACGGCCAGGACGCGCGCGTCCTCCTCGTCGCTGACGTCCTCGAAACGGTACCCGGCCGAGAACGCGCGCTCCTCCCAGATGCCGGCGTTGTAGATAACGACGTCGAGCGCGGCGTCACCGAGCACCGAGGCGATCACATCGGCCGATTCGCGCTCGGCCAGGTCGGCGCGGATCCATGTCCGCGAGACGCCGTCGGCGAGCTCCAGCGCCGGTTCGCTGCGCGACACGAGCCAGCAGACGTCGCCGCTGACGGGCAAGGTGCGATGCAGCACCTCGCCCAGCCCGCGGCTCGCGCCGATGATCAGATAACGTGTCATGGCTTCTCCTGTGAGGCCATGGTAACACCGCGGGTTGTGCGTTCGATGAGGGCCGCAAGTTTCGATCGGGAGCATTCTTGGTCACGGGTTGAAACGAATGGGCACAAATGACGAGGATAGGATCGCGGCAACGACCAGTTCGGACTTCCTGGATCCAGGGAGTCACTCTCGGGGGCGGCACCTTCTGCAGCCTCACCCTTATTCGTGCCCATTCGTTTCAATTCTTGAAATTCGTGGCTAACGCATTTCCTCCTCAATCCGCGTTATCATCGCGCTACTCCATCCCCAAGAGGTTGCCATGCAGACTGGCTCGTACATCAACGGCCGTTGGATCCAGCCCGAGTCGCAGCGCATTGTGCGCAACGTCAACCCGGCGCAGCCCGATGACGTGATCGCCGAGTTTCCGGCCGCGACAGCCGCCGACGTAGCGGCGGCCATCGCTGCCGCTCAGGCCGCGTTCCCGGCGTGGCGCAACACGCCCGGCCCGGAGCGCGGGCGCGTGATCTGGCGCGCCGCCAACATCGCCCGCGAGCGCGCCGACGAGATCGCGCGGACGATGACGCGCGAAGAGGGCAAGATCTTCAAAGAGGCGCGCGGCGAGGTCATGAAGGGCATCTCGCTGCTCGAGTACTACGCGGGCGAAGGCTTCCGCATGGGCGGCAGGACTCTGCCCTCCGAGGTGCGCGATACCTTCACCTACACGATCCGCCGGCCGTTGGGCGTCGTCGGCCTGATCGCGCCCTGGAACTTCCCCTGGGCGATCCCGGTCTGGAAGAGCGCGCCGGCGCTCGTCGCGGGCAACACGGTCGTGTTCAAGCCGGCTGAGTTGACGCCGGCTACGGCCACGCTCCTGGCCGAGATCTACGAGCAGGCCGGGCTTCCGGCCGGCGCCTTCAACATGCTGGTCGGCCCGGGCAGCGTGGTCGGCGAGGCGATCGTGCACGCGCCCGAGGTCAAGGCGCTGTCGTTCACGGGCTCGAACGCAGTCGGCGGCGCGCTGGCCGCCAAGGCCGCCCAGCGCGGCGTCAAGGTGACGTGCGAGATGGGCGGCAAGAACGCCGTGATCGTCCTCGAGGACGCGGACCTCGACAAAGCCGCGACGGCCATCCACGGCGGCGCGTTCGGCTCGACTGGCCAGCGCTGCACGGCCACATCGCGCGTGATCGCGCATCCGCGGGTCAAGAGCGCGCTCGTCGAACGGCTCAAGGCCAAAGCTGAAGCCATTCGCGTCGGCGATGGTCTGCGCGACGACGTCGACATGGGACCCGCTGTCGATCGGAGCCAGTGGCGCACGGACCTCGACTACATCGCCGTCGCGAAGAGCGAAGGCGCGCGGCTCGTCACGGGCGGCGGCGTGCCGGCCGCGTTCGGCGGCGACTCGGCCGACGGCAGCGCCGGCTACTTCGTGGCGCCCACGATCTTCGACGGCGTCACGCCCGACATGCGCATCTTCAAAGAAGAGGTGTTCGGGCCGGTGCTCGCCGTGGCCGAGGCCGACACGCTCGACAACGCGTTGCGCGCAGCCAACGGGGTCGAGTACGGACTGACGGCCTCGATCTTCACGCAGGACATCGACCGGATCCTGCGATTCGTCGAGGAGAGCGAGACCGGCATGGTGCACGTCAACGAGCCGACCGTCGGCGGCGAGGCCCAGTTGCCTTTCGGCGGCATCAAGGCCACGGGTGTCGGCGCACGCGAGATGTCTGAAGAAGGCCTCAACTTCTTCACCGAGCTCAAGACTGTGTTCATCAACTTCTCGGGCAACGCCGAGCGGCAGATGATCCGCTGAAGCCGGTGTGCGGGGTAGGTCATCCGGCCGGATGGCCTATCCCGCACATCGGTGACCATGACCTTCGACATAGTCAGGTTCTATCCCCCGAGGCTTCAGCAAAACCCCGCGAAACCGTAGGCTGTGAGCGTATCTTCAAGGAGAACGCTCATGTCCACACCCATCCTCGATATCCAGAACGTCAGCGCCGGCTACGGCTACGGCAAACAGCGCGTCAATGCCCTACGCGACGTGTCGCTGCAGGTTCAGTCCGGCGAGATCTTCGGGCTCCTCGGGCCGAACGGCGCCGGGAAGACCACGCTGCTGTCCTGCCTCCAGGGCCTGCACACCCCCTCGAGCGGCAGGCTCGACGTGGCTGGCCACGACCCGAAACGCGCCAAGGGCACGCTGGGCGTGCAGCTCCAGAAGACGGCGCTGCTCGACGACCTGACCGTCGCAGAGCTGCTCGAGGTCTACGCCGCCCTCTACGACGTGCGCCTGACGGCCGACCAGATCGACGCACTGCTGGAACGTTTCGGCCTGAACGATCAACGCGCCAAGTACGCGCGGCAGCTCTCTGGCGGCCAGCAACAGCGACTGGCCCTGGCGATCGCGCTGGCCAACGATCCGCAGATCGTCATGCTCGATGAGCCGACGGCCGCGCTCGACCCGCACGCCCGCCGCGAGGTCTGGGACGTGCTGCGCGGTCTGCACGAGGACGGCCGCACGATCCTGATCACGACACACAGCATGGAGGAGGCCGAGGCGCTTTGCGGACGCGTCGCCATCATCGACCGCGGTCAGATCATGGCTATCGGGTCGCCGGCCTCCATCGTCGCAGGGCTGGGCCTGCACTCGACGCTCAAGGCCACGATCGATCTGCCGCTCGAGGCGGTGCGCGCCCTGCCCGACGTCACAGGCGTCCGCTACACCGGCCAGCATCTCGAAATCCAATCGGCGTCGCCGCAGACCACCCTGCCTGCCCTGCACCAGCTCGCCGCGCAACACGGCAAGGTCGTCACGGAGATCGCCCTGCGCCAGCCGTCGCTCGAAGACGCGTTTCTGGCGCTGACGGGAAGGTCGCTCAACTGACGACGGACCGCAGAACCGCGGACCGCGGATCTTCAGACAAAGGCGCCTACAACTCATTTCCAACTGCTGCGGTCCGCGGTCTGCGGTCCGCCGTCCACAGGAATTCACGATGTACCGCTTCCTCACTCTCACGAAAGCCATGTTCCTGATCCACATTCGGGATAAGTCGTTGTTGTTCTGGAATTTCGCGTTCCCGGTGTTGTTGATGGTGATCAACGGCGCGGCCTTCGGCAGCGGCAACCTGTCGGAGTTCATGGGCTGGTTGATGCCGGGCGTGCTCGCCGCCAATCTGATGGCCTTCGGCCTGATCAGCAGCTCGAGCGTGATGACCGAACTGCGAGCCAAAGGCATTCTGCGCCGGCTGCAGGCCAGCCCGATCTCGTCGGGCTTGCTGATCGGCGCCTATGGCGTCGCCAATGTGGCCATGGCGCTGTGCACGGCCCTGGTGGTGATCGTCGTCGGCGTGGCGATCTACGGGGTGGAACTGCAGCCCCTGAATATCGCGCTGGCGGTGCCCATGATCGTGGTCACGATCGTGACAGCCATCGCGCTCGGCCAGGTGATCAGCGGCATTGCGCCTCGCGCGGGCGCCGCCGTGGCCATCGGCCAGTTGATTTACTTCGCGCAGCTGTTCATCACCGACCTGTTCATGCCCCTGCGCATGATGCCGGATTGGGCGCAACAGGTCGGCCCCTGGCTGCCTGGCTATGCGATGGCGCAACTGGTCCGGCCCGCCCTGGCCGACGGGATGTTGAGTGAAGGCTGGGCGCTGCAACTGCTGCTCCTGGCCGCCTACACGATCGTGGGCTTGACCCTGGCGGCACGGCTGTTCAAGTGGGAGGCGCGCAGCGCATGAGGTTCCTCCGTTCTGCCCCAGCCGGCCGGTTCGCCCGCCGGCTGGGCGCTTACCTCCTCGACTGCCTGATCCTCTTCGCGGGCGTCCTGGTCACCCAGGGCGTGATCCTGGCGCTTGGCTGGAACCCGCTTGCCGCTCAAGTCGCTGCCGGAGAACCGGTCGGCGGCGCCGCGTTGAACGGCTGGGTCTTCGCCACTGTGACGGTGCCGTGCCTGCTCTACTTCGCGGGCTTCCACGCGGGCCCGCGGGGCGCGACCCCCGGGAAGCGCTGGTTGGGCCTGCGCGTGACCGATGCCGCCGGCGCCCGCATCGGCCTGGGTCCGGCCCTGCTCCGGGCAGCCGTGACGCTCCTGCCGTTCGAGTGGAACCACGTGGCGCTGTTCTACCTGATGCCTCAGGACGGAGAGACCTCTCTGTTGGCCTGGGGCGGGATCGGCCTGACCTGGGTCCTGGTGCTCGGTTACGCGCTCTGCATCGTGATCGATCGGAAGGGTCGAAGCCCGGCCGATTGGGCCGCTGGAACCCGCGTGTCCTATCAGGACTTGCGCCCATCGTTATACTGAACTGAGATGACGACTTCATCAGGCTTACCGAATCGTTCACGGCTCAACCCGACCAGCCCGGAGTGGTATGGCTGGTTCTGGACCATCGTGACCGCGCTCATGTTCGTCTGGGCGTTCATCATCGCCTTCGGCGAAGGCAAGTCCTATTCCTGGCTCATCGCGGTCCTGCTGGTCATCCAGCTGGGCCTGTACATGCGGGCGGTGGCGTTCAACTCGTGGCCGATCCCCAACGGCTGGTTGGCCGCCTACTTCATCCCCGGGCCGATCCTGTGGGTCATCGTCAGCTGGTTGGATCCGGATCTGTGGTGGATGGGGATGATGTACTTCGGTCAGATGTGGGGATGTCTGCCGCCCAAAGCCGCGATCCCGGGCACGGCCGCCGTGGTGGTCGGCGTGATCCTGGCGACTTTTGGCTGGCGCTCGATCGACCGCATCGAACCGAGCGCCGTCATCGGGTTCACGTTCGGCTGGATTGGCATGATCGCGGTCTACCTGTGGTTCACACAGGTGATCCGCTCGAGCGAGGAACGCGCGCGCCTGATCCGCGAGCTCGAGGCCGCGAACCACGAACTCGTCATCGCCCGTGAACGCGAGAGCGACCTGGCCACGCTGCGCGAGCGCGAACGGCTGGCGCGTGACCTTCACGACAACCTGGGCCACGCGCTCTCCGTGATGAGCGTGCAACTCGAGGCGATCCAGCGCCTGTACCGCGTCGATCCCCAGCGCGGCTCGGAACACATCGACTCGCTCAAGGACCTGACGCGCCACAGCATGGACGATCTGCGCCGCTCGCTCGACGGGCTGCGCGCGCCGGGCCTCGGAGATCGACAGCTTGTGACGGCCGTGCAGGACCTGAGCGTCTCGGTCAGCCAGCGCGCCGGGATCACCGTGCTGTGTCAGGTGGATCCGGCCGTCTCGACGCTCAACCCGGCCCTCGCGGAGACAGTCTGGCGCGTGGCGCAGGAGGCGCTGGCCAACATCGAAAAACACGCTCACGCCCGTACGGCCAAGGTCCGCGTCAGCCGCGAACCTCAGAGCGTGTGGGTCGTCGTCGGCGACGACGGCGTGGGACTGCCCTCCGACGCCGAAGCCAAACGCGGCCACTACGGGCTGCGCGGCCTGCGCGAACGTGTCGAAGGCCTGGGCGGCACGTTGACGCTGGAGCGCCTGGCGACCGGCTCGCGCGTGGAGGCGAGGCTGCCGGTTTATGTGGACGGCGGATCGCAAGATGCGGACGGCGGACCGCAGACCGCAGACCGCAGATTGGATCCTCCCGAGGTCTCTGTCGATGAAAGTTGAAATTTGCGTGAGGCGTCCGGCCGATCACCTCGGTCCGCGGTCTGCCGTCCATCGTCCGATGGTGGAGTCGAGCGATGAGTGAGATCGCGATTGTGATCGTCGAGGACCAGACCCTGATGCGTCAGGGCCTCAGAACGCTGCTCGACCTCGAGCCCGGGATGCGCGTGGTGGGCGAGGCCAGCCATGGCGCGGCCGGCGTCGAGGCCGCCCTGCAGTTGCGCCCCGACATCGTGCTGATGGATGTACAGATGGCCGCGCCGGATGGAGCTCCAGCGCTCAACGGCGTTCAGGCCACGGCGGAGTTGATCCGTCGGTGGCCGGAAGCGCGCGTCATCATTTTGACGACCTTCGATCGTGACGACTACGTGTATGAAGGCGTGCGCGCCGGCGCGATGGGCTATCTGTTGAAGGACACGCCGGCCGATCGCCTGGTTGCCACCATCCGCCGGGTGCATGCGGGCGAGCCCTTCATCCAACCCGAGATCGCCAGCCGGGCGTTGCGCGACATGATGCGCGCTTCGGCGTCAACCACCAGCGTCGAAACTGAAACGCTCTCGGAGCGTGAACGCGAAGTGTTGGTGCTGCTCGCCCAAGGCGCCAGCAACCGCGAGATCGCGGCCCAGCTGGTCATCACTGAGGGCACCGTCAAGAACCACGTCTCCAACATCCTCGGCAAGCTCCAGGCCGAGAACCGCACTCAGGCCGCCGATATCGCCCGCAAGCGCGGGCTTGTGTGAACGGAAGGTCGATGAAGGATGAACGACGAAGGTTGGTGGGCCAGTCGCCGTTCGTCAGGGCAACAAGGTCATCACCCAATCGCCGACACCCCAGACCCAGATCGTCAGCACGATCAGGCCGAGCACCGTCGCGTACTCGCGCCATGAGCCCGTCGGGAAGGTGATCAACCCGGGCACCAGCGTATAGCGGCGCCGATTGAGCGGACCCAATACCGGCACGCCGCGATCAGTGAGCATGTCGGCCAGGATGTGCGAGCCGTAGCCGATCGAAAACGCGACAGCGTAAGGCGGCCCCGGTGACCAGATCAGGGGCAGGCCGATGCCGACCAGCAAACTGAGCGCCAGCCAGGTGACACCGTAGTGGGTCACGGTGCGATGCGAGCCGATGAAGATCTTGAAGAAGCGGAACACCAACCAGCCGATGGGGCCGCGCGACGTGCCGAGCAGACGGTTGATCCGCGACGACTGGTGATCGATATCCGGCAACAGTGACGCAACCACGATCACGCTGAACAGCAGGAGGTAAGCCACGGGTTGCTCGACAAGCGGAGCGAGCCCGCTGGCGACCCACAGCCTGACAGCGCCGTCGAAGAACCCAAGCGTCCACGACGCCACAGATTCGACAAGCGGCCGCAGTTCAAGCCACCCGGCCTCGACCGGCCAGCTGGGCCTCAACCAATCCGGCTGAAAGCGCGCCACCAGCGCCGTGCCGCACAACCCCACCATGACATGGCTGCGGAAGAGCATGAGGGCGATCGTACTACATTCGTAGAGCTTTGGGCGTATCGCGTAGAGCTAACGCTGCGGCGGGGTCGCGTTCGCTATACGCTCTACGCCCTACGCCCTACGCTCCTCGCTCTCCGCTCCTCGCCCTTCGAATGTACAATCCCGCCATGTTGAACAAGCTGCTGCAACACGTCTCGGCCGCGCCCACCAACCCCAGCCCGCAGCAGGAGGCCCAACAGGGCTTCGATGTGGCGGCTCTGTACGAAGGGCCGGCCTCGACCGGCACGACGGCGTCAACCGGCACTATCGCGCTCGACGAGAAGTTGCGGCAGGCGTATTTCTGGATCGTCAACAACGCGATCATCAGCCCGTACTACGACATCGAGTACAACGACGGCCCCGCCACGGCGTTCACGCTCGGCGACACCAAGACGACCTTCACGTTGCCTTCCGGTCAGAGCTACTCGTCGTTCGTGCTGCTGCCGCTGCTCAACTTCGCGGTGCGCAAGCGCTGTCTGCTGGTCGGCGGCCCGGGCCGCGGCAAGACCGCCAGCGCCATCCTCATGGGCCTGCTCGCCGGCTACTCGCTCTCCGATGTGCGCCGGTCGATGCAACACGGCCAGCCACAGATGACCATCGCGGACCTGCTCGGCAACCCGCTGCCGGCGGACCTGGTCAACGCGGACAGCATGGACTCGATCCGCATCGCCTGGCGCAAGTGGCTGTCGCTGCGGGTCAAGATCATCGACGAGTACAACCGCATCCCGACCCGCACCCAGTCGGCGCTGCTGACGCTGATGGGCGACAACTACGCCGAGATCCTGGACCAGATCTACGAGTCGCCCGAGTCGGCCTGGTACCTGACGGCCAACGACGACGCGGGCGGCGGCACCTACCAGGTGATCGAAGCCCTGCGCGACCGCATCGACGTGGTCGTCCGAGCGCTGCCCTTCAACACGCGCTTCCTGCAGAACCTGATCGACCGCATCGAGCAGAACTACAAGCCCGAGAGCCTGATGCCGGCCGCGATCACTTTCTCCGAAAGCGAGATCGACCAGCTGGGCCGCGAGATCCGCGCCGTGGCGTTGCCCGTTCCCGTGCGCCGCAGGCTCGAGTTCTTCGTCAGCCAGTTCGAGTTCCTGGAGACGGCGGCCGATCAACTCGAGTACAAGACCAAGGACGTGGCCAAGCTGGCCGCCGCCGACTGGGGCGCCCTGACCGCCGGCGAAACCGGCAAGGATCGCCTGCGCGACCTCGGCACCCAGACGCGCAACGGCCTCTCGGTGCGCGCGCTGTTGACGATCCTGACCTTCGCCAAAGCATTGGCGTATTTCCGCGGCGAGCGGATCGTCTCGCTCGATGACCTGCGCCAGATATTGCCATTCACGCTGCACGACAAGCTCGTGCCCGATCTCGACGCCGCGTTTTTCGAACGCCCCGAGAACATCGTCTTCAAGGCGGACCGGATCGGCTGGATCCGCAAGCTGTTCGACAGCGCCTGCGCCGAGTTCGACAGGCTTGGCCTCGATGCGAACGACCCGGTCGGCGCGCTGCAGGCCGAGTTCGAGCTCGGCCTCGACGGGCTCAGCGAGGCCGAGGTGCGTCGACGCCTGGCTGCGATCGAGCGCATCATCGGCGAGCAGGCCAAGGGTCGCAAGCTCTACGGCCACCTCTACGACGACCTGCTCAAGCTCAAGTACCTGCACCAGCGCTACACGAACTACCTGCGCTGGCTGACCTATAAATAGGCGAAGTACGGGTGGGGCGGAGCAGAAAAAGCTGCTCCGCCCCACCCGCACTTCGCCACAGAGGAAAGCATGCACCCCAATGAGGCCCTGATCGAACGGTTGTACTCGGCGTTCGCGCGGTACAACAGCGACGCCATGAACGCCTGCTACAGCCCGGTGGCCACGTTTGAGGATCCGGCCTTCGGTCGTCTCAACCACAAAGAGTTGACGGCGATGTGGCGCATGCTGACCAGCAACGCCAGAGACCTGCAGGTGACGTTCGGCGACATCACGGCCGACGACGCCACAGGCCGCTGCCGTTGGGAGGCGCGCTACACGCTTTCGTCGACCGGCCGACCGGTGCACAACGTCATCGACGCACGCTTCACGTTCCACGACGGCCTGATCGTCGAGCACGTCGACTCGTTCGACTTCTCGCGCTGGATGGTGCAGGCCATGGGCTTCGCCGGCTGGCTGGCGACGTGGCTGCCGCCGCTCCGAGCGCAGGTGCGGCAGAACGTCCGCGCGCGCCTCACGTCCTACATGGCCACGCACTGACGATGAGCGTCTTCACCGAGCAACTTGCCGCCCGACGCGATCGCTTCAACAGCGCCTTCGCCGCGGTTCGCTTCTCGCGCCCCCGGTTGGACGGTGACGCGTTCTTGAACGTCCTGCGCCACTCGGTCGAGCCCGTCGTCGAAGCCGCGACGTTGGCCCGGCCCGAGCGTGCGGCCCTCGTCGTCGAGGCGCTCTACGACCTCGCGCTCGAGTTATTCAGGCAGGATCTGCTCGGCCCACGTTCTCGCTCGGGCGCCGTGCCGCTGGCCTGGTCGGATCTGCTCCCCAAGCTCGGCCTCTTCGTGGCGATCGACCCGGCGCGCGTCGCCAGCGCGCTCAGCAACGCGGCCTACAACCTCGAACAGACGCCCGGCGTCGGCGTGATGGAGTGGATGGCGCGCCTGCTGCAATCCTCCGCCTGCGTGCAGACCGGCGACGTCGATGCGCTGCTGCGCGCCGGCCAGGTGGCGGCCTGGCGGTCAGGCATGGCCCACTTCCGCGCGAGCGCGCTGGCGGCCTGCGAGACGCTCGCTGACCCGCTCGCCCGCTCGGTGCTGGGCCTGCCGGCGCAAGACACCGTGGCCGAGGCCCTGAAGGCGTTTCGCGCGGGCCGCTGGCATCAACCGGGCCACCCGGGCCAGACTGACATCCGTGTGATGGGCGAAGCGGGCGGTTTTCGCGGCCATGGCGGGCCCTTCCTGTCCTTGCCGCGCGTCGTCGCCGATTCCCAGGGGCTGCTCGTGGCCGAGGGCGAGCGGGCCTGGAGGCTCAGCGCCGACGCCTTCGGCGCGACACTCATGCCCGTTCACCCCGGAGCCGTTCCGCGCGAGAAGTCGGCTGATCGCTCATGGTCGCTCAAGCCCGACGGCGTCTTCCAGGTCGATAAACGTCGTGGGGTCCTGCCCACGCTGGCCGATTCGCTCAGCAGCGCGCGCTTCGAAGACACCGTCGCCGTCGTGACGGCGTGGTCGTACAAAATCAAACTGGTGGCGGTATGACGCAGACACACTCTGACAGAACGATTTCGTTTCGCCCACTCATTGAATCCGATCAGAAGATCATCTGGGACTGGCTGCACATCGCGCTGTGGGATCCGCCGCCGGCCGGCCTGCGCCCGCGCGAGGTGCTCGACCACCCGGGCGTGCGCATCTATGCCGAGCACTGGGGCAGGCCCGGCGATCTCGGCGTCGTGGCGGTCGTCGACGGAAATGACGCCGGCGCATGCTGGCTGCGGGTGCTCCCGCCTGGCGTGGGGCTGGCCTCGATCGATGAGAAGACGCCTCAGCTTGGTATCGCGCTGCAGCCCGAATACCAGCATCGGGGCATCGGCAGTCGCCTGATGCCGGAAACGCTGTCGCGGGCCTGGCGGACCGGCGTCGAACAGGTGGCACTGACGGTTCACCCTCAGAACCCGGCGCTGACCCTGTATGAACGCTGCGGTTTTCGCAAGGTCGAGATGCGCAACGGCTATCACCTGATGGTGGTGCGAGCGCCATCGAAAGAGCCATGAGCCAGGATCTGAGCCGGCTGCGCGCAGACTGGCAGGCCGCCTGGCCTGGCGCGCTCAATCTCTGGAGCCGCTACACGCGGTTGTCGAACCCGATCTGGTGCGACAACCCGGAGGCCGCCCATGCTGAAGGCCTCACCGGCTCTTTCGCCATGATCCGGCTCACCGATCAGGCCGTCGTGGTCGATCTGGCCCAGGTGGCGGCGCTCGGTCTCAACAGCTACGCCGTTGAGATACTCGCGCATGAGATCGGGCACCACATCCTCGTGCCGGCTGATCTGGGCGATCACGCGCGCATGCTATCGCGCATCCGCCGCGGCCTGCCGGCGCTCACGGCGTACGCGCCGCTTGTCGCGAATCTGTATGCCGACTTACTGATCAACGATCGCCTGCAGCGCAGCTCGGGGCTGCGCATGGCCGAGGTCTATCAGGCCCTGCGCAGCGGCAACGACACAACCCAGCTCTGGCGCTTCTACATGCGCATCTACGAGATCCTCTGGGGGATGCCGCGCGGCGCGCTCACTGAGCCCGGGCGCGACATCACGGTCACAACGCCGGCGGAAGGCGACCAGCCCGAGGCGCAGAAAATCGTGACGCATTTCGAAGGCGATGCCCGTCTCGGCGCACGGCTTGTACGCCACTATGCGCGCGACTGGATGCGCGGCGCCGGCAAGTTCGCGGTGCTGTGCTACCCGTATCTCAACGACGACGAGAGCCAGAAGGCGAGCTGGCTCAAATCGATCAACGACCTCGGCGCGACCGGCCGCGGGAGCGACCAGATCCCCTCCGGCCTGACAGCCTTCGACGAGGACGAGTTCGACGACATGGGGCACCCGGCCGACGACCCCGAGCTCACCGGCCTGGGCGATGCCCTCGATGACCCCAACGGGAAGCCGGCTCGTGCGCGGGCGACGAAAGACGCGCGCGCCGGCCAGGCCCGCCAGCCGTTCGAGTTCGGCGAGATCCTGCGCTCGATGGGGCTCCCGCTCGACCAGCACGATCTGGCCGTGCGCTACTACCGCGAACGCGCACTCCCGCATCTGATCAAGTACCCGGCCCGCGAGAGCCCGGCCGCCGCCGATCCGCTGCCGGAAGGCGTCGAGACATGGGACATTGGCCAGCCGCTCGACCGGGTCGACTGGCTCGAGTCGGCCATCGTCAGCCCGACCGTGATCCCGGGCATGACGACCGTGCAACGCGTCTGGGGCGAGCAGCCGGGCGACAGCCCGCACCGCGATCCGATCGACCTCGACCTGTACGTCGACTGCTCGGGCTCGATGCCCAACCCGCAGCACTCGGTGTCTTACCTGACGTTGGCCGGCGCGATCATCGCGCTCTCGGCGTTCAGGGCCGGCGCGCGCGTGCAGGCGACCCTGTGGAGCGGCAAGAACCAGTTCCTGACCACGCCGGGTTTCGTGCGCGACGAGAAGGCCGTGCTGCGCGTGCTGACCGGTTACTTTGGCGGCGGCACGGCCTTCCCGATCCACATCCTGCGCGACACGACAGCGGCGCGTACCAAACGCGACAAGCCCGTGCACGTCCTTGTGATCTCGGACGACGGCGTGACGACGATGTTCGATAACGACGAGCGTGGCAACTCGGGTTGGGACGTCGCGCGCCAGGCGCTCGCGGCCGGCCGCGCGGGCGGCACGCTCGTGTTGAACTACCTCAACTGGGCCAAGGACAAGGCCCTGATTCGCGCCCAAAACGAAGGCTGGGCCGTGCACAGCGTTCGCACCTGGCCCGAGCTTGTGACGTTCGCGCGCGAGTTCAGTCGAAAGACGTATAGCGTGGAGCGCAGGGCGTAGAGCGCGCGCCGCTCTACGCTCTACGCTCCACGCTCCACGCTATACGCTATACGTGCGTAAAATACAACCGTGCAACTCGAGACCCTCCTCCGTCGCATCGCCGAGACGCCGCCCGAGTTCCTGGAGCCGCCATTCGTCGGGCGCTCAGGCATGGTGCACGTCGGCGCTGTCGTGCATGACACGTTGATGGAGCTGGGCGGGCCGGAGCCCACGATCGAGCAACTGCGGAGCTTCGCACCGGCGAAGGCCGATGAGATCGAGAAGCGGCGACTTCGTCTGGCGCTTGTGACGTGCTGGTTGTTCGGCGAACGCGGCTTCCGTTCGCGCGGTCTCGGCGCCCGGGCCCTCGAGTTTCTGAGCAGCGCCGAGCTGCGCGAGCTGGCCGGCCTCGTCGACGCCGCAAAGTTGATCGGCGACGGCGACCGGCGCGAGGAACTGGCGCGGCTGGCCCTGCGCGCGCTCGGGCTGCGCCCGGACGGCGAGACGCCGGCCCAGGCCCAGGATCGCCTCGCGACGGTGAGCTCGGTCGAGGCGGCCCGGCTCTTCCGCGAGTCGCAGGCCGCCGAACAACGCGCCCGCGAGGTCCGCGAGGCCATGGCCCGCAAGGCCGCGCAAGAAGCCGCCGACAAGGCATACCGTGAGTAGCAGGGGCGACCCTTGTGGTCGCCCATGCCCTTGTGACCGCCCCTGCCCATGTGGCCACACACCCATGTTCCACCCGGCCCATGGAGTCCCGTGCCCAAGCCAGGAGTACCGTCCATGACCGACTCCGACGCCGAACGTTTTCCGTTGCTCTCCGACCCCGGTCGCGCGATGCTCAAACGTCTGCGCGAGCACCCGCATGCCCCGCGCTACACGATGGAGTGCGGCAACCGGGTCACGGCCGACGACCTCGTTCACCTGCAGGCGTTTGAGCAATTCCTGCGCGAGACGCCGCTGGATTGGGCTGAGGGTGCGTTGCCCGGTTGGCTCGACGGCTTCCTCGATCACGCTTACGCTCAGGTGCCGGCCTATCGCCGTCGTGGACCTCGCCCGGCTCGCTTCGAAGACATCGTCACTCTCGATCGCGGCGACTTGAGCCGCGCGCCGTGGGATTTCGTGCCGGACGATGCCGCCCTCGATGGCCTGATCGTCCACAAGACCACGGGCACCACCGGCCAGATCCTGCGGGTGCCGACTCACCCGGTCGTCAGCAGCGGTTCGTTCCCGTTGCTCAAGGTCGTCCTCGAGCGCTTCGGCGTGTCGCTCACGGCCGGCCCCGGCGACGTCGGCGTGGTGCTGGTCGGCTGGCAGCGCAAGGCCTTCACGTATCCGTCGGTCACGCCGCAGTGGGGCGACGCCGGACACCTCAAGCTCAACCTGCACCCCGACGACTGGCGCGACCCGGATGACCGCGCGCGATTCCTCGACGACCTGGATCCCGAGATCTACACCGGCGACCCTGTGGCGTTCGAGGTCCTCCTCGGCCTCGGCCTGCGCACGCGACCCAGAGCCCTGGTTTCGACGGCCACGACCCTGCTTCCTGGCCTGCGTTCGAAGCTCGAACCGGCCTTCGGCTGCCCCGTGATCGACCTGTACTCGCTCAACGAGTGCAACGCCGTGGCCGTGGCCCGAGACGGCGTCTTTGAGTTGATCCAGCCGCGTCTGTATGTCGAGATCCTCGACCCGCAGGGCCAGCCCGTTTCCGACGGCCAACGCGGCGAGGTGACACTGACCGGTGGCTTCAACTTCTACTGGCCGCTCATCCGATATCGCACCAACGACTACGCGCGCCGCATCTGGCGCGACGGCAAACCCGTGCTGGCTGACCTCGAAGGCCGCGCGCCCGTGCTCTTCCGCACGCCTACCGGCGAACTGCGCAGTGGCCTGGACGTCACCTATGCGCTCAAGCACATGCCGCTGGCGCAATACGCGCTCCATCAAGCAACGGATGGCGCCCTTACACTTCGCTACAGCGGTGCCGCAGCCCGTCCGGATCAACTCCGCGACGCACTCCTCGAGGTCTTCGGCCCAGACCAGGTCCTCGACCTCGTCGAGACCGACCTGTTCGCGACGCCCGGGCAGAAGATGAAACAGTACATGGCTGATTGATGATTTCTGATTGTTGATTGCTGATTGGCTTTCGTGCGGCAGCGTCAATCAACAATCAGAAATCATCAATCAGCAATCACTCAATGACGATCGGATTTCTTCTAGGCAAATTCCTGCCCCCGCACTTCGGGCACATGTATCTGATCGAGCAGGCGGCGTTGCGCTGCGATCGATTGACGGTGCTGGTGTGCTCGATTCTGCGTGAACCGATCCCGGGTGCCCTGCGCTATCAGTGGGTGCGTGAGCTCTATCCGCAGCACGACGTCAGGCACTGCACGGACGAGAACCCGCAGTATCCTCACGAGCATCCCGATTTCTGGGCGTTCTGGGTTGCGTCGATCCGACGCTTCGTCCCGACGGGGCCGGATCTGGTCTTCAGCTCGGAGGATTACGGCGACGAACTCGCCGCGCGGCTCGGCGCACGCCACATCTGCGTCGACAGGGCGCGCTCGATCACGCCCGTCTCAGGCACCGCCGTCCGCTCGAACCCGCGCGCCGTCTGGGACCTGATTCCGCAACAGGTGCAGGCGTACTACGAAGCCCTGGGCTGGTAGCAGTGGCTATTGGTTATTTGCTATTGGCTATTGATTCTCCAATAGCCAATAGCAAATAACCAATAGCCAATAACCACTGGTCATCCGTTCTCCTTCAACCGCTCCTTGACGATCTTCTTCACGAGCGTTGCCGGGAGTGGTTTGTCGGGCTGGAACTGGATGCCGCCCTTGCTGGTCTTGAAGGCTTTGAGTTCGTCTTTGTGCGCTTCGACGGTCGTGCCGTTCATGAGGAAGAAGGTGCAGTGGTTCGTCGACGCGTTGTAGCCGACGAGCATGCCGTTCTGACGATAGGCTGGCATGCCGTAGCTGATGCACTCCTCCGCCTTCGGCGCCGCCGAGCGAATGATCTTGCGCAGCTTCTCGAGCGCGGCGCGTTGTTCGGGTTTGAGAGACGCAAGGTATTCGTCGTGTGTCGTGGGTTTAGCAGCCATGGACTATGCTCCTGATCGTCAATACGAAAGTTCAACGGCGGCTCAGTCCCGCGATCGGCGGTACTCGGCCGGCGGCTTTTCGGCCCAGGCCAGCCACGCGATCATGTCTTTGAGACTGGCATACGCATCGAGCCGCGCGGCGTCGGTGTCTGCGGCCTCGGCCGCTGCGATATGATCCTGCATCTGCTTGAAGACGATCGGCGTCATCGCGAGCAGGGCGTCGGCGCCCGACGTCGCGTACTTGACCAGCACGTAGCGCACGATCGCGCCGAGCGGCACACCCGTGTCGGCGCTCAGGTTGCGCAGGGTCGGCAATGGATCGTGAGACGTGTACACGGCCACGTCGCTCTTGAAGTTCGCGTGGAGGTCGTCATCGCCCCAGTTCTCGCGGTACGGTTCCAGCGTGATCGTGGCGTCGGTATCGGTCATGGCGTTGGCTCGTTAGTGACAGGTGACTTCGGGCCGAGTATACGTGAGTTGACGCCCCGGCGGCAACGCTGGCTCAGCCCCAGAGCAATCGCATCGATCGTGACGCAGCGTGAGCGCTGCCCCGATTAATAGTGAGACGCGATTGCCTTGGCTCAATCCACCGCAGTCTGCGGTCCGCCGTCCGCGGACGATGCGAGGAGTTTCCATGCTCAAACGCTCCCTGACCCTCCTCGATGCGCCTTCCAATCTGGGTCTCCGGCCGCCGGAAGAGGGCAGCCCGCCCGGTTGTTACAAACAGCCCTGGGCTTTGCGAAACCGCGGGCTGCTGACACGCCTCGGCGCACAGGACGCCGGGGCCGTGATCCCGAGCCGCTATCAGGCTGCCTGGTCACCCGGCGCGGGCACACGCAACGCCTCGGCCATCGCCGAGTACTCGCTCGCCCTCGCCGATCGCATCGGCGATCTGATCGACAGCGGGCGCTGGCCGCTCGTGATCGGTGGGGATTGCAGCATCCTGCTGGGAAACATGCTGGCGCTCAAACGCCGCGGACGCTTCGGCGTGGCCTATCTCGATGCCCACACCGATTTCCGCCATCCCGGCAACGAGCCCGCGATCGCAGCTGCCGCGGGCGAGGACCTGGCGCTCCTGACCGGCCGCGGCGACTCGCGTTTGATCGACCTCGGCGGCTCCGGCCCGCTCGTTCGTGAAGACGACGTCGTGATCATCGGCGCACGCCCCGGGGACGACTACCGCGTCGAGTTGGAAGGCCTGGGGATCTCGATCCTCGACAGCGCGATGTTGCGCGACGCCGGTCCGGCCGTGATCGCGCGACGCGCGCTCAGCCGGCTCGCCGAGAACAGCCTGGGGTTCTGGATCCACCTGGATTGGGACGTGGTCGATCGCGACGAGATGCCGGCCGTCGACAGCCCCGAGCCCGACGGCCCAACGTTCAGGCAACTGACCGCCCTGCTGAAGCACCTGGTCCGATCGCCGCGCTGCGTGGGGATGGAGGTGACGATCTACGATCCGGACCTGGACCCGACGGGTGCCTGCGCCGATCGCATCGTCGCCTGCCTGGAGCGCGCGCTCGTCCTGGATCGGTAGTTCAGGCCGCCGGCGGGTTCGCGCGCTCCCACGCGATCGTGCGCAGCAGTCCTTCATCGCGCGAAACGGGCTTGCGGTAGCCAAGTTGTTCGCGCAACAACTCCGATGATGTCTCGAGATGATAGCTCCAGTCGAGGTCGGGCCAGTCAGGGGTGTCGTCTGGCGAATCGGTCACGCGCACAGTGCCCGGCCAGTCGCACAGGCTGCCAATATGAGCGACCCGTTCAGCCTCGGGCATCGTGTTCGCTTCGGCCACGTTGTAGATCTTGCCCGCGGCACGGTCGTCACGGGCCGCCAGGGCCACCGCGGCGCCGACGTCTTCGACATAGGCGCTCGTCCAGCGCCAGGCAGCCGCGCCACGCGGCATCGGGATCTCCGCCGCCCCTCCGTCGATAGCGCTCAGGTATTGCCAGAACCGATGCTGGCGGTCGCCGGGGCCGTAAACGCGCGGCAGCCGCAGCACAGTGCCGGACAGGTCCGGCACGCCGAGCACAAGGCGTTCAACCAGGATCTTCTCGTAGTGATAACGGAAATCGTCGGGCCCATCGGCCTCGGCGCGGTAGGGGAACAACCGATCACGCAGCGGTGAGTCTTCGGTCAGCGGCGCAGGATCCGGTGGCGCGGCCGAGAGTCGACGCAGGCCGTCGTAGTTCCGGTAGACGTCGACGCTGCTCAACACCACAAGGCGCGCTGCGTGGCCACGAAAGAGATCGACCACGGCCTGTGCCGCGCCTTCGGTGTACAGCGCGATATCGACCACGACGTCGGGACGAAACCCTAACAACGCATCGCGCGAGTCGTCAAACGCCTTACGATCGCCCAGGACCTCGCGCACGCCATCAGGCAACGCTTGCTGTGTCTTGCCGCGATGGAACACGGCGACCTCGCTCCCGGCTTCCGCCAGGCTGCGTGTCACCCACGAACCGATGAAACCCGTGCCGCCCAGAACCAGGACTCGCATGGCCGTTCCTCGCTCGAACATCTCAGTAGCGGCCGCGCGCCGTCACGGCCTCGGGGTTGGGCAACTCGGCTGCACTGGCGATCTGCACGTTGACGGCGCAGGCCTTGAACTCCGGGATCTTGGCCTGAGCATCGAGGACGTCGATCGTAAGCAGGTTCCCGGCTGCTTCGACGAAATGCATGGGCACGAAGACGACGCCGGGCGTGGTCTTCTCGGTGACATCGGCGCGCAACACGACGGTGCCGCGGCGTGACGAGACGCGAACTACATCCCCGGTCTTCAGGCTGAGTTGTGTCGCGTCGATCGGGTGGATCTCGGCGCGGGCTTCCGGGTAGAGCGCATCGAGCTGCGAGTTGCGCGTCATCGATCCACCATGCCAGTGCTCGAGCAAGCGGCCGGTGGTCAGGATGAACGGGAACTCGTCGTCGGGTGGCTCGGCGATCGGGATGTATTCGATCGGGAAGAACTTTCCACGACCGGCCGGGAACGTCTCGCTGAACAGGAACGGCGTGCCCGGGTGGTTTTCGTCAGGCACCGGGTACTGCAGGCCGACCCGCTCGAGCCGGGCGTAGGTGACCCCCTTGAGCATCGTCGCCACATCGGCCATCTCGCGGAAGATCTCCTCAGGGTGGGTGTAATCCCAGCGTGCGCTGTGCGGTCGCCCCAGACGGCGCTCGATGCGTTGCGCCAGGTCGCACAGGATCTGCCAATCCGGCCGCGCCTTTCCGCGCGGCTCGATGGCCTTACGCACCCGTTGCACGCGTCGATCGGTGTTCGTGAAGGTGCCGTCCTTCTCGGCCCACGACGTCGCCGGCAGGAAGACGTCGGCGTACGCTCCCGACTCGTTGATGAACACGTCCTGGGCCACCAGGAACTCGAGTTGTTCCATGTGGTGACGGGTGACGTTAAGGTTCGGCTCGGTCATCATCGGGTTCTCGCCCATGATGTAAAGCGAACGCACGCCACCGGGGCGGGCGTTGGCCAGGATCTCGGTGGTCGTCAGGCCGCGCTTGCGCGAGAGCCCGCCGGGCTCGACGTTCCAGGCCCGCTCCCACTTCTCGGCGTTCTCGTCCTTAACCACCTCCATGTAACCGGGATAGTGGAACGGCATCGCGCCGGCGTCGGACGCTCCCTGCACATTGTTCTGGCCGCGCAACGGATTGAGGCCGGTGCCCTCACGCCCGATATGGCCGGTCAGCAAGGCCAGGTGGATCAGCCCGAGCGCGCTGGCGGTGCCCTGCGAAAGCTGCGAGATGCCCATCCCCCAGAAGATCGCGCCGTTGCGGGCCGTGGCGTACAGGCGCGCGGCCTCGATGATCAGGTTTCGATCGACCCCCGAGACCGCTTCGGCGTATTCGGGCGTGAAGGGCTCCATCGCGGCCGCGAAGGCCTCGAACCCATCGGTCCGCGCCTCAATGAAGGACTGATTGATCAGTCCTTCATTGACGATGACGTGGGCCATCGCGCTGAAGACGACGACGTTGGTGCCGGGCTTGAGCGGCAGCCAGAGCGTGGCCAGATCGCACAACTCGATCCGGCGCGGGTCGATCACGATCAACTTCGCGCCGCGCTCGATGATGGCCTTCTTCATCTGCAGCGCGATGATCGGATGGTTCTCGGTGGTGTTGGTGCCCGTGCAGATGAAGACGTCGCTCTTGAGCACCTCAGCTGCCGTGTTGCTCATCGCCGTGGTGCCCAGTGACTTGAGCAGCGCCGTGACCGAAGCGGCGTGACACAGCCGCGTGCAGTGATCGACGTTGTTGGTCCGGAAGAGCGCGCGCCACAGCTTCTGGAGCAGGTAGTTATCTTCGTTTGTCGCTTTGGCGCACGAGTACACGGCCGTCGCGTCGGACCCATCGCGCCGATAGATCTCGACCAGCCGATCGGCGACGGTGTCGAGTGCCTCATCCCAGGAGACCTCGCGCCAATCACTCAGATCCTGCGCCGGAGCACGGTGGCCGGGGCTTTGCGGTGTCTTGCGCACGAGCGGCACTGTCACGCGTTGCGGGCTGTAGATGAAGTCGTAGCCGAAGCGGCCTTTGACGCACAGGTTGCCGTGGTTGACCACGCTGTCGAACGGCGACGTCACGCGGTAGACGAAGTCGTCGCGCAGATGCAATTCCAGTGTGCACCCTACACCGCAATACGGGCAGGTGGTCTTGGTGATTCGATCCGCTTGGGTCATCGTTACCTCAACGTCCTCCGTCAAACGGCAGGCTTCGCCCGTGTGCGAGCGTTTTACGATTTGCGCCGACGGCGTCGCTCGGAGCGTGTCAGGTCCATGATCTCGTCAGGCGTTTTGCCCGAATCGAGCAGCCATTCGCGTTTGGGTTTGAGCGCGTTGGTCGGGCAGACCCCCACGCACTGGCCACAGAAGACGCAGGTTGTCGCCGGCATGGGCTTATCGAAGAAGGTGCCGATGCCGGTCTCATAGCCGCGGCCGTCAAAGCTGAGCGCGAACGTGTACTGGGCATCGTTGGCGCAGACCTGGACGCAGCGCCAGCACAGGATGCACTTGTCGTAGTCGCGCACGTACATGGGGTTATCGTCGTGCACGGGGTGCTCGCGCCGCTGTGCGCCGGGGAAGCGCTCGGGGTCGGCATCGTATTCAGCCAGATGGCGCTGGATCTCGGGCGCCTCAGAGAGATCGACAGCCGAGCCGAGCATCTCGACGATCGTGCGGCGGCTGCGCTCGACGCGTTCGCTGCGGGTCTTCACCTTCATGCCTTCGGCGGCGGGCACGATGCAGGCCGGCTGGAGCAGGCGCTGGCCCTCGACGTCGACCACGCACATCCGGCACAGGCCGTTGGCCGTGCAGTGTTCGTGGTAACAGATCGTTGGCACCGTCACGCCGATCTGGGCCGCGGCCTTCAGGATCGTGGTGCCTGCGGGGACGGTAACGGGCGTGTCGTCGATGGTGAGGTTGATGTCTGGCATTGAGGGATTAACCGCGAAGACGCGAAGGGCACCAAGCCACAGGGATGGTCATAAACGATGAACCAGGCGCCGGATTCCGTCTTTCATGAGTTTGACCTTCCAGTTGAGCAGGAAGCCCACCTTGCACTTTCTCAATTTGAGATACGTCAGCAACTGCGCAGTGTGGATGGGCGCCAGGGTTTCGACGTATTTGTTCTCGACGACGACCAGCCCGTTTACCAACATGTCGATCCGGTATCCTGCTTCGATCTTCAGACCGTCGTATTCGATCGGTTGGCACAGCTCGGTCTCCACCCGTAGTTTCCGCTGACGCAGTTCATGGGCCAGGCAGATCTGGTATGCCGACTCGAGTAACCCCGGACCCAGCGCCCGATGCACTTTGACGGCCGAATCCACGATTTCCGTCGCGACTTGTTCGATCTCCATGGGCCATTCCCTCCCACAAAGATCTTCGCGCGCTTCGCAGCTTCGCGGTTCGCACTTACTACTCTTCGTTCCCAAACAACTCGGGCCAGTTCCGCATCGCGCTCAGCACGGCGCTGGCCGCGGTCTGGCCGAGGCCGCAGAGCGAGGCCTCGGTCATCGTCCAGCCCACGTCGGTCAGGCGCTCGCGGTCGCCGGGCAGCAGCGCGCCGCGCGCCACACGGTCGATGATCTCATGCTGGCGCTGGGTACCGATCTGGCATGGGTAGCACTTGCCGCAGCTCTCGTGCGCGAAGAAACGCGTCAGCCTGTACAGTACGTCGCGCATGTCGCGCGTGTCGTTGAAGACCGTGATCACGCCCGACCCAAGCGGCAGGCCGGCCGCGCGCAGGTCCTCAAACGTCAGCGCCACTTCGATGTCCTTCGGCGTCGCGAACGCGCCCGACGCACCGCCGAACAGGATCGCGCGAAGGTCGCCTCCGACGACGCCGCCGGCCAGGTCTTCGAGCATGTGCCGGATGGTGACGCCGAAGGGCACCTCGTACAGCCCGGGCCGCGCCACATCGCCGGCGACGCAGAAGAGCTTGGGCCCGGTGGATTTCTCGGTGCCGAAGCGATGGAAAGCCGCCGCTCCGTGGTTGATGATGTACGGGATCTTGGCCAGGGTCTCGACGTTGTTGATCACCGTCGGCTTGCCGAACAGCCCATGCGTCGCCGGGAACGGCGGCTTGATCCGCGGGAAGCCACGACGACCCTCGATCGACTCGAGCAGCGCAGTCTCCTCGCCGCAGATGTAGGCGCCCGCTCCAGCCCGCACCTCGATGTCGAGGTCGAATCCGGAGCCAAGGATGTTGACGCCCAGATAGCCAGCGCCCTTCAACTCATCGATGGCGGCCCTGACGCGTTCGATCGCGGTCGGGTACTCGCCGCGAATGTAGATGTACCCCTTGTTCGAGCCAATGGCGTAGGCTCCCAGGATCGCGCCTTCGAGCGACCGACACGGGTCGCCCTCAAGTAGGACTCGATCCTTGAACGTGCCCGGCTCGGATTCGTCGGCGTTGATGACGAAGTATTTGGGCGACCCGGGCGCCTTGGCCGCGCCGTCCCACTTGATCCAGGTCGGAAAGGCCGCGCCCCCGCGCCCCAGCAACCCTGAACTCTTGATCTGTTCGAACAGCCTCTCACGCGTCCAGCGCTCGCCAAGCACACGCCGCACGGCCAGCATGCCGCCGACGGCCTCGTACTCGATCAACGAGTGTCGTCGACCACGCCCGCACAGCGACGTGACGATGCACAGGTCGCCGCCGACATACTCGTCGGCATCGTGAGTGCCGCTTTCGCGGCCACGCCCGGCGAGCACGTCCGGCAGTGTCTCAGGCGTCACGTGCGTGTACGACATCGAACGCGCCGGTTTTTCGCCGTTGAACGTCACGTTGACGGCGGGCCCCACATTGCACAGCCCAAGACACGGAGAGCGCTCGATCGTGTAGGCGCCGTCCGCCGAGGTCTCGCCGGGCAGACAACCCGCCAGCTTGCAGCCGGCGTCGAGCACGGCGTCGCCGCCGCGCAGGCCGCATGACGGGTCGGTGCATACCCGCACGACGGTCTGGCCCACCGGATGGTTGTAGAACAAGGCGTAGAACTCGATCACGCCGTGCACATCCGCCAGCGGGATGCTCAGGGCTCGCGCGATCTCCGTCGCGACCGGTTCAGCCAGATGGCCGAAGTGTGACTGGGCGGCATGCAAAGCCGGAAGAAGGCCGGAGCGCCCCAGGGGAGCAAAACGTTGCAGGATGGGTTCAAGCGGCGACAGATCAAGCGTCGGGGCAGGCCCGGCCAGCGCCATGAGTATCTCCAGTGAATGAGATTAGTTTACTCAACTTTTGTGCGTTGTGGCCCTTTAGCTGAAAGTATCGCAAAAAAAGGTCTCCAGGGATCGGGACCTGCCCATCCCCACAAAGACCCTGATGCAAGATCTCTCAGGCCAACGGGATGACGTAGAACAGCACGGCGAAGAAATGGCAGATGCTGCCGGCCAGGACGAAACCGTGCCATATAGCATGGTTGAACGGAATCCGCTTCGATGCGTAGACGATCGCGCCAAGGGTGTACGCCAGGCCACCGGACACCAGCAGCGCAAGGCCGCCGGGTGCGACGGTTTCGAGCAGGGGCTTGATGCCGATCACGACCACCCAGCCCATCAGCACGTACGGGACAGCGGTCATCCAGCGCCGCTGGCGGATGAGGATGGGCTGTGTCGCGATGCCGATCACGGCCAGGCCCCAGACGATGCCGAACAGCGACCAGCCCCACGGGCCGCGCAGGTTGACGAGCGTGAATGGCGTGTACGTGCCGGCGATCAGCAGATAGATCGCGGCGTGGTCAAAGTGCCGCAACACTTCCTTGGCGCGCGGCAGCGGGATGCTATGGTAGAGCGTCGACGCCGTGTAGAGCAGGATTTGAGTCGCGCCGTAGATGCTGCAACTGACGATGTGCCACACTGATCCAAACGCACTCGCGAAACCCGTCAGGATGGCGAGGCCCGCGATCGATAACACGACTCCCACACCATGTGTGATGCTGTTGGCGAGTTCCTCGGCGCGGCTATAGCGCAGGGTTGAATTCTGGATGGTCATGTCGTTCCTCTTTCGCCGCCGAACAGGCCTTCACGATCAGGCACGCCAACGGAGTCAAATTGTACGCGAATCGGCCGCGCTCAAACGGCGGCATGAGACAGCGTGTGCACAGGCGAGTTGCCAGGCCGTTTCGGGCCAGTAAGCCTTGTACGCGGATCGCACGGATGACGCAGAGCGAGTTTCGATGGATTCCGCGTGATCCGTTCCGATCCGCGCCATCCG
>CAYZRP010000049.1:37894-41074 GCA_964480865.1 uncultured Anaerolineales bacterium | reverse complement strand
GACATCCGCACCGAACGCTGGCAGGTGGAGTATGACTTGATCTGGGCAGTGAAAGTGCGTGGAGCGTGGGGCGTGGAGCGTAGAGCGTAGAGCGTGGAGCGAACGCTATCGCGCCGGGCCACGTCGCGTGGATCGCTCTACGCTCCACGCTTCTGGTATCATCTCGCCCACGCCTCTATGACACACTACAACCTCCTCGTGATCGGTTCGGGACCCGCCGGCGCGAAGGCTGCTGAACAGGCCGCGCGCTTAGGCAAGACCGTGGCCCTGATCGAACAGGCGCCGCGGCTCGGCGGGAGCGGAATCAGCACGGGCACCGTGCCCTCAAAAACGCTGCGTGAAACCGCGGCGTTTTTGCAATCGCTGCGGAGGCGCGCCATCCCGGGGCTCATCCATCAACTCGATCGGGACCTCAATCCCGCCGATCTGATGTACCGGCGCCAGATGGTGCTCACCGCCGACTGGGGCCTGATCCAGCGCAACGTCGATCGCTACAAGATCGAGGTCATTCGCGGGATCGCTGAGTTCCAGGATCCGCACACCCTGCTTGTTCACGGCGCCGAAGGGCGCGGCGCCGAGGGGGACCGGACGCTGACCGGCGACGCGATCGTGATCGCGTCGGGCAGCGCCCCGCACCATCCAACCGGCATCCCCTTTGAGGATGCGCGCGTTTTCGATGCCAGCCGCATCGGCGAGATGGATCATTTGCCGCGGCGCGTCGTGATCGTCGGCGCTGGCGTGATCGGCCTCGAGCTCGCCGGCGTGTTTATGGCGCTTGGCGCCCAGGTCAGTGTGGTCGAGTTGGGCCAGCGCGTCCTGGCCGCTGCCGACGACGAGCTGGCCGATCAACTGCGGCGGCTCATGGAGGATCAGGGGGTCAGCTTCTGGCTGGGCGAGCCGCTCACCGACGTCACGGCCGGCTCCGAAGGGCTGCGCGTGGGCCTTCACAACGGCCTCGCTATCGTCTGCGATACGTTGCTGGTCGCCGCCGGTCGGCATGGCAACACCGCAAGCCTCAACCTCGCGGCCATCGGCGTGTCTGTGACGGAGCAGGGCTTCATCCCCGTCAATGGCCACTATCAGACAGCCGCGCCCGGCGTCTACGCGGCCGGCGACGTCATCGGCGGGTACTCGTGGGCGGCCACCTCGATGGAACAGGGCCGCGCCGTGGTGCGGGCCGCCTTTCTCAACGAAACGCCACAGCCGCGCATCATCCCGCGCTGCATTTATACGCTCCCCGAGATCGCGGCCGTCGGCCCAACGGAAGAGCAACTCAAGCAGATGGGCCAGCCCTATCTGGTCGGGCGTGCGAGCATGGCCGAGAACCCGCGCGGCCAGATCACGGGGGATAACTTCGGCATGGTCAAGGTGCTCTTCGCACCGGAGGACAAGCGCGTGCTGGCCGTGCACTGGCTCGGTGAGGGCGGCGCTGAATTGATCCACATCGCCCAACGCGTCATTGAAGCCGAAGGCACGCTCGAGAACCTGGCCGAGCCGCCCTATGCCTACCCGTCACTGGCCTCGCTCTACGAGCAGGTCGCCTTCAACGGGCTCGAGCATTGGGAGCGCTGGCGCGAGTGGCACAGCTAGCTGTCGATCCGCGATGAAGTTCCTGCGCTACAAGTTTGAGAACCTGATCGGCTACGGCGTGCTCGAGGACGACGTCGTCCAGCCGTTGATCGGCGATCTGTTCGGTTCATACACCCGGGGGCAGGGTCAGATCCGCGCATCAGACGTGACGGTGCTCGCCCCGTGCGTGCCCAGCAAGATCCTTAGCTTCACCCAGAACTATTCGGACCGCGCCCGCGAAGCTGGCATGGCGACGCCACCCTTCCCGCTTCTGTCGCTCAAGCCGCCGAGTTCCGTGATCGGCCTGCACGAAGCCATTGTGCTCCCGCAGCAAAGCACGCGCGTCGATCACGGCGCCGAGCTCGCCGTGGTCATCGGCCGGCGCGGGCGATGGATCGCTGTGGAGGATGTGCCTCAGTACGTCCTCGGCTACACCTGCGCCAACAACGTCATCGCCCGCGATCTTGTCGAGCTCGACGGTTCGTGGATCCGCGGCGCCGGCTTCGACACTTTCTGCCCGCTCGGCCCGACGATCCAGACGCATCTGGCCCTGGCCGACACGCTGGTACAATGCCGCGTCAACGGTCAGACGCGCCAGATGACGTCGACCCACGATCTCCTTTTTGGTGTGCCACAACTGATCGCCTTCGCGTCATCGGTGATGACGCTCGAGCCCGGGGACGTGATCCTCACGGGCACGCCGGCTGGCGCCGCACCGCTGGCGGCCGGGGATGTGGCCGAGGTGGAGATCGAAGGCGTAGGCGTGCTGCGCAACACAGTGTCCGCCATGCCGCGCGAATCGAAGCGCGGTTGACTGGGTCGGCGAACCCCGCCGCCCGACGACGAGGTGAGAGATGGGCCTGAAGCCAGACAACTGGATCCGCAAGATGGCGCTCGAGCAGCGCATGATCGAGCCGTTCGTCGACACGCAGGTGCGCAGCGGCGTCATCAGCTATGGCGTCTCGTCGTACGGCTACGATATCCGCGTCGCCGATGAGTTCAAGATCTTCACGAACGTCTTCTCGGCCGTCGTCGACCCCAAGCACTTCGATCCGAAGGCCATGGTCGACTTCAAGGGCGAGGTGTGCATCATCCCGCCGAACTCGTTCGTGCTGGCCAAGACGGTCGAGTACTTCCGCATCCCGCGGAACGTGCTGACGGTCTGTCTCGGCAAGTCGACCTACGCGCGTTGCGGCCTGATCGTCAACGTGACGCCCTTCGAACCCGAGTGGGAAGGGTACGTGACGCTCGAGATCAGCAACACCACGCAACTGCCTGCGCGCGTCTACGCCAACGAGGGCATCGCCCAGGTGCTGTTTTTCGAGGGCGACGGCCCATGCGACATCTCGTACGCCGAGAAAAAAGGGAAGTATCAGAATCAGCAATCGATCGAACTGCCGAAGTTGTGATCGCAACCGACGGTTGCGCGTTGACGAAGGACGAACGACGAATGACGAAGGTTGACGCCCGGCGGGCGCGCTTTCGGGGTTCGGGGTTCGTCCTTCGCGTTTGGGCGTTGGCAGCGGCGGTCGGGCTGATGGCGTGCACGCCGGTAACGGCGACGGTCAGGCCGACCGTCAGGCCGACGGCGACGGAAGGGGCGGCCACGGA
>CAYZRP010000049.1:0-37794 GCA_964480865.1 uncultured Anaerolineales bacterium | reverse complement strand
GGGCGGCCACGGAGAGGGCGGCCACGGAACGGGCGGCCACGGAACGGGCGGCCACAAGGGCCGCCCCAACGGCCGCCCCAACGGCCGCCCCAACAGGCGCCCCGACGGGGACACCAACGGGGGAACCGACGGCCACAGCAACCGCGACTGCCTCGCCGGCGCCGACGGCCACGATCCCGACGAACACGGTAGTCGAGCGCGGCGAGGCGCTGCCCGGCTTCTCGGTGATCGTATATGGCCAGGTGTTTCGACCGACCTCGTTGACGTTCGGGCCAGATGGGCGCCTGTATGTCGGGTCAACGAACGCCGTTGTGTACGCGCTTGAGGATACGAATGGCGATCACCGCGCCGATGTCACCAGCACGTTCGTCAGCGGCGTGATGGTGCCACTGGGCCTGCTCTGGCTCGACGACCAGCTCTATGTGTCGTACAACGCCAAGGGCGACGGCCGCGTGACGGCGTTCTCAGACAGAGACGGCGACGGCCGGGCCGAGACCACTGACTCCATTCTCACTGGCCTGCCGAGCAACGGACGACACCAAAACGACGACCTCGTGTTCGGGCCCGATGGCTATATCTATCTCGGGATGGGTTCGACCTGCGACGTCTGCGTCGAAGCCGACTCGCGTTCAGCTGGCATTCTGCGTTTCAAGCCCGACGGCAGCGACCTGAGCGTGTTCGCACGCGGGCTGCGCAACCCCTACGGCCTGGCCTTCGATTCCGCGGGTCAACTGTTCGCCACCGACAATGGCCGCGACGATCTCGGCCGCGATGCCCCGCCCGAGGAGCTCAACCACATCGTCGCCGGTGGCGACTACGGCTGGCCCGATTGCTACGTCGGCGCGACCGACCCGGCCTGCGCCACGCGCCAGGCTCCGATAACGACTTTCCCGCCGCGCTCGTCAGCCGACGGCCTGACGTTCTACAACGCCGACGGCTTCCCAGAGCCTTATCGAGGCGACGCCTTCGTCGCCGTGCTCGGCTCGTACGTCTACATCGACCTGCCGCGTGGCGTCGCGCATGTGCCGATCATTGAGGACGGCGATGTTTACACGGCCAGCGCGCCCGAGTGGCTGCTCAGGCTCACCACCCAGGGCCGCCCCCTCGACGTCACCGTCGGTCCCGACGACGCCCTGTATGTGGCTGACTACGAGATGGGCGAGATCCTGAGGATCAGCTACGGCGCGCCGTGAGAAAGAAGACCCCAGACGGCTGACCGTGGATCGCAGACGGGGCGCCTACGGCGTCGACGAAGGATGGATGACGAATGAAGAACGACGAAGGTTGAAGGTTAATGGGCCAGTCCCCGCACGTTGCGTGTCATCCAGGGCGCTGCACCGCACGTTGCATGTCTACGCGTCGCGGTCCAGCGCGTTGCGTATCTGCGTGCCCGCGTGACTGCGTAGTGCGTGTCATCCAGAGCGCCCCTGATCTGCGCCATCAAGTGCGCCGAATGAGCGCGAAGGATCTCCTCCGAGGACTCCTATGGCTCCGGAGTCAGACCCTCCGCGGACCAGCGAGTCTGACAGGAGATCCTTCGCGCTCATTCAGCCCTTACTCGGGCAGAGGTGGCCGGGCGCTCTGGATGACACGCGACGCGTGACACATGACACACGACACGCCGGCACACGACACGCGAAACGCCGGCACACGCTCGATATGACCGAAAGGGCGGCCACAAGGGCCGCCCCTACGGTTGTGCACATGGGCGACGGTGGTTGTCCATGCCGCCCGGTCCCAATCCGCCGGCCGTTTGGGCGCGTCTCCCATCGCCCTGGGCTACAGGCGGCACAGGGTGTAGGCACGGCCGACGATCACGGCCCGGCCAGAAGGCGCCGTCACCCCGTTGGAAACGGATTCCGTTCCTTGAACCCCGCCTGATGCCAGTAGGGGTAGGTCTTCGGCCGCTCGCTGGCCTTGTTGAGACGCACGACGTGCTCGGGATCGAGCGACCAGCCGAGCGCGCCGAGGTTCTCGCGCAGCTGCTCCTCCGTGCGCGCGCCGATGATGAGCGTCGACACACTCGGACGCGTCAGCAACCAGTTCAGCGCGATCTGCGGCACGGTCTTGCCGGTCTCCCGCGCCACTGAGTCGAGCGCGTCGACCACGTCGAAGAGATAGTCCTCGGGGATCTGCGGCCCGATCTCGACGACGCGTTGGCTGCGCAAACGTGAGCGCTCGGGCAGCGGCTGGCCGCGGCGCACCTTGCCCGTCAATCGGCCCCAACCGAGCGGACTCCACACGACGCAGCCGACGCCCTGATCGAGCGCGAGCGGCATCAACTCCCATTCGTAGTCGCGGCTGACGAGCGAGTAGAACGCCTGATGCGCGACGTAGCGCGTCCAGCCGTGTCGATCGGCGACAGCCAACGACTTCATCAGATGCCAGCCCGAGAAGTTCGAACAGCCCAGGTAGCGGATCTTGCCGGCATGCACCAGATCGTTCAACGTGCTCAAGGTCTCTTCAATCGGCGTGAACGCGTCGAAGGCGTGCAGCTGAAAAAGATCGATGTAGTCGGTGCGCAGGCGGCGCAGGCTGTTCTCGACAGCGTGGATCAGGTGGTAGCGCGACGAGCCGACGTCGTTGGGGCCAGGGCCGCGGCGGAACGTGGCCTTCGTCGAGATGATTACTTTGTCGCGCCGGCCCTCGATCGCCTGCCCGAGGATCTCCTCGGACGCGCCGCCCGCATACCCATCCGCCGAGTCGAACATATTCAGGCCTGCGTCGAGACAGACGTCGACGATCCGTCGCGCGTCATCGACGGTCGTGCCGCCGAAGTCCTCGACCTTGCCGCCGAAGGTGACGGTGCCGAGCGAGAGCACGGGCACCTTGAACCCGGAGTTGCCGAGAAAACGCGTTTCCATGGGATCTCCTGGAGGGGCAGCTCTTGTGGCCGCCCTGCGGATGGTTTTCCGGTGTACGGACGTGGAGGCTCAGCCGATGACGCTGACCTGCACGCCCTGACGGTCGACGGGCAGCACGAAGGTGCGGCTGTTCAGGCCACTTTCAGTGAAGGCGCGGCGCATGGCGTTGGCGATGGCGTCGTGGCCGCGCGGCGCAAAAGCGATGATCGACGGGCCGGCGCCCGAGATGGCCACTGCGGCAGCGCCAGCCTGGCGTGCAGCGGCGCTGACCAGATCGTAGCCCGGGATCAGGCGCTTGCGGTGTGGCTGATGCAGTCGATCGTTCATGGCGAAACGCAGCAGTTCGTAGTCGCCACCGGTCAGCGCCTGCACGGTGAAAACCGCGTGCCCGATGTTGAAGATGGCGTCCTGCAATGACACCTGTTGCGGCAGGATGCGGCGCGCCTCGGCCGTCGAGAGCTTGAAGTCGGGCAGCGCCACGACCACCGTGAACGACGGCACGTCGAGCCGGCGTACCAGCAACTCCTCTTCGGCGGCGCTGACCAGCGTCAACCCGCCCAGGATCTGAGCGGCGACGTTGTCGGGATGGCCCTCGATCTTGTGCGCGATCCTCACGAGCGCCTCGCGCGACAGGCGCGCGTCGACGAGGGCGTTAGCCGCGACCACGCCTCCGACGATGGCGGCCGCCGACGAGCCCATGCCCGAGCCCGGTGGCACGTTATTGACAGCGTGGATGCGCAGGCCGCTCGGTCGTCGGCCGACCTGATCGAACACGGCCTCGGCCGAGCGATACACAAGGTTGGTCGTGTCGGTCGGGATGTCCTCGGCGCCCTCGCCTTCGACGTCGATCTCGACGCCCTGACGGGTCTCGTAGAACTCCACAGTATTGCGCAGGCTGAGCGCTAAGGCCAGCACATCAAATCCGGCGCCAAGGTTGGCAGACGAACAGGGGACGGTGACGGTAACTTTGCGCATAAGGCATCAGGCGTCAGGTGTCAGCGTTCAGCCATCAACTACCAGCTTTCAGCCCAGATTGCCCAGAGCGCAATCGTGCGATAAAGCTGGATAGCATCTTCTTGACCTCGACAACTTGATCTTCGAGAGGCTGGTGTTCCAACTGGGTCAGATAACCAAGATCTCGAGCCAAAATCAGATGATACTCGAGCTCGCTTGCGGAACCGAGCGCATTCTGTAGAAAACGGGCGAAGTCCGCGTCAGTAGCGCGTGCACAACCTTCAGCGATATTTGCCGGGATCGACGCACTGGCCCGTCGACTCTGACTCGTCAGTCCATACAATTCGCCTTTGGGATATTCACCTGTCGCCCGATAGACAGCCAGCACAAGCTGATGAGCCTTCTGCCATACCTTCAACTCCCGGAAATCTTGCATGCACCCTCCATGCCTGAACTGGCCGACACATGCTGACGGCTGACCGCTGATAGCTGTCGCTCAGTGTCCCAACACCTTATGCGGCACATACGGAGCTTCGAGCGCCGCCATCTGCTCGGGGGAGAGTTTGATCGAGAGCGCGGCGATGGCGTCGTCGATCTGGTAGGCCTTTGAGGCGCCGATGATCGGCGCGGAGACGCCGGGCTTGTGGAGCAGCCAGGCAAGCGCCACCTGGGCCGGCTTGGCGCCCAGCTGTGAGGCGACCTCGGCGCAACGCTCGGCCACGGCGAAGTCGGCGTCGCTGTAGTACATCGAGTGGGCGAAGGCATCGCTCCCGGAACGGGCCGTCTCGCCGGTCTTGTCACGACGGCGGTTGCCGGCCAGGAAGCCGCGCGCCAGCGGGCTCCACGGGATCAGGCCGACGCCCTGGTCGAGGCAGAGCGGGATCATCTCGCGCTCTTCCTCGCGATAGATCAGGTTGTAGTGGTTTTGCATGGTCACGAAGCGCGCCCAGCCGTGTTCCCTGGCGAGCTGCTGGGCCTTGGCGAACTGCCAGGCGTACATCGACGAGGCGCCGATGTAGCGGGCCTTGCCCGAGCGCACCACATCGTTCAGTGCTTCCATCGTTTCTTCGATCGGCGTTTCCGGATCCCATCGGTGGATCTGATACAGGTCGACGTGGTCGACGCCCAGGCGTCGCAGCGACGCATCGATCGCGTCGAGGACGTGCTTGCGCGACAGCCCGCGTTGGTTCGGGCCGCTGCCCATCGCGCCGTGGACCTTGGTGGCGATGACCACCTCATCGCGCGGAGCAAGCGAGCGCAGCGCACGGCCTGTGATCTCTTCGCTTACGCCGGTCGAATAGACGTCGGCGGTGTCGAAGAAGTTGACGCCGGCCTCGAAGGCCTGGCGGATGAGCGGCAGGCTCGTGGCTTCGTCGAGCACCCAGTCGCGCCAGGCAGTGTCGCCGTACGTCATCATGCCCAGGCAGATGCGTGAGACCTTGAGGCCGGTCGTTCCGAGGCGCACGTATTCCATGATGGCTCCTTGAGGCAAGGTCGATGGCTATTGATTCAACCAGGCGAGCCCGCGCGTGACGAGCTGGATGATGAAGTCATCGCCGGGCGCGCGGTTCTCGCGCAAAATGTCGAGGTCATCGGGGCCGACCCAGCGCCAGGTCGAGAACTTGTCGGCCTCGATGCGCGGGTGGGCAAGATCGCCAGCCACCGTCACGACGAAGTCGGCCTCACGGCGCGGCCGGCCGTCCGTCGACCAGGAGTCTTCCCAGTCGTAGGCGTCGACAAGATGCAGCACGGTCTCGAGGCTCCAGCCCGTCTCTTCGTTGACCTCGCGCGCGAGCGCCTGATGCAACGTCTCGCCAGGCTCGACGTGCCCGCCGGCGACGTCCCAACAGTTCGGAAAGAGCTTGCGATGGGCGGCGCGTTTCTGGACGAAGATGCGGCCCGCGCCATCCGTGATGAGCCCGCCCACGCACCAGAGCCGATCGGTCAGGCCGACGAGCGCCGGAGCGGCTGCCGCCACGAGGGAGTCTGCGGTGGGCCTGCCGTCGTCGGTCATCGCACAAGCAGATCCTGCAGGGCTTCGAGCGTGGCGGGCACGACTGGCGGCGCCGCGAAACGCTCGGCCACGATGGCCGGGTCCTTCATGCCGTGCCCGGTCACCACGCACACAACCTTCAGACCGCGCACGTTCATGCGACCGGCTTCGACTTCCTGCACAAGGCCTGCGGCGCCGGCCGCCGAGGCGGGCTCGCACCAGACGCCCTCGGAGGCCAGGTGTTTCTGCATCGTCAGGATCTGTTCATCGCTGACGGCCACGATCGCACCGTTGGATTCCTCGGCGGCAAGCAGGGCTTCTTCACCCCGAGCGGGTCGGCCGATGCGGATCGCCGTCGCCACAGTCTCGGGTTTGTCAACTGGATGGCCGAGCACGAGCGGCGCCGCGCCAGCAGCCTGAACGCCCAGCAGGCGCGGCCGATTTGGAACGCGGCCGGCCGCGTGATATTCGCGATAGCCGAGCCAGTAGGCCGTGATGTTGCCAGCATTGCCGACGGGCAGGCACATCCAGTCGGGGGCGCGGCCGCCGAGTTGATCGATGATCTCGAATGCCCCGGTCTTTTGCCCCTGGATGCGATGTGGGTTGATTGAGTTGACGATCGCAATCGGCAGCCGCTCGCCGATCTGGCGGACGAGCGAGAGCGCGTCGTCGAACGAGCCCGTGATCTGGATGACGTCAGCGCCATAGGCCACAGCGCCGGCCAGCTTGCCGGCCGCTACCTTGCCTTCAGGGATCAGGACCACGCAGCGCAATCCGGCGCGCGCGGCGTATGCGGCAGCCGAGGCCGCCGTGTTGCCCGTGCTCGCGCAGATGACGGTCTTGGCGCCGCTGGCGGCTGCCTCAGTCATGGCCGCCGTCATCCCACGATCCTTGAATGAGCCGGTCGGGTTGAGGCCCTCGAACTTGGCAAAGACGTCGCAGCCCAGCTGTGCGCCAAGCCCCGGGAGCGGGATCAGGGGCGTGTCACCTTCGTGCAGAGTGACGGGCTGGTTTTTGTGAGGAAGATCGAGCAGGTCGCTATATCGTGCGATGACGCCAGAGTAAGACATTCGGGCATTATAGCGGCAGCCTCAGCGCCAGATGTCGGACGACGTACCGGTTTGCCCGGCGAGTTCAAACAGGGAGATCCTTGCCGCGGATCTCGCCGATGGCTTCGCCTGACGTGGGCGGCTTCCGAAAGACCCGTTGTTGTCGAGGGGCAGCGTCATCCGTTCAATCTGCGGCAAGAATATTCGGTAAGTCGCGCCAGGACATCGGATGAAGCCCTCAGGCGGCGATCACGCACAGGGGAACGTTGTCGGGTATCCTCTTGACTGCTTGAACGCAGTGGCAAGGCGCGCAACATTATGGACCTTCGAAAACACGAAACGCAGACGACTCGCAACCTGGTGATCGGGTTCTTTGGCCTGTTGCTGGTCGTCGGGGGCGGTTTGATCCTGTTGTTCTACGGCCCGCTCGGTCTGGGAGCCGGCGTCATTTGCATTGCCGCGGGTGCTGCCCTGTTTGGGCTCGTCCTGCTGGTGACGTTCAGCTTCAGTTGGATCGCGGATTGGCTCGAGAAACGCGACTCATGAGGCGGCCCGCTTAGCTTCCGCCTTCTGATCCGCTATCGTTGCCGCCGGGTCCGCGTCTCTGTGCCGCGCCCATGGCGACGCCCATGGCGATCCCGATCGCGATCCCGATCGCGATGTTGTCGATCACGACGCCGATCGCCACGCCCAGGGCCATGCCGATCGCCAGGCCCATCCCCCAACCACCACCTGTCGAGTTCGGCGGTATGTTTCCGTTCGAGTCACTCATCGTCACCCTCCAGGTCAACAGGGCGGTAATAACGGCCAGATAGCCGGCCACCCGGTCATCCCCGGAAGTTATAGCCAAGATCGGTTGAAACGACCGAAATCGGCAGCGGGTCCTGGCCTCGGGGGCTGCCAACACGGCCCACAGTTCGTTATTTTTACCGATGGCGGATCGCGTCGGGCGTGGAAGAATCTCAAATGGAGCTAAATATGACCCTCTTGAACCGATCCGCCCATCTGGCCCTCATCGCGTTCCTGACCGTCGGCACTCTGGGAATGGGACCTGTGCCGCAGGAGGCGCCCCCCGACGGCGCGCTCTCGACGGTGCCAACTGGTTTTTCCGACTTACCGTTTGCTGACCTGGGCAGCCCCACTGCCCTGGCCTTTACGCCAGCGCCCGACCCTCACGTGATCGCCGTGCGCCAGACCGGGCAGACGGACGTCTACGACCTGAATGGCAATCTCGTCGTCGAGGCGATGAACATCTCCTCCGAGATCTGCTCGGACTTCGAACGCGGCCTTCTGGGTGTGGCGGTTGACCCCAACTTCAACAGCAATCGCTATGTCTATGTCTTCGCCAACTTCGGCGGCTGCAATTCGTCGAACGATGGCCGTGTTGTCCGTTACACAGCCGCCACGAATTGGACCTTCGGCAGCCGGGTGACGATCATCGACAACATCCCATCGCTGGCCGGCAACCACAACGGCGGCGACATCCACTTTGGCAAGGACGGCAAGCTCTACATCTCCGTCGGTGATGGCGGCACCGGGGGCAGCGCAGCCCCCGACAAGAGCACCCTGGGCGGAAAGATCCTGCGCATCAACGCCGACGGCACCCCCGCCACCGACAACCCCTTCTACAGTGAAGGCGGTTCGCAGCGCTGCGGCGATGCCGACGGCGACACCGGATCGGGCACCTGTCAGGAGATCTACGCCTACGGCCTGCGCAACCCCTTCCGCATCGCCATGGATCCCAACGCCGTCGGCACACGCTTCTTCATCAACGACGTCGGCCAGGGGACCTGGGAGGAGATCGACGAGAACGTCCCCGGCGCCAACTACGGCTGGAACGTCCGCGAGGGACCCTGCCCCAACGGTCAGGCCTGCACACCCAGTCTGCCCTCCGGCGGTGGCTACACCGACCCGATCCACTGGTACGGCCGCAGCGTCGGTAGCTCGATCACCGGCGGCGCCTTCGTCCCCAATAGCATTGGCTGGCCGGCAGAGTTCAACAGCGCTTATCTCTTCGCCGACTACGTCACCGGCAGGATCTTCCGCCTCAATCGCACCAGCCAGACCGGCACTAACCAGTACACGCGCTCCGACTTCGTCACGGCCCTGGGCTCCAGCAGCGCAACCTCGCTGACCTTTGGACCCAGCTCTACCGGAGGCACCGCCCTGTACTACACCACCTATGCCGGCGGCGGCGAGATTCGCAAGGTGGAGTACACAGCCGCTGTGCTCACCGAATTGCTTTGGTTGCCGCTGATCAGGCATCCCTGAGGACCATTCGCGCCCACGACACCGAGCATGTCAACGGTCGTTTCTTTTATGACCTTGCGCCAGTCGATCTTGCGTCTGCTCTTGGCTCTCTCATGGCTGTTGCTCACATACGGCTCCGTGCCTGAAAGGACGATCCCCGTGGCCGAGGCCTCGACGGGATCGTCGCGCTTCGCCGACCAGGTCCATGCTGGTGGCGCCAAGATCCGTCCGGGCGAACACACCGAGGTTTCGGCGCCGGCGGCGGCCTTCACGGCCAGCCCGGCGTCTGGCCCGTTGCCGCTGACAGTGGATTTCGATGCAACGGCCTCTACAGGCGGGGCACCGCTGGTGTATGCCTGGGCCTTTGGCGACGGCGCCACAGGCGCAGGCGCGACGACCGAGCACACCTACTCTCAAGAAGGTGTCTACACGGTGACATTGACCGTCACAAACACCGAGGGCTCGAGCCACACCCAGCGCACAATCCAGGCCGGCACGCCCCCTGTTGTTAACATGAGCATACCCACGCCGAGCACGACGTTCTCGGTTTTTCAGACCATCTCGATGCAGGGCAGCGCGACAAGCGGCGGATCACCGTTGCCCGCTTCAGCTTTGAGTTGGGTTGTCCTGCTACATCACGTCGACGAAAACAGTCCGCAAAACAGTCACACTCACCCGTTCGCCACTCGGAACGGCGTTTCGAGCGCGACGTTCACGGCGCCGGCGCCTGAGGATCTATACGCCTCGGCCATGAGCTACGTCGAAGTGCGATTGACCGCGACGGACTCGTTCGGGTTGACAACGACCGTGACGCGCGAGGTTCAACCAATGCGTGTCACCCTGACGTTCAACACGAGCCCGGGAAACCTGATCGTCAACGTAGCTGATACTGTGTCGCCCCATGCGGTCAATAACGGATCGGTGATCGGGTGGACGGGCTGGACCGTGATGGCTACTGTCCCCTTGCTGCAGTCGACAAGCGGACAGTGGTATGCCTTCGATAGATGGGCCGACGGTCCCACTGATGCCGCGCGCATCATCCCGGTCGGCGCCAGCGACGCCACCTACACGGCTGAGTTCGTGCCAGCCTACGGTGTCATCCTGCCGTACATCGGGCACCCTTAAGACGAAGAGCGAACACGCAACGCGTGTTGTTGTTGGCCCTTCGTCCCTTCCTCCTCCTTTTCATGCCGACGTACAATCGAGCCTGAGTATGAACCGGCTCGAACGCCTGACGGGCGTCCTTCTCCTGCTGCAGGCGCGCCCGCGCACGTCCGAAGAGATCGCGCGCCATTTCGAAGTCAGCAAGCGTACGGTGCTGCGCGACGTGCAGGCGCTGAGCGAGATGGGCGTGCCGGTCATCGCGCGTGAAGGCGCCGGCGGCGGCTACTCGCTGCCCGACGATTACAGGCTGGCGCCGATGCCCTTCACCACGCACGAGGCCTTCCTGCTGCTGTTCGCGCTGAAAGCCCTCGATGGAATGACGGGTGTGCCATTCTCGGGTGCTGAGGCCACGCTCGAAGCCAAGCTGCGTGCCGCCTTGCCGGATGTGCCGCGTGACGAGGCCGCGCGCCTTCTGGATGCCATCGCCGGGCCGCGTCGGCCGCCGCGAAAATCGACGCCGTTTCTCGAGCCATTGCTACACGCGGTCAACGCCGGCACGTGGGTCCGAGTCACTTACCAATCCGTTCGGCGCACTTCCACGCAGATCGTCTTTCCCTATCGGATCACATCTGAGGACGGTTTCTGGCTCTTGCAGGCGTTCTCGCGCGAGCATGAGGAATATCGGCGTTATCGTGTCGATCGGATCGAGGCGCTCGAGCTGCTGCAGGATTGGAAAGAAGCGCCGCCCGAGCCCGTGCCCTACGACCACGACGACCATCCCCTGATCCGCGCGCAGACCACGCCACAGGGAGTCACCGTGCTGGATGGGCAACCCGATCTGGCCGGGCATGTCACCGTGCTGGCGGATGGGACCGGCGTGCTCGAGTTCCGCTGCCCGCCATCGGAGCTTGACTACTACGCCAGGCTCCTGGCGGTCCTCGGCGACAGCGTCCACGTCGAGGGGCCACCCGAGCTTGTCGAACGGCTCAGGGCTATCGGCCAGGATCTCGTCCGACGCTACGAAAAACGGTGACAGACAGCTGTCACCGTTCGTCTGCGATCCTGAGGTCAATCTGATCGATAACAGGAGACACACCATGGCACGCCTCGACCTGATCGGCCTCGTCGTCAAGAACATGGCAAATTCGCTGCGGTTTTATCGATTGCTCGGCATGGAGGTCCCGGCCTCGGCCGACGCCGATGACCATGTGGAAGTCATGACCGGCGGTCTGCGGATCGCCTGGGACGAGCTCGAGATGATCAAGAGCTTCTCGCCTGACTGGGTCGAGCCCGTCGGGCATCGCATGGGCCTGGCCTTCGTGTGCGACTCGCCGGCCGAGGTCGACCGGCTGTACGACAGCGTCGTCAAGGCCGGCTACGCCAGCCACAAAGCGCCCTGGGATGCCTTCTGGGGTCAGCGCTATGCCCAGGTGAAGGATCCGGATGGCAACGTCGTCGACCTCTTCGCGCCGCTTCAGGGCTGAGAGTCGAGGTCGTACCAGACATGCCTACGTTTGCGAGCGTCTGTCTGATCACGGCTGACGTCCCCCGGCTGCGTGCATTCTACGCAGCCGTTCTGCGCGTCACCCCGGAGGGCGACAACACCTTCACGACGTTCGCTCTCCCGGGCGCCGGGTTGGCGCTGTTCGGCGAGGACGACATGGAGCGCATGGCCGCGGGCAGCACGCGCGGCGCCGGTCGTGGTGCCTGCGTGCTCGAACTACGGGTCGACGACGTGGACGACGTGGACGACGAGCATCGCCGGCTGCTGGCGCTGGGCGCCGAGATCGTCAAGCCGCCGACGACCCAGCCCTGGGGCAGCCGTTCAGTCTGGTTTCGGGACCCCGACGGGAACCTGATCAACTTCTTTGCCCGGGTTGGGGAATAAGAAATCGGGAGTGCCCCGATGTCCCCCGATGTCGGACGCGTTGGCGTCCGACATCGGGGGACATCGGGGCACTCTCGATTTCTTCGCCCCTTTTCCGGTAAAATCACGCCACTGCCTACCGTGACGTGACAGCCGAAGGAGGCCCCTTGACCACCCCAGCGCGCGAGTACGGACTGTTCATCGACGGCCAGTGGGTCCGCACAGGGTCTCTGCAGGAGATCAAGAACAAGTACACGGGGGAGGTCGTCGGCGCCTTGCCCAGCGCCCGGCGCGAAGATGTCGACGCCGCGATCGCGGCCGCCGAGCGCGCGGCCACGGTGATGGCCGACATGCCCGCGCACAAGCGCGCCGAGATCCTGGCCCGCGCCGCGCAGCTGATCAAGGAGCGCCGCGAGGAGCTGGCGCGCATGATCGCGGCCGAGGCCGGCAAGGCGCTCAAGTTCGCGCGCGCCGAGGCCGACCGCGGCTACTGGACCTTCCAGATCGCGTCCGAGGAAGCGCGCCGCCTGCACGGCGAGACGATCCCGCTCGACGGCGTGCCTGCCGGCGAAGGCTACTTCGGCTTCTGGCAGCGCCGGCCGGTCGGCGTGATCGCGGCGATCAGCCCCTTCAACTTCCCGCTCAACCTGGTCGCTCACAAAGTCGCGCCGGCCCTGGCCGCCGGCAACAGCGTGGTGCTCAAGCCCGCCGGCACAACCCCGCTGACCTCCGTGCTGCTCTGCGAGATCCTCGAGGCCGCCGGCCTGCCCGCCGGCGCCGTCAACCTCGTGCACGGCAGCGGGAGCACCGTCGGCGAGTGGCTGGTGACCGACCCGCGCACCTCGAAGATCACGTTCACGGGCAGCCCGCCTGTTGGCAGGCACATCCTCGGCGTCGCCGGCATCAAGAAGGTCACGCTCGAGCTCGGCAACACCTCACCGGTCATCATCGCGCCCGACGCGGACCTCGACTTCGTGGCGAAGCGCTGCGCCGTCGGCGCGTACTACAACTCGGGCCAGGTCTGCATCTCGGTCCAGCGCATCTACAGCCACAAGCAGGTCTACGAGCCCTTCGCCGAGAAGTTTGCGGAGGCCAGCGCGGCCATGGTCGTCGGCGATCCGCTCGACGAGCGCGTCGACGTCGGGCCGATGATCGACGTCAAGGAAGCCGAGCGCATCGAGAGCTGGGTCAGCGAAGCCCTGGCCGGCGGCGCTCAGGCCCGCACCGGCGGCCGCCGCGATGGCGCCGTCTACCAGCCGACGGTGCTCACCGGCGTCACGCCCGACATGAAAGTCGTGGCCGAGGAGACCTTCGCGCCGGTCGCCAGCGTGATCGCGACCGACGACTTCGAGGAAGCCCTGCGCCAGGCCGATCGCAGCGACTTCGGCCTGCAGGCCAGCGTCTTCACCAACGACATCAACCGCGTCTTCAAGGCCATCAAGCGCCTGAACTTCGGCGGCGTCATCGTCAACGACACACCCGCCTTCCGCGCCGACCACATGCCCTACGGCGGCAACCGCCAATCCGGCCTCGGCCGCGAAGGCGTGCGGTTCGCGATGGAAGAGATGACGAACGTGCAGCTGGTGGCGATCAAGCTTTAGTCATTGGCTATTGGTTATTTGCTATTGGCTATTGAATCCGCAATAGCCAATAGCAAATAACCAATAGTCAATATTCCAAGGAGCTCGCAGGAATGACCCAACGACTCTGGATCAACGGCCAGTGGACCGAGAGCCGCGGCGGCGGGACGATGAAGATCGAGAACCCCGCGACGGGCGCGATCATCGCCGAGGTGGTGGATGCCTCGCGCGCCGACGTCGACGCTGCCGTGCAGGCGGCGCGAACGGCGTTCTACGACGGACGCTGGAGCAGGAAGAGCCCGGGCGAACGTTCGAAGATCATCTGGGCGCTGGCCGACGCGCTCGAGCGCCGCATCGAGGAGTTCGCGAAACTCGAGAGCGAGAACACGGGCAAGCCCTACAAGTTCGTGTCGCTCGGCGGCGACCTGCCCTTCGCCGTCGACAACCTGAGGTTCTTCGCGGCCGCGGCGCGCGACACGCACGGCGCGCACGCCGGCGAGTTCATGCCCGGCTACACGTCGATGTACCGCCGCGAGCCGGTCGGCGTCGTCGGTCAGATCGCGCCCTGGAACTATCCGCTGATGATGGCCGCCTGGAAGATCGGGCCCGCTCTCGCGGCGGGCTGCACGATCGTGCTCAAGCCTGCGCCCGGCACGCCGCTGACCTCGTTGCTCCTGGCCGAAGTGCTGGCTGAGGCCGGCATCCCGGAGGGCGTGGTCAACGTCGTCACCGGCGGCAACGACACAGGCCAGGCTCTGGTCGAGCACCCCGACGTCCGCATGATCTCGCTGACCGGCTCGACCGGCACAGGCAAGAAAATCATGAAGACAGCGGCCGACACGCTGAAGCGCGTGCACCTCGAGCTCGGCGGCAAGGCGCCGTTCATCGTCTTCGATGACTCAGACGTCGAGCTGGCGGCCAGCAAGGCCGCGATCGCGGCGACCATGAACACCGGCCAGGACTGCACGGCCGCGACCCGCGTGTACGTTGAACGCTCGAAGCTCAAGGACGTGCAAGACGCGCTCGTCGCGCAGATGGAGTCGGTCAAGATCGGCCAGCCCTTCGACGACGACGTCACCATGGGCCCGCTGATCTCGGGCGTGCAACGCGATCGCGTCAGCGGATTCGTCGACCGCGCGAAGGCCGCAGGCGCTCGCATCCTCACCGGCGGATCCGCGCCGAAGGGCCTCGACGCCGGCTACTTCTACGCGCCAACCGTCGTCGCCGACGTCGACCAGAAGGCCGAGATCGTGCAGAGCGAGGTCTTCGGCCCGGTCGTCACCGTGCAGGCCTTCGACGGCGAGGCCCAGGCCGCGACCTACGGCAACGATGTCCTCTACGGCCTGGCCGCCTCTGTATTTACGAAAGACATCGGCCGCGCCATGCGCCTGGCCAGCCAGCTCGAGTTCGGCACAGTCTGGATCAACGACCATCTGCCGCTGACCTCCGAGACCCCGCACGGCGGCTTCAAGCAATCTGGCTTCGGCAAGGATCTCTCGGCCGAGGCCGTCGGCGACTACCAGATCACCAAGCACGTGATGATTGCGCAGAGTAGCTAAGAAATCGGGATGAGGGCAACCGGCGCTTCTGCGCCGGTTGCCCTCATCCCCAAGCCCCACTCACCCAATCGGACCCCTTCCGCAACTTCCACCCAAAACCTGCGTTAATCTCGGTACCTTTGCCGTTGACGATGGGCTGAGAGGCTGCGACAATCAACCCTGGCCCTTGTCCACCGTCGCTCAGGGCCCGGCCCCTCCCGACGATGCTGGTCGCCCGAGGTCCGCTATCGCAGAAAATGCCTGAATTCAACGCCTACGCCCATCTCCGTGCCACCAGCCGAACGTTCGCGCTGTCCATCGAGCGGCTGCCTCAGCCTGTCAAGGACGCGATCTGTCTCGGCTATCTCATGATGCGCATCTCGGACTATCTGGAAGACAACGATGTCATGTCCGATGCGCGCAAGGTCGCGTCGCTTCAACTCTGGGAGAAGATCGTCGCCGGGGTCGAGCCGCCCGAGCGACTTATCACGGCCATCGCCGACTGCAAGCCGCCAGCCGGCCATCACGACAGCGCCGACTACGCAGCGGCCTGCGCGGCGCCTGACGTGATCGCCATGCTGAATGGGCTCCCAAGCACGCTGCGGAACCATCTCGTGCTCCACGTGCGCGCGACCTCGCTTGGCATGGCCCGCTGGGTCGAGCGCGGACCTGTCATCCCGGCCGAGCCCGACATGGATGACTACATGTTCGAGGTCGCCGGGCGGGTCGGCTACCTGGTCACCGACGTCTTCGCCTGGTACTCGCGCTTCGTACGTGAACGCCTCGAGGTGCTGATGCCGCTGGCCCGTGAATTCGGCCTCGCGCTTCAAACCGTCAACGTCATCCGCGGTCTGCGTAAGGACTATGAGCGCGGGTGGATCTACGTGCCCGACTCGTTCTGTGCAGCCGTCGATCTCAAGCGCGCCGATCTGTTCAACCCGGCCTACGAACGGCAGGCCTTGCAGGTGCTCGACATGCTCGCCGACAAGGCCGAACGCCACCTACAGCTCGCTCTGGTGTACGTCCAGGCCCTGCCCCGCTGGCTCCACGGCCTGCGCCTGGCCTGCATCTGGCCGCTGCTCTTCGCCGTGCGCACGCTCGCCATCAGCCGCCGCAACGTCAACGTGCTGCTGGGCGAAGTCAAGATGACGCGCGAAGAGGTCAAGGCCATCATGCGCGACACCACGCTCTTCGGCTGGTCGAACCGTTGGCTGGCTAACTACGCCCGTCAGTTGCGCGAAGCCCCCAGCGAAGCCGTCACCGTTCGACTGGCTGAGGCCGGTTAATCCTTTCTGAAAAGATAACGAGCCCGCCGGATGCATCCGGCGGGCTCGTTATCTTTTCGGTCAACGGCTTCGTTCGAGGATCCGGGCGACGAAGTCGGTCTTGGCCTGCGTGTAGCGCTCGCGATCTTCCGAGTGTGCAACGGCCAGCTGACGCTTGAGATCCGCATACGCCTGCGCTTCGTCGGGGTGCGATCGCAGCCGGTCGCGGAAGATCAGGCCTTCCCACAGCCGATGCCCCGCCGGCGCGAGGTGAACGTGATGAGTGCGCGCGCCCATCAACCGCGTTCGGCGCACAAAAAGCATGTGCTCGCTGTGCCACCAGTAATCCCACTCCGGCGCGTTGAAGAGCGGCAACGCCTCACGCTTCGCGGCAGCGAACGTCGGCACTTCGACGAGCACGTCGATCACGGGCTTGGCCGGGATCCCGGGGATCGCGGTGCTGCCGTAGTGCTCGAGGCGCAGCGCGAGCTTCGGCCCCAGCCTCTCGCGCAGCCAGGCCGCGAACTCCGCGTACTGCTCGGGCCAGGTCGGATCCGGGTCGAACAACTGGACGCTGTCATCCTCAGCGCCCTGGCCGTCTGGCCGAAAGTAGGCGTTCGCCGTCAGGTGCTGGATCGGGCCGCCATTGATCCTGAACTCACCGACGACATGACCTGAACCGGATGAGTTGTGCCAGAGCCACTCAATGGCGTCTGCGGCGCCAGCCCGTCCGTTCGCGTGCCGGATGAGGACGTCCTGGTCGAGCTCCCAACCCTCAACGTCGCCAGGGAGATCCGCAAGCGACTCGACCTCGACCCCCAGGAAATGCGTGGCATGTGAGTCATCGACTCGGCATTGAAAGCCGACGAAGCGTGTGAGGGCATCGGCCGGCCTGACGAGACGCGGAAGACCGCGAAAAAGCGGCGCATAGTAGGCCAGCGTGCCCTCGCCATCGGCGTCGGCGAGCGTGGCAGAACGACCTGCCAGCCACAGCGGTTTGAACGGCATCGAGTCTCCAGAGCGCCCACAGGATGCGGGCCGCCCGCGGAGGCTTATCATATCAAGCAGGCAGACATGGAGCCACAGCGAACGACGCAGTCTCGATCGCGAGACCTGGCCTCAACCGTGTTGGACGGAGTTCGACGCGTCTATTGCTGGGTGTCAGACCGCGTCTACCGTGACTTCGCCTGGGCGTTCGAGCCGCTCACGACGACCCTGACACTCGGCTGGATGCCGCGCTGGCGTCGGGCGGCAGCGCGCAGCCTGCCACCGTCCGACATCCTCGACCTTGGCTGCGGCACCGGCGCGTTGCTGAAAGAATTGGGACCGTCACGGCCAGGGCGGCGATTGGTCGGCATCGATCTCTCACCGACCATGACGATCGTGGCGCGCCGCAGGAACCCTTCGAGCACGATCATGATCATTCGCGCCGACGTGAGAAGCCTGCCGTTCCGCGATGGCAGTTTCGGTGGCGCCGCCACAACCTTTCCCACACGTGCGGTGCTCGACCCATCAGCGCTGAAGGAAGCCGCCCGCGTCCTGCGCCCAACCCGTGTGGATGGGCCGCCCGGCCGGCTGGTCGTCCTCGGGATCTATCTCCACTCGAGCCAACGCAGGATGCAACGTCTGATCGATCGCCTGTATGGCGCGCCGGTGGCTGCGCTTCATCGCGAGTTCATCGCCCGTCTCCGCGCCATCGGGTTCGTGCCCGATTCGCCTCGCCTGCCAGCCGACCTGATCGAACCGACGCTCGACGTGCTCGATCAGCGCGGGCCGGACTTTGAGGCAGTGGCCGCCAAAGAAGGATCGTCATGAAACCGACTGACTCGCCCACACAGGTCGCGATCGTCACAGGCGCGGCATCCGGGATCGGCGCCGCGCTCAGTCGACAACTCGCCGAGCACGGCTGGCGCGTCGCCCTGCTCGACGTGGACGCGACGCGCCTCGATGACGTTGCGAAAAGCATCCGGTCTCGAGGCGACAGCAGTCCCACCTATGTGTGCGACGTATCTCGTGAAGACTCGGTCTGCCAGACGTTCGGGCGGATTGGCGAAGAACTCGGCTGCGCGGACCGGGTCTTCAACTGTGCCGGTCTGGAGATCAACGGTGAGGTGCTCGAGGTGGATGCCCGGCACTGGCAGGTCGGCTTCGAAGTGGACGTGACAGGCACGCTCCTGATCTCGCGCGCGGCGTATGCCTTGATGCGGCAGCGAGGGTCAGGGCATCTCGTCAACGTGGCTTCCCTGGCCGGTCTCGTGCCGTTGCCCGGCCTGGCCTACTACTCGGCAGCCAAACACGCCGTTGTCGCTTTCTCGCTGGCGTTGCGCATGGAGGCGCGGCACTACGGCATACGCGTCTCGGTGGCCTGCCCGGCCCTCGTCGACACCGCGATCCGTACCAACACGGCCGCCTATCTGGGGCGCGCGATCGACGTGGCGCCCAGGCTACGCTGGCCTCGGCCCATCACCGCCGATCGATGCGCCAGAGCAATCCTGCGTGGCGTTGATCGAAACGCGGCGGTCATCCTGGCGCCCGCGAGCGCTGTCTGGCTCTGGTGGCTCTATCGATGGTCGCCGGGGTTATATGCGGCCACTGCGTCCACGCTCTACACACGGGCGCCGATCTTTGCAAAGGCAGTTGTCAAAGCGGATCCCTGGACGGGTCACGATCCGCCGGATCTTCGGGACTGAGGACGAGGATCAAGGGCGTCGTCACAGCCTCTTGAGGGTACCCATTGCCATCGCGATCAACGGCGACCACTCGATCCAACGTGTCGGCATCGTAAAGGCCAACGCGCAGTGAAGCGCCGCGCAGATCAGCGTCGGGCGCGAGATCGAGGACGTGTACATCCAGCAAGACCTCACCGGGCGTCCAACTCGACAAGGGCCTTGTCCAGTTGACAGGAACTCCGTCGCTCTGGCCGATGATCGTTCCCGTTGAGTCGACAAGATGCACGAACACCTTGGCATTGACGTCGGTCGGCTCGGCCAGGCCACGCCAGACCAGCACCAGGTGAAGGCGATCATTGCCGACGCGGGCCCAGGCCCCACGCAGTTCCGCAGACTCGCCAAAACGAGCGCCGATCGGGGCAGCCTGATCTTCGATGGTCGTCCGCGCGGCGAAGAGCAGCACATGCTGATCCGCCATCCACTCGTCACCGAGAGGAACTGCCATCTGGTTGAGCGCCGTGGTCGCCAGGTTTTGCGGATCCCAGGCCGAGTTGTGAAAGTCGAGGTACCAGAGCACGTCGTAGGTGGACAACAGGCTGGCGACCTGAATCCGCAGATCGCCCAGGCTGTGGGTGGGCGCCTGCGGAAACAGGCGGCAGCCCAGGCTGCGGCTTTCGAAATAGTGTTGCAGGTAGTAGCAGTGAACAGGATCGGGCGTCCCAAGCCCGAATGCATCGTTGCTCCCGGCCACGCTCAGGAGCGTGTGGGCCAGATCGAACGGCGTCGTGGTGGCGTCGGGCGTGTCGACGACGCCGGGGTCGTAGGGCCGCGCCAGGGTGCGCCACGTGGGCAGCACCATCAGAGCCGCCAGCGCCAGCGAGGCAAGTCGCCCCGACAGCGGCCGATAACGGGCCCAGGCGGCCAGGCCAAGCGCCGCGAAGACCAGCCAGGGCAGCATGTACTTGGGATGGTAGACCGGCTTGACAGAGGCCAGCAGGGCGTATCCCACCATCGTGCCGGCGCCCAGGGCCCACACCAGCCACCGCCCACGACCCTTCAGCAGGAGGCCGCCGACGATCAGGCCGATCCCAAGGAGCAGTGCGGCAGGCCAGGACGCGGGCGAGGTGAGGAATTCGCGATAACCCTGCGCCCCGGCGGCCACGACCCGCGCGATCGTCTCCCACGGCGGGAGGAGGAAGGACCAGGTCTTGCCGGTCGTCAGGCTGGTCGGGCTCAAGAACGCGCGGCCCATCAGCGGCAACCAGATCCCGATGCCGAGCACGGCCACGGCCTGTGTTAACACCCAATCGCGTCGAACACGGCCGCGATACGCCCACAGGCCCCAGAGACCCAGCACACCGATGAAGGGGATGGTGAAGTAATGCGCGAGCATGGCCAGCAGGCTCGTCAACGATGCGAGCCAGCGCACTCGCAGGCGCTCAAAGCTCAAGCCGACCGCGGCAGCCAGGGCCAACGTCAGCACCATCAACCCGTATGGACGCACTTCACGAACATGCACCGTGATCTGCGGGTTGAGGCCGATCAACGTCATCGCGATCAGGCTGTTCCAACGCCCGAGCCCGAGCCGCCGCGCGAGACGAACGACAACGGCCAGCAATAGCACACCGAAGACGACGGAGGGGTACCGCAACAGATACTCGTTCTCGCCTCCGATCGTCACGCGCCAGGCACGCAACAGGATGAGATACACGGGTCCGTGCGGCTCATCGATGTTGAGTTTGGGGAGGCCCGCATCCGGGCTGTCGGCCATCAGGGCCATGGCCGCTTCGTCGCTGGTGAAGGAATAGCGACCGAGGTCGAACAGCCAGGCTGCCCAGAAGAGGGCCACCAGTGTCAGGCACGTCGCCCACCACGCTAACGAAAGATCCGATTGCGTCGGTATCCGCTGGCGCTCGGTTATCGAGACACGCATAGAGCACACAAGAAACTGTAGATTCGAGGCGAGCGAAGAAACGCCTTCGGCAATCCAGTCGTCGCATGTCGAAAGCCCGAAACGATGGATTGGCTCGCAGCCTTTCACCATGCGCCCGGGATGTGTGCGACTGGTTCAGGTTGGGTGAGAGGGGACGAAGAACAATCTGAGCAAAAACACCCCAGTCGAATGGGGTATTCGGCCCACGACCAGCAAGCTGAAGCGAAAGCCAGTAGAATAGCCGGACGGTGAATAGCCGTTAAAGTATGCAGAAACGCGAGAGTTACATCCTTGTCGACCCCTGAACCTGTCTCATCCATCGAACCCGAACCCGAGGCCGCGCCCGACATCGCCGATATCACCTTCGACCAGTTGAGCGACTCCATGCGCGCCGCCTGTGTGCGCGCTGGCTGGCCGGACCTCATGCCCGTGCAGGCGCGCGTGATCCCCTATCTCCTCGCCGGCCGCGACGTCATGGCCCAGGCCCGAACGGGCAGCGGAAAAACCGGCGCCTTCCTGTTGCCGTTGATCGAACGCTTGAAGCCAGGCCTGGCCGCGGCGCAGGTCTTGATCCTTGTGCCGACCCGCGAGCTGGCGCTGCAGGTGTCGCAGGACGCCGAGGTGTTGTGCGCGGGCGCCGGCCTGCGCTCCGTGACGCTGTATGGCGGCGTGGGCTATGGACCGCAGATCGATGCGCTCGAGAACGGCGCACAGATCGTCATCGGCACACCGGGTCGCGTCCTCGACCATCTGCTGCGTCGCACGCTCAGCCTGCGCGACCTGCAGGTTCTGATCTTCGACGAAGCCGACCGCATGCTCTCGATGGGCTTCTACCCGGACATGAAGCGCGTCCAGCGCATGCTGCCTGAGCGCGAGATCTCCACCTGGATGTTCTCGGCCACGTTCCCGCCGCATGTGGTGCTCGTTGCGAACGAGTTCCTGCACAAGCCTGAGTTCATCAGCCTCAGTCGCGATCACGTGCATGTGACGACCACCGAGCACGTCTGCTACATCATCCCGGGCGTGTCAAAGGATCGGGTGCTGGTGCGCGTGATCGAGATCGAGAATCCGGCCTCGGCCATCATCTTCTGCAACACGAAGGACCGCGTGCATTACGTGGCCACTGTGTTACAGCGCTTCGGTTACGATGCCGACGAACTGAGCGCCGATCTCTCGCAGGCCGAGCGTGAGCGCGTGTTGACCCGTGTGCGCCAGGGGCGGCTGCGCTTTCTGGTGGCCACCGACATCGCGGCCCGCGGTCTCGACATCCCCGAGCTCTCGCATGTCATCCAGTACGAGCCGCCGGAGGATCTCGAGGCCTACATCCATCGCGCCGGCCGAACGGGTCGCGCGGGTGCGGCGGGCGTCGCGGTCTCACTCGTGGGCATCGTCGAGAAGCGCGACCTCGACCGCATCGCCAAGCGCTACAGCATCGACATCGAGGAGCGCGAGCTACCGACGGATGAAAACGTGCAGGCCGTGGTGGCCGAACGCCTGACCGCCCTGCTCGAGCAGCGCCTACGCGACCGCGACAACCTGCAAGCCGAGCGCAGCCGGCGTTTTGAACCGCTGATGCGCACGCTGGCCGACAGCGAGACCGGGCAGGCCTTGCTGACCATGCTGCTCGATGAGGAGTATCAGCGCCTTTTGCATGCCCCGCTGCCTCACCCAGAGGGCGACCCGGCAGCCCCGCCACACGAGGGTTCGCGCGGCGGGGGACGCCGGCAGAACGGCGGAAGCGGGGGCGGGCGCCGTCGCAGTAGCGGCCGTCGCCGCTAACCCTCGAGAAACATTTCACAAAGACCGTGACGCAAATGTCACGGTCTTTGACTTTTGTTCGCAGTACAAAAAGCCAGGGTGGAAAAGCGATCCGCCGCCGTATAATCCTTCCATGGTAGCCCTGCCTGGCTATCCCCTTTCCCACTTTGCATTTGCCCACACAGCCAGTGTGACAGCAGAATATTGACTCGCGCCGAGCCTCCACAAGCGGCCAACCGCCGCCGCTCGACAAGCAGCCTGACCCGCCGACTCGACAGGAGACTCGTGATGACCCTTTCAACAAAACAAAACCCACCCTCGACCAATCGTACGCGTGCGACCTTCGAGCGCGCCAAACGTGTGTTGCCGTTGGGCGTCACTTCTAACTTTCGCTACTCGGGCGACACCACGCTGGTGATCAAGCGCGGCGATGGCCCGTATGTCTGGGACATGGATGATCGGCAGTATCTGGACTATCGTCTGGCATACGGTCCAGTCATCCTCGGCCACAACCACCCGGGCGTGCGTGCGCGCATCACCGAGCAACTCGGTCACGGCAATCTCTACGCGCATACCCATCCACTCGAGATCGACGTCGCCGAGCGCATCATTGCCATGCACCCGGCCGTGGAGAAGATCCGCTACGCCAACTCGGGCACCGAAGCCACGATGCACGCCGTGCGCATCGCCCGCGCCTATACGAACCGCGAGAAGATCGTGAAGTTCGAGGGCGCCTATCACGGCAACCACGACTACGCCCTGTTCTCGACCGCCAACATGCCGCACAACGGCGGCGGCTCACCCCGCAGCCCGATCCCGGTGCCGCAGTCGTCGGGCATCCCGACGATGACGCGCGAGCTGATCCATATCACGCGCTACAACGCTTTCGAGCACGTCGAGCGCCTGGTCAAAGATAAGGGCCACGAGATCGCGGCCCTGCTCGTCGAGCCGGTGATGGGGAACGCCGTCTGTCTGATGCCGGAGCCCGGCTACCTCGAGCACCTGCGCAAACTGTGCGATCAGGCCGGGATCCTGTTGATCTTCGACGAAGTCAAGACGGGCTTCCGTGTGGCGCCCGGCGGCGCCGGCGAGCTGTTCGGCGTCAAGGCCGATCTGACCACCTTCGCCAAAGCGCTCGGCAACGGCTACCCGATCGCGGCAGTCGGCGGCCGGGCCGAGGTGATGGACACGATCGCGATGGCCCAGGTCGTCCAGGGCGGCACGTATTGCGGGCATGCGCTCGGCTGCGCCGCGGCCATGGGCGTGCTCGATGCGATCGAGCAAGAGCATGCGCTCGATGTGATCCGCGAACGCGGCCAGCGTCTCAAAGACGGCATGCACGACATCCTCACCGAGCAAGGCATCGGCCATGAAATGAGCGGCCTGCCATCGATGTTCGGCATCATCTTCAATCCGCGCACGCCCAAGGCGCGCGAATTCCGCGACGTCATGAACGGCAACTTCCAGATGTACACCGACATGGCCTACGCGTTGCGCGAACGCGACATCGACGTCGAGCCTGACGCGCGCGAACCGTTTTTCGTGTCATCGGCGCACACCACGGCCGACATCGACAACACGCTCGATCGCTTCAACGACGCCATCAAGCAGTGCAAGACCCGCTGGAACGCGTAGGCGTCGCAAACCTCTCCACGGAGTGGTTAGTGACGACGGGCCCGGACAGCTGTCCGGGCCCGCGCTCATCGAACCTCATATGGTGATTCCCCTCAATCCCGAGTGGTGAATACCCAGCCGCCAGTCACACATAAGTCCTATTTCAGAAGGGCCTGATCAGGGGCATCATCACGTGAATCTGGCCCATCCAGGCGGGGGAAACTGGATGGATGCCGCATTAACCTGTAGACCTGATGATATCTGTGTAAGGCCGCCCCCGCGGGATCAACGACCATCTGGTCCTTTCTGATATGATCTCCCTGACATGAAGGCATCGCGAGGATATCGTTGGTTCAGCCTGCTCGCGAGCGCAGGCCTGCTCGTCGCAGCGTGCAACCAGGGCGTCGAAGTTGCCGGGCCTGCCGTGCTCAAGGACGTGATCAACACCGTCCTGGTGCAGGGTTCCTCAACGGAACAACCTCAAGCCGGCGCCGAGGATCTGGCATTGCCGCTCGGCAGTCAGATCTCGACCGGCACGAGTTCGCTGGCGCGCGTGGCGTTCGGCAATCGCGCGCTCTTGCGGCTGACGTCCAACACCAGCATCGAGCTGCTCCAGCCTGATGTCGACGAAAGCATCCGCCTGAACCTGACCCAGGGCCATCTGTTGCTGAGTCTGTTCGGGTTGCAGACCAACCTGCGCACGCCCATCGCGCACATCTGGCTCAACGGCTTCGCGGACGTGACGTATTACACAGGCGCCGCCAACGATGACATGGGCGATGACATCCTCAGTCTGCGCTGCTACGCCGGGCCCTGCGACGTGAAAGGGGCCACGTTTGAGATCAGGCTCGAGAACCTCGAGGTGCTCGACGTCAGCAATCTAGGTGGTGTGTTCAACCGGTCACGCCTGACGGAACTCGATCTGCAGCAATTCATGGCCGACAATCCCGGCAGCGCTGGCATCATCGCCACGCTGACGGCGATGCCGACGAACACGTCGACGTCGACCATGACCCCCAGCCCGACGGCCACGATCCCGACCAACACACCGACAAACACCTCGACGGTGACGCCGACGCCGACCAACACGTCGACGCCGCGGCCGACGCCGATCCCGACCCGACGTCCGCCGACGATCCCGCCGGTCATCGAAGTCAGCGCTTCGCCGGTCCCGCCGACGCGCGCCCCAACGTCGACCACGGGCGGTGGTGGCGGCGGTGGCGAGCCGCCGCCGGTTGTGCCCACGACTCAGATGCCGACCGCGACGCAGATCACGATCACGAACACGCCGATCCCGCCGGACACACAAGTGCCGACGGTCACGTCACCGCCGACCGACACGCCGGTGCCGCCACCGCCACCCTGAAGTCAGACGAACCCGAGGGCAACGGATCACTCATTCATAACGGCCCATCAGCCCTGCTGATGGGCCGTTATGTTTGTCGTCGCGGATCCCTAAGCACATCGCTCCCTTCATCGACAACTCATCTGTCGTGAGAGGCCGGGTGATACAATCCCGCGTCCGAGCCTGAAAGACCACGAATGAACCCGATCGTCCGCCTTGAGCACATCGACAAGACTTACACAGAGGGCGCACAACAACGCGCGATCCTGCGCGATTGCACCTTCGCATTTCCATCCGGCGCCTTCACGGCGATCCGCGGCCGCAGCGGCAGCGGCAAGACGACGCTGCTCAATCTGATCGCCTGTATCGACACGCCTGACCGCGGCGATGTCTGGATCGGTGACACAAACGTCACGGCGCTGTCGGCCCGTGAACGTACGCTTTTCCGTCGCGACAAACTCGGCTTCATCTTCCAGTTCTTCAACCTGATCCCGACGCTCAACGTCCTCGAGAACGTCATCCTGCCGGCCGAACTGGCCGGGCAACGCACCGATGTCGTGCGGCGGCCGGCGCTCGAGTTGCTCGAACGTGTCGGGCTCGCCCAGCGCGCCGACGCCATGCCCGATCGCCTCTCGGGCGGCGAGCAGCAGCGCGTGGCCATTGCCCGCGCGCTCTTGCGCAACCCCGCGCTCATCCTCGCCGACGAGCCGACCGGCAACCTCGACGAGCGCACCGGCGCCGAGGTCATGGCCTTGCTCGATGAAACGACGCGCCGCGCCGGCCGCGCCCTGATCATGGTTACGCACAGCCATCAGATCGCGGCCCTGGCCGATAGCGTCGTCACGATTCGCGAGCAACGCCTGGTGACTGAGACGACAGAGGGCGGACGAGCGAGGAATGCCGAGGGGCCAGCCGACGAGCAGATCAACCGACGACCTGACCCCCTGACCACTCGACGAACCGACTAAAGCAATGCCTCGTCCACTCATCCTGACCGCGCTGCGCGATTTCCTGCGCCGTCCCTGGCAGAGCGCGCTGATGATCGTCGGCGTCGCTCTGGGCGTGGCCGTCGTCATCGCGATCGACCTCGCCAACGCCAGCGCGAGCCGGGCCTTCGAACTGAGCACTGAGGCCGTCACCGGGCGGACCACGCACCAGATCGTCGGCAGCAGCGCCGGCATCCCGCAGGAGATCTTTCGGCAGGTGCGTGTCGATTGGGGCATTCGCGCTTCGGCGCCCGTGGTCGAGGGCGTCGGCATCGCGACAGGGCTCGAAGGTCAGCCGGTACGGATCCTGGGCATCGATCCTTCGTCCGAGGCGGCCTTCCGCGACACGCTCGGCGGCTCCGCCACTCGCAACGATTTTGGCGCGTTCTACACGACGCCGAACGGCGCGTTGATCGGGCCAGGTCTCGCCGCGCAAGGTGGCCTCGAGCCCGGCAACGCGCTGACGCTCACGCTGTCGGCCGGCGAAGCAACGCTGCCAGTCGTGGGCATTCTGCAACCGGGCGAGGGCGGGTCTTCGAGCGCCTATGACGACCTGGTCCTGATGGATGTGGGCCAGGCGCAGGCCCTGCTCCGGCTGGGCGACCGACTGACGCGCATCGACCTGATCCTTACCGATGCAGAGGCGACGACGCTTGCAGCGCGATTGCCGGCCGGCGTGCGGCTCGTGTCGGCGTCGACGCAGCGCGAGTCCACACAGGAGCTGACGGCGGCGTTCCAGCTCAACCTGACCGCGTTGAGTCTGCTGGCGCTCGTGGTCGGCATGTTCCTGATCTACAACACGATCATGTTCAGCGTCGTGCAGCGTCGACAGGTGCTCGGCATCCTGCGCCAGCTCGGCGTGACCGAGCCGCAGATGGCGAGCATGATCCTGCTCGAGGCCCTGCTCGTCGCGGTGACGGGCGGTCTGCTGGGCGTGGCGCTCGGCTGGCTGCTCGGCCAGGGCGCTGTGAGGCTCGTGACGCAGACGATCAACGACCTGTACTTCGTCGTCAGCGTGCGCGACACGACTCTGGAGCCGCTGACGGCGCTCAAGGGATTGGGCGCCGGCGTTTTGGCGAGCCTGCTGGCTGCGGCAGGGCCGGCCTACGAAGCGGCCACGGTCCCGCCGATCACCATGGCGCAGCGCAGCGCCTTCGAGACGCGCGCCGCACGCCTGATCGGCCCCCTGGCCGGCGTTGGCGCGGCGCTCACGGCGATCGGCGTCGTCGTCCTGCTGGTCATCAAAGCCCTGGTCGTCAGCCTGGGCGCGATGTTCGTGATCGTCATCGGTCTGGCGCTGATGGTGCCCGCCCTGACCCGCCAGTTGTTGCGCGTGCTGGCCCGCCCGCTGGCGGCCACGGGCGGCGCGATCGGCAGGCTGGCGCCGCGCACCGTCACGTCCGCGATCTCGCGCACGAGCGTGGCGATCGCGGCGCTGATGGTGGCCGTGTCGGTCACGATCGGCGTGGCTGTCATGATCGCCAGCTTCAGGTCGACGCTGATCAACTGGCTCGAGCTCACGCTTGTGGCCGATCTGTACATCACGACGCCGTCGGTGGGCGGCGGCGCCTCGGCCTCGGCGGCGCTGCCCGACGGCGTGGTCGAGACCGTGCGCGCGTTACCCGATGTCGCCTCGATCGCCACGATTCGCACCGTGCAGGTCGAGGGCAACGTCGGCCGTGTGAACGTCCTCGTCGCAGACTCGCAGGAGCGGCGCTCGGTCGCGCTGTATCGCACGGCTTCAGGCGAACCTGACGCTGTGTGGAGCGCCCTCCAAGACGGTTCCGTGATGGTCACCGAGCCGTTCGCCAATCGGTACGACGTATCGGTCGGCGATGTCGTGACCCTGCAGACCGATCGCGGCTCGCACGACTTCCCGGTGGCGGCCGTGTACTACGACTACGGCACCGAGTCGGGTCGCGTGCTGATGAGCCGCGTCGTCTACGAGCACTACTTCGAAGATCGCGCGATCTCGGGCGTGGCCGTCTATGCGAAGCCCGGCGTGTCTCTCGAAACGTTGGCCGTCGACGTGCGCCGCGCGTTAGCGGGCGAAGCGCTGCAGGTGTCAATCAACCGCGAGTTACGCGACTCAGCCCTGACCGTGTTCGACAGGACCTTCGCGATCACGGATGCACTGCGTCTGCTGGCCGTGGTCGTGGCCTTCATCGGCGTGCTCAGCGCGTTGATGGCGTTGCAGCTCGAGCGCGCCCGCGAGCTGGCGACGCTGCGCGCGCTCGGCCTGACCGACGGCCAGCTCTGGCGCCTGAGCCTGCTCGAGACCGGCTTGATGGGCCTGGCTGCCGGCCTGTTTGCGCTGCCGACCGGCGCGATCCTGGCGGTCGTCCTGGTCTACGTCATCAACCTGCGCTCGTTCGGCTGGACGCTCGAGTTGTTCTGGGATCCGTGGGTCTTCGCGCAGGCCGTGGCCGTCAGCGTGCTCGCCGCGGTGCTGGCCGCGATCGAGCCGATGCGCCGCCTGCTGCGCCGGCCGATTGCTTCAGCGCTGCGTCAGGAGTGAGCGCGATGCGCATACGACCGATGTCGGATGTCGCCGCACAGGGCCGGGTAGCGATAGCCGGTGTTTGAGACAGTAACGGATCACCTCCACGTAAGGTAACGACGATGCGTCAACGGATTGGCTTTGGGGTGTTGTTTGCGATCGCGATCGGTGCCGCGGCGGGGTTCTGGTGGTGGACCCGGCCGCAGGAGCGGGCCGCCCAGCCGCCGCTGCTGGCCGCGAGCGCTCCACCCGCCGGCTTCGAGCGCGCCCTGGCGCCGCGCGACTTCACGTTCCCGGCCGACCACGGCCCGCACGTCGACTTCCAGACCGAGTGGTGGTACTACACCGGCAACATTCAGGACGAGAACGGAAACCGCTACGGCTATCAGCTGACCATCTTCCGCCGCGGCCTGACGCCCGGCGAGTATAAGGCCGGCGGGCTGCTGACCAACCAGGTGTACTTCGCGCACTTCGCGATCACGGATGTGGCCAACGCCGACCATCGCGCTGTCGAGCGCTTCAGCCGTGGCGCGGCGGGTCTGGCCGGTGCGCAGGGCCAGCCGACGTTTGCCGTCTGGCTCGAGGATTGGCGGATCGAGTCGATCGATGCCGACGGCTCGGCCGTGCGGCTGCGCGCCGCCGATCAAGGCATGGCCCTCGACCTCGAGCTGCGCAGCGACAAGCCTCCGGCCCTTCAGGGCAACAACGGCCTCAGCCCAAAAAGCGACGCGCCCGGCAACGCCTCGTACTACGTCAGCTTCACGCGCCTCAGGACGACCGGCACGCTGACCCTCGATGGCCGGGCCATCGCCGTCAGCGGCGACAGCTGGTTCGACCACGAGTGGAGCACCAGCGCGCTCGGCCCGAACGGCCAGGGGTGGGATTGGTTCAGCCTGCAACTCAGCGATGGCCGCGAGTTGATGCTCTTCCAGATCCGCAACACCGACGGCTCGATCGACCCCGTCTCGAGCGGCACCCTGATCGACGTCGACGGGAGCACAACCTATCTGCCGGCCGCCGACCTGAACCTCACGCCCGTCGAGACCTGGCGCAGCCCCGACAGCGGCGCCGAGTACCCGATCGCCTGGCGCGTCAGCATCCCCTCACTCGAGCTCGATCTCACGGTCCGTGGCCAGATCCCGGCGCAGGAGATGCCCCTGGCCTTTGCCTATTGGGAAGGCACCGTTGCGATCACCGGCACCTCGCGCGGCCAATCCATCTCCGGCGTCGGCTATCTCGAGATGACCGGTTATTCAGGCAGCATGCAGGGCGTGTTTTAGTCAGGTAGTCGGGTGGTCTCGTAGTCGGCCAGCCGGTTTGCTCGCTCCTGCGCTCTCACGCTCGTGCGCGCATCGCCGCCCCTGCCCTCCCCGTCTTTTTTCGGATCGGGCTCGATGGAAGCGTGGAGCGCGACGCCTACCCCTCGGGTGATGTGAGCGTTCGCGGTGGGTTGCTACACTGAGCCCATGCGCCGTCTATCCTTACGCCACGTCATTGCGATGGTTCTGTGTATGTTGCCGGCCGCATTACCGACCCTGGCACAGAGCAGCTTTCGGCTCGTGCTGCCCGCGATCCTGCGCGCTGGCACCGGCGGACCCGTCGGGCCGACGCACAGTGGCGATGGCACTTATTACGATGCCAACGGCGACGGCAACTGCATGTTCGGGCCCTCGCCGAACGACATGATGGTGGCGGCGATGAACCACACCGACTACAACGGAGCGGCCCTGTGCGGCGCCTACGTGCAAGCCACCGGGCCGAAGGGCAGCGTGCTTGTGCGCATCGTTGACCGCTGCCCTGAATGTCCGGCCGGCGACATCGATTTCAGCCCACAGGCCTTTGCCGTCATCGCGGATCTGCCGCAAGGGCGCGTGCCGATCACGTGGCGGCTGGCGAGCCCCGAGATCACGGGCCCGATTGCGTACCGGTTCAAAGAGGGCAGCAACCAGTGGTGGACAGCCGTTCAAGTGCGCAACCACCGCAACCCGATCGCGACAGTGGAATACAAAGCCAACAACGGCCAGTTCGTGGTGGTGCCGCGCACTGACTACAACTATTTCGTCCAGGCCTCAGGCATGGGACCGGGCCCCTACACCTTCCGCGTCACCGACATCTACGGCAACGTCCTCGTCGACACTGGCATCCCGCACTCGGAGGGCGCCGTCGTGTCCGGCTCCGGCCAGTTCCCGCCGGCGCCGTGAAACAGTCGAGTGGTCAGATAGTCAAATAGTCGAGTCGTCAGGCCGTCTCAGGCGCGACCGCCCGAGCGGACTACCCGACTACTCGACTACTCGACTAATAACCACATCAATTGCAGCGGCTCGAGCATCAGTTCGGGCGAGAGGAGGCGTTCCTCGCCGGTGATGAGGTCGACGGCCGTGCGCCCGAAAGGCAGGCCGCGGCTCGGCGCCAGGTTCGCGGGCTGAGCGAATTCGCTGAAGTTCGCAAGCACGACCAGGCGCTGCTCGGTGGGTAGGCCGTCCACCGACGTCGCAGCGCCCGTGCGCATGTACGAGAAGACGTGGTCGCTGGCCGTCTCGAGCACACGCATATCGCCGCCGGCGAAGATCAGGTTGGCCTTGCGCTGAGCGATCATGTGACGCAGCGCAAGATAGATGCGGCTCTCGAGTGTGGCCGGATCGGTGCGGCGCGCCATCCGCGTCCAGTCGGTCGCGGGGCGATGTACCCAGCGGCTGTCGTCGGCCTTGGCCGGGTCGTCTCGATAGGTGTAGTCGTTGAGCGTGCCGATTTCGTCGCCAAGATAGATCAGCGGGATGCCGCCAATGCTCAGGATGATGCCGTGGATCATCAGGATGCGGCGAACGGCGTTGGTCAACAGCGTCTCGGCATCCGGAGCGCCGGCAGCCTGCGCCTCGAGCGCCTGCTCGAGCCCGGCCAGCGAGGCGCCGGTGCCCGAGATGCGACAATCGCCGGTCTTGGGGTTCTCCTGGAAGGGCAGACCCTTTGCGAATGTGCCCTCGAACCGGTTCGTGAAGAACTGGTTGAGGAACCGGCGATGGTCAGCGCCGTTGATGCCCAGGATCGAGGCATCTTCATCGGAGAATGTCCAGCCGATGTCGTCGTGCACGCGAACGTAGTTCACCCACGCACAGGCCGGGTGGATCGTGAAGCGGGAACGCATCGAGTGCCGCAGCAGCCGCACCTTGCGCGTCGCCAACGAGTTCCACAGCAGCGCCATCAGCAGCGGGTTGTACGAGATCTGGCACTCGTCGGGCCGGATGTACTTGACCACGTCGTCGGGATGGACGATCGCCTCTGACTTGAAGATCAGGGCCGGGGCCGCGATACGCGTCACGGCGTTGAAAGCCTGGATCAGCGTGTGCGCCTGTGGCAGGTTCTCGCAGCTCGTCCCCATCTGCTTCCAGATGAAGGCCACGGCGTCGAGGCGTAACACCTCCACGCCCTGGTTGGCCAGGAAGAGTAGTTCGCGCGCCATGGCAGTGAAGACCGCCGGGTTCGAGTAGTTCAGATCCCACTGGAAGGTGTGGAAGGTCGTCCACACCCATTGTCGCGAACTCTCATGCCAGCTGAACGCGCCGGGATGCTCGTCCGGGAAGATCTCGCGCAGCGTCCGCTCGTAGGCATCGGGCATCTCGCGGTTCGGGAAGAAGTAGTAGAAGTCGCGGTACTCGGGGTCACCGCTGAGCGCCTTCTGGGCCCACTCGTGCTCGTTCGAGGTGTGATTGAAAACGAAATCCACGGCCAGGCTGATGCCGGCCGAGCGCAGGTCGCGGGCCAGGCCGCGCAGGCCCGTCATCGTACCGAGCTTCGGCTCGACTTCGCGGTAGCTGCTGACCGCGTACCCGCCGTCGCTGTTGCCTTCAGGCGCCTTGAACAGCGGCATCAGGTGCAGGTAGGTCAGGCCCAGTTCCTGGAAGTACGGGAGGCGGCGGCGCACGCCCTTCAGGTCGCCGGCAAACAGATCCACATAGCAGACGCCACCGAGCATGCGCTGGTCGTGGAACCAGCCCGGTTCGGCCTCACGCCGCTCGTCGAGCTCGCGCAGGTCTTCGGGGCGCGCCAGCCAGGCATCGGCCATCGCGCGCAGGAGCGCGTCGACGTGATAGATGAAGTCATAACGGGCGCCGTACACCTCGAACAGCAGCTTGAACAGGCGCGGAAAGTGCGCGCTGAGGCGCCGCACGAAGGCGTCCCACACCGGAGCCGGCGCACGACGATAGTCAGCGCGCAACCGCGGCAACAACCGCTGAAGCGTGAGATCTGCCTGCTGAGGAAGCCAGTTGGGATCCTGCATGGTGAAGCTCCAAGTCAAAGGAGACGGCGGACGGCAGACCAATGGCCGCGGATCCTGGAGCCTGCTTGAGCTCGACGATCTGCGGTCTGCCGTCCGCCGTCAGCGGTCACTCACTTATTGTCGCCTGCTCCGCCAGCGCAAAAGCGCCGAGGATGCCAGAACGTGTGCCGAGGCCCGGGGGCACGATGTAGTCGTCGATCGTCTCCAGGATGGCGCTGTGCTGCACGTAGCCGTTGAGCAGAGCCTGCACCTCGCGCCGAATCATCGGGAAGAGGTGCGCCTGGCCCATCACGCCGCCGCCCAGGATGATGCGCTCGGGGGACAGGCAGTAGATGACGTTCGAGAGTGCCTGGCCGATGTAGTGGGCTTCCAGCGCCCAGGCCGCGTGATCGGGGCCGAAGGTCTCGGCCTTGACGCCGAAGCGTTCCTCGAGTGCTGGCCCGGCGGAAAGTCCCTCCCAGCAGTCGCCGTGGTAGGGGCAATGCCCGGCATACGGGTCGCGCACCGGATCACGGCGCAGGAGCATGTGGCCCATCTCTGGATGCACAAGCCCATGGGCCAGCTTGCCGTTGAGGATCGCACCGCCGCCGATGCCTGTGCCGATGGTGAAGTACACAGCGTTGGCCAGGCCACGCGCGGCGCCCCAGCGCGCCTCGCCGAGCATGGCGCCATTGACATCCGTGTCGAACCCGACCGGCACGCCGAACGCGGCGCGCAGCGGCCCGACGATATCGGTGTGCTTCCAGCCCGGTTTGGGCGTTGTGGTGACGAAGCCATACTGCTTTGAGGCAGGATCCGGATCGACCGGCCCGAACGAGCCGACGCCGATAGCCGTTAACGGCCCGATCTTCGCGGCCTGCTCGCGGAAGAAACCGATCGTACGTGCCAGTGTCTCAGCCGGGCTGGTGGTCGGAAAACGATCCTCCGCCAGGATCTCGTCGGGGCCAGTGCCGACCGCGCAGACGAATTTCGTGCCGCCCGCCTCGATGCCCCCCCACAATGTCGTCATGGACGTCTCCCCTTTGCCAGAATGCCGGCCGTGAACTCACGGCGCCGGCTTCAGATCACATGTCGTATCGACCGATACGGCCGGGCTCCCAACTGCCCAACACCCGACAGCATCGGCTGCCGGCGCCAGACAGCGTCTGACGGCGTCAGACAGCGTCTGCCGGCGCCATACGGCGTCAGGACGAGGCCGATGGCGGCGCCGTCGTGCGTCGCTCGATCAACGTGACGGGCAGTTCCTCGCAGACGGCTTCACCGATCCGGCCGGCGATGGCGTCCATCAAGAGAGCCACGCCGCGCTTGCCGGAGTCGAAGAGCTGCTGGCGGATCGTCGTCAGGCCAAGGTACTCGGCCACCTCGATGTCGTCATAGCCAATCACCGAAAGTTGTTCGGGCACCCGCAGGCCGAGCATCTGTGCGGCTTCAAGCACACCCAGCGCCTGTGTGTCGCTGGCCGCGAAGATCGCCGTCGGGCGTTCGGGCAGACGCAACATGGAAAGCGCCAGATCACGAGCCACGCGATGGCTGTGTTCGCCCGCCACCTGAAACTCGGGCCGATATGCGATACCGCCGCGCTCGAGGGCCTGGCGATAACCGCGGAAGCGGTCGAAGCTGGCCGTGAAGTTGAAGGGCGTCTCGAAGGTGTCGCTCAGGTAAGCAATGCGACGATGGCCGAGTTTCACGAGATGCTCGGTGGCGATCCGCCCGCCATAGACGTCATCGATGATGACGCGATTGAGCATCGTCAACGACGGATGATTGGCGTCGATCATGACGATCGGCACCGGGCAGTTCTCGAGGCTGGCGAGGTCTTCGTTGCGCGGCGGCAACGACACGATCAAGACGCCATCGGCGCGCTCACGCCGCGGGACGCTGCGCATGTACGTGTCGCGACGTTCCGGCGTCTCGACGTTGTAGAGCACGAGATCGTAGTCGGTGTCGATCAGCGATTGATGGATGCCGCGCAATCGCTCGACGAAGGCCGGCCGGGTGAAGAACGGTGTGACGACCGCGATCGTGAGGGTCTTGCCTAGCGAGAGGCGCCGGGCTGTCGGGTTGGGATGGTAGTCGAGTTCGGCGATGACCTGCGTGACTTTTTCGCGGGTCGCGCTGCTGACCAACGGGCTGTTGTTGATCACGCGTGACACGGTGGCCAGCCCAACCCCCGCCTGTTTCGCCACATCCCGGATTGTGACCGACATAGCTGCTCCAGAACTCGTATTGGAACCGTTTCCAATCTATCCCGATTCCGGAGGCCTGTCAAGAACGGAGATCGCGAACCCGAACAACCTGCCCTACTCTCCAGAACGCTCAGGGTTCGCGCGTGGGGGGAATGATAACCGGAACTTGGCTTCACAGGTGGCGGGAATCGACAAGTGTGATTGGTTCCCAGCCGCGCAGGCCATTGATCCGCCAGAGCCCTTCGGCCGCGCGAAGGGTGTCCAGAGGGATGACCGCCTCCTCGACCCTCCCGCTCTCCAACAGCCAGCGCCTGAACGTGCCGGCGAGCAGCCCTGAACTCACTGGCGGCGTGAGCAACCGCCCGGCGTGAGCCACGACCAGATTGCCGATGGTGGTCTCGGTCGCCTCACCACGCTCGTTCCACAGCACCACGTCGTCGCATGGCCCGGCGTCGCGAGCCGCGGCCAACGCCCGATCGTAAACCTCACGACACGTGGTCTTGTGATACAGCCACAGGTCGGCTGTGGAGACCGGCGCCGAAGCCAGGCGAACGCGCAAGGGCGCGCGCGAGAGATCCCCCTGTTGCGTGGCGACCGGCGGCGCATCGGCGATCGTGATCCGCGTTCGACCCGATCGGTCGAGCGTCAGGCGCACACGCTGTGGTCGTTCGGCGCCAGCCACGGCGGCGCCCCAGGCAGCCCGAGTCTCGTTGGGGTCGAAACGGAACCCGAAGCGCGCCGCCGACACCCCCAGCCGTTCGAGGTGGTTGGCCTCGAGCCAGAACCCATCACCGGGCGACCAGCGCAGAGTCTCGATCAGTTCAAACGACGCGATCGGCTCGGTCAGGATCCGGCCTTTCAACAGGCATTCGTCGTATTCATCCTCGGCGCGCGAGTCCCATACGATGCCACTGCCGATCCCGTAGGTCACGCGCTTTCGCTGTCGATCGACCACAGCGGTCCGGATCGCGACGTTGAATTGCGCGTGGCGACCAGGGGCCCAGTAGCCGATGGCTCCGGTGTAGATGCCGCGCGGCGTGTCTTCGAGTTCACGAATCAGGCGCATGGTGCTGGCCTTCGGCGCGCCCGTGATCGACGCGCACGGAAAGCAGGCCCGCAGGAGGTCGCCGAGGCCGGCGCGTGTCTCAGCCGTGACGGTCGAGGTCATCTGCCAGACTGTCGGATAGGGCTCTGCCTGGAACAGAGTCGGAACCCGCACACTGCCGACGCGCGCGATCCGTCCGAGGTCGTTGCGCGCCATGTCGACGATCATGACGTTCTCGGCCCTGTCCTTCTCCGACGCGATCAGCTCAGCCGCCAACGCGCGATCCTCAGTCGGCCAGCGACCGCGCGGGCGCGTGCCCTTCATGGGCCGCATCGTGATCGTGTCATCGTCCAGCCGCCAGAACAACTCGGGCGAAGCCGATGCGACAACATGCGTGGGGCTCTCCAGATAGGCGCCATAACCGCCCGGCTGAGCAGCCTGCAGTCGCGCAAAGAGCCGCCAGGAGTCATCGGGCTCGTCGCCATTCAGGCGGAACGTGAAGTTCACCTGATACGTGTCGCCGCATGAGATGGCGGCATGCACACGCTGGATGCGGTCGCGGTACGTTTCCACCCGGAGATCGGGTTGCAGCCTGACCTCGGCCGGACTGGCTTCAGGCAGGTCCTTGGCGAGAGTCGGCGGCGGATACAGGCCGAAGCGCACGAGGGGCAGATCCGGCACCGAGGGCCGGGTCTCGAGAGACGCGTCAAACGCGTTGGCGGCCTCATAGGCGATCCAGCCGACTGCCCACCACCCGCGTTCGACGGCGTCTTCAACCTCGGCGACCACGTCGGCGACCTCGCCCAACTCCGTGGCGACGAGCCAACCGGTTGGGTTCGAGAACGACAACCAGCGGCTTCGGGCCGGATCGTGCAGCCAGGCCATTCCTGCAGCATGTGTCAGCGACATGGCTCAACTGTATCAAAAGGGCCGTAGAAGAGACCGCCGCTTCTTCTGCCGTGAGCACGGGCGAGTTGTCAGGCCGTTTCAGGACCGTAAGCCTTGTACGCGGATCGCA
>CAYZRP010000048.1:0-41105 GCA_964480865.1 uncultured Anaerolineales bacterium | reverse complement strand
TCGTCAGGTCGCCGTAGCTGCCGCTGTTGAGCTCGATGATGTCGCCGCCTTGCGCGTTCGCGATGGCTGTTTGGAGCTGTGTCGCATTCGACACCGTCAGCGTCGCCGCGCGAACCGGATGAGCCATGGCCAGCACCAGGCTCAAGGCCAACCAGGCGGCCTTGAAGTGCCGGTATGTCAGGGAGGGTGTGGAGCGGCGGGATTGTGGCGGCATTGACTCCAGCGTAAACGTCCTCGTTGAGGACGGCTACAGCATTTTTTCGGGATCTTGACCCGCGAGGTCTTGCCCGTCGCCTGGATCGTCCGCCGTTCTTTCCAACGCTGCCAGACTCGATGGGAATTGTCAGAGAGCGCGAACGACGCTGTAGTGCGAGCGGCCGCTCGACCAGGAACGTCGGTGTGCGTGGAAGCGCGAACGACAGGCGCAGGCCAGCGGCCCTGGGCCAACGACAATCAGGCTGCGGTCGCAATCCGGGCAGGCAAAGAAACTCGGCCCGTCCGGGCCTGATAGATCAATCTGCAGCCCATCGTTCGAGAGGCGTTCGCCCCTGATCGTGACGATCGTCGAATCTGGCATCCTGGGGCCTCCGGATGGTACGAGTTCGGCGCGATGATACGAGCCGATGAGGGAAGCGACCAGATGCCGTTGTCACCCCTGAACCCGATGAATGTGAGTGAAATGCGATGCGTTTGGTGGTTTTCCCACCATTGCGAAGGGGGACATCCCACGTGCGGCAGGCCAGTCAGATATGAGCATATGGCCGACCGACGACGCCGGCCATGGGCGCGACGCTCGAGACCAACTTCAACGGACGACGTGGCCCGCTGGCAGGCCACGCTCTCTGTTTCCCCAATACTATCGAGTAGACAGCCATAGGCAGTGGCTGGCCAGGGTCGACCGGCCTGGCACGGCTTCACAATGAAGTGGAGCGAGCTTGGCCACGAAGTGAGAGGCGATTGGCACGATCCGATCTCGTGGTGCCCGTTCGGATCCAATCGTGGATGGCAGGGCAGGAAAGCGATCATCGAAAGCCAGACGCCATTGCCCTGTCGCGCAGTTTGTGGGGCGGATCGATCTTGGCTCGGCCCTGTACAATCATGGAATGCTTCTGGCCGCCCGTTGCCGACAACAAAGCCGGAGCGGTCCTGGCTCAGCGCAGCGTCGACCGTGGCGCTTCCCTGATTCCGTGGACGGTCCATGAACCCTGACTTCGCCGACCTTCGCCGCGTGGCGACAGCCTACGCCGACACGATCCTCACCGCCGTGCAGCGTGAGTATCCGAACGCAACGCAGCACGTGATGAGCGGCCCAGACGATCGGCTGACACCGCGCCAGTTGCACCCGGCCTTCTACGGTTGCTTCGACTGGCATTCGGCCGTGATCATGCACTGGGCGCTGATCCGGTTGCTGCGGCTCGTGCCCGAGGCGCTTGACGTCGACAGTGCGCACGCCGTCCTGAGCGCTCATCTCACAGCTGACCATCTCGCCCGCGAAGCCGATTACTTCGCGTTGCGCCCAGGCTTCGAACGACCCTATGGGTGGGGCTGGGCGCTCACGCTGGCCGACGAGCTTGCGGCCTGGGACGATCCGCGAGCCGCTGTCTTTCGCGCGTCGATGGCGCCGTTGGCCCGCATACTGACCGAGCGTTTTCTGAAGTGGTTGCCCGCCGCCCTGTATCCGGTGCGCGTGGGTCTGCATTCCAACTCGGCCTTCGGGCTCGCGCGGGCCTTGCCCTGGGCGCGACGGCTCGCCGACACAGGCGATCCCCAACTCCTGAGCGCGATCACTCGGGCGGCGGAGCGCTGGTTCCGGGCCGACGTTGACTATCCGGCGCAACTCGAACCCGGCGGCAGTGACTTCCTCTCGCCAGCATTGGCCGAAGCTGAGTTGATGCTGGGCGTGCTCGATCCTGACGCCTTCGATGCCTGGATGGCGCGGTTCCTGCCGGGTCTGGCGCAGAGTCGGCCCGTGGGGCTCTTTCAACCAGCGATCGTCAGCGACGCCGGCGACGGGCAGACCGCCCATCTGCATGGCCTGAACCTGTACCGCGCATTTGTTTACCGCCGCCTGGCTGCTGCCCTGAGTGTTGGCGACCCGCGTCGGGCTATCTTGCTCGCCAGCGCTGGCGTCCACGCGCAGGCCAGTCTCGGCGCTGTCAGTGGCTCGGACTACATGGTCGAGCACTGGCTGGCTGCGTATGCCGTGTTGTTCCTGAGCGCCTGACCGCCGTGATCGCGCGGCCGATATTCTTCTTGTTACAGTGAGGGGCGATGAAGGTCTTCGATATCTTGAGCCAATTGCAGGCTGCCGCGCCGCACCGCCTGACAGGATCGGTCGAGTCCGCCGCCGCACGTGGGTGGATCCTGGCGCATCTACGCGATCAAGGTTTCGAGCCAGTCGTCGACGACATCTCGTTCCGAACCGCCGGGTCACTCTCGCGGTTCGCCATGCTTCTAAATGCCTGGCTTACGCTGATGCTGGGCTGGTTTGCGGCGTCGATCAACCCATGGGTGGGACTGGCTTGCCTGGCCTTGATCAACCTCTTTGACTTCGTACTGGCTCCGCGTATCGCGCGCTCTGCTGAAGTACATGGTGCCAATCTACTTGTCGGGATCAACCGCCCCTGGCCCGAAATAGCTACAGCGCCACGCCGGCTGTTGATCGTGACAGCTCATTACGACACCGCCAAGGCGGAGCCTTCCTGGCTGCAACGATGGCTCGCCGACTCCGATAACCTGTATAGCCTGGCCGCCATCGGCTTCGGCACACTGATCCTGTACTGGCTCGCGTCCGCCGTCCTGGGGCTGTGGCCCGGAGCCGGCGCTGTCGTGGACGCGCTGGCGGCGATCTGGATCACACCTGGCCGCTGGTTCATGGTCGTTCTGTGCCTGCCCATCGCGCTGGCGGTCAGCCTGTGGATGTCGCGAGTCTTCTTTGATCGCGAGCTTGTCAGCCCGGGCGCCGACGACAACGGCTCCGGCGTCGCCGTTGCTTTGCGCGTCGCCCCTTTGTTGCGCGAGCTCGTGAGCGCCGACCAGGACACTGCCCTGATCCTTGTCGACAGCGAGGAGGCGGGCCTGCGCGGCACGCGCGACTTCGTTCGACGGCATGCCGGCGCGTTGGATCCGGCAGCGACCACGATCATCAATCTCGACTGCGTCGGCCGGGGCGACACGCTCGTCAGCGTCAAGGGCCAGGGCCTGATCCGACAGCGACGTGCTGACCCGACGGTCCTGGCGCAGTGGGAGTCCGCAACCCGGAATCTGGCGGGATCGCACGCGGCTACGTGGATGACGTTCTTCTCGGCCATGACCGACCAGGACGCCTGGCTGTCGCGCGGATTCAAACGGACGCTATCCATCTCGCACGGCGCCATCGTGCCGCGCCGCTTTCGTGCCCTCGTCTATCGTGCCTTCGGCATCGTGGCCGATCCTGTTGACATCGACTGGGCGCATCTGCATTCGCCCGACGATTCGCTGAGTGGGATCTCGCCTCAGGCGCTCGAGACGACGGCCGCGGCCTTGCTGGCCTTTGCGCGCGGTTGGGTCGACTCCGGACGTGAAGATTAGGGCCGCTCACGCGCCCTGATCGGTTGAGTGAGCGCCGGCCTCCCTGCGAGAGGCCTGGTCAGGCGTTGCCGCAGCCAGGACCCCTCGCAGGTTGTTGTTGCCCTTCGTAATGTCTACGGCAATCGTTCGCCGCGCGCCGTGATGTAGAGTGAGTACCACTCCTCGCGCGACATGGCGGCGGCCTGGCGTTCGGCATCGGCGCAGGCTCGGATGCGATCGGGGTTGATCGTGCCGATCACGGGTTGGATCATCGCTGGGTGGCGCATCAGCCAGCCCAGTACGATCGCCTCACGCGTGGTGTTCTGCCTGGCCGCCATCTGCGCGACGAGTTCAGCAGCAGCGCGGATCGGTGCGCTGGCGTTGTCGAGCGATGCCCCCGAGAACACACCTTTCGCCAGCGGTCCCCAGGCCTGGATCTGGACGCCCTCCATCTGGCAGTATTCCAGAAGGCCCTCGCCGAAGTGCACACGCGTTCCGGCCTTCTGGTTGACGTGAACGCCCTGATCGAGCCAGTCGAGCCGCGCCAGACTCATTTCGAGTTGGTTGGCGACCAGCCGATCGGGCAGGGCGCGCTGCAAAAAGCGCATCTGACCGACGTCCATGTTCGACACGCCGAAATGGCGAACCTTGCCGGCCGTCTTGAGTTGCGCGAAGGCTTCGGCCACCTCGTCCGGCTCCACTAGCGGATCGGGCCGGTGAAGCAGCAGGATATCCAGGTACTCGGTGCCAAGCCGCTTCAGGCTGCCCTCGACCGCGGCCAGAATGTGCTCGCGCGAGAAGTCGAATCGGCCCGGCCGCTCGCCGGACGAGAGACGGATGCCGCACTTCGATTGCAGAACAATTCTGTCGCGTAGCTCTCGCCGGCTTTTCAACACGCGCCCAAATGTCTCCTCGGCCTTGCCCAGCGTATAGATGTCGGCGTGGTCGAACATGGTGATGCCGACCTCGAGCGCAGCCTCGATGGCGCGCTCCGCGGTGGTTACGTCCTCGGCCGAGACGGGGTGGGCATTCCAACCTCCGCCCATCGACATGCAGCCCAACACCACACGACTGACGGGTAATCCGATATCGCGCAACGGCAATGCCTTCATCGAAAGTGTCCTCCGAAACGAGTGTTCCCTGAGCATAGCACCGCATCGTCGAGACCGGCCCTCACGGCCTTCTCCGGAGATCTGTCAACAGGCGATGACCTTGCTACAATTCGCGCGATTTCTCATGGCCCGGCTGGAACTTTTTCTGCTCGGACCGCCGCGCGTCGAGCTCGATGGAGCCCCGGCGCGATTCGACACGCGCAAAGCCATGGCGCTGCTGGCCGTGCTCGCCTTCGCAGAAGGGCCCGTCGGGCGTGACACCCTGGCGGCCCTGCTGTGGCCCGACTACGCCCGGGCTCGCGCTGCGCTGCGCCGCACCCTCTCGGCGCTTCAGGCCGTCATCGGCTTTGATTGGATCCTCAGCGACACGCATGAACTCAGCCTGCGACGAAGCGAAAACCTGATCGTCGACATCGACACCTTTCGGACGTTTTCGCAAGCCGCCCACAGCGGGTCTGTCGCTGAACGGCGCGCGCAACTGCGCCACGCCGCGCTGCTCTATCGTGATGATTTTCTCGCCGGCTTCACGTTGCGGGACAGCGCCCCCTTCGACGAATGGCAACGCTCGTGGGCCGACCGGTTGCGCCGCGACTTCGCCGACGTCCTCGAGCACCTCAGCGCCCTGGAAGCCGAAGCTGGCTCTCTGCCCGAAGCGATCGCCTGCGCCAACCGTTGGCTGGGCCTCGATCCGCTCAACGAGCCCGCTCATCGCGCTCTGATGGCGTTGTATGCGCGCGCGGGTCAACGCGGCGCAGCCGTGCAGCAGTACCGGGAGTGCGTGCGGGTCCTTGAAAGCGAGTTGGGTGTCGCACCCCTCGATGCGACGACGGCTCTATACCGCGATCTCGTCGAAGGCCGCGAAGCTCCAGCCGCTGCCGTCAGGTCGGGTGGGGCGGACCCAAACGTCAGCCGCCTCTCACAGGCAAACGCCGCGATACCCCTGATCGGGCGCGACGCCGAATGGCAGGCTCTTGAACGCGCTCGCGCCGGCCTTGAGCGGGATGGTGCTCTGATCATCGTCGAAGGGCCGGCCGGCGTGGGCAAGACCCGTCTCATCAGCGACTGGTTCGAGCACGCACGCGAACGCCGAGCCCGCGCCGTGATCGCCCACTGCCATGAAGGCGAGGCCAGCCTGGCCTTCGCCCCGATCGTGGCGTTGCTCAGACAGGGTCTGGCCCTGCCGGGTGCCACCGAGCGTCTCAAGTCGGTTCCGGCCTGGCTCAGAGGGGCGGCCGCACACCTCGTGCCGGAACTTGGCGACGCTTCGACAGCGCTCCCGCCGGATGCCGCCGATGCCCGGTTGCGCGTCTTCGAGGCGGTCTGGGCGACGCTGCTGGCCCTGACGGCCGGGCCAGGCGCCGCTCTCATCGCCATCGACGACCTGCACTGGGCGGATGCGGCCTCGATCGATCTCTTCGCCTACATGGCCCGCCGACTGCACGGGCACCCGGTCGGGCTTGTGGCCACCTGGCGCGACGATGCTGTGCCGGCCGATCACGCGCTGCGGGCCCTGGTGGCTGCGCAACGGCGTTCGAACGCCGCGTTGCATCTCTCCCTTGAGCCGCTGGCGCCGGATGCCGTGAGTGTGCTGGTCGCCACACTGCCGGACGTCGACGACGGACTCGCCGGGCCGCTGTTCGCAGAGACGCAGGGCCTGCCGCTGCTTCTCGTGGCTTACCTGGCGGCGCTGCGCGACGGCGCCTGGACCGGGCGCGACGAGATCGATCTGCCGAACCCGGTTCGCGAGATCCTTCAGGCACGACTGGACCGGGCGAGCCCGTTGGGTGCCCAACTGATCGCTGCAGCGGCCGTGATCGGGCGCTCGTTCGATGTGTCCACGCTGCGTTGGGTGAGCGGTCGCAGCGAGGACGAGGTCGTCGCCGGACTTGAGGAACTTGTCCGACTCGGCCTTGTCGCGGAAGGCGAGGTATACGACTTCGCCCACAGCCGCTTGCGCGACCTGGCTTATTCGGGATCGAGCCTGGCGCGCCGCCGGATCCTGCACCGCCGCGTCGCCGGGGCCCTGGCCGGTCGTGAGCGCGGCGATGAGCGCGGCGACGAGGATGGCGTTGTGGCCAGTCACCTCGAGCGCGCCGGCGAGGACCGTCAGGCCGCGCTGGCCTATGCCCGCGCGGGTGCTCACGCGCGTCGCGTCGCCGCACTCGCGACGGCTCAACAGCACTTCGAGCGCGCGCTGGCGCTCGGGCATCCGGATCCCGCGGCCGTGCTCACGCAGATCGGCGATCTGCTCACGCTGGACGGCCGCTACGACGACGCTCTCGGCCGCTACGAGTCAGCTGCCGCCATCGCAACGGGCGGCCAGCTGGCCACGCTTGAAGCCCTGATCGCCGAGGTGCATCGACGTCGCGGCGAATGGGCCCTGGCGGCCGAGCACGTCCGCGCCGGGCTGGCTGCCCTCAGCGAGACACCCGACGTCGCCCTCGAGGCGCGTCTGACGGCTGATCTTAGCCTCACGAACTACCAGGCAGGCGCACGCGCTCGCGCGCGCGAGCTCGCCCGCGCGGCCCTGGCGCTGGCCGAGGGCGCCGGCGATCCGTCGGCGCTGGCGCAGGCTCACAACCTCCTGGGGCTGCTCGCACGGGAAGACCACGATCTCGAAACGGCCGTCGACCACCTCGAACGCAGCCGGGCCGTGGCCCGTTCGCTGGGTGACGTCGGCGCGCACACCGCGGCCCTGCACAACCTCGCGTTGGCGCGCGCCGACGCCGGCTCCGTCGAACAGGCCCTGGCCCTGGCAGAGGAAGCCCTGATCCTCTGTGAAGCCCAGGGCGATCGCCATCGGGCCGCGGCGCTGCTCAACACTCAGGCGGATCTCCTGCACCGCATCGGCCGCGAAATCGAATCGATGGATCGCCTCAAGCAGGCCGTCGCGCGCTTCGCCGCGATTGGCGGCGACCCGCGTCAGGCAGTTCATCCCGGGATCTGGCAACTGAACAGCTGGTGAGATCCGGCCGGCGCACGACGTTCGGGTTCGTAACGGTTTCGGAACGGTCCAATCGTTAGCCTGGAGCTACGGCCGGGGTAAGTCTGGCCGTAGCGAGTTGAGCCGATGACTTTGTTGCTGGAGCGCCTCAAACGTGTCTTTGGACGCCGTCAGCCTGTCGCAGCGGAGAGGTCAACGGTTGCGCCAACGCCGGCCCAGCCCGCCACGGTGCGCGACCTCGACATGGCCCCCAACGATCCGCTGCTGGCTTACCTGCAGGGTTCGCCCGGCGTGATCGATCTCGACACGCTGCGCCTCGAGTCGCCGATGGTGGCGCGCCTGAAAGCCGAGGGCGCGCGCCTGGCCGTTCCGCTGCTGAGCCAGGGCGAGCTGGTTGGAATGCTGACGCTCGGTCCGCGTCGCAGCGAACAGGATTACGCCAGTGACGACCACTCGCTTCTGGCCAACCTGGCCACCCAGGCCGCGCCAGCCCTGCGCGTCGCTCAGTTGGTGCGCCTGCAACGCGCCGAAGCCCGCGAGCGAGAACGGATCGCGCAGGAGTTGCGCGTGGCGCGCTTGATCCAGCAGACGCTGTTGCCGCGCGAGATCCCGGCGATCGCGGGCTGGTCGATCACGCCGTACTACGAGCCGGCACGCGAGGTCGGCGGAGACTTCTACGACTTCATTCCGCTCGAGAGAGGCCGAATCGGGCTGGTCATCGCCGACGTGACCGACAAGGGCGTGCCGGCCGCCCTTGTGATGGCCACGACCCGCAGCGTGTTGCGTGGGGTGGCCCTGCGTCTCGAGGCCCCGGGCGAGGTGCTGGCGCGCGTCAACGAGATCCTCGTGCCCGACGTGCCCGCCAACATGTTCATCACCTGCTTCTACGCCGTGCTCGACCCGGCCACGGGCCACCTGCAGTATGCGAACGCCGGCCACGACGTGCCGTACTGGCGCGGCGCTGACGGCCAGTTGCGCGAATTGCGCGCACGTGGGATGCCACTTGGCCTGATGGAAGGCATGGCGTACGAACAGCACGAGGCCTGTCTGGAACCGGGTGATCACATCCTGCTCTATAGCGACGGCGTCGTTGAGGCCCACGACACGCAGCGGGCCATGTTCAGCTTCGAACGCATGGCCGGGCTTGTCGCCGATTCGCCAGTGGGCGGACAGAGACTGCTCTCGAACGTCCTGTCGGAGTTGGCGGCCTTCACCGGCCCGGATTGGGTTCAGGAGGATGACATCACCCTCGTGTCGATTCGCCGTGAGCCGGAGCCGGCTGCACCCGACGCGCCCATCTGGCGTACGCTGGCCGAGTTCGAGATCGCCAGCGCGCCGGACAACGAGCGAGTCGCCATGCACCAGGTCGCGGCGGCCGTGGCGAACAGCGGCCTGACGCCGACGCGCCTCGAACGCCTCAAGACGGCTGTGGCCGAGGCAACCATGAACGCCATGGAGCACGGCAACAGCTATCGCGCCGATCATCCCACTTACATCCTTGTCCGCCAGTCGAACGACGCCGTGTCCGTTCGCATCCTCGACCACGGCGCCGGCCCGCTCGCGCCGGCCGACGAGCCGGACCTTGAAGCGAAACTCGCCGGCCTGCAGACGCCGCGCGGTTGGGGCCTGCACCTGATTCGCCATATGGTCGATGACCTGATCGTGTCGGATGTCGACGACCGTCACGTGGTCGAGCTCGTTGTTCGGCTCGCTGATGGGCAGTCCTGAAGGAGGCACGCGATGTCCACCACACACAGCCTCGATGTCACAGTCCGCCGCCAACCGAGGGCCGTCATCCTGGATCTCAGCGGCGAGATCAATGCCGCCGCCGAGGCGACGCTCAATGCCGGGTACGCCCAGGCTGAGCAATCGGATCCGGAGGTGATCGTCCTCAACTTCGCCAGGGTCGACTACATGAACAGCACCGGCATCGCGCTGGTGGTCGGAGTTCTGGCTCGGGCGCGCAAGAGCCGTCGGCGGTTAGTGGCCTGCGGGCTGAGCCCGCACTACCAGGAGATCTTCGCCATCACGCGTCTCGCCGACTACATGCCGCTGTTCGTCGACGAAGCCAGCGCACTCACCTCGCGCGTCGACGCCTGAAACACGACGCTCGCGAACTACTCAGGAGTACCGTCATGCCCACTTCGATCACGCCGCGCCGCAGCGACGCCAGTACCTTTGTGCTTGACATCCAGGGCGACATCACAAGCGCGTCCGAAGGCGCCCTGATGAACGCCTACACGACGGCCACGGACCAGGGCGCGCGCACGCTCGTGCTCAACTTCGCCGACCTTGAGTACATGAACTCCGGCGGCATCGGCCTGCTGGTGACGCTGCTTATCCGTGCCAACCGCGCGAAACAGAAGCTCAGGGTCTGCGGTCTGAGCGAACACTACAACGAGATCTTTCAGCTGACACGCCTCGACGACGCCATCGGCATCTTCCCAACCGAGGCGGCCGCAGTGGGCGCGATCCAGTGAGTTGTGGCCGCCAGAACGGCGCCGATGGCTTCTGCCCAGGATGGAACAATCAACCATGACGCTGACGACGTCGCCTTCGCATCGGTGGACAGGTCCGCTGGTCTGGGCGGTCGCGGTTCCCGCGCTGGTCCTACAGGTCGTCGCATTCGCCGTGCTCGCTTTCGCGGCGCGCGACATACCCGTCACGTCCCTCAACATCCCGCTCTTCGAGCGCGCGTTGTACTTCATGCCGGGCACCCTGGCCTGGCAGATCGTGGGCATTCTGATCGCCACGCGTCAGCCGCGAAATCCGGTCGGGTGGTTGTTCCTGTTGAACGGGCTGTGCTCGGCGCTGGGCGGCATCGCGGAGGTGTACTGGCGCGTGGCGCTCTGGGTGTGGCCGGGTCAATTGCCGGGCGGCGATGCGATGCTGTGGCTCGACACTCGTCCCTACGAAGTAGGCACCGCCGTGGCCGTCTGGATCCTGCTCCTCTTCCCGGACGGGCGACTGCCATCGCCGCGGTGGACCCTGGCGGGTTGGGCCGCCACGCTCGGCGCGTTATTGACCCAGTTCGTCACGCCGGTTGGGGCGTCGGATCCTTCGCGCTGGGCGGGCCTCAACGCCAACCCGGCCGGTGACTTGATCGTGGTCGGGATCGCGCTCCAGTTCGCGGGGGCCGGCGCCGCGATGGTATCGCAAGCGCTCAGGTGGCGAAAGGCCCGCGGTGTCGCGCGCCAACAAATGAAGGTGATGGTCTCGGCGTTGGTGGTCTACGTCGTCTCGCTCATCCTCCTTTGGGTGCGCATCGTGGTGTTCGCCGGCGACACGTCGCTGTGGCTCAACCTGGTCTTCGCCTTCGGAGGCGCAGCCAGCGTCCTCGTAGCCGTCGCGGCGGCTTTCGCGATCCTGCGCTATCGCATCTGGGACATCGACATCATCATCCGTCGGACGCTGGTGTACTCGGTGCTGACCCTCAGTCTGGGCGCTGCCTATCTGCTGGCCGTGATCGCCCTGCAGGCGGTGTTCGTCAGCCTGACCGGCTCGGAGAGCCCGCTCGCCGTCGTGGCCAGCACCCTGACAATCGCGGCCCTCTTTCGGCCCGTGCGCCGTCTGGTGCAAATCGCGATCGACCGGCGCTTCTACCGACGCGCCCGCGACCACGATGCCGTGCTCGCGAGCTTCGCACGCCGCGCCTCGGAGCAGGCCGACCTCGACGCCATCAGCGCCGATCTGTTGACGACGGTTCAGGACACGCTCGAGCCAGAGGCCGTCGCGCTGTGGATCACGCCTGAACGAGCACCGGAACGAGCGCCGTAACCCTTTGCGGACGCTGGTCAGGTTACGCTGGTTTCACGAAAGGCAGGCGAGAGGCGACTATGACCCTCGAGACCCCGCACAACCCTCACGAAACTCGTCCGACTCGCTCCCAGCCGCGGGATGCCGCTCATTGGGCGCGTAACTCTGAAGCCCTGCGCGTCGGCGAGGTGCCGGCCGGAGTCGTCAACCTGAATGTGGAGGGCCGCCGGGCAGTTGGTCCGTTGCAGGGTTTCGGGCAGCTCTGGCAGAAGACGTACCGCATCAAACTGGCGGGTTCGTCGGCGACGCCGCAGGCGGTGATAGTGGCCTGGAAGCGGCACTTCCCGGAGTTCCAGCCACCGGAGAATCGTTTCTTTCCCTCGGTGGCAGGCGTGGCGCCCGGTGAAGTCGTCGTGATCAACGCCTCGATGCAGGGCATGCCAGTTCAGACGGGCATGCTCGTGCTGTATGCCGACGACCTGAGCTTCACCCTGATGACGCCGCAAGGCCATCCTGAGTCGGGCTGGATCACCTTCAGCGCCTGGGAAGAGGACGGCGGCGTTGTGTGTCAGGTGCAGAGCATGGCCCGGGCCAATGATCCGATCTATGAGGCCGGCTTCGCACTGCTCGGTGCGGCGGCTCAAGAGTCCATCTGGCGATACGTTCTGACGCAGCTGGCTGCTCATCACGGCGTCGTCGGTCAGCCTGTCTCTGTGGAGAAGCAATGCGTGGATCGGCGACTGCAATGGAGCCAGGCCCGCAACGTCTGGCAGAACGCCGCCATCCGGTCGCTGCTGCACGCGCTGATTCGCCCGTTTCGACGGGCCCAGTAAAGGGGGAATGGTGTCTGCGTTCACACGAGGTTGAGCCATGGACTACGTCGGTTTGGCTGTGCTTGTGGTTTTGCTGATGGTGTTGGCGCTCGCCACGATCGTGGCGCTGCGTTCGCGACGGACGTGGGTGAAGGTCGTGGGTGGCCTGATCGGTGGCCTGTTCACGCTCGTGGCCGGGGCCGCCCTGGTGCTGGCCCTGATCGGCTATGGCAAGGTCAACGCCATTCAGCCCAACCCGCCCTCGGCCTTGACGGTCGAGATCACGCCGGAGAAGGTCGCCAACGGTGAACGCTTCGCGCGTACATGCGCGGGGTGCCATTCGAACAACGGGCAGCTGCCGCTCACCGGCCAGAACTTCTTTGAGGGCGGCGGGCCGCCGATCGGCACGTTGTACGCGCCAAACCTCACACCCGCGCACCTGGCCGATTGGACCGACGGCGAGATCATCCGCGCGATCCGGGAAGGTGTGGATCGTGACGGACGTTCGCTGATCATCATGCCCTCGTCGGCCTTCCACAATATGAGCGACGACGACGTCACCTCTCTTGTCGCTTACTTGCGGTCGCAACCGGCGGTCAACCCTGACACGCCACCCAGGCAGATCAGCGTCGTCGGCGCCATCATGTTCGCCACGCTGTTCCCGCCCGAGATCTTCACGGCCCAGCCGCCGATCACGGGACCACAGGGCGGTCCGGCGCGCGGCGTCACGCCCGAGTACGGCCAGTACCTGACCAGCCTGGGCTGCCAGGACTGCCACGGCGCGAACCTGGCGGGCATCCCGCCGGGCGCAGTCGATGAGAATGCTCCTCCGCCTGGCCCGAATCTGACGGGTGTCGATAAGCGCCTGACGATGGAGCAATTCGTCACCTTGCTGCGCACCGGTCACTATCCGGATGGCACGCTGCTCAGTGAGGAAATGCCCTGGCGGGATCTCGAGAAACTCAGCGACGACGACTTCCGCGCCATGTACGCGTACTTCGAAAGCGCCGAGGATTTGCCGGACAGCCCCTGAGTCTGAACTGACAATAGGAGAGAGCATGGGCGACCCGACGCACACCGGTTCGTCGGGTCGCCGCTCTGATGGTGCTCCTCATCCTTCCGCTGCTCCACATCGCCCAGTTGGTCGCTTTTGCTGGCAGCCATGTTTTCGTCGACAATGCTGCCCTTCGCGTACCGTTCGGCCTGCCCGTCCTGCGTGACAGGCTTTTCGCACCGACATCATCATCCGACGGACGCTGGTATATTCGGCCCTGGTCGTCGGTCTGAGTCGTGTGTATAAGATGACGATCGTTTCGTTGCAGACACTGTTCGTCGGCGCCACAGGCAACGAAAGCTCGTTGACTGTGGTGGCCAGCCCGTTGGCAATTGCGGCGCTCTTTCGGCCGCTGTATCGGCGCGTCCAGCGCCTGATCGATCGACGTTTCGTCCGGCACGCGCATGACGCCACTCGGATCGTCGATGTCTTTGCCGTTCGTGTTTAACAGGACACTGATCTCGATGCTCTCAGCTGCGACGTGGTCGCAATTGTCGGGGATGTGCTCGAGCCTGAGGGCGTCACGTTGTGGCCTGACCCGGGGCGTTGATGAACGCCTATGACGCCGTCGTGGTCGGCGCCGGGCCGAACGGCCTGACGGCTGCCTGCGTGCTGGCACGTGCCGGAAAGCGCGTGCTCGTCGTGGAAGCCAACGACCGCATCGGCGGCGGGGTGTCGTCGGGACCTTTGACGCTGCCGGGCTTCACGCATGACCTCGGCTCGGCCGTGCATCCGTTCGCTGTCGCATCCCCGATCCTCAAAGAACTGGCTCTCGACCGCTACGGTTTCCGTTGGATCCAGCCGCCGGCACCGCTGGCGCATCCGCTCGACGGTGGTCGAGCCGTGTTGCTCGAGCGCAGCGTCGACGCGACAGCCGCCGGCCTCGGCGGTGACGACGCTGCCTATCGCCGGCTCATGGCGCCGATCGTGAAAGAGTGGGCCAGGATCCAGCCACTCGTCCTGAACCCGTTGCGAATACCACGCCATCCCATCGCGGTCGCGCGCTTCGGGCTGCGCGCGCTGTGGTCGGTCAACGCCCTGGCACGACGGGCGTTTCGCGGCGAGCCCGCCCGGGCGCTGCTGGCCGGTCTGGGCGGCCATTCGTTTCTGCCGCTCGAAGCACCGCTGAGCGCGGCGCCGGCGCTGGTGCTCGGTGCGCTGGGTCACGTCGTCGGTTGGCCGATCCCCCAGGGTGGGGCGCAATCCATTGCCGACGCCCTGGCAGCCTGTCTGCTCGCGCACGGTGGCGAGATCCGCACCGGCTGGCGCGTCGCGCACCTCGATGAGTTGCCCAAGGCCAGCGCGTATCTGCTCGACGTGACCCCGCGGCAGTTGCTCACCCTGGCTGAGGGACGGCTCCCGACGTCCTATGCCCGTCGGCTCGAGGCCTACCGCTACGCGCCGGGCGTGTTCAAGATCGACTATGCCCTCGCTGGCCCGGTGCCCTGGGCCGACCCGGCCTGCGCGCGCGCCGCCACCGTCCACCTGGGTGGCACGTTGGACGAGGTGGCCGAAGCCGAGTCGGCTCCGCATCGCGGGAGCGCCGCGCCGCGCCCGTACGTTCTCGTGGCGCAGCCGTCGCTGTTCGACGCGACCCGGGCGCCCGAAGGCAAGCACGTGCTCTGGGCCTACTGCCACGTGCCGCACGGCTCGACCGAAGATCGCACCGCCGCGATCGAGGCTCAACTCGAGCGCTTCGCGCCGGGCTTCGCGAACCGCATCCTCGCCCGCTGTGCGCAAAACACATCGGCGATGGAGGCCTGGAACCCGAACCTGGTTGGCGGCGACATCAGTGGCGGGTTGCCCGACTGGCGTCAACTCTTCGCCCGGCCGACGCTCAGTCTCACGCCGCACCGCCTCCCGGCTCGTGGCCTGTACCTGTGTTCTTCTTCAACACCGCCCGGCCCCGGCGTGCACGGTATGCCCGGCGCCCACGCCGCCACGGCCGCCCTCGCAGACATGCGCGCGATGCAGTGACACCTGGCTCTTCCCGCCTGCCACAATACGGGAGGCAGCGACCGGTGCGTTCATAGCCACCTGGCGGTGAACTCAACCAACCCCATTCGCGAGTATCGCGGCACAACCCTGGTCCACCCAATGCATCAAGGCTTCCTGACCTGTGTCATGCGCACAGGCTATACTGGGGACCGGCGCGTTGCCGGATGCAGGGCGACGCCAGGATCCCCATCATGCTCAATCGATTCAAGTCGTTCAACTATGCCGTCGGCATGTTCGGGACGTCGATCCCGATCAACATGCTCAAGACCTACGCGGCCATCTTCTACGTCGATGGCCTTGGCCTGACCACGCCGCAACTGGCTGCGATCCTGTTCATCTACACCTTCATCGACGCGATCGATAACCCGATCTACGGCTTCCTGTCAGATCGGACTCGTACGCGTTGGGGGCGCCGCCGACCCTGGCTGGTGATCGGCACGCCGCTGTTGATCCTGTCGTTCGTCGCCTTCTACGCGCCGCCGGCGCTGACGGGCGATGGCCTTTTCGCTTACGCGCTGCTGACCTACGTCATGGCCGGCACGCTCGACTCGGTCATCAACGCCAACTACGGCGCGCTCTTCCCCGAGCTCTTCCGCACCGACGCGAGCCGGGCGTCGACCAACGCGCTGCGTCAGGCCTTCCAATTGGTGGCCATGATCATCAGCATCGCGCTGACGCCGGTCGTCACCGATGCGCTCGGCTACACGACTACGGCAATCGTCTACGGCATCCTCGGCGGCGTCGTGATCCTGTACATGGCGCTGACCGCGCAGGAAGTCGACATCCAGGCGGACGAGCCGGTGCCGGGGCTGTGGAACAGCCTGAAGGACCTGGCCGTCAATCGCAAGTTCTGGCTGGTCGGCATCGCCAACGCCTTCTACAGCGCAGCGATGTCGCTCGTGCTGGTGGCGTTGCCGTTCTTCGCCAAGTACACGCTGCAGATCCCCAACAGCCAGACCACGATCCTGTTTGCATCGGTGCTGTTGATCGCTATCGGCAGCGTGGCCGTCTGGGCGCGGCTGGTACGGCGCTTTGGCCTTGTCGTCACGTGGCGCGCCGCCCTTGCAGCGTTGGCATTGGCCTACATCCCCCTGTACTTCGCCAACTCGCTGATCACGGCCGCTGTCGGCAGCGCCCTGGTCGGCTTCGGCTTCGCCGGCGCGATCACGACGATGGACCTGATCGGCGCGAAGGTGATGGACGAGGACACGGCCCGCCACAACGTTCGGCGCGAGGGCATCATCTCGAACGCCATGGGCTTCATGAATCGGCTCAACGGCTTGTTCACCAGCGCGGCCTTCTATCTCGTCTTCTTCCTCTTCGCCTTCGAGAGCGGAGACAACCCCGGCCCGCAACCCGATCAGGCCGCGCGCTTCCTGCTGACGGTCTTCCCGCCGCTTCTGATGGCGATCAGCTTCGCCTTCTCATTCTTGATTGACTTCGCAGAGGCAAGACCGCAGACCCCGGACGGCGGACCGCCGATCGTAGATCCTGGCGCGTAGAGCATGGGGCGATGGATGGCGGCCCACCCACCGTCGTCATTCGTGGCCCGTCATTCGTCGACATTCTGCGGTCCGCTGTCCGCGGTCTCGCCCCGAGGTAACCATGGCCCTCCTCCAGATCTCGCATCTTCCTGAGACTATCAAGGTCAATCTGCCGTTGAACATCATCGTGCCGGATCCGCCGGCGCTGCGCCAGGTGCCGCTCAGCGAGCGCAAGGTGCTGTACCTGCTCCACGGACTGAGCGACGATGCCTCAGGCTGGCAGCGCTACTCGTCGATCGAGACGGTGGCGGCGCAGTATGGCCTTGTCGTGGTCATGCCGTCGGTGGGGCGCAGCTTCTATGCCGATCAGCCGAACGGCCAGCTGTACTTCACGTACCTCACGCAAGAACTGCCGCTGTATCTCGAGCAACTCTTTGGCCTGCGCCCGCGCCGGGAGAATACGCTCATCGCCGGGCTGTCGATGGGTGGCTACGGCGCGATGAAGGTGGCGCTCCACTACCCGCAGCGTTTCGCGGCGGCAGCCAGTTTCTCCGGCGCGCTGTCGCTCGAGATCCTCAACGCGCTGCCCGGCGATCCGCGTCAGGCAGAGTTCGGACACGTCTTCGGCGATCTCTCGCGGCTTTCAGGCAGCGAGCATGATCCGGCACTTTGGATCGAACGCGTCGCGGCTTCGGGCGTGCCAGTGCCGAGCCTGTACGTCGCCTGTGGCCGACAGGACGACCTGTATCGCTTGAGCCTGCACTTCAAGGCGATGTGCGAGGCGCGCGGCTGGCCCGTCGATTACGACGAGGACGACTCCGGCCACGTCTGGCCGTTTTGGGATCGACAGATCCAACGCTTCCTCGCCCGCACGCTCGGAGGAGCCTGATCATGGCCGACACGCTCACGATCGAGGTGCGCATCGAGCCCGCGCGTCAGGGCTCGTACTTCATGGTCCCGTTCGACGTGCCGGCCGGCATCGAGTCGTTGACGCTGGCGTACGACTATCCCCGTCGCCCGGCGGATGAACAGGCGCTCCCGGGCGGCACCTACACGGCTCGACGCGAGATCAACATCGTCGACCTCGGGCTGGTCGGACCGGACGGGCGCCAGGTGGGCGCGTCGGGCTCAGACAAGGCCGAGATCCGTGTCAGCGAGACCGAGGCCACTCCGGGCTACAGGCCCGTGCCGCTCACGCCCGGCTGCTGGGAGATCCTGGTCGGCGCCTACAAGATCCAACCCGAAGGTGTGACGGTCCGCTACACGCTCACGCTCGAGCCGAAGCACCGCCGGCTTCTGCGCGGCGATCTGCACAGCCACACGTTGGCGTCGGATGGTGTCCACACGGCCGAAGAACTCGCGCTCAAGGCCCTGCGCAACGGCCTGGACTTCGTGGCGATCACCGACCACAACCAGTTCGCCGAGCGCGCCAGTCTGCCGCAGGTCGACGGCGTGACGTTGATCCCGGGGGTCGAGTGGACGCACTATCAGGGGCACGCCAACTTCATCGGCGTCGAGCGCCCGTATGACGCGCCGTTCGCGACAAACACCTTCGACGAGGCGCTCAGTCGGTTCAAGTCGGCGCGCGAGCGCGGCGCGCTGGTCTCGATCAATCACCCGTTCGACGAGGGCTGCCCGTTCCTGTTCGATATGGATGCGCTGCCGTTCGATGTCATCGAGATCTGGAACGGCCCGATGCGCGAGTCGAACCTGCGTGCCGTTGGCTTCTGGCAACAACTGCTGGCATCGGGCAAGAAGGTGCCGGCTGTCGGCGGCAGCGACTACCATCGCGACACGCCCTTCATCTTTCTCGGCGGTCCGAGCATGGGCGTGTACGCCGAGTCGCGCGGCGCGAGCGACATCCTCGCCGCCGTCGGCGCCGGGCACAGTTTCATCGCGTTTGCGCCCAATGGCCCGAGCGTTGAGTTGCACGCCGGTGACGCCATCCTGGGCGACAGCGTCCGCTGGGCCGATGTCCGTGAGCTGCGCATCGCGGCTCACGGGCTGGCGGCCGGCGACGTCGTGCGCGTCGTCACCGGCGAGCGCAGCGACGTGGTCTGTCAGGCGCCGGCCGACGGCGATCTCGCGCTCACCTACGCGATGGCGGCGCCGGGTTTCGCGCGCGTCGAGGTGCTGCGCGCCTTCCTGCCCGGCCTCCCGATGCTGCCCGCCCTGCTGTCGAACCCGATCTACTTCGACGCGTGAACGGCGGACAGGGCGACAGGCGACCCGGCCGCGGTCAGGGTCCGCGGCACCGCTCCGCACGCGCCAGACAGTGCGCGTGAAAACGCCAATCACGCTATGCTTTGAGACGATCCGTGTTCAAGGGAGCAACCATGAGCGTGCAATTCGGTTTCGTCGTGGCCGCCGGTCCGGATCGTGAAGCGCCCGAACGCTATCTCGACGACCTGGATCGCCACAAGGTCGCGATCGAGCGGCAGTTCTCGAGCCTGTGGATGACCGACCACTTCTTCTGGGAGGATGCGCCCACCTACGAGGCCTGGACGGCGATGGCCTATCTGGCTGCGCGCTTTCCCGCTATGCAGGTCGGTCCCATGGTGCTCGGCCAGAGTTACCGCAACCCGGCCGTCCTGGCCAAAATGGCGGCGACGCTCCAGCAACTCAGCGGCGGCCGATTCATCATGGCCATCGGCGCGGGTTGGAAGGAAGACGAATACCGGGCCTACCACATTCCGTATCCGCCTCTGAAGACGCGCCTCGAAGAACTCGAGGACACGCTCGAGATCCTCAAGCGCCTGTGGACCGAGCCTGGCAAGGTGACCTACCACGGCAAGCACTACTCCGTCGATGACGCCTGGTGCGAGCCGAAGCCGTTGCCCGTGCCACCGATCATCGTCGGCGGGGGTGGCCGGACGACACTGCGACTGGCCGCGCGTTACGCCGATTGGTGGAACATCCCCGACGCGGCGTGGGCGAAGTACAGCACGCGACTATCGCTGCTTAAGGAACAGTGCGCGGCAGTCGGGCGAGACGAGGCGACCCTGCGCAAGACCTGGTTTGGCCGGCTATCCGTGGGCGCCACGGAGGCTGAAGCCGAGGCTCGCAGCGCGGGCAAATGGACGGCAGCGAACAGCTTCACGGGCACGCGCGATCAGGTGGTCGAGTTGATGCGCCCGTTCGTCGAAGCCGGCGTCGATTACTTCATGGTTGAGGTGCTGGACTACGCCGAGCCCGGTGTGCTCGACCGGGTGGCCGAGATCCAGCAGGCCGTTGGCGAGATCGCGTCGCGGCGCTGAGCGCGTCAGGCCGTGCGCGATTTGCGCGCCGGTTTCGGTGCCTGGGCCCCGCACGACGCGCGAACGACGAGGGCGGGGGGCAGGAGCACACGCTTCCGCGGCTCATGCGGGCGGTCGATCTGCGCGAGCAGCAGTTGCACGGCGGCAGCGCCCAGTTGGTCGATGGTTTGGCGCACCGTCGTCAATGGCGGATCAGTCCGCTCGGCGGCGGCGATGTCGTCGAAGCCCACCAGAGCGACATCCTCGGGCACGCGCCGCCGCGCATCGCGCAGCGCCCGCAGCGCGCCGATCGCCATGGTGTCACTGGCCGCGAACACGGCGTCGGGGCGATGCGCCAGAAGTTTCTTCATGGCCGCGTAACCGCCGTCTTCGGTGAAGTCGCTCTCGACGATCAGGCGCGGGTCGACCGCGCGCCCGGCAGCTTCCAGCGCGGCCACATAGCCGTCGCGCCGATCCGCGCCGGCGATCATGCCGAGCGGCCCCGTGATCGCCGCGATCCGGCGTCGGCCGGCGGCCAACAGATGCTCGACCGCCGTTCGTGCGCCAACCACATTGTCGGTGTCGACGTAGGCGACGTCGGCCAGAGTCGGATAACGTCCGACCAGGACGAACGGCCGGTCGGACTCGGCCAGCGACTGGACGATAGGATCATCGATCAGCATCGACGATACGATCACGCCGTCGATCAGGCCGCCGTAGATCACCTGATGGATCATGCGCCGCTCGAATTCGGGCTCCGCCAGCCAGAGCATCACGGAATAGTCGTTGCGGTTACAGGCCGCGGCGATGCCCTGGATCAAGATCGAGAAGTACGGATCCGAAAACAACCGCCCGACGCCCTGCGGGATGACGAGCCCGAGCACGCGCGTTCGGCCGCTGGCCAGCCCACGGGCGGCGATGTGCGGCTGATAGTTGAGGGTCCGGATCGCGGCCAGGACGCGTTCGCGGGTGTCGGCCTTGACGTTCGGATCGTTGTTGATGACACGCGACACCGTTGAGCGCGAAACGTTTGAAGCCTTGGCGACGGCTACGAGGTTCGGTCGTTGGGAAGAAGGGATGCCCATGAAGTCCGAATGCAACCTGGCGAGCGCACCTGGATTTCCTGACCTTCTGCTCGCAGTCACAGAAAGTTGAAGTGGGAGCGCTCCCAGGAAGAATAGGCCTGCGGCATCGCCTTGTCAAGTCGACGTGGAACCTCGAAGGCGGCGGGCCGGAGGGTTGACGAAAGGAATGACATGGAATACACGTGGGTGTCGACGCACGAGTCGGTGGATTGGGATGACCTGTCCCATCTGTACAGGATCGCGCCGCTCGGCGACAAGAAAGCCGCAGACCTGAAGGTATCGTTTGGCAACAGCCGCTTCGTCTGCTTCGTTTATGATCGCGGCGTCCTCATCGGCGCCGGGCGTGCGCTGGCGGATGGCATTGACTGCTCGTACATCTGCGACCTCGCGGTCCACCCCGATTACCAGGGCGCAGGCATCGGACGCGGGCTTGTCAATCGACTGGTCGAGGCGTCGCGCGGCCATCGCAAGATCATCCTCTATGCGGTTCCGGGCAAAGAGGCGTTCTACAAGAAGTTCGGTTTTCGACGCATGCGAACCGCGATGGCGATCTTCCAGGATCAGGCCCGCGCGCTCGAGATCGGCCTGGTCGACGAGGGTTGAGTCCGGAGACGCGATGACCACTGAGCAGCCCGTCCGACGCGCATGTCGCACGCTTCGACAACGAGGGCGACGCCCCGGCGCGCTTTGTGACTTTCTATCTCCTTCAATCCGAAACCCAGGGTCTGATCACCATCTTGTAGAGCGCCTACAACCCCTATGGATATCTTCGACACGCCCACCGGAAATCGCGCGTTGCAGCGGTTCAAAGCGGAGCAGGTCATCTGGTTGACGACGGTCACAGCGAGTGGAAAGCCACAGCCGCGGCCCGTATGGTTTGTCTGGGACGGGCAGTCGGTGTGGATCTACACCGAACACGCTTCGTGCAAGATCGCGCATCTCGCCGCGAACCCGCACGCGTCCCTGCACTTCAACTCCGACCCGGCCGGCGACGATATCCAGGTGCTGTTGGGCGACGCCGTCATCGTCCCGACGGCTCCGCCTGTCCGTGACTTTCCGGCTTACATCGAGAAGTACGCCGAGGGCATCCAGGGCATCGACATGACCGTCGAAAGTTACTCGGCCCGTTTCGACACGGCTCTGCGCGTGACGATCGAGCGCATTCGCGGTCTGGATCCGCTTGTGTGATGGGATGAGGCGAGCCAACATGGATCGAGCGACGTTGGTGAATCGAGTCGCGGCGGGCTATGCCGGTTTTGTCGAGCGCCTGAGTCGCGCGACGGCGACGGGCCACTCGTTGTCGCTCGAAACAAGCGACGACCCTACGCTCGATCTGCTCAACCACATCCTCGTCCATCAGGAGCGCATGCTGACCTGGCTCGAAGAGTCCCTGAGCGCCGGCCAACCGGTCGACGCTCAGCCCTACGACATGCCCGAGCCCGAACTTGATGCGTTGAACGAAAGGATAAAGCTCGAAGGCCGGGGTCGATCCGCGAGAGACCTGGCGGAGAGATTGGACAAGGTCCATCAGCGTGTGCTGAGCTTTGTAGAGTCTGCCTCGGTCGAGTTCCTGTTCGACGCGCAACGCTGGCATCTACGCGGTGGCGAGCCGCTCTGGATGGCTGTCGCCGCGAACACGTACGAGCACTATGACGAACACGCCCGCGAACTGGGCCGGGCCGCCTGATTGGCCGGCGAGCGCGTGACCGTCGTTGTCCGATATCCCGCATCGCCATGACGCCTATCTCGCGTGACCAACTGAACGAACGGCGCACGTGGTTCGGGACCGAGCGACCGGGTCCGTTGGTGGCGAGCCACGTGCTCCTGACCGGCCACGGCACGGCCCATGTCGACCGGTGGCCGGAGCCGCGCGTCTTGATCGCTGAGACGGCCGGCAATTTGGTGCTCGTCGGTGATCCGGAGGCGTTGACGGTCGATGACATCCAGGAACACGTGCGCGGGTTCGTCGACGCGCCGGCGATCTTCGCGCAACGCCTTCGCGCCGTGTACCCTGACCTGCACGTCTGGCCGCGGGTGATGGTCGCTCAGACCGACCCGGTGCCCCCGGCGAGTATCGCGGCGCCCGCCAGTGTCCGCCGACTTGGCCCGCTCGATCGCGAGTCTCTGACAGGGTTGTCGAGCGACCTGGCCTGGATCCACAAGACCTGGGGTGGCGCCGCCGGTCTGGCCGAGAGCGGGTTTGGCTGGGGCGCCTTTGTGGATGGGTGTCTGGTCTCAGTGGCCTGCTCGTTCTTCGTCGGGTTCAGCTATGAAGACATCGGTGTGATCACCGAGCCGACCCATCAGGGGCGCGGCCTGAGCACAGCCTGCGCCGCCGCCCTGATCGGCGATATCCAGGCTCGCGATCGTCGGGCAAGCTGGACGACGTCGCCGGACAATGAGGCGAGCCTCCGGGTGGCGCACAAGCTCGGCCTTCAGCTCGCGCGCACCGACAGGCTGTACGTTGTGGGGATCGATCTTCCAACGGAGTGACGCTCAGGGCAGTTCGAGCAGCCAGATGTTGCGATCGGCCACGTTCACGTACACAAGCCGGTGGCCGTCGGGCGAGAGCGTCCAATCCCCATCCAATATCTGCAGCGGCGTGACGGCCGGGTCGGTGAGGGCCTTCGCCTCGCCGGTCGTGGCCTCGACGCGCACAACGCGTTGGGCCGGTGCGTGGAGTTCGAGCGGGATCACGATGAGGCCACCGTCAGGCTGCCACCGATACGAGCCAAAGACCGACACCCGGGTTGGCTCGCCGCCTTCGAGGCTCTGGATCCAGATCCCATCTCGTTCTGGATCGCCCGAGAACTGTTGCGTGTAAGCGAGCCAGCGCCCGTCCGGTGACAGGTTGACGCCGCGCAGGAAGTCGCCGGAGGCGAGCCCGGTGAAGGTGTTGGCGTCAGGATCGAAGATGCCCAGTGCAGGCGGCAATCCCGGTGTGCGCTGGGTGATCAGCAGGCGCCGCGAGTCGGCCAGCCAGCCGGTCAGCCCTCCACCGACCAACTGAGCGACCTGTCGCGCGTTGTCGCCGTTGACGTCGCTGACCCAGACCTGCACGAGGCGTCGGTCGAAGTTCTCGGTGCCGCTGGCGATCTGCCACGCGATCCGCTGTCCGTCGGGTGAGAAGACGATGGCGCGACCGTAGGCCGGCACATCCCATGTGTCGCCATCAGCGACGCGCTCGATGAGGGTCGAGTCGCCCGAGCGGTACGCGACAAGGCTGCCATCTGGCGAATAGATGCCCAGGCGGTCTGTGACGAAGGTGGCGTTCAACGGCGCGGCCGGATCGAGGGCCCAGATGCCGCCCGGCAGGTCCGGTGGCCGATCGACAAACCAGATCGACTGGCCATCCGGTGACCAGAACGGTTGCGTGCAGCACCCGCCCGTCGACATCTGTTTCAGTGAAGGCCCTGGCGTCGGGCTCGGTTCGGGCGTCGCCGTTGGGAGGAGGACCGTCGGCACTGGCGTCGCAGTGTGCAGGGCGACGGCCGGCAGCGCCGTCGGTGCCGATGTCAACAGCGCGGCGACCGTTGGGGCCGGGCCGTCTTCCGGGCGCGCGCAGCCTGAGAGCGACAGGGCGACTGCGAAGCTGGCGGCCACGAGCCATCTGGCTGGCTTCATCACGGCCTCCAATCGAAGGGCCAGGGATCGGTGTAGTTGTTGAGGAGCGCTCCACCGAAGCGCACGTCGGGCTGGTCGTCGGCGAACTGCCAGCGGCGTGGGTCCGAGAGATCGCGCGCGAAACCGCGGCCGAACGAGCCGGCCAGCATCAGTGCGTTCCAATCTGTCTCAATCAGGTTGATTGGGTTGTAGGCCGTGGCGAAGTCGGCCGAGCGGATCTCGAGGTGCAGGTGTGGGCGTGACGTGCAGGTCACGTCGGGGTCGCCGGTCAGGCCGATGACCTGGCCGCGCGACACGGTCTGGCGCACTTGCAGCGACGGCGTTTCGAGTAGATGGCCATAGAGCGACAGGTAGGCGTCGTTGTGCCGGATGATGAGGTTGTGCGGGCCAGCGCCGTGCGACAGGTCATCGACGCCGATGACCACGCCGTCGCCGATCGCCACCACCGGCGTGCCGCAGCGCGCCGGGAAGTCGAGGCCGAAGTGCAGGCCCTGGCCGGCGCCGTACCAGACGACGCGCGTGCGATACGCCCCGATCGTGTTGCCATATAACTGGCCGAGCAACCACGTGCTCGGGCCAGGCTCGGTGTCGAACGGCAAGCCGAACGGCTTCTCGGCCGGTTGCGCCGCCGCCACCACCCTGGCCTGTGAGGTCAATCCCCACGCCATCACCAGCGCGACCACGCCCACCGCGATCCATCGCATCCTGACGCCTCCCGAATGCCAGGATTGTGTCGCCCGCGGCTTAGCTGGAAGTGAGAGGGATTTCGTGGAGCGGGGAGCGTGGAGCGGGGAGCGTAGAGCGTAGAGCGTGGAGCGTGGAGCGTGGAGCGTGGAGCGTGGAGCGACTCACGCTGCCGCGCGGAAGCGTGAATCGCTCCACGCTCCACGCTCTACGCTCCACGAATCATCGGCATCCACATCCCATGCCGCCGGGCCGCCGCGATCGCCTCGGGGTAGCCGGCGTCAGCATGACGGACGACGCCCATGCCAGGGTCGGAGGTGAGGACGCGCTCGAGGCGCCGCGCGGCTTCGGGCGTGCCATCGGCGACAATGACCTGGCCGGCATGCTGCGAATAGCCGATGCCGACACCGCCGCCATGATGCACGCTGACCCAGGTCGCGCCGTTCACGGCGTTGATCAGGGCATTCAGGATCGGCCAGTCCGAGATCGCGTCTGATCCGTCGCGCATCGCCTCGGTCTCGCGATTGGGCGAGGCGACCGACCCCGCATCAAGATGATCGCGGCCGATGACGATCGGGGCCTTCACGGCGCCGCTCGCGACGAGTTCGTTGAGCTTGAGCCCGGCCTTCGCACGTTCACCGTAGCCCAGCCAGCAGATGCGCGCGGGCAGACCCTGGAAGTGGACTTTCTCGCGCGCCAGGGTCAGCCAGCGGCGCAGCGGCGCGTCATCGGGGAAGAGCTCGAGCATGGCCGCATCAGTGGCGAAGATGTCTTCCGGATCGCCCGACAGCGCTGCCCAACGGAAAGGACCTTTGCCTTCGCAGAAGAGCGGGCGAATGTAGGCGGGCACGAACCCGGGATAGTCGAAGGCCTCGGTCACGCCGGCGTCGAACGCGCGCTGGCGCAGGTTGTTGCCGTAGTCGAACACGATCGCGCCGCGGGCCTTCAGGTCCAGCATGGCCCGGACGTGTTTGGCCATCGACCCGGCGCTTCGTTTCGCGAAAGTGTCTGGATCCTTTGCTCGCAGCGCATCGGCCTCGGCGAGGGTCATGCCGGTCGGGATGTAGTAGAGCAGGTCGTGAGCCGGCGTCTGATCGGTGACGATGTCGGGGATGACGCCGCGGGTGACGAGTTCGGCGCAGACGTCAGCGGCGTTGGCGATCAGGCCGATCGAGCGCGCCTCGCCGCGGGCCTGCGCTTCCTGCGCCAGCGTCATGGCCTCTTCGAGATCGTCGGCGATCACGTCGAGGTAGCCGGTGTCGACGCGCCGCTGGGCGCGGGCGCGATCGACCTCGACCACGACAGCCACGCCTTCATTCATCGTCACGGCCAACGGTTGCGCGCCGCCCATGCCACCCAGTCCGGCTGTCAACACAAGCTTGCCCTTGAGCGACGGCCAGCCGTTGAGGCGCGCCAATGACGCGAGCGTCTCATACGTGCCCTGGACGATGCCCTGCGTGCCGATGTAGATCCAGCTCCCGGCGGTCATCTGGCCGTACATCATCAAGCCGTCGGCTTCATACCTGTCGAACTGCGCCTGAGTGGCCCAGTGCGGCACGATATTTGAGTTCGCGATCAACACGCGCGGCGCGTCAGCGTGGCTCTTGAAGACGACGACGGGCTTGCCCGACTGCACGAGCAGGGTCTCGTCGTCATTCAACTCGCGCAGTGTGTGGACGATCGCGTCGAAGCACTCCCAGTTGCGCGCCGCCCGACCGCGCCCGCCGTAAACGACCAGATCGTCCGGCCGTTCCGCGACGTCCGGGTCGAGGTTGTTCATCAGCATGCGCAGGGCGGCCTCCTGCTGCCAGCCCTTGCAGGAGAGTTGGGTGCCACGCGGTGCTCGAACGATTCGACTTTGGGTCATAAGGGCTCCTGATGACTCGTATTATAGACAGCGGATCCTGCCCAGGTATCACGACCGGGTCTATGAGGGTTCTCGCGGCAGATGATCCGATCTCGTGCACGAGGGCCTGGCAATTGACTCCGCGCCGGCTCATCCATCCGCGATATCCGTGCAATCCGCGGCAGGAATCACTGACAGGACCTGCGTGCCCGCGCCATGGACATGAACATGTGATGTTCATGTCCACGGATAGGCCAGCCCGATGCATCACGTTCAGGACAGACTTCCCCTCAGGACCGTGACACCAACTCGGCCAAGGCGCGGTAAAGTTGGGCTTGCGCGCCGGCCGCCGGTTGACGCGCTCATCCCCGCCTGGGCACGCATGCCAGGCATCAAGAGGCAACATGCACAGCCACGTTTTCAATCGTCTCGACCCCGACATCGAGGCTCGCGTCTCGGAGTTGCTCGGGCGCATGACCCTGACCGAGAAGATCGGTCAGCTCAACCAGCTCTCGCCGATGTCGTATGCGCCGCCGCCACCCGGATCACCGCGCGGCACACCGCCCCGGCTCGAGCCGGTTCCAGACGTTGAAGAGATGTGTGCTGCCGGCACCATTGGTTCGATCTACAACACCAACAGCGCGGTCGTCGTCAATCGCTTTCAGCGCGCTGCCATTGAGCGCTCGCGGCTCGGCATTCCGCTGATCGTCGGCGGCGACGTCATCCACGGGTTCCGCACTGTCTTTCCGATCCCGCTGGCGTTGGCCTGCACCTGGAACCCGGACCTCGTGGCGGCCACCGCGCGGGTGGCTGCTGAAGAGGCGTCGGCCACCGGCATCGACTGGATCTTTGCGCCGATGGTCGACATCGCCCGCGATCCGCGTTGGGGCCGCATCGCCGAGGGCGCCGGCGAGGATGTGCACATCGGCAACGTGATGGCTGCCGCACAGGTGCGCGGCTTCCAGGCAGCGGACCTGGCCAGCGGCCGGCGCGTCGCGGCCTGCCCGAAACACTTCGTGGCCTATGGCGGCGCGGAGGCCGGTCGCGATTACAACATCGTCGACATCTCCGAGATCACGTTGCGCGAGGTCTTCCTGCCACCGTTCAAGGCAGCGTTTGATGCCGGCGCCGGAAGCACGATGAGCGCGTTCAACGAGATCGGCGGCGTGCCGGCCTCCGGCAACGCCCTGACCCTCACGCAGGTTCTGCGCCATGAATGGCGTTGGCCCGGCCTCGTGGTCAGCGACTACGAGTCGGTCCGCGAGTTGATCCCGCATGGCGTGGCTGAAGACCTCAAGGACGCTGCCCGCATCGGTCTGACCACCGGCGTCGACATGGATATGGTCAGCCGAGCGTATGTCACGCACCTGGCCGAGCTTGTGGCCGAGGGCAAGGTGTCGGAGGCGACCATCGACGAGGCGGTGCGTCGCGTCCTGCGGCTCAAGTTCGCGTTGGGGTTGTTCGAGAACCCGTATGTCGACGAGACCCGCGAGGCAACGCTGCAGTTGACGCCCGACAGCCAGGCGCTGGCGCTCGAGGCTGCCCGGCAGTCGATGGTGCTCGTCAAGAATGAGGGCGGTATTCTGCCGCTCGAGCCGGGCGCACAACGCCTGGCAATCATCGGGCCGCTGGCGGATTCGCGCTACGACCCGTTGGGCTGCTGGTCCGTCTTCGGCGACGTCGTCGATTCGATGAGCGTCCTCGATGGACTGCGCAACTACCTGGGCGAGGCCACGCCGGCCGCTGTGGCGGTTGGCAGCGCGCAATCAGCCGATGACTTTGATGTCAATGAAGCCGTCGCCGCTGCACAGGCCGCTGACGTTGTGGTGCTCGTGATCGGTGAGCCGCTCGATTTGAGTGGCGAGGCGCACTCGCGCGCGATTCTGGGTCTGCCGGGGCGCCAGCAAGAGTTGGTCGATGCTGTCGCCGCGACCGGAAAGCCCATCGTCGTCGTCCTGATGACCGGTCGGCCCCTCGTCATCCCGAAGCTCGAGCGCCAGGCCAGGGCCATCCTGGTCGCCTGGCACGGCGGCATCCGCGCCGGTCAGGCTGTGGCCGACTTGCTCTTCGGCGTGGCATCGCCGAGCGGACGATTGACGGCTACCTGGCCGCGGGCCGAAGGCCAGATCCCGCTCTACTATGCTCACAAGAACACCGGCCGGCCGGCGACCGGCGACGGCACGACCCAGTTCGTCGAGCACTTCCGCAGCGCCTATCTCGACATCCCCAATTCACCGCAATACCCCTTTGGCTTTGGCCTGACCTACACGACCTTTGCGTATGCCGATCTGACGCTCGACTCGCATACGGTCGAGTTGGACGGCGCCGTTGGCGTGCAGGTCAGGCTGACCAACACGGGCAAGCGCGCCGGCACCGAGGTGGTGCAGCTGTATGTGCGCGACATGGTGGGCTCGATCACGCGCCCCATTCGCGAGTTGAAGGACTTCCAACGCATCAGCTTGGAACCGGGCGAGTCGCGCGTGGTCCGCTTCGAACTCCCGGTCTCGGCGCTGGCCTTCGTCGGCCCGGATTGTCAGTACCGCGTCGAGCCTGGCGCGTTCAGGCTGTGGGTGGCCGCTCATTCCGCGAATGGTCTCTCGGCCGATTTCACTGTTCGCGCGGCCTGAGGTCGCGCGCTTTCGAAAGGACTTCTGTATGTCGAACTGGACGTCAGGTGATGTAGATGTCGAGGGGGCGCGTCTTCATTACACGCGCACCGGTGGAGACAAGCCGCCGCTCGTGCTCGCGCATGGCGTGACCGATGACGGCCTGTGCTGGTCGCCGCTCGCGCGGCTGCTCGAGGGCGAGCGCGACGTCATCATGGTCGACGCACGTGGCCATGGTCGTTCGTCGGCGCCTGAAGGCGGCTACGACCCGCTGACGCAAGGCCGCGACCTGGCCGGCGTGATTGCGGCCCTGGGCCTCAAGAAACCGCCCGTCCTGGGTCACTCGATGGGCGCAGCGACAACGCTGGGGCTCGCCAGCCAGTTCCCGGAGGTCCCGGGCGCGATCTTGCTTGAGGACCCGCCGGCCTGGTGGATTCCGCAGCCCAATGAGGATGAGGCGTTGAGCGAACGGGCCGCCGGCATGATGGCCTGGATCCAATCGCTGCGCACCAAGACGCGCGAGGAACTGATCGCCGGCGAACGCGTCAACTCGCCGACCTGGTCAGATGATGAACTCGGCCCCTGGGCCGACTCCAAGCTGCGCGTGAACCCGGTGGTCGGCCGGATCTTCCAGGATCGATTTGTCTCTCGCCTGGGTTGGCCGGAAGCGCTGCGCGCCGTGACCTGCCCCGCGCTCCTGATCACCGCCGATCCTGAGCGCGGCTCGATCGTGACGCCCGAGGGTGCTGACCTCCTGCGCGCCGCCATCCCGCAGCTTCAGGTCGTGCGCCTGTCCGGCGCCGGCCACAACATCCACCGCGAGCAGTTCGAAGGCTATGTCGCTGCTGTGAAGTCGTTCCTGTCCGCCGCTGGAGTCTGATACACCCCGGAGCGAGTCGCCACGACTTCCACGACTGAAACGAATTGGCACGAATGAAGGGTGGTGCGGTGGTCACGCCGCCCCACGGTGGTTTCATTCGTGCCAGTTCGTGAAAGTCGAGACAGTGCAGGAGTCTAGCTCGCCTCGATCAAGTAAGTCGGCGCCCACCAGTAGCGGTAGAGCAGGTGGCAGCGGACGTGCTCGAAGCCGGCCCGTTGCAGTTGACCCACCCAGGTGCGCAGGCCATGCTCGTGCGTGACGCGCTCGGCGCCCGGGTCGAAGTAGCCAAAGTAAACGGGCATCAGAAAGCCCCGCGCAATCAGGTCGCGCTCGCCCGGCGCATATTCAGCCAGCCCGCGCTCGAAACCTTCCTGGAAGGCCAGCACCCGCTCCGGCGCCAGGTCGTGCTCGAACTCCCTGACATCGAACTCCACGACCAACAATTTCTTACAGCGGCCACGTAGACGGGCTAAGGTCTCGATCCGGTCTTTGGGCGGGATCGAGTGGAGCGAGAAGGTGGCTTCGACGACGTCCCACCTGTCGCGCGTGTTGGCCAGGGCGTCCTGGGCCGTGGCAGCCTGCACGGTCGGCGTCAGCCCGCGTGTCGTCAGCGCTGCGACGAATTCCCGCAGCATGCCGTCCGAGGGCTCGATGACGTGGATCTCGCCGACGGCATCGCTGAGCGCCGGGAGCAGGGCGCGCCCATTGCCGACCCCGATGTCGAGGAGCCTGATCGGGTGGCCGAGCGCATCGGCCTGGCGCCGATGCGCCGCCGTCAGCGCACTGCTGACGGCCTGATACAGCGGGACGTTGCCGCCGCCGTTGACGAAGGCATCGAAGGCCGCGGGTCCGTCAGCGGTATCACCCGCGGCGTAGGGGACGTCGCGCTGACCACCGGCACGGCGCTCGAGATAGTCGGCGGCTTCTCGCAGGAGCAGGCTATCGGGCTGAAGGCGGGCCGCGTCACAGGCCCACTCGGCCGCCGGTCTCCAGGCATGCTCGCTCGCGGCGAGCACGCTCAAGTAGTGCCGCTCACCGGCTGTCGACGCCTGCCGCGGATCGCACGCCTGAAGGCCGCCCCGTTGGAACTGTTCCCACAACTCACGTGTGCTCATGGTGATCGGTGAGCCGGAAGCGTGACTCTAAATACCGGCGAGGAACTCACGGACGATGGTGTTGAACGCATCCGGCTGCTCGAGGTTGGGAAGATGCCCGGCCCCGGCGATCAGCGCGAGTTGGGCGTTCGGGATGGCCGCAGCCGTGCGCTCGGCTTCAGCCGGCGGGATGAGTTGATCTTGAGCGCCGTGGATGACCAGGGTCGGCACCGTGATCGTCGCCAGCGTCTCCGTCGAATCAGGGCGGTCGCGCAAACCGGCCAGGTCGCCCAGGATGGCGGCCTCCGATGCGCCCGCCATGATGGCGCGCGCCTGGGTCAGGACGGCAGGCTGCCGGTCGGGCGTATCGGGAGCGAGTGACTTCCGCAGCATAGCGTCGACGATCGCGCCTGGACCTTCGCGCCGCACGGTCTCCATGGACGCATCGCGGGCGGCGCGGCCCTCGGCCGAGTCGGCGCCGGCTCGCGTGGCGGCCAGGATCAGGCCGGCGACGCGTTCAGGGTAACGCCGCCAGAAGGCCAGGGTCACGTAGCCGCCCATCGATAGTCCACCGAACACGACAGGTGTGCGGATGCCCAGCCCATCGAGCAGCCGCGCGCAGTCGTCGGCGAACATGTCCATGCTGTACGGCCCTGCGACAGGATCGGACTCACCGTGACCACGCAGATCGACGGTGAGCACCGTGGCCGCATCCGCCAACCCCTGAAGTTGCCCGTCCCACAGGCTGCGATTGTGAGGGTAACCATGAACCAGGACCAGCGGTCGACCGGCCCCATTTGCACCATAACCCAGAGTGAAGGTCCCAAGATCGGCTTTCATTCGCGAAATCATAGCATTCTTCGCTCCACATACGGCGTATGTCACGGCCGGCTCAGCCCATCGGGCCGGGTGGGCGGTCGTCTGGCCGTATCGAGAGTGGCTGAGCCGTTGCCCGATCAAGCCGAATGGGTGGAAGGCGACGCGTTCGCCATCACCGGGCGCGATGGCCTGGGCGAAAACGGCCCGCGCTCGGTGATGGCCAACCGGCGCAAGGTCCCCGCATATCGTTCGGCCACCGCCCGGCCTATCCACAGCCAGTCGTCAGACTCACGCAGAATCTGCGTCCCTGGCGGCGTCGGTGACGGGACGATGTTCGTCGAACGACCGAAATCCACCCAACCATATCCGAGCGTGATAAAATCAACCCTTCGCAATGAAGCCGACTTTGCATGCCTTGTGGAGCCCCGACGCGGGCTCTGGTTCGGAGGGTGAGCTGCTGTTGTGGGCCGAAGGCCTGCCGCGCCGCGCGGGTGGCCCGGGCGACCATCCGTCGGCCCTGAGCGGCGCGCAGTTGGTGCACACCCTGTGGCAACTCTGGCGGAGCCTCCCGGTCAATATCATGTCTGACCGGACGCGCAAACAGCCCTTATTGTTGCCGACACGCGCGGGCCGTCCGGTGATCAGTCAGGAAGCCCTGGCTGACGGCGACACCGTGGCGTTGGATGTCTGGCGCGTCGACGTCTGCGCGTTTGCCCCCGCCCAGATCCTGACCTTTCTGTTGGAACTTCCCGAACTGTCTGCCGCCATCGACTATGGACCGAGTCTGCGCTATTGGCGCGCGGCCGCCCTGTTGATCGCCGCAGCATTGATGCGTGGCCAATACCTGCCCTCCGCCGATGACGAGGGCCGCGGTCGCTGGCAGGTGCTCCTGATGGATCCCACCCTGCACGCTCAGCGCGACGCTTTGGCCGCTGCTATGCCCGCCTCGGCCCGGGCGTTGCCCAGAGCCCTGCCGGATGATCGAGTGTTGCTGGATGGCTTCCTGGCCTCCGTGGCCCACGCCCATCTGAGCACCGCCCACACCCCGACGCTCAGCCCGTTCTTCAACCCGAAGAAGTACATGCCGCGCCCGAACGAGCCGCGGCCGGCCGACCTGTGGTGGATCGACCTGTTCTCGCGTGCGCGCCACAACCTCAGTTCGGTTCAACCTGGCCCTGACCAGAAGGCTTTCGGCGAGGCGGTGCGTGCCTGGTCTCAACCCATCGCCGATTACCTCGACAGCCCGTATCGCGTGGCCTTCCGTCTCGAACCGCCGGCCACAACAACAGCGATCGGTTCCGAGAGCGTCCAGAGCATCGACCTGTCGGCCAGCTGGCGCCTCTCGTTCCACCTGCAGCCGAAGACATCGCCCGAGCAACTGCTCGCGGCGGCCGAGGTCTGGTCGAGCCCGCCATCACCCGAGATGCCCGTTCATCTAGAGGCCGGTATCTCGCAAGCCGCCTCGGTCTATCCGCTGCTTGAAGAGATCCTCGATGAAGAGGAGCCCGTGGCAGTCGCGCTCAGCGTCGAGCAGGCCGTCGAATTCCTGAACATCCATGCTCAGGCCTTGAGCGCGCGCGGCTTCGGCGTGCTCGTGCCGACCTGGTGGAAGGATCGCCAGCGCCGGCTGCGCACCCGTCTCTCGCTCGGTCGCAGCGAGGGTCTGGGTCTGATGGGCATGGACGCGCTTGTCGATTTCAATTGGGAGCTGGCGGTCGGCGACAAGACCCTGACGCTCGACGAGCTCGAACAACTGGCTCGCGCCAAGACCTCGTTGGTCCAGGTCCGTGGCGAGTGGGTGCAGTTCGACAGGGCTGAGGTCGAGGCGGCCCTGCGCCTGATCAAGCGTCATCAGCAGGCCAATGGGCGGCTGGCAATGGGCGAGGCGCTTGGCCTCGCGTTGGCGGCGCCGCAGCAATTCGGTGGCCTCGAGCTCGAAGGCGTCTTCGTCGACGAGTGGTTGAGCGATGTCCTCGATCGCCTGAGCGGAGGCACGCAGCTCGAGCGCCTGAACCAGCCCGATGGTTTTGTCGGCACGCTGCGGCCGTATCAGATCACGGGCTTCTCGTGGCTGGCGTTCATGCGCCGTTTCGGCTTTGGCGCCTGCCTCGCCGATGACATGGGCCTCGGCAAGACCATCCAGCTCCTGGCCCTGCTGGCACGCGACCTTGAAGACAGCGAGACGCGCTGGCCGGTGCTGCTCGTCTGTCCGACAACGGTCGTCAACAACTGGGTGCGCGAGTCGGCCCAGTTCCTGCCGACGCTCAAGTGCTATGCCCATCACGGCCCCGGTCGCCTGCGCACCGGTGTGTTCGAGAAGGCCGTGCGCGAGAACCACCTGATCGTCACAAGCTACGCGCTACTGCCGCGCGATGCCGATCAACTCGAAGCCGTGCAGTGGGGCGGAGTCGTCCTCGACGAAGCCCACAACATCAAGAACCCGTCGACCAAGCAGGCCCAGATCGCGCGGCGGCTGCGCGGACGCTACAAAATGGCGCTGACCGGCACACCGCTCGAGAACCGGCTGCAGGACCTGTGGTCGATCATGCACTTCCTCAACCCGGGTTATCTGGGCAGTGCCGAGGCCTTCCAGCGCGACTTCGCCGGACCGATCGAGCGTGGCAACAGCGAACGCCGCGTCAACGGCGTGAGTGCGAACGGTCACGGCGCCGATTGGCATGGCGCGCCCGTCGACGATGACGAACACGTCGACACGACGGTCGAACCGCCGCAGCTCACCGACGCCGAGAACGCCGTCGCGACGGCGACGGTCGGCGTGGCCGAGGCCGTGCTGGCCCAGGGACCGGCCGAGCGCTTGCGCGCTCTGACACGCCCCTTCATCCTGCGGCGGTTGAAGACCGATCGGTCGATCATTCGCGACCTTCCGCCCAAGAATGAGATGAAGGAGTACTGCGGTTTGACGAAAGAGCAGGCCGGACTGTACCGCGCCGTCGTCCAGGAATCGCTGCGCCAGATCGACACGGCCCAGGGCATCCAGCGCCGTGGCGTCATCCTGGCGACGTTGACGCGCCTCAAGCAGGTCTGCAATCATCCGCGCCATCTGCTCGGCGATCAGAGCATGCTGCGCGGCCGTTCGGGCAAGCTCAACCGCCTGACCGAGATGCTCGAGCAGGCTCTGGCGGAGGAAGACCGAGTCCTGATCTTCACCCAATACGCCGAGATGGGCGAGTTGCTACATCAGCACCTCGCGACGACGTTCGGCGAGACGCTCTATCTGCACGGCGGAACGCCGGCGACGCGGCGCTCCGAGATGATCGTCCGCTTCCAGGAGGGTGGGCCGCGCATCTTTGTGCTGTCGCTCAAGGCCGGTGGCGCCGGCATTAACCTGACCCGTGCCAATCGCGTCTTCCACTACGACCGCTGGTGGAACCCGGCCGTCGAGAACCAGGCCACAGACCGCGCCTTCCGCATCGGCCAGACCCAGGCGGTCCAGGTGCACAAGATGATCTGCCGCGGCACGCTCGAGGAGCGCATCGACGACCTGATCACGCGCAAGATGTCGCTCGCCGACGAGATCGTGGGCACTGGCGAAGGCTGGCTGACCGAGATGACGACCGACGATCTGCGCGACCTGCTGATGCTGCGTCGTGAGGCGGTGGACGAATGAGCCGCCAATCCGAACGCGTCGATGCCCTCTTGCTCGCTTACGAGCAGTTCAACGCCGGTCTCGGCGAACTCCTGCGCGGTTCACAGCACATCGGTATGTGGCGCGCCGGGGAGGCCTCGCTGGCCGCGTGGGAGACCTCGGGCCTTGGCGCCGGGTACCGCCACGCCGAGGGGCCGGTTTATCGCACCATCGTGAAGGCGCTCGGTCACGAGAGCGCCCTGGCATTCTTGCCGGCTCGGCCGGCGCGCCAGGATCGGTGGGGCGTCGAGGACGTCGAGCGGCTCGACTCGCTGGCGTTGAAGGGCTCGCGCCTGACTCTGCGCTACCAGAAGGGCCGCCAGCAATTCACGCTGACGCTGACGGCGCCAGCGCTCAACGGCGAAGCCGCGGTCGGTCTTTCAGACGCGCTGTCCGATCCTGACACCCTCGAGCGGCTGGCTCGTGGTCGTGCGCCGCTCTGGTACAACGACAACGGCTACGGTTTGATTCCGAGCTGGGAGTCGTGCAAGGTTCAGACAGATGCTCGCGCACGCGACATCGTCGAGACTGGCGCGCGCTTTCTCTGCCGGGCGCTGGCATCCTATCCGGCCTATCTCCTCATCCTCAGAGGCGTCAAGGCCGAGCCCCAACTTATACGCTTCCTTCAGGCTGAAGTTGAGATGTACCAACGCGACGTGGGCGAAGCGCGCGCGTCGTTGCCGACGACGGCAAGTGGCTTCTGGGCCGCGCCCGTGTTGCCGACTATGCCGCTCCCGCACACTGTCGCGGCCGAGGGTGGCCCCGGCGAGCACCTCCCGCCGGTGCGGTTCTGGTCGAAGCCTGAGGACAACCGGCTCTTCACCGAGGCTGTGCAACGGCTCTATAAGAATGTCCCCCGCAAGCTCGTCCGTCTGACGACTCCCCGACGGACGTGGTGACGAGACCGCGGACGGCGCACCGCTGACCGCCCACCGACGGCGAGGTTCACGCGGCGATTGCGAATGACGTATGACGATTGACGAATGACGAAGGTAGTCTGATTCAACCTTCGTGACATTTGTTGTTCATTGTTCGCCGTTCGTCATTCGCCGTTCGTCATCTGTCGTTTGTCGTTCATCCTTCGTCTCTCGCCACACCTCCAGCGCTGCGAGTAGTGCGACGGGTGGCCGATCGCTCTCGACGTTACGCAACGCGCGTGGCCGATTGCTCTCGACGTTGCGCGATGCGCGAACCCGCGCGTCGCGTGTCATCCAGAGCGCCCCTGCTTCTTGCCCGAAGGCCACGTCAATGAGCGCGAAGGATCTCCTGTCGGACTCGCTGGTCCTGGGAGGAGCGCCTCCGAGCGCAGAAGCGTCTTCTGGGAGATCCTTCGCGCTCATTACGGGAGTCTCAACTTCTTGTTTGGCCAGGCGCTCTGGATGACACGCGACGCGTGTGGCCGGCGCACACAGGATAGCGCCGAACGCGCGGCAACCGCACACAGGGTGGTACGCGGCACGCAAACCGCAACTCTCAATGACGCGAGATCCGTGGAGGAGTGCTGGCGCGAGCTGATCACGCTAACAGGCGTCGTCGCGCGAGCTGATCGGGATGATGGAGCCAATGTGCCGCACGCGCTGCCATCGGCGTTCTGCCGTCTGCGGTTTCGCTACAACTCCGTCTCGCCTCGATCCTGTCCGTCCACGACGGCTCCAAGATCCGCGCCGAGAGCGTCGACTGTGTCGGGGACCTCGGGCTCAGCGGTGAGCCCGCTGATGGCGCGCGCGAAGATCAGGAAGCCCGTGTGGGCAACCATACGATCGGTCGGGCGCAGACGTTCGGCGACGGGCTTGTAGTAGCGCACCAGTACCTCGCACACTTCAATGAAGCTGAAGTGGTCACGCTCGAGCGCCGCGATCAGGTTCGAGACCTGGTTGGTGGTCGGGACAAGGCTGCCGAGGAAGCCGCCGCCCGAGAGGGCGCGATGCGCCTGAGCCGTGTACTCCCACGGGCGCGGCACGTCCAGGAAGACGGCGTCCGCCTCGGTCTGATCAAACCCTTCGGCGATGTCGCGTAGCGTGAAAGTCACGCGGTCTTGCAGGCCGATGCGTTCAATGTTCTTGCGCGCCAGCGTCTGCATATCCTCGCGCTGGTCGTAGGTGTGTACCTTGCCGTTTGGGCCGACCATGAGCGCCAGCACCGACGTCAGGCCGCCGCTGCCCGTGCCGCACTCGAGCACGGTCTTCCCCGGCGTGATCGCCATCTTCATCAGAATGAAGCCGATGTCCTTGGGGAAGATGATCTGCGAGTTGCGTTTGATATCGCGGATCAGGTCGTCGATCGACGGCGCGAGCAGATCGAAGCGATGGCCGGTGTGACTGGAGACCTGGGCGCCGAGCTTCTGACCGATGAGGTCATCGTGCGCGATCGCGCCCTGGTGCGTGTGCAGCTTGCGGGCGGTCTCCAGCTTGAAGATGAACTTGCTTTGTTTGCGGTCGCGTGCGACCAGCATGACGATGTCGCCGGGTTGGCAGATAGGCATAACCGACCATTATATATGGGGTGGGGGCTTGAGACCCGGCTCGCGTGTGGCCGTGTAATAGCAGGTGGGTTTTGGCCGCAGATGGCGCAGATTTCGCGGATCATGTGACTCTCGCCGTTGGCCAGGGCCGACCTGCACGATGATTCGTATCCGCGATTCCGCGCCATCGACGGCTGGATCCTACCTGGATGGACCGGTCGTCAGGCAATCCTTCGATGCGTTTATTCGAGGCTGCCGTTCAGAAGAGTGAGCAAAGCCTGGCCGTAGGCGTCTTCAGCGGCGGTGGCCTGGAACGTCCGCGGCCCACTGGAAGTAGCGATCGTGCACGAGTAGCCGTCAGCCTCGACCATCAACAGCACCTGCGGCCCGGCGACATCGGGCACACGCGCTTCGAGTGCGCGCCGCAATTGAGACTCGCTTGGCAGCCAGACCGCCTCGCTCGTGACGATGTGATCCATGGCCCACTCGGCCGCGCCCTCAAACGTGAAGACCGACTCGCCCTGCAGGATCGCGACCTGGGCAGGCAGGTCGGCGATCACGAAGATCCGGTCGTCGAGCTCATGCTCAGGGAAGAAAAAAAAGTCATGCAGCGTCGGCGTCCACGGGAGACCGGCGGCACGCAACTGACGGGCGAGGGCAACGGAGAGCATGGCGGAGTTCTATCGCGGCGCTTCGAGGACGACCGCCTCGAATGGCTGAAGGCGCATTCGGTTGCCCATGATCCGGGGCACATCTCCGTCGGCCGTCGAGTAACGCAGATGCCAGTGCTCGGACGGCAGCGGCCCTTCCAGCTTGAGGTCGATCGCCCAGCCGAAGAAGTTGAGGGCCACCAGCAGGGTCTGCCCCGGGGCCTCGCGCAAATAGGCGAGCCCCTCCACCGGCCGCTTGACCACGAACCGTGTCGTGCCACGGCGCAGCGCAATCGACTCGCGCCGTAGACGGAGCAGGGCGCGATAGGTGTTCAGCACAGAGGCCGGGTCCGCGTCCTGAACGGCGACGTTACGCTTCGCAAAATCGGCGTTGACGCGCAACCACGGCGGGTTCGGGCTGAACCCGGCGTACGGTTCGCCCGACCACTGCATCGGTGTTCGCTCGGGATCGCGCCCCTGGTACATCGGCCAGTAGAGTTTCCCAGCCGGATCCTGGATCTCGTCCCGGTTGAGCGAGCCATTCACCATGCCCAGTTCATCGCCGTAGTACAGATACGGCGTCCCGCGCTGGGTCAGCAGCAGAGCGGCGGCCACCCGCGCGCGCGCGTCAGAGTACGGCCCGGCGCCGAAGCGCGACGCCAGGCGATCGCGGTCGTGGTTGCCGAGCACGTACGACGGCCAACCGCCTTCCGGCAGACCCTCCTCGTAACGCTTGATCGATTCCATGAACAGGCGCGGCAGCCAGCGCGTGCCGAGGAAGTCGAAGTTGAAGGCCATGTGCAACCTGTCCGGCCCGACGAAGCGCAGTGCCATATCCAGATCGTCGACCTCGCCAACCGCGGCGCGCCCGGGTTGTTCATCGAGCAGATGGCGGATGTCGGCGAGCACCGGCTGCATCTCGGGTCGGTCACGGTCGTAGAGGTGTTTCTGACGATCGAAGGCCCTGACCAATGCGAGCGGACTGTTCACGACCACCGGGTTGTCGCGGAAGAGGTCGTCCTTGAAGAACGACATGATCACGTCGAAACGGAAGCCGTCGACGCCGCGCGCGAGCCAGAAGCGCAGCACGTCCATCATCCGCGCGCGCACCTCGGGGTTGCGCCAGTTGAGGTCGGGCTGTTCCTTGAGGAACTGGTGGTAGTAGTACTGGCCGGTTGCGGTGTCGTACTCCCAGCCCTTGCCGCCGAAGACCGACTCCCAGTTGTTCGGCGGCCCGCCATCCGGCCCCGGATCGCGCCACAGGTACCAGTCGCGCTTGGGGTTGTCGCGACCCGAGCGCGAGTCGAGGAACCACGGGTGCAGATGCGAGGTGTGGTTGAACACCATGTCGAGCACGATCCGGATACCCCGCGCGTGCGCGTCAGCCACCAGGGCGTCGAAGTCTGCCAGGGTGCCGAAGACCGGATCGATGTTCTCGTAGTCGGAGATGTCGTAGCCGAAGTCGTACATCGGCGATGGCGAAATCGGCGACAGCCACAGGGCGGTCACGCCCAGACCCTGCAGGTAATCAAGCCGCTGGCGGATGCCGTTCAGGTCGCCGACGCCGTCGCCGTTGCTGTCTTGAAACGATCGTGGATAGATCTGGTAGATGGCCCCGTCTTGCCACCAGGATGCCTCTGAAGTCATGGCGTTTATCTTACACCATCGGAGAGGGGAGAGCGTGGAGCGTGGAGCGTGGAGCGGAGAGCGGAGAGCGTGGAGCGTGGAGCGGAGAGCGAAAACGCTACCGCGCGGCAGCGTTGTC
>CAYZRP010000047.1:0-42399 GCA_964480865.1 uncultured Anaerolineales bacterium | reverse complement strand
GGCCGTTCAACCTTCGTCATTCGTCCTTCGTCGTTCGTCCTTCGTCTATTTTCCGGTCGCCGCGGCCTGAACGCCGACGTCGGGGTCGCGGGCCAACTGGGCGAGCGCCTGCGCGCCATGCGAGGTGCCCAGACCGCGCAGACCGCGGGCGGCGGCGGCGCGCATGGCAGGATCCCGGCTACGTGCCGCCAACAGCAGCGCGCGCAAAGCGCGATCGACGTCCCGGCGAAGTTCGTGCAGGACGCTGGCGCGCATCTCTTCATGCGCCAGCAACGACACCAACACCTCGAAGGCCGACTGATCGCGGCAGTGACTGAGCGCCAGCACGGCGCGCTCGCGCACGGCCACTTCTTCATCACGTGCCAGCGCGCCGAGGAGCGGCGCCGCCTCGGGCACCGCGATCTCGCCGAGCGTGTCGGCCAACGCCAGCCGCACGCTGGGATCGGGATCGTGGCGCAGCGGCGTGAGCAGATCGAGGACGTTGGGATCGCCGTTCGAGATCACGGCCAGGGCGCGCAAGGCGTGCAGGCGCACCTGGATCTCGTCATCAAAGATGCCGGCGCGCAACACCGGCAGCAAGGTCGGGTCGGCGTTGATCTCGAGGCCCTGATATGCGGCGTCGCGCACGGCGCCGGCGCGGTCGCTGGTGCCGAGCAGCAGGATCTCACGCGCGCGGATGTCGTCGAGGCGCGCGCAGGCGGCCATGACGGAGCGCCTCACCCACGGGTCGGGGTCCTGCGCCAGCTCGCGCAGCGGGCCGAAGGCGCGATGATCGCGCAGGCGGCTGAAAGCGCCGACCAGGGCCAGACGCACCCGCCATTCTGGGTCGCGGGCCAGCGGCTCGAGCGCCGCCAGCGTTCGCGAGTCGTTGATGTGGCTGAGCGCTTCGATCGACTTCTGACGCACCAGCCAGTCGCGGTCGCCGGTGGCCTCGATCAAGACGTTGACGGCCCGCCGCCCGCGAACCAGCGAGAGGGCGTTGGCGGCGGCATGGCGCAGGCGCGGGTCGGGGCTGCGGATGGCGTTGAGCAGGATGCTGGCAGCGAGCTCGTCGCCGAGCATGCTCAGCGCGCGTGCGGCCGCCCACTTGATGGCTTCATCAGCCTGGCTCTGATAGAGCACGCCCTGCAGATAACGCTTGAACTCGTCGATCAGCGTCTCTTCACCCAAGCCGCCGATCAGACCGATGGCGTGCTCGGCCAGCGCCGGGTCGTTGAGGGCCAGCACGAGCGCAGCGTAAGCGGGCTCGCCGCCGAGGCCGGCCAGGGCGCGCAGGACCGAAAGCCGCACGGCCTGCGGCTCATCGTTGAGGTGTCGGAAGAGCGGTTGCGTCGCCGACGAGTCGCCGATCAGGCCGAGCAGATCCGCAGCCGCCTCGCGCACCTGCGGCTCAGGGCGTTCAAGGGCTTCGATCAGACGCGGCACGGCCACGATGTTGAAGCGCAGCAGGGCTTCGAGCGCGGCGTCGCGCAGGGCCGAGTCGGTTGTGTTCAGGCAGGCGATCAGATCGGGCAGGGCGTCGGGCCGGCCGAGCCAGCCGAGCACGTGCGCGGCATAGGCGTTGTTGGGCGCAACCCCGGCGCGCAGTTCGCGTTGCAGCGCCACGGTGGAGATCAACGGGCGCAGCCGCGCGGTGCGCAACAGGCTGGCTCGCCGCACCGTCGGTTCGACGACGATGCGATAGAGGCTCTCGAGCACCTGGCCGCGCCAGCCATCGAGCGTGGCGTGGCCGGGGCCGCGTGGCTGAGTCGAGAGCCACTCGAGGGTATCCATCAGTGCGGGGACCGCGTCGGTGCTGGCCAGAACGCCGAGCGTGCGAACGGCCGCGAGACCGATCTCGACCTGGCCGCCTTCGAGTTCCGCCACCAGCCGGCTCAGCGGCTCCACGGCCGTGCTGTCGTTGCGCTGGCCAAGAGCCAGAATGGCGGCCACGCGCACGCGCTCCGGGCCGGTAGACATGGTGAGCCGCAGCAGCGCAGGCAGGCTCTCGGGATGCTCAATCTGACCGAGTGCCGTCGCCGCCGCGGCTCGAACGTCGTGCGATTCCTCTGCGTCCTCGACGATTGCGATCAGCGGGCGGCAGGCCTCGATGCGGCCGAGGTCGCCCAACGAGGCGGCAGACCAGGCGCGCACGTCAGGGTCCGGATCCTTCAAAGCGCTGAGCACGGCTTCGGGTCGCGCCTGAGCGATCTCCATCAACGCGCGGCGCGCGCTCTGGCCGGGGACGCGGTCGGCCTGCTCGCGGCCAAGGGCGACGAGTTGATGGATCAGATCGGGCGACGTTTGCGCCAGCAGGGCCTTGATGATCGCGTTCTGCGCCGGGAAGTGCGGCTCGCTGAGGGCCGCGATGAGAGCTCCGGCGCCCTCAGGACTCGGGTGTGCGCCGAGGTAGTCGGCCGCGGCCTGACGGATGGCGGGCGCGGGATCACGCAGATCCGCGAGGACGCGCGTGAGGCTGTCAGACATGCCGCTGATCCTTGACGACCATGCTGCCCCCGCGCGACTTCGCATACAGCTTGAGTTCGGCGCCGATCTCGGCGACCTGGTAATGACTTGTGACGTCGCGGTATTCGTTGTGAACGATCGCGACCGCGATTGAGAGGAGCGAATACTTGCGCAGGATGCCCTGTCGGTCTTTGGCCGTGATGTAGCCGCGACGGCGATCGGCGGGCGTGTAGAGCTCGACCACCTGTTGATCGAAATCCGCCACGATGCGATTGGCGATCGACTCGGATCGGTCGGGCCGGGTCAGCACGACGAAGTCGTCGCCGCCGACATGGCCGACAAGATCGGTGGCCGCGCCAAGTTCATGCGCCGCGCCGACGATCACGCGGGCGGTGAGGCGGATCGCCTCATCGCCGGCGGCGAATCCGTAGACGTCGTTATAGGCTTTGAAATTGTTCAGGTCGATGTAGAGCGCGGCGAAGGCGCCGGCCCCGGGCTCTGTGCGGCGTCGAAGTTCTTGCTCGATGACCAGGTTGCCGGGCAGCCCGGTCAGCGGGCTGACGGCCGGCTTGAGCCTGGCGCGACGGATCAGGGCTTCGATGCGGGCAGCGAGCAGACCATAGTCGATCGGTCGAGCGAGATACTCGTCGGCGCCGGCCTCAAGTGCATCGCGCAGCGGCTGCGACCCCGGCACCGTGCCGAGGATCACGATCGGGATGTGGCGCGTGCGCGTGTCGTCGAGCAAGCGCTGGCAGACCTGGGTCCAGCGCATGTCGCTCAGATGCTGATCGCAGATCACGAGATCGGGTAGATCGATCTGCGCGGCCTGCAGCCCTTGGGCCGCCGACGAGATCGGGCGAATGTCGTACGACTCGCCAGGGAGATGCAGACGCAGGAGATGCAGCAACGGCATCTCCGGGGAGAGCAGCAGGATACTGGCGCGACCGGCGTCTGCGAACACGATGTCACCGCCCGATGTAGCGCGAAATGATCTCACCCAGCCAGGGCGCCCACGAAAGCGCGCCGGCGCCGGCCAGGGCGATCAAGATCATCTTGGGCGCCTTGCCCAGCAAGGTGAAGAGAAAGTATTCGTGAACCGGCATCTTCAAGATGCCGGCGATGATCCCGGCCAGGTCAAAAAACGGCAGCGGCAGGAACCCGAGCACTGTCAGCACCCACGGACCGTAGCGCGCGATGTAGCCATGCAGCCGGTTGTACATGTCGCGGTTCTCGATCGCGGCGCTTCCGCTGTAGCCCGCGATGTAGCCCGAGAACTCGCCGATGGTTGCACCGACCCCGGCCACGATCCCGACGATCCAGGGATTGAGGCCGAGCGCTGGCGCGCCGAACACGAGCACAAGCCCGGGCGCCGGTAGCACGACCGTGGCGTTCGCCAGGATCGAGAGCACGAAGACGCCCGGATACCCGAAGGTGGCCAGCATCGCGGTCTGGTCCCGGATGCTGTAGATGAAGACCGAGAGCGCGATGACGAATGCCAGCATCAGGCCGCGGATGGCCCACATGCGCCACCGCGGCTCTGATGTCGGTGCTGGCCGACCGGGCTCGGTCACTGCTCGATGATCTCGATCGACTGAATCACCGTGCCGGGCGTCCGGGCCCGCATCGGGTCGCGCTCAGGGATCGCCAGCACCACGTCCAGGCCCTGGCTCACCTTGCCGAACACAGAGTGTCGGTTGTCGAGGTGCGGCGTCGGCCCGTGTGTGATGAAGAACTGGCTGCCGTTCGTGTTCGGGCCGGCGTTGGCCATCGACAGGATGCCGGGCACGTTGTGTCGCAGCGCGGGATGAAACTCATCCTTGAATTTGTAGCCCGGGCCGCCCGTGCCGGTGCCGGTCGGATCGCCGCCCTGCGCCATGAAGCCCTTGATCACGCGATGGAAGGTCACGTTGTTGTAGAAGCCTTCACGCGCCAGGAACACGAAATTGTTCACGGTGTTCGGCACTTTGTCGGCGAACAGATCAATGGTGAACTCACCGACGTCGGTCTTGAACTTCGCCTGATAGGTTTTCTTTGGATCGATCACCATCTCGGGGGGCGTTGCGTATTGTTTGGCCACGAGTCAACCTTTCTTGTGTGTGAGGAGCGTCGCCCGCTTGAAACGGCGGTCAGCGCCGTTTCAGCCAGGCCCGCTCGACCTCGCATTATAGTACCGCCGTCGACCCTGGACGGACGACCCGACCTTCGGCAGCGCGTGTCAATCGGTCGCGCAGAGCCAGGCCGAGGCCGTCAGGGCCGGGCAGGCGAACCAGCAGTTGATCGACCCCGGCGGCGTCAAGGTCCCGAAGGGCCTCATACAGCCGGGCCGCGGCGACACGCAGGTCTGTTTCTGGCCCGAGCGACAGGCACAGCACGACGGGCGCGTTGCTCAGCGCGGCAGCATCCTCGTCGAACGCCAGCACGCCGACCCGACGGCCCTCGGCGGCGGCCCGACGCGCGATCTGCATCAGGGCCAGCACAGCCGCCTCTGCCGGGCCGTCCACCGCCAGGAGCGGCGTCCGTGGTGCGTAGTGCTTCAGAAATTGGCCAGGCGACTCGGCCGCCTCGGCCTCGGCCGTGAAGCGCTCGACGACCACCAGATCCGGCAGAAGCGCCCGCAGCGCCTCCAGCGAAATGCCCCCTGGCCGCAACAGCCTGGGTGGACGTCGGGTCAGATCCACGATGCTCGACTCAACCCCGACCGACGTCGGACCACCATCCAGGATCAGATCAATCCGGCCGTCCAGGTCGGCCAGGACGTGCTCGGCGCGGGTCGGGCTCGGCCGCGAGAAGCGGTTGGCGCTCGGCGCTGCAACGGGCACAGATGCTGCATGGAGCAAAGCGCGTGCCACAGGATGGGCCGGGACGCGAACACCCACTGTGTCACCGCCGGCGGACACGGCGTCTGGCACAGCTGGCCCACGGGGCACGATCAGGGTCAGCGGGCCGGGCCAGAAGGCCTTTGCCAGGGCCGCGAGGCTGTCTGGGGTGGCCGGGCAAACCTGCCCCAGTTCGTCCGGGCCGTTCAGATGGACGATCACGGGATCGGTCGCCGGGCGCTCTTTCGCCGCGAAAATGCGGCCAACCGCCACGGCGTCGAGGGCGGAGGCGCCCAAACCGTAGACAGTTTCGGTTGGAAAGGCGACGAGGCCGCCGCTGATGAGCACCCGGGCAGCCTCAGCCATCACCGCAGGGTCCGGCTGGTTGGGATCGACCGCGAACACGCGAGTTTTCGGCATTGCGGCCGATTATAGGTGAGGGCCAAAAGCGCGTCACTTGGATTGGGGGTAAGATAACTCTATGTCGTTACGTCACATTGAGCGTCCGCGTTTTTCGAGCGGGCGCCGGGCCTGGGCGGTGAGTTTGCTGGGCGCGGTGGGGCTCGCGGTCAGTTCCTGTGTGCCGTTTATCCAACTGCAACCGACGCCGACTCTGGCGTCCGCGCTTGCCACGTTGACGCCCACGATCACCATCGCTCCGCCGACGTCGACTCCTACGCGCAACCCGAACTTTGGCTATTTGATCGGGTCGGTGTGGAGCGACACCTGCGACCCGACGGCGTCGTCGACCAACCCAACGCCGGCCTGCATGTCGGATTCCTTTGGTGCCCTGTACGGCAACGGCGTCATCGACGTCGGCGAGGAAGGCATCGCGGGGATCACGGTCCGGCTCGGCGTGGGCGCCTGCCCCTCAAGTGGCCAGGCCGAAACCGTGACGGATGCTGACGGCGCTTTCGTCTTCAAAGATGTGGCGCCCGGCACATATTGCATCTCCGTCGAACCCTTGAAGAACCCGGGGCTGAACCGCGGCGGCTGGACGTACCCGCAAGTCGCTGATCGCGGGGGCCTGGCCGCGTTATCGGCTGCCGCAGCGTCTGGCGTCGACACGACTGGCATTGTGTTCGGTTGGGACTTCTCCGTTCAGCCGACGCCGACCTCGAGCCCGACGCCGCGCGAGTCGGCCACGACCACGCTGACGCCCACCTCGACCCGGCGCACCGCGCAGCCGATCAAGATCCCGGCCACCTTCACGCCGATCCCGTCGATCACGCTGACGCGCACCATCACGCCGACGCCGACGATCACGCCGACCGGCACAGCCACGCGCACGCCGACGTCGGGAACGCCGACGGCCACACGCACAGCGACGCCGGTCACAGGCACGCCCACCGCGACCCCGACGGGAACGATGACGGTCACGCCGATCATCATCACGGTGGTGGTGTCGCCGTCGCCGACACATACGCCGACGATCACCATCACGCCGTCGCCGACGCTCACGCAGCCGGCCACGCCGAGCGCCACGGCCACCGCCACGGCGACCACAGTGCCGCCGACCGAGACGGCCACGGCGACGCCGACCGAGACAGCCACCCCGTCGGAGACCCCGACCGAAACGGCAACGCCGTAACGCGCTTCTTGTTTGAGCCTGTGTGTTTCAGAACGACCGGCCCCGCCGGTCGTTCTGATTTGTGGGCGTTTGAGGGGCCAGGCCGACGCCGTTTCGAAAGCCCGGGGTCGTGATCAAGGATCTACGATCGGCGCGCGGGCATGGTTCAGACGCTCGAGCAAAACGACCGCGTGATCGGTCCCCGGCAGGTCGGCGTACTGGTCGCGCAAGATCGCTGCAGCGTTGTGATAGCCGTTGTCGGAAAGGATCGCGGTTGCCGCATCGCGCACGTCGGCCGGGGTCGCTGCGACGGGGTCGAGCCAGCGCCCGATGCCCAGCGCCCTGACCCGCGCCGCGTTGTCAAGCTGGTCGGCACCCATCGGCGTGATGAGCATCGGCAAGCCGTGGGCGAGCGCGCCGGCTACACTCCCCGAACCGCCATGCGAGACCACCAAAGCGGCATGTGGCAGGATCTCGTGCTGCGGAAGGAAGCGCTCGATGCGTACATGATCGGGCTGCTGGCCCAACGCAGCGGGGTCGATTTCATTACCGACCGTCACCAGGACGTTAACGGGCAACTGGCTCAGCCCGTCGAGCACGCGCTCGAAGAGATCGCCTGACTCGACGTTGAAGACCGTGCCCAGCGAGAAGTAGAGCAGAGGTGCGCCGGCGCGCATGCCGGGCCAGGACGGAGGCTCAGAGCCGGCGGCAGGCGACGCGGGGCGATACGGGTGGAGCGTCGGAGGTGCCTCAACGGCCGGGTCGCGAAAGCCCGGCGGGAATGGCGAGAGCGACAGATAGCGGTGCAGCATCGCCAGGTCGGGGTCGGGCGTCAGGCCAAGCTCAGCGCGGATGGCATTCAGCACACCCGTGATCAGGGCGGGGCGCACGAAAGCGCCGGCCGCCATCACGAGTATGCTGGCGTAGGGCAGACCGAGGCGCTCGGCCACGAGCAGGCTGCCGAAGTCGGCCTCGTCGCAGACGACGACATCCGGCCTCCAGGCCTTGCAGGCTTCCTCAAACAGCGGGACCTTCCAGCGCGTGGCACCGTCGGCGAAGCGATCGCGAAACTCCTCGGCCTCGCGAGCCGCATCGAGCGGGCGCAGGGCGGTGCGGGTCACCTCTTCGCGCCCATTCGTTCCCAGGGCGATCGCTTCAAAACCGGCCGCCTCGACAGCTGCGGCCCGGCTGCTTCCGCAGGCGATCGCCGCGCGGTGCCCGGCCGACTGAGCGGCGCGAGCGACAGGCACAAGCGGAACAAAGTGGCCGTGGCCACCCATGAAGGAGAAGAGGAAGCGCGACATTGAGAGGGGCCTTTGCTCACCTAGCGAGTCAACGGCCCGTATCGTCTCACACCCTGGCCGTGGGCGGTAACGGCGATCGGGTCCGGCGTGCACGCGCGAGCCTCTCACACGATTTGTCGCAGGATCCGCTCCCCGATCCCGTGCTGATAGAGCCAGATGCCGTTGGTCTGGCCCGTGAAACTGGGCTCGCCACCCAGCGCTCCAGACGGGCGAAACCCGGTAGCGAGTCCGATCCCGAAAAGTCCTGGCAATGGTCGACCCTCGGCATCCAGCACCTGACAGTCGTCGTTGACCAGCGGCGCTGTGTCGCCCAGGTCGGCCTGCAGCGGAACCCGCTCGCCCGTAAGATCGAACACGGGAAGCGTATTCGGTCGGTAGCCGAAGGCCGGGATGATGACCTCGGCCTGATCCAACAACGCGTGCAGCTCATCCGACGTGAGCGACGCCAGATCCTGAAGGCGCACCCGCCTCTCGGGTGGCAACCCACCGAGGCCCAGGATGCGGCGCAGCAGTTCACGCGAGTCAAGTCGAAGACCGGCGAGTCGATACACGCGACCCGTTAGCGTGCACAGGTCGTTGTCGTCGAAATCAAAGTACCCGTCGGCGTGGGCTTCCGCGGGCGTCGGGTAGAAGACTTTCGGTCGCTGCCGGTACAGCATCACGATCTCTTCGGCCTTGAACTCCAGGCCAACCTGATTGAGCAGGACCCAGGCCGAGGAAAATGCGCTATGCGAAGAGCCGATGATCACAACGCGACGCGTCGCCGCCCTCGACAATCGCCGTCGCAACTCCGCCACGCCGGGTTCAGTGAGCACGTGATCGGTCAGGAGCGCCTTGTGCGCAAACTTGGGGCCAACGCTCAGGCCGGATGCGAGCTCGGCCCGCAGGGTCCGTTCACGGTTCTGGCTGCCGCCGAGCCCGAGCACAACATTCTTGGACACCAGGATGCGCCGAGCGCCAGAGGTGTCACCGAGCGACGCTACCTCGGTCTGCCAGCCATCCGTCGTGCGCGTCAGTTGTCGTGCTTCGACCCCGGGCAAATACTGGCTTTGTTCATGCGCGTCGATCAGGGCCCGGATCGACTGCCCTAGCTCGCCCATGTATTGACCGACCACCTGCAATGGCACAGCGCCTGTGCGGCCCGCCGCAATGGTTTGAGCTGGCCCGCCGGCGACCACGCTGGCATAGACGTCATCGGTATGGCCGTCCATGCACTCCAACAGGGTGCCTCCGACGGTGTCGGATTTGATCACATAGCGGCCGATCGCTCCGGCGCCAAAGGCGTGCCCACGATCGACAACGGCAATCGGGCTGTTAAGCAACTCAGTCAGCTGATTCTGCTTCACAGCCGCCACGATCGGGCCCGTACCTCCCGGGCCGGCACCGACGAAGATGGTTCCGAAACGCTCTGGGGTCGAGTTCGTCATGATCAACAGAGCCTCACACCATGAAGTGCGGCTTGAACGGCTCGCGCCCGAGTGCCAGGCCCTGGTAGAGATGCAGGGCCTGGATGGCAAAGGCACTGACCCACACGTTGACGTGCGGCATCGGCTTTCCGTCCGAAAGTCGACCGAAGTGGAACCCTCCGAGCGAGCGCGTGTCGCCGGCGCGGACCTGATTGCGCGTCACGACTTCTGCCAGCGGCGCCAGCCGTTCGCCAAGCGCTGGATCCAGTCGACCCTGAGCCAGATGTATGGCGCCGAGGCGCAAGGCCTGCGCGAGGATATCCACGCGTTCGTTGTAGGTGGGCACGCCGTTGTGGAAGTGCCGGGGCACAAGTCCTTCCGGGGATTGCCAGCGCAACAACCACTCAGTCGCTCGAACTGAAGATTGAAGGTAGTCGTCACGCTCCAGCAGGCTGCCGGCGACCCAGAGTCCCTCGGCCGAGTACGCGTGGGCATGAGCGTTCGTGCCGCCTTCGCTCGGAAAGGATACGAATCGGCCGTCGGGTTGCTGGAAGCTCAGGGCGAAGTCGCACACTCGCGCGGCGGCGTCGCGATAGCGGGTCTCGCCGGTCAACGAGGCGAGATTGAGCAATCCGATCGCGACCTTGGTGTGATAACTGCCCGGACAGAGTGACCATTCGGCATCATTCAGCAGGTAGCGACCTTCTGAAAGATCAAATACCGCCTGAAAACCGCCGTTGGGGAGTTGCGCACTTTCGATCAGCCAGTCGCCGGCGCGCCGGGCGGATGCGAGCAGATCGCTCCGTCCGGTCAGGCGGATCACTTCGCATAGCCCGTTGAGGATGACGCCGGTATCGAAGGCGTAGAGCTGCTGATGCTTGTAGTCGAACCGGCTGGGACGAAGCGGGAACAGGCATCGGAAACTGCCACTGGTGTGTGCTGTGCGGTTCAGCCACTCGGCGGCCTTGACGGCGGCGTTCAGATAACGCGCTTCGCCGCTCAAATCGTGCATGAAGGACATCATCGTCGCCAGGTACCCGGTGATCTCCGAGTAGACGTACGGCATCTCGCCAGTGTCCTGCTCGTACCACGAGACAAACCCGCCGGCGTGATCGGGGTTGGGCGATACGACCTGAACGCCCGAGTCTGTCAACCAGAGCCCGGCCGCATCAATGCGTTCGGTTACGTCGGCTGTCGTGTAAGGAGTTTGAGTAGAAATGGTCAGTACCTCATTGATGGGGTAGGGTGGCCGGTTGTTTACTTGTGCCATTCTTATGCAGGACGGCGCGACCGATCACGGCCTCGAGCTGGCGACCGATGACGGCCCAGTCGTAGTGCTGTTCGACCGTGCGGCGTCCCTGGACGCTGATCCTGTCGCGTAGTTCGCGATCCTCGAGCAGCCGCAACACGGCCGAAGCCAATCCGTCTGGGGTGTCTGCGATCAGGGCCTCAATGCCGTCTGTGATCTGCAGCCCGGTGGCGGCCCGCGTCGTCAGGACCTGAGGGGTGCCCAAGGCAAGCGCTTCGAGTACTTTGATGCGCGTGCCGCCCCCGTAGCGTTCGGGCACCACTGCCACCCAGCTCCTGGCCAACCGTGGGCGGATGTCGCCCAGATGGCCGGTGAACGTCACGCTGGCATGCTGGGGGAGCGCGTCCAGATTGACGCCTTCAGTTGTGCCGCACACGTACAGTCGGGCCGTGGGGCGCCGGGCCTGTATTTTGGGCCAGACCTCATTCAGGAAAAACTTCATGGCGTCGAAGTTGACGTGATAGGTCATGGCGCCGGTGTACACCACACTGTCGGGCTCCACCGGCCCGAAGTCACCGTTCAGGCGTTGCAGGTCCGCGCCGTTGGGCACGACCGTCAGTCGGTCATACCCCGGCGCGACGCGCAGAGCCGGTGCGATCTCGGGCTCCGACACCACCGTCACGGCATCAAATCCGGCCAGGACCTGGCGCATGTACCCGGCCCACTTGCGCCAGGTCAGATACTTGCGGAAACGGGCTAAAGGCCGGGTCTCCTGCGCATAACGGTCGTAGAACAGACTGATCTCCAGTTCTTCGAAGATCTTGGGCGTGTCGCGCAGCTCGAGGGCATACGGGGCCATGTCGAATTGCGACGCGATGACCGCGTCAAAGCGTTGTCGCCTGGTCAGATCGGCGATTCGTTTCTCCAACTCATCGCTGTGAGTGTCGATGAACGACCTCGGCTGTGGGCTGAAGAAACCCACGAATGAACGCCAGCTGTTGGGCTGGAACCGGCGATAGTCAATGACATGGACGTCCGCGCAATAGCGGCGCATCTCGGCCACGTGCTCGGCAGAGACCGGTTGGTCTGCGAACGACACCAGGGTGACCGTGTGGCTCGCGCTCAACTCACGAATGAGGTTGAACACCCGGATCTTCGATCCGTTGATGGCCGGGAACGGATACCAGCGTGAAAGAAAAAGGAGGTTCATCGCTGGATGACGGCCGGCGACTGAGCGTCGCGAATGGAGAGCCCATGATGGGCAAGGATCGCGTCCACGATCTTTTGGCTGGAGGTCCCATCGCCGTATGGGTTGGGGATGGCTGCCATCGCGCGATAGGCCACTGGATCATCGAGAAGGCGCCGCGCCTCGCTGATGATCAGGTCGGTATCGGTGCCGACGAGGACGCCAGCGCCGGCCTCGATCACCTCCTGACGTTCGGTCACCTCACGCATCACGAGCAAAGGCTTGTCGAAGGTGGGAGCCTCTTCCTGAACACCGCCCGAGTCCGTCAGGATCAGGTGGGCGCGATCCATCAGCGCGACCATGGTCTCGTAGTCGACCGGGTCGATCAGCGTGATGGATTTGCACCCAGAAAGGGCTGCATGCGCGGGCTCGCGCACATTGGGGTTGTAGTGCACCGGGAAGATGAAATGAACGTCATGGTAACGCGTCGCGAGTTCGCGCAACGCGGCGCAGATGTTCGCGAAAGGCTCGCCGAAATTCTCGCGTCGATGTGAGGTCACCAGGACGAGTCGTTTCCCGTCAAGCATGCCATGATAGGGGGCGAGAAGGCCATGCTTCTCGCGCACCCGCTCGCGCATCAGGAGAAGGGCGTCGATGACGGTGTTGCCCGTGATCAGGATCCGGTCGCCGGGCACACCTTCCCGCAGCAAATTAGCTCGTGTTCGCGCGGTCGGTGAGAAGTACAGCGTTGAGACGATATCCGTGATCCGGCGGTTGAGTTCCTCGGGGAATGGCTGCTTCAGGTTGTGCGTGCGCAAACCAGCTTCGATGTGCCCGACCTTGACCCCTTGATAGAAGGCCAGCAGGCTGGCCACCATGGCGGAGGTTGTGTCGCCCTGCACGAGCACCCAATCCGGCCGTTGTTGGCGAATGACTTCGTCGAGGGCAGCTGCCAAACGGGCTGTCAAGGCGCCAAGAGATTGGTTTGGCGTCATGATATCGAGGTCTACATCGGGCCGGATCGAGAAGATCTCGAGCACCTGATCAAGCATCTGCCGGTGCTGACCCGTGACGACGACGATGGGCGTGACCAGGTTCGGGAGCCTGCGCAGAATGGCCACGACCGGGGCCATCTTGATCGCTTCCGGCCGCGTCCCAATCACGAGCATTATTCGAAGAGTCATTGCAGCACCTTTTGACAGTACCTGACCATCGTGAGGGGGCGATCGCCCAATCACCTGTTTTGCTCGGATTCAAGCAGTCAGATTGCGGTTTGTGGACTTCGGGCCGGATTTGCCCTTCGCCGTTTCAACCAGTGCCTGCCTAACAACAGGCTACAGCGACCACTATAACGCTTGGCTCTGTCGGTTTGTTCCTTGTCGGGTTTTTGTGCAATGATGAGAGTTTGATGATTGACGCTTCAGCCTCGCCCGGTTGTTCGCCCGGCGAACAGCGATGCCATGAGCAGCCCAAGCGAGAGCAGGCCGGCCCCGGCTGCCAACCAGTTGATGGGTGACGGAGCAGGGGCATCGATCGGTGTAATCGTCATCGGTTCCGATACAACCGTCTCGGGTGTGACCAACACAGACACCCTGGAACCATCCAGTGGCCCTTCAATCGCCAGGGAGAACGCTCCGGCTTCTGACGGAGTGAAATCGATGGCGTACCAATCCGGCCGTCCATCGATCGGCCGGGGAGTTGCCTCGACGCGTCGACCATCCTTGACGATCGTATAGCGCAATCCGGTGAGGTCCGGAGAAAACGCCTGCTCAGCGCCTGGCGAGATCGAGAAGACGATGCGGTTGGCCTGCCCGACGACTGGCGGTTCGCTGAACCAGCCGACCTGGAGGCTGTAGGCTCCGATCGTCGTGACGGTGTGCGCACTGACGGTCGAGCATGTCGCGGCCCAGGCCAGCAGCGCCGGTAACGCAACGCGGAATGCCCATGCCATATTGCTTCGCATGTTGACATCGTACGGAAATCCGCGGCGGCCGCTGTTGCTGTATAAGCCTGCCGTCGCCCTGGGGCGAACATTCATTGAGCTCTCATGTACACCGCCTTTAGGCGCGCTGGACGTCGGTACACTGATCGAATGTCGACTGCTTCGGATCAACAGATCGCTGCAGCCTTCTGGAGCCGTGCCTTTGAGCAACTCGACGCCCGCGGCGCGCCGCCGGCGATCTGGAACGCTATCCCAGAGGTGGCGCGGCACATCAATCTCCGCATTTCAGGGGATCCCGAGGTCGATTGGATTGAGCATACGGCTCAGACGCACTTCGCCGGGCGTCTGCCGCTCGCGCGGATTCTGTCGCCCGGCTGTGGCGCCGGACAACTGGAACGCAGGCTGGCGCGTCGCGGCGTGGTGGCAGCGGCGTACGGCTATGATGTCGCGCCCGGCGCGATTGAAATCGCCCGTCGCGAGGCTGCCGACGCCGGCCTATCTGACCTCCACTACGACGTCGCCGATTTGAACACGCTCGAGTTGCCGCCCCGGCACTTCGATGCGGTCTGGATCGAGCTATCGCTTCACCATTTTGCGGAGTTGGAGACGACCCTCGATCGGCTCGCAGCATCCCTCAAGCCGGATGGGCTCCTGGTGTTCAATGAATACGTCGGCCCAAGTCGCTTCCAGTTCGGGCCACGGCAAAAGGCGGTCATCAACCACTGCCTTAACCTGCTGCCGGAGCGCTACAGACAAACCTCCAGTGACTTCGTCGCCGGTGAGGCCGAGCGCGCCAGCCTCAATCGAGGCGCCACCTGGCTCATCAGACGCGCGTTCGACAAAGTGCGCGACGGTGGGTTGATCGACGCACTGCGTCGACGGTTGTCTGCCCGACGGGCTCGCCGAGCTGGCGCCGGGCTGCTGAAAACTTCGGTCAGCTTCCCAACAGAACGTGACCTGGTCGCCGCTGACCCGACAGAATCGGTGCGATCAGCTGACATCATGCCCGTGCTCAAGGCCCGCTTTGACATCGTCGAGTACAGGCCGTGGGGTGGCACCCTTCTGCAGTTTCTGTTGGGTGGGATCACCCATCACTTCATCGATGAGGATCTTGAAGCGATCCGACTGTTGCGCGCGTTGATAGATCTCGAGTGGGCCTTGATCCTGGCCGGCGAGCTTGAGAGCGATTTTGCCTTTGTCGTCGCGCGGCCGCGTCCGCTGCCTGGTTCTTAATCAAGGTTTCACATACATCACGTCGTAGCGCCTGGCTGACGCGTATGCTCAGGACCAGCATCTGGAAGTACGGTTTCGAGCCGCGCTCATGGTTCGGGCAAACCGCCCGATCTCCACAGAGGTGAACCTATGTTGTCCACACGCACAGGCTCTGTGCTCCGAATGGGCTCCATCGTCACTGGTGCCATTGCCTTGATGGCCTTTGCCATCGATACGGCGACGGCTGCGCCGACGGTTCTGGCAACCTGGGATGGTGCGGGCGTGCACTGGACGGAGACGCTCGTTACGCTCGAGGAGGGCGTAACGTACAGGTTCCAGGGGCTATGCACCGACCGTTCCGGTCATGGCATTGGTTACATCCACGAGTTCCACCTGAAGGTGATCGATGATCAGACGCCGGGCGCCTTCGGCGACGACAACTTCTATTGGGACTGCCTCAACCTGAACAACGTCTACACCCCGGCTTACACGTCACAGTACAAGCTGGTGTTCCACGTCCACACAGACACTCTGGACATCCTGCAGTATTCTTTCGCGCACCAGCTGACGATTTCGCGTGAAGATGGGCCGCTGCCGTCGGCTACCCCGCGCGTGGTCGAGCCGAGCCCGACGCCTGAGTACACGCCGCAACCGACCCAGACACAGCTGCCACCGAGCCCCACACCAACCACGGCCGGCGCTGTCGCCACCGCTACGGCGACGAGCCCCACGCCGACTTCGACGGCCCCGGCCGCCACAGCTTCTCCGACAAGTCCTGCGCCGAACAGCGTTCTGACCGAGAACCGGCTGTACCTGCCAGTCTTGTTGAGCCGTGACCTGTGACCGGTGCCGGTCAGCGCGGGTGCGCGGCGAAGAGCGGGATCTCTACGCCCAGTCCGCGCTCAAGCGCCAGAGCGTAGAGCGAGACAGCTGTGGCCACATCCCACGCGGCCAGGCCGTGGGACTCGAAAAGCGTGATCTCGTCGATATCGGCCCGGCCAGGTGCGCGGCCGCAAACCACGTCGGTGAGTTCGATCACGGATGACCAGTCGACAAGGCTTTCGGCGAGAGCGGCGGCCAGGTCGCCGCTCTCGATCCTGGCTTGCTCAACCGAGTCGGCCACGATGCGAGCTGCGCGCTGCACAGTCGTCCCGTCGATCTCGCGCCGGCGCAGATGATTGCTGCCCGCGGCGTTGACGTGCGTTCCGGGCTTCAGCCAGGCGCCGTCGAACACGGGCGTCGCCGAGGAGGTCATGGTGGCCACGACGTCCGCCGGCTCGATCGCGGCCTGCGGCGCCTCAACCGGCACCACCTCGGCGCCGACCTCATGCCTGAGCGCTTCGACGAACTGTGCACGGCGCTCCGGATCTCGACCGAAGACCAGCACGCGTTCGATCGGGCGCACCGCGCAGATGGCCATGGCCTGAGTCAGCGCCTGGCCGCCGGTGCCGATCAGGCCCAGCACAGCCGAGTCCTCGCGCGCCATGAAACGCGTCGCGACGCCGCTGGCCGCGCCGGTGCGCATCCGGCCGAGTTGATCGGCCTCGATCAAGGCCAGAAGCTCGCTGGTCGAGGCCCGGTACAGCTGGACGAGGAAGCGCGGCGCGCCGTGTCCTGTGGCGTACAGCTTGACGCCGAACGCATCCAGATCCGGCAGGCTTGCTGCCATGTCGTGCAGCATCCCGCCCGGGGTCGTCAACCGCCGCCGTGGCAGATTGATCCCACCGGCTCCCAACGCGCGATGCGCCTGCTCGACACATCCAAGCGCCAGATCCATCGTGAGCAAACCCGTGACGTCGTGTTCGGTGAGTTGAAGGGGCATGTTTTATCGTGGAGCGTAGAGCGTGGAGCGTGGAGCGATCACGCTACCGCGCTGTACCGCGGAGAGCGCACGCTCCACGCTCCACGCTCTACGCTCCACGCTCCACGCTCTACGCTCCACGCTCTACGCTCCACGCTCTACGCTCCACGCTCCACGTCTTCACCCGCCCAGGCTTGTGCGATGCGCGCGGCGAGGCGGGCGTTGTTAAGCACGAGGGCCACGTTGACGCGCAGGCTCTCGCCGTGCGTGGCGGCGTGGAAGTGGCCGAGCAGGAAGGGCGAGACCGGCTTGCCGCGCAGGCCGCGCTTTGCGGCCTCGGCCAGGCCTGCGTTGAGGACGCTGTCGTGCAGGGCCGGGTCGAGTTGCTGGTCGACCGGCAGCGGGTTGGCGATGACCAGGCCGCCGCGCGTGTCGTGAAGGCCCCAGTGATGGCGCATCGCCGCCGCGATCTGCTCGGGTGTGTCGACCTGCCAATCGAGTGGGAAGCCCGAGTCGTTCAGGTAGAAGCCCGGGAACTTGCGGGTGCGGTAGCCGAGCACGGGCACGTTGAGCGTCTCGAGCCGTTCGAGCGTGGCGCCGATGTCCAGGATCGACTTGCAGCCTGCGCACACCACGGCCACGGGCTCGCGGCTCAGCGTGACGAGGTCCGCGCTCTCGTCGAAGCTTGTCGACGCCTCGCGGTGCACGCCGCCCAGGCCGCCGGTGGCGAAGACGCGGATGCCGGCGCGCGCGGCCAGCAGCATCGTGCTCGCGACGGTGGTCGCGCCATGCGATTTGAGCGCCATCGCGATCGGCACGTCGCGGACGCTGAGCTTGGGCACGTCCTTCGTGGCGCACAATTCTTCGAGCTGGGCACGGCTGAGGCCGATGACGGGCGTGCCGTTCATCAGGCCGATCGTCGCGGGCACGGCGCCCTCGGCGCGGATGGCGTCTTCGATCTCGCCAGCCACGCGCAGATTATCGGGCGCGGTCAGCCCGTGCACGATCAGGGTCGTCTCGAGCGCGACGACCGGGCGGCGGGCTTCCAGTGCGGCTTTGACTTCAGGGGAGTAGGTGAGCATATGACGTAGAGCGTGGAGCGTAGAGCGTGGAGCGTGGATGTCGCTCCACGCTCTACGCTCCACGCTCCACGGGTTACGATCCTCTCTGGTAGTTCGGCGACTCGCGCGTGATCATCACGCTGTGCGGGTGGCTTTCGATCAGGCCGGAATTGGTGATGCGGACGAGGCGCGTGCGGGTGCGCAGATCCGCGAGGTTGCGGGCGCCGGCGTAGCCCATGCCTGAGCGCAAACCGCCGACCATCTGGTACACGGCATCGCGCAGTTGGCCCTTGTAAGCCACGAGCGCCTCGACGCCTTCGGGCACGAGTTTGCCGCTGCCCTTGCCCTGACCGGTGCCGTAGCGGTCCTTGGCCAGGCCCTGCATCGCGCCAAGCGAGCCCATCCCGCGGTACTCCTTGTAGCGACGACCTTCGTAGAGCACGACGTCGCCGGGCGCCTCGTCGAGACCGGCCAGCAGGCTGCCAAGCATGACGACCTCGGCGCCGGCCGTGATGGCCTTGACGATGTCGCCGCTGTACTTGATGCCGCCGTCGGCGATCACCGGGATGCCCTTGCTCTTCGCCGCGCGCGCGCATTCGTAGACAGCGGACATCTGCGGCATGCCTGCCCCGGAGATGATGCGCGTGGTGCAGATCGAGCCCGCGCCCACGCCGACCTTGACCGCCGACGCGCCAGCCTCGATCAGGGCCAGCGTGCCCTCGGCCGTGACGACGTTGCCGGCAAAGACCGGCAGGTTCGGCCAGGCAGCCTTGATGCGCTGGATCGCCTTGATCACGCCGACGCTATGGCCGTGGGCGGTGTCGACCGAGACGACGTCGACGCCGCGGGCCACAAGACGTTCGACCCGTTCCTCGAGGTCAGCGCCCACGCCGACGGCGGCGCCGGCCAGGAGCCGGCCGCGTTTGTCGGTGGCCGCGTTCGGGTAGTCCTTCTTCTTCTGGATGTCCTTGACCGTGATCAGGCCTTTGAGCACGCCGGCGTCGTCGACCAGCGGCAACTTCTCGATGCGATGTTGCTGCAGCAGCACGAGCGCCTCATCAAGGGTCGTGCCGACCGGGGCCGTGACCAGATGCTCGCCGGTCATGATCTCGGTCACCGGCCGGGCGTTGTCGGCGGCCGACATGAAGCGCGTGTCGCGGTTGGTCAGGATGCCGAGCAGTCTGCCCGTCTCCGGATCGGTCACGGGCACGCCGCTGATCCGGAACTTCTCCATGATGGCCTCGGCATCGCCCAGCGTGGCGGTCGGAGGCAGGGTGACCGGATCCACGATCATGCCGCTCTCGGAGCGTTTGACCTTCTCGACCTCGTTGGCTTGCTGTTCGGGCGTCATGTTGCGGTGAATGATGCCCAGGCCGCCCTCACGGGCCAACCCGATCGCCAACCGGGCTTCGGTCACGGTATCCATCGCCGCCGAGATCAGGGGGACGTTCAGGCAGATCTCATCGGTCAGGCGGGCGCGCACGTCGACCTGGTCGGGCAGGATCTCGCTGTAGCCGGGGACGATCAAGACATCGTCGAAGGTCAGGGCTTCGGTGGTTTCGAAGAGCTTCTCGTTCATGGTCCTCGTAAGTTGCAAAAACGCCCGGCTCAGCCGGGCGGTCTGGATCAGGTGATTATACCGAGTTGTCTTCTGGTCCGGTTCATGAGCCGCGAATTTCACGAATGACGCGAATTGACTCTTACATTCGCGTCATTCGCGAAATTCGCGGCTCAAAACTTTAGTGCCGGAAGTGGCGAACGCCGGTGGTCACCATGGCCAGGCCGGCGGCGTCGGCGGCGGCGAGCGATTCGGCATCGCGCACCGAGCCACCCGGGTGGACGACGGCCGTGATGCCGAGCCCGGCCGCGATCTCGACGCTGTCGGGGAACGGGAAGAACGCGTCCGAGGCCATCACGGCGCCGCGCGCCCTCTCGCCGGCGCGCTCGCCCGCGATCCTGACGCAGTCGACGCGGTTGGGCTGCCCGCCGCCGATGCCGACCGTGGCGGCGCCAGATTCAGTGGCGGCCGCGAACACGATCGCGTTCGAGCGGACGTTCTGGCAGGCCTTCCACGCGAAACGCAGCGCGCGCCATTCGGCCTCGGTGGGCTGGCGCTTTGACACAACCGTCCAGTTCGCGGCCGCCGGGTCGCCGAAGTCGGCGTCCTGCTTGAGGAAGCCCCCGCCCAGCGTGCGGATCTCGAAGCGTGGCGTGATCGCTGCTGGATCGGCGTTCGGCATCTCGACCAGGCGGCAGTTCTTTTTCTTAGCGAGCAGGGCGCGGGCTTCGTCGGTGAAGCCGGGCGCCGCGATGCACTCGATGAAGATGTCGGCCAGGGCCGAAGCTGTCTCGCCGTCGAAGGGCCGGTTTGAGGCGATCACGCCGCCGAAGGCCGACACTTTGTCGCTGGCGAAGGCGGCGTTGAAGGCATCGACAAGTTTCGCCGATGTCGCGACGCCGCAGGGCGAGAGATGTTTGACGATGCAGATTGCGGGCTCGGCGAAGCTGACCGCCACGCGCCAGGCGCCGTCGAGATCGAGCAGGTTGTTGTACGACAGTTCTTTGCCCTGGAGCACCTTGCCGCCGAGCGGCCCGGCGCCGGGCGTCAGGCTGTAGAGCGTCGCGGACTGGTGAGGGTTCTCGCCGTAGCGCAGGCTTTGCACCGGATGGCCGACGAGGTGGAACGGCGCCTCGCCGCCCAGGGTCGCGCCGAGATAGGTGCTGATCGCGGCGTCGTACGCGGCCGTGTGGGCGAAGCCCTTCACCGCGAGGCGACCGCGGGTGGCGGCGCTGACCTCGCCGGCCAGGAGTTCGCTCAACACGACTTCGTAGTCGGCCGGGTCGCAGGCCAGCGTGACGCGGGCGTGGTTCTTGGCTGCGGCTCGAATCAACGCGACGCCGCCGATGTCGATCTGTTCGATGGCTTCTTCGAGCGTCACGCCAACCCTCGCGATCGTGGCTTCGAACGGATACAGGTTCACGGCCACAACGTCGATGTAGTCGAGCTTCAAGCGATCCAGATCAGCCTGATCGCTCTCGATCGCGCGCGCCAGCAGGCCGCCGTGAATGGCGGGATGCAGCGTCTTGACGCGCCCGCCCAGGATCTCGGGCGAGCCCGTGTACTCCGACACATCGGTGACGGTCAACTCGGCCTCGCGCAGCGCTTTGGCTGTGCCGCCGGAGGCGATCAGTTGGAAGCCCAGTCGGCTCAGGCCGCTTGCAAACGGGATCAGGCCTGTTTTGTCGTGGACGGAGAGAAGAGCTTTCATATTGTTGATTGTTGATTGCTGATTTCTGATTGTAATCATGCCGGAGCTCAAGAGCGTCCCAAAACTTACGCGCCAAGCGTTGGGCAATGTGCCCCCGAAACGCAATCAGCGATCAGAAATCCACAATCAGCAATTCCTCTTGAGGATGGCTTTGTTGATCGACTTCACGAGGGCCGGGCCGGCGTAGATCATGCCGGTGTAGACCTGGATGAGCGTGGCGCCGGCGTCGAGGCGCGCCAGGGCATCGTCGGCGTTCATGATGCCGCCGACACCTATGATCGGCAGGCTCGTCTGTTTGGCCATGTACTCGAGCATGGCGTTGGCGCGCTTCGTCAACGGCCGCCCGCTGACGCCGCCCTGCAGCCCGACGGTGTAGGTCGGCAGGCCTTTGCGGCTGATGGTCGTGTTGGTTGCGATCAAGCCGTCGATGCCGTTGGCGGCCGCCGCGGCCAGGGCGTCGTCGATCTCGGCGTGCTCGAGGTCGGGCGCGAGCTTCAGCAGCAACGGCACGCGGCGCGGCAGCGCGTCACGCGCGGTGCTCACGGCTTTGAGCAGGCCTTCGAGGTGATCACGGGCCTGCAGCTGCCGCAGGTTCAGGGTGTTGGGGCTGCTGACGTTGAGCGCGACGTAGTCGGCACGCCGGTACACCCGCCGCAGCAGGAAGATGTAATCGTCCGCCGCGCGCTCGAGGACTGTCTCCTTGCTCTTGCCGATGTTCATGCCGGCGCGCGTGCCCGCCGCCTGCCACGGGCGCCGTTCGATCACGTCGATGCCCTCATTCGGGAAGCCCATGCTGTTGATGACGGCGCGTTGCTCGACCAGTCGGTGCAGCCGCGGCTGCGGGTTACCGACCTGCGGGAAGCGCGTCACGGTGCCGAGTTCGAGATGCCCGAAGCCGAGCGCCGATAGACCCGCGACCGCTACCGCGTTTTTGTCGTAGCCGGCCGCCATCCCCACCCGGTTGCGAAACGTCAGGCCGAATGCACTGACCTCCAGCCGCCTGTCGTGAAAGTCAAACAGCCCTCGGATCACAAGGCGCGCCAGAGGTATGCGCGTCGCCAACCTCAGCGCCGACAACGTGACGCCGTGCGCCTGCTCGGGATCCATCCGGAACAACCAGGGTCGAATGAGGGGATACATGGATTGCTGATTGCTGACTGTTGATCGTTGATTGCCAATTGAAATGTCATTCAGCAATCAGCAATCAACAATCAGCAATTCCTATTGAAGGAACTCCAGGACTTCCTTCTCTTGTTCCGCCGACAAAGCGCCGCTGGTGCGCCAATGGGGCAGGAGTTGACGGATGGTCGCGACGGCATGCATGCGGAAGCCGGCCTGCATCAGGGTCTCGCGCGCGCCGGACTCGCGATCCACGAGCACGATCACGTCGCGCACGTTGAGGCCGGCCGCGGTCAGCTTCTCGATCGCTTCGAGCTTGGTGCCGCCGGTCGTCGCCAGGTCATCGACGATCGCCACGGTCTCGCCGGGTTCGTAAGCGCCTTCGATGGCGGCCTTGGTGCCGTACTCCTTGACCTCGCGCCGCGGATAGATCAGCGGCCGATCCATCTCGAGCGCCACAGCCGTGCCGATCGGCAGCGCCGCGTAGGGCAGGCCGGCCAGCCGATCGAAGCTCAGGCCCTCGAGCAATCGCGCGTACTGTTTGGCGGCGCGGCGAAGCGCAGCCGGGTGCGAGACCAGCAATCTCAAATCGAGATAGATCGGCGACGTCAGCCCGGACTTCAGCTTGAACGACCCGAACTTCACGCAGCCCGACTCGACAAGGTCCTGCGCCAGCTGCGCCACGTCAGCCTCGCCTGTCGCTCCTCGCACCTGGCTCTTCGCAGCAGCCCGTTCGCGTTGGACTCGATGCCGGATGCTCTCGATCGAGTCGCGCAGTTCGACAGCGGCCAATCCCGGGTCCTTGGCGCGCGAGATCGCGCGTGACACCGGCAGGAGCATGCCGAAACCGTCGTCGCGCAGGCCGGCCGAAAGCGCTGCGTCGAGGTCGCCGCCCTGCGCGCCGACACCCGGCGCCAGGAACCAGGCTTTTGGCGAGCGTGCGCGGATGCGCGCCAGGGCTTCGGGCTGCGTCGCGCCGACGACGAGGCCGATGTTGTTCTTCTCGTTCCAGCTCTGCGCCAGGTCAGCGACCGCTTCGTAGAGCGAGCGCCCATCGGCCAGCGGCAGTTCCTGCAGATCCCGCGATCCCGGGTTGGAGGTGCGGCAGAGCAGGAAGACGCCCTTCTCGCGATCGGCCAGGAACGGCGCAAGCGAGTCCTGGCCGAGATACGGCGACAGGGTCACGGCATGCGCGCCAAGTTCCTCGAACGTCGACTTCGCGTATGCGTCGGCCGTTGAGGCGATGTCGCCGCGCTTGGCGTCTAGGATCACGGGGATGACGCTGCCGAGGCGATTCGAGGCCTGTCGTACGGCGTCGATCACGGTCTTCAGTCCGGCCCAGCCCTCCGGCCCATACAGCTCGAAGAAAGCCGCGTTCGGCTTGTAGGCCGCGGCGTAACGGCTCGTCGCCTTGATCAGATCCAGGCAGAACTGCACGGCCGCCGCCGCCGTCGGCTCGGGTAAGTCATCGGGATGCGGATCGAGCCCGATGCACAGCAGCGAGTTCGTGACCTGGACGTGTCGATCGAGTAGGGTGAAGAAGGATTCCATGTTTTCAAGGACCGCGGACCGCAGACGGCAGACCGCTGAGTGAATATGACGGTGAGCCAGCGATCAACAAAGGACGCGTGTTGATCGCCGCTCAATCTTCGTCATTCGTGCATCGTCGTTTGCCACAATCGTCGACGACCGCGGTCCGCCGTCTGCCGTCCGCGGTCTCCTTTCACGCCTTTCCAAGCACCATCGCCAACACCGCCATGCGCACGTACAGGCCGCATTCCATCTGGCGGAAGTAGGCGGCACGGGGGTCGTGGTCGACCTCGCCGCTGATCTCGCCGACGCGCGGGAGCGGGTGCATGAGCGCCATGCGCGGCTTTGCGCTACGCATCGTCTCGGGCGTGATCACGTAAGCACCCTTGACGCTTTCATATTCGTTGAGATCCGTAAAGCGCTCCTTCTGGATGCGCGTCACGTACAACACGTCGCTTTCGCCCAGGACACCTTCGAGCGTGGCGTGCTCAGTTTGCTTCAGGCCGTGCTCGTTCAATTGTGCCACAAGGTCCGCCGGCATCTTGAGCAGGTCCGGCGACACGTAATGCACGTTGACGTCGTACAGCGAGAGCAGCTTGGAGAGCGAATGTACGGTACGGCCGTACTTGAGATCGCCCAGCATGGTGACCGTGAGGCCGTCGATCCGGCCGAGCTCCTGACGGATCGTGTACAGGTCGAGCAGGGCCTGGGTCGGGTGTTCGCCGATGCCGTCGCCGGCGTTGATCACGGGCTTGCGCGCCGCCTGGGCCGCGATCGCGGCGGCGCCGGTTTCAGGGTGGCGCAGGACGATCACGTCGGCGTAGCACTCGAGCGTGCGCACCGTGTCGGGCAGGCTCTCGCCCTTCGAGACCGACGAGTAGCGCACCTCGCTGATCGGGATCACGCTGCCGCCCAGGCGCTCCATCGCCGCCAGGAACGACGACGACGTGCGCGTCGACGGCTCGTAGAACAGGTTCGCCAGGATCTTGCCCTTGAGCAGATCGAACGTGCCGATGTGCGCGACCATGTTGCGCATCGCGTCGGCCACGCCGAAGATGTATTCGAGGTCGTCGCGCGTGAATTGCGACACCGAGAGGATGTCCTGACCGTAGAAGCGGCCGGTGCGCTGATCGCCGAGGGGCAGGTGGCGGGACTTGAGGTGGGCAGGTAGTGACATCGTTCCTCCTTGTATGGTGGACGTCGGCCGCTCAGCCGACGACGTTGAGCCCGAAGCCGGGCTGAGCCAGGATTGTTCCGTCTCTGTAAACGCGTTGGCCGCGCAGGGTCACGGCGGTCACACGTCCGCGCAGTTGCCAGCCCTCGAAGGGTGTCCAACCGGCGCGCGTCAGTTGAGTCGCTCCCGTCGGCCGCCAGGTCTCTTCGGCGTCAACGTCGACCCAGGTCTCGGGTTGGTCAGGTAGGTTGAAAAGGCGGCGCGGGTTTGAATGCATCCGCGCGACGATGTCGTCGAGCGTCAGCAGGCCCAGGTGCGCGGCGGTCAGCCAGAGCGGCAGGGCCGTCTCGATGCCCGGGAAGCCGGGTGGGGGCGTTTGCGACTCCTTTTCGGCCGGTGTGTGCGGCGCGTGGTCCGTCGCGAAACAGTCGATCACGTCGAGACTGGCCCAGAGCGCGTCGACGTCGGCCTGCGTCTGCAGGCGTGGGCGCACCTCGGCGTAGGCGCCGCTCCATGACGGGGCGTCGGCCGCAATTCCCGCGAACTGTTGCGCGGGCCGAGCGCCCTCGATCAGAAAGAGGTGGTGCGGGCAGACCTCGCAGGTGACGGCCAGGCCCCTGTCCTTCGCACGGCGGATCAGTTCGATTTCGGAGCGGCGCGCGACGTGGCAGATGTGAACGCCGCGACCGGTGAGCTGCGCGGCCAGGATCACGGCCGCGGTCTGCTGTTCTTCGGCGTGTGCCACGATCGGCCGATCCTTGGGCCAGGCGTCGAAGTGCGCGACGAGTGCGTCGAGGCCCGGCAACTTCAGGTCGCCAAAGGTTGCGTCGAGGTAGAGTTTGAGACCGACACCGCGTCGCGCCTCGGCGGCGATAGACGCTGCGTTGAAGAGGCCGGCGCCCAGGAAGATGCCGTAGTCGCAGACAGCTTTAGCGCGCGCGGCTTCTTCGTACAGCGTTAGAGCTTCGGCGTTGACGAGCGGCGGCTGCGTGTTCGGCATCGCCAGCACGGTCGTGACGCCACCGGCCAGCGCTGCGGCCGTCGCGCTGCCCCAATCTTCTTTGTGGCTCTGGTTGAGATCACGCACGTGGACATGCGGATCGGTCAGCCCCGGCAGACGCATCGAGTCTCCTTGCCGCCGTTGGCCGGCAGCAGGCAAAAAAAAGAGCCGATAGCTCGGCTCTTAATGAAGATCAATTGGAGTGCGCGCCCGACGCGCGGGATGGAAGAGTTGTGGTGTGTCGGGTCGCTGCATCGAGGTGAGACTATAGGACGATTCGCAGCCGCTGTCAATTGGGCATCTTCCACAATCTTGTCGGGCTGTGCGTCGGGCCCTACCGTTGCGTGCGGCAACTGCGTCGCCTAAGGTTCGCGCACGCAACGGTAACCGTGACGCGGGTTCCCGCCAAGTTTGTTTTCGGCGTTGACGAACCCGTTGAATGACACATAGTAGCCGCGAGGGTCGTTGTAGGAGTCCGCGGTCCAATAGTAGATCACGGACACATCGGTGGCCCAGAGGGGGCTCTCCTTGTCGGGCGTGGTCGAGCACGTCACCTCGCGGCCAAACTCACCCTGCCACAGGCATGACGCGCTGTCGCCGTGATGCACCAGCGCGCCGACGACCTCGGCGGTCGTTGGCATGCGCCAGATATGGACCGGGGCAGCTGCGAGCGTCAGACCGTCACTCTCGAGAAACAGACAGAGATTGTGCTCGATCATGTCTGCGGCCGTCGCGTACCGAGTAGAGTCAACCCTGCGTCCATAGCCTGGCTTCTCGCCCAGGCCGACGGGATCAACTCCGTACAGGGCCAGGCTTTGCCAGCCCGGATATCCGCCCCAGTCCTGCTTCCAGTTCCAGCCTGGGCCTGCTGGTGCCCAGATCAGGGTGCGGCCCTGCGTCACGATCGCGCGCGCCGACCGATCGCCATCATCGATGCGCGTCAACACCGCAGGCAGACGGATCGCTGAGATCACGATGACCACAAGAGCCGGAGCGCCAACCGCAAGCCGATATCGAGCCCGGCCTCGCCAGCGCGGAGAGTGATCGCCGCTGTTTCGGCTGACGATCCATCCATCGATACAAAAAGCGGCGCCGATGATAGCGATCACGGCGCTGATGAAGACCACGCCGGCGTTGCCGAAGAACCACCCGGCAACCATTCCCAGCGCAATCAGCAGCGCGCCACCGATCCTGGGCCAGCGAAAGGCGATCAGCGTCGGTGTGAGGGTGATCGCCACCGGGGCCAGGTAGGGCAGCGCGTTGGACAGCGATCCCCACCAGTCTTCGTGGTACATCTCAGCGACGCCCCAATACGTGCAGAGCGTCGTCACGAGGATCATCAGCCCGCTTGCGATCATCCCGGGCATCTGCTTGAGGCGGTTGTTGACGCGGTTCATGAAACGCAACCTCCTGCGAGCGCAGGCGTCGACCGCGTTTCATTATCGGCAGATGGGTCGCGTTTGTATAACGAGCAAGGCGATGGACAATGCGCGGTTCGCTCAGGTGGAGACGGTGTCGAGCCAGAAGCGATCGAACGCCGAGCCGTCGATGCGGCGCACGATGCGCGCGGGGTCGCCATCTGCTGCAGGCGTCTGCACAAGCCAGCCGTCGACGACCTCGTTGCGCAAGCGAACGTCGTCGATCTGGACGCCTTCGTTCCAGTCGAGCGCAATAGCCGCCGCCAGGGGATCGTGGAGGAAGTTGATGAAGTCGGCGGGCAGAGCCGGGCAGGTCGGCGTGTAGCGGGCGGCGAGGTCTTCGTCCTGGGCGAACGCTTCAGCCTGCCTGGCGATGACGCGCGACACAGTGCCGCCCCGCCGCAGTTGCGCCAGGTCGCGGCGCCGCAGCGCGGTCTCGGCTGTCACAGCCACGGGCACGAGGGTCGGTGTTGACGCGGCCAGGACACGCCTCGTCGAGGCGACATCGACCTGGAAGTTCCAGTCCATGGTGTGATCCCAGGCGGGGTAGCCAGCGCGCGGGGGCTCGATGAAGCCGCCCATCAAAACCAGCCGGGCGTCATGGAGGATCCCGGGTCTGCGCCCATCGAGGAGCGCAAGATTGGTCAGGGCGCCGATCGCCACGATCGTGGCGCCGGCCTGGATGCTGGCCTCGAGCAGGTCGAGGGCGATGTCGACGGCGCCGGGCAGCGGCGTGACGGGCTCCGGCCAGTAGCGCGCCTCGTCAGGCACCAATGAGCCCTCGGCGGGCAGGCGATAGCATCCCAGCCGGCGATCGGCCCCCGCTGCGACAGGCACGCCGGCCCGACTCGCGATGTCGAGCGTGTAGCGCGCGTACCCGGCGCGCACGCCGAGGTCTTCGGTGTTCGTTGTCACCGCGCTCCATTGCACATCGGTTCGCGCCAGCAGAAAGGCGAGCGCGCACAGATCGTCGATGTCGCCGGCGAAGTCGGTGTCGAGGTGGATAAGGGGCATGGGAGGCTCGGTTGAGAGATGGAAAGAGGACCAATGACGAAAGACCAATGACGAATGACGAATGACGAAGGTTGCCCGGCTATTCACCCTGTCTTTGTTGATGGGAGAGCGGCGCGCATTTGTACCTGTCGGTCAGACCGACGAATGCTCGTGGTCGCGACTCTCTTCGCGGGTCGCATGTTGTGTGTCGCGCGCCGTGTGCCGCGTGCCGCGTGTTGCGTGTTGAGTGTCGCGTGCCGAACGGCGCGTGGCGTGTGGTGCGTCGCGTGCCGCGTGTTGCGTGTCATCCAGAGCGCCCCTGATCTCCGCCCTGAGACATGCCGAATGAGCGCGAAGGATCTCCCGTCAGACTCGGTGGCCGTTGGAGGGGTGGTTCGAGCCATATGTGTCGTCGGAGGAGATCCTGCGGGATCCTCCCGCGCGCTCATTACAGAAGACCCCGGACGGCGCTCTGGCTGACACGCAATGCGAGGGCGAGTCGGGCACATTGAACGAAGAGGACGAGCAGGTGCGAAAAGCACGCGCGAATGGCCATCCAACCTTCGTCGTTCGTCCTTCGTCGCCTTCACTCCTCAAGCCACTCGATCTGCGGTCCGCGGCCTGCCGTCGGCGGTCTATCATCCTCCACCACTCGCCCATCGACCAGCCTCCAGCGCCGCGTGGCAACGTTCTCGGCGAAGGTCTCGTCGTGGGTGATGGCGAACACCGTGCCTTTGAAGTCGTTGAGTGCGGCCTCGAATTGTTCGACACTCGCCAGGTCGAGATGGTTCGTCGGCTCGTCGAGGACGAGCAGCGTCGGCTCCGTAGCGACAAGACGCGCGATCTGTAGCTTGCGACGTTGCCCGAGGCTCAGTGTGCCAACGCGCTGATGAGCCTCGTCATCGGCGAAAAGGCCGTAGCGATGCAGGCTGGCGCGCAGCTCAGGCTCCGTGCCAACCAGGCCCTGGCTGAATGCCTCGAAGACCGTTTGCTCGAGGTCGAGCGTGGCCAACAACTGGTCAAGAAACCCAACGCGGACATTCGAGGCCAGGCGCACACGACCCTGATCGGCGGTCTCGAGCCCCAACAGTATGCGGATCAACGTGGTCTTGCCGGAGCCGTTCGGTCCCTGCAACACCACGCGCTCGCCACCCGGCACGATGCCATCGACGCCCGCCAGCACCTCGCGGCCGCCGAACGACTTGTGGACGTCTTCGAATACCACCATGTCGTGGCTGACGACGTCGGGCTGGACGAAGCTCGGGTTGATCTGCCAGCGACGGGTGGGGCGACCGAGCGCGTGGCGTTCGATCTCCTCGAGACGACGCTTCGCCTTTCGGATCTCTTTGCCCTGGCGGACCTCATTGCGGCCGCGGAAGAAATGCTTGGCGAACTTATCGCCGTCGCTCGGCGGGCGGCCAGTGCCTGAGCTGTTTTGCTTGTGCCGCATCAACTGAAAGATCTCACGCTTCTCGGCCTGCTGGGCTTCGAACGCGGCCTGAGCCTCAGCGTCGGCGCGTGCTCGCGCGGTCCTGTAGTCGTCGTAGTTTCCCGGGTACCGCGTCAACCGACGCGTGAGGGCGTTGATCTCGGCGATGTCGGTCACTGTGCGATTCAAGAAACGACGGTTGTGCGAGATCAAGATCACGCCGCCGGCGTACCGGCTCAGGTAATCGGACAGCCAGTCCAGCGCCGTTGTGTCGAGGTGATTGGTCGGTTCGTCGAGGATGAGCAGATCGGGCGCGCGCAGGAGCAGCCCGGCCATCACGAGCCGCGTCTGTTCTCCGCCACTCAACGTGTGCGGCTCGCGCTCCGGGTCGACGTGCCCGAGGCCGAGGCCACGGCGAACGTCGTCGAGCCGATGATCGCCATCATAGCCGCCACGGGCAATGAAGAGGCTCTGCGCGACGCCGTAGCGCTCGAGTGTGGCTGCCCGTTGCTCGTGATCCTGACCGGGATCCGCCAACGCGTGCTCGAGTTCGTGGAGTTCGGTGCGCAGGCGCTCGAGTTCGCCGGCCGCGTCCGCCAGGTAGGCGCGCACGCTCGTTGGCGTCAATGAGTCAGACGCGAACTCGGGTGCTTGGGCGAGATAGCCGAAGGTGAGCCCGGCTTCGGTCAGACGCGCGCCCGTGTCGGGCTCGATTTCGGTCAACATGATCCGGGCGAGCGTGGTCTTTCCGGCCCCGTTCTCGCCGATCAGGCCGATGCGCGCGCCGCGATTGACCGTCAAACTGACATCATCGAGCACCACCATCGGCCCGTAGGCGAGGCTGATGCCGCGCAGTTCAAGAAGCGTATTCGTCATGACCTCTCCAACCTTCCCATCCCAGAACGCAAAACAAAAAACGCCGCCTGGACGAATCAGGCGGCGCTAAAAGTCGGGTGGATGGGAATCAGAAAAGATCGGCCGGGCTGTGTCCAGAGGAGCGTTAGCGTGTGGCGATCCTGTCTGTCATCGTGGTTGGGAGTGTACCGTATCCCGTTGCCAGTGTCTAGCAGTGGGTGAGGGGCGAGGAGCGCGGGAGCATTCGCCCCGCGCTCCTCGCTCACACGCCTATGGCGCTGCCAGAGCGGCCTGGATGGTCTGTCGGACTTCGTCGAGGTTCAGTGGATCGTTGATCTTCTGCCTGTTGACGAACATGGTTGGCGTTCCACTGAGGCTGAGCTTGCGGGCCTCGTTCTCATCATCGCGGACGCGCGAGGCGGTCTCGCCACTGCTCATACAGGAGTCGTACTGGGTCAGGTCGAGGCCAGCTTTCTCTGCGAACTGGCGCAACCGCGCGTCGCGGAATCCGCCGCGGTTTTCGCCATCCTGGTTGGCGTAGGTGTAGTCATGGAATTGCCAGAACTTACCCTGGTTGGCCGCGCACTCCGACGCCTGCGCTGCACTGCGCGACTCGCCGTTGCTCGAGATCGGGTCCACCACGATGAAGTGGCGGAACTCAAAGCGCACGCTCTGGCCTGCGTTGATGAACTCGTCCTTGATCACGGGGCTGACCGCCTGCGCCACAAGCCCACAATACGGGCACTGGAAGTCCGCGAACTCGGTCACCACGACCTTGGCATCCTTCGGGCCATAGGCTGAGCCGTCGATCATCTCGCTTTGGTAAGCCAGAGCGGCGGGTTCGGTGACCGGGGCCGGCGGTGTCACGGCGTCGCGAATGAAGGGCCACGCGAAAATGGCGACGATCGCCAGGACGGCCACACCGACGATGCCCACGATGGTGAAGCTCTGTTGACGCTGCTGTTGAGCGCGTTTGTTACGGATCTGTTCGCGGCGGGTCATATCTCCTCCAGGAAATTGCGTCAATGCGGGGCCCGTGCGGGCCCGAGGCCGCATTATATCTGTGCTGGGCCCGATCTGGAATAAGTCGCTTCTGTGGGAAGCCCAACCCAATGAAAAGGGCCCCGTTGCCGGGGCCCGATATCGTCAACTGACCCTTTCAGGCCCGTTCAAGCGCGGCGCGGTACGAGGCGAGCGCGTCTTGCAGCGCGCCCGACTTCATCTGAGCGTCACCCAGAGCGCGGTAAGCCACTGCGGTTGCTTTGCCGCGGCCGATGTGGGTATGAAGATCAGCGAGGACGGCCTCGAGATGCTGGCCGATCTTGATCAACTGCGTGTACATCGCCATCGCCTCGGCCTCCTGGCCGCCGGCGAGTTGCGCACGGCTGCGAGCCAGCAAGGCATCCGGCGCGACATCGGCGTAAGCCGAAGCAGTGCGCGGTCGCCAGCGCGGGCGCGGTGAATCGACGCGCGTCATGGCGGGCTCGGGCGCCTGCGACACACTGGCCGAGACCGGCGCGTCGATCGGCGCTAACGGGGCCGTCGGCAGGTCGCTCGGCGAGCGCATCGGCTCGGGCGCCAACCCGGCCCGCCGGTTGGCGAGCTTCTGTTCGATCTCGCGCTGCGCGGCTTCGCGTGCGGCGCGCTGTCGATCGAAGCGATCCTGGATCTCGGCCTCGCGCGCGCGCTTCCGCTCAGCCAGTTTGCCGGCCAGGAGGGCGGTTCGCCTGTCGCTCGTCGTGATCGGCGGGCCCGCAGGTTCTTCGACAACGGGCACAGACGCTGCGGCTTCGATCGGCGCAGTGGGCTCGGGCGTGGTCAGCCCGGTCTCTGCAACCGGCTCGTTCACGGATGGACTCTCCGGCGATGATCCGACCCCGTTCGGTTCCTCGAGCGGCGTGAGCATCGACGTGGCCATCGGCGCGCCGATTTCGTCGCGCAGCCAGTCGGGCAGGGTGATCTCAGGCTCTCCTTCGGCGACGGACTCGGCCTCGAGCGGCGTGCGGAGCCAGACCGGACCCTGCGGCTCAGCCTCGGGCTCAGTCAACGGGCGCGTGGCCGTACGGTCGGAGTTCGCGGTCACGACCGGCGGTTCGGATGGCGCCTCGACGTTTGACAGCCAGTCGGGCAGGTCAGCGTGCGACGGCTCTGAGACGGTCTCCTCATTGGTGGTCAGTGTGCCGGGTTCGGCGCCCTGTCGGGCGGCAAGCGACTCGAGCCAGGCGAACGCGTCATCGTCAGAGGCTGACGCCGGTGCCGGCTCAGTCGACGGCGTCGCTGTCGGTTGAGCTTCGGGAGCCGTGTCCATCGCGCTCGCGAGCCAGTCAGGCAGATCGATGTCGGTATCGGCGAGTTCCACAGGCGCTGCGTCGTTCGGGGCGATGACGCCGGCGGAGAGGTCGGACGGGCCGGTCGTCAGGGTGCTCGGGTCGGCGCCCTGAGCGGCGGCCAGGCCTTCGAGCCAGGCGAACGCGTCGTCATCCGAAAGCGGCGCCGTGGCCTCGAGCGACCCGGTTCCCGTTTCGCCTGTCAACGTCGCGGGATCGGCGCCCTGAGCGGCGGCCAGGCCTTCAAGCCAGGTGAACGCGTCGTCATCGCTCAGGGTCTCGGGAGACGCTGCCGACTGCGTCGCTGCCGACTGCGTCGCTGCCGACTGCGTCGCTGCCGACTGCGTCGCTGCCGACTGCGTCGCTGCCGGTTGCTCGACGGGCGGAGTTGTGTCGGCCGTGGGCCGCAGCCAATCGGGCAGTTCATCGGGATCAACGTCGGGCAGCGTCTCGAGCGCTTTGGCTGCGGGCGCGTCCTCGTTCGGGGCGAGAGCCTTGATCCATTCAGGCATCGCGCCGGTGTCGGGCTCATTGTCCGTCTGCAACGCTGTATCGAGCGGCGCGTCGTCTTCTTCGCTCCAGTCGACCGGGGCATTGGCGCGTTCGATGGCTTCAGCCGATGCTGGCTGCAGGAAGTCCGGCAACTCGACTTCGGAGGTCGGCGTCGTCAACTCGTTCGGATCGGCGCCCTGCCGGGCCGCAAGAGACTCGAGCCAGGCGAAGGCATCGTCGTCGCTGGCGCCTTCTGCCAGAGGGCTGGCCGGCGGCGTCGCGGTCGTTTGCTCGTCGAGCGGGATCTTGAGCCAGTCGGGCAGCGACTCGGCCGCGGCGTCGGGCGACGGAGCCTGGTCGGTGCTTTCAACCGGTGACCCGCTGTCGGTCGGAGGCGTGGTCAACTCAGCGGGATCGGCCCCCTGGCGCGCGGCCAGGTTCTCGAGCCAGGCGAAGGCATCGTCGTCGAACGATGCGTCGCCGGTCGGCGCTTCGGCCGCCGTGGACAGCCAGTCGGGCAGGTCGATGCCCCGCGTGGGCTCTGCCGACGGAGGCTCGACGGCCTTGACGTCGACTGTCGCTTCCTGGATCGGCGGTTCCTCGACGGTGGCAGCCGGCAGCGTGACGTTCTGGACGTTCGGTTCAGAAGCCTTCAACCAATCGGGCAACTCGCCGAGGTCGCCGGTGTCCGCCGAGGCCGCATCGAGCCAATCAGGGACGGCCAGTTCGGGTGTCTGAGGTGACTCGTCGGCGGGCTGCGCGGCTTTCAGCCAGGCAGGCAGATCGTTCGCGGCGACGACGTCGTCATCGCTGTCGGCGGGATCCTGGGCAACGGGTTGTGGAGGCTCGGCGGCCGGCGGCTGGAACGGAACGCCGGACCCGGCTCCGAGGATACCGGTCTGGCCGGTCGCGCCGCGCAGCCAGTCGGGCGTGTCGCTCGAGAGGACGCTGTCGTTGCGCATCTCCGGCGACTCGCCCGGCAGCCATTCAGGGAGATCGCTCGCAGGTTCGAGCGCTTTCTCGGTCGACGCAGCCTGAGCGGTACTCAACCAATCTGGCACGTCACTGTCGCCGGCCGTCGCGGCGGACTGGAGCCAGTCGGGAAGGTCGTCCAGCGACCCCGATGCAGGCGATGGTTGGGCGTCGGGGAGGTTCGAAAGCGCGCCCGCGCCGGCGGCGCCAAGGGCGGCGGCGGACAGTGGCGCATCGAAGTTCTCCGGCGTTGTGGGCGGTGTCCAGGCCGGTGTGTCGTCGCCGGCGCCGCTGCCGACTGCGTCGCTGCCGACCATGTCGCTGCCGACTGCGTCGGTGCCGACGCCGTGCAACCAATCGGGCAGGGTATCGGGCGCGGAAGTCGCCGGCGTTTCGGCGCGTGTCGGTTCGGAGAGGGCTGTGAGCCAGTCCTGATCCGACCCGGTTGCGGCCTCACCGGTCGACGGCGTGGTCATATCGGCCAGCCAGTCGGGCAGGAAGTCGTCGGTCGCAGCAGCGGGCTCGAACGGCGGAAGCGGCTCAGGCTCCATCTCGAAGGCGGGTGTGGCCTCAGGCGTAGCGGCCTCGGGCTCCGGCGTCGTGGCGGGTGCGCCGCCCAGCATGCCGGTGGTGGCGCGCATCCAGTCGGGCAGGTCCGGCGTTGGCCCGGAGACAGACGGGTTCGTCGGGTTATCGTCGACCAGGAGGGCCGTGCCGGAGCGGACCCAATCGGGCAACACGTCCTCATTGCGGGGCTGTAGGTCGGCGCCGAGCGCGTTTGTCCAGTCGGGCCTCGGCGAATCGGAAAGCTCCGGCGACCACGCGATCTCGGTCAGGCGGATCGCCTCGGCCTGCACTGACCCTGCCGCCTGGCCCTCGGAGGCGAAGGCCTCGTACGGGTCGAGTTCCTCGAGGCGTTGGCGGCATTCGCGCGCCTCCGCGGCCTGATTGTGGCTCGCGGCGGCCTGAGCCATGACGCGGTTGACTTCGAGGTTATAGGGAAGGCGCTGGAGCAGGCCTTCGCCGAGCGAGATGGCCTCAGAGCGATGCCCGCTCTCCCACAACACCTGGACGAGCAGCGTCATCAGGTCGGGGCGTTCAGGCTGTTCGGCCAGGCCGGCGCGCAGTTCAGTTTCGGCCTGAGCGTACAGGCCTTGCTTGTAGTACAGGCGGGCGAGGGCGCCGCGGGTCAACTGCGCGCGATGCGGAACGATGCCGTCGCGGCGGCCGTAGAGCCGACGCAGTTCATCTTGAACGGCCGGGTTCGAAGGGCTGGCCTCGAAGGCGCGCTCCATGTGCCACAGGGCCGCCTCAAGGTTGCCCTCATCCTCACGAACGATCGCCATGCCGACATGCGAGATGAAGTCGTCGGGCATCGCCGAGAGGACGCGCTGGAAGACGTCGGCGGCATCACCATGCCGGCCGCGCTCAAGCAGGGCCTTGCCCATCAGCCGATAGGCTTCGAGATCCTTGGGGAAGTGATGCAGGATGTTCTTGCAGTACGCCAGCGCTTCTTCCAGGTGTTTCTGGTCGATGAGTTGGTCGATCTGCCGGTAATAGTTGCGCAGCGCGATGTCCGCCATCTACAAGACTCCTGCCGTCCAGAATACACGATTGTCGCCGGATTATGTCGGCAACGCGAGTGAATTCTGGCTAAAGACGCCGCTGTTGGAGGATATCAGTCCTCCACTCGTTGGACCCGCCGGACACGGGCCAGCAGGTCATTGACGTCGGGCTCGCGACGTGGTGCCGGGCCGAGCGGGTCCGGCGCGTTCTGGGCGATGCCCATCAGGCCGTACAGGCTGGCGACGACCCCGGCACCCAGGGCTTCGAGGTCATAGCCGCCTTCGAGCACAAAGCCCACTCGTCCGCTGCAAGAATCGTGCGCGATCTTCATCAGGCGCGCGGCCAGGCGTTGATAGCCGGCCGTCGACATCTGCAAACCGGCGAGCGGATCGCGCCAGTGGGCGTCGTAGCCGGCCGAGACGAGCAGCAGATCCGGCGCAAACCGCCGGGCCAGCGGCGCCAGGACGTCGTCGGCGACGCGCAAAAAGGCCTCGACGCCGGCGCCGTCGGGCAGGGGGACGTTGCAGATGTTTCCGGCGCCGGTCTCGTCGACGGCGCCGCTGAGCGGATAGATGCCCTCCTGATGCAGCGACACGAATTGCACGCTCGGGTCGTTGGCGAAGACATCCTGTGTGCCGTTGCCATGATGGACGTCGAAATCCACGATCATGACGCGCGCGAGCCCGCGGGCCTGAGCCTGGCGGGCGGCGATCGCGACGTTGTTGAAGAGGCAGAAGCCCATCGGCTGGCCGGGCGGGGCATGATGGCCCGGCGGCCGCACAAGCGCAAAGCCGGCGCTGACCACGCCATCGACCAGCGCGTCGACCAGCTGGCAGACGCCGCCGGCCGCCAGCCGAGCCGCGTCGAGCGACCCGGCCGTCACGTAAGTTGGCGCGTGGTCGATGTAGGCTGGCGCCTGGGTGATGGCGCTCTCGAGGAACTCCAGGTGGTCGACGGTGTGCACTCGCAACACCTGCTCGTCAGAAGCGGGCACCGGCGCGCGTTGTTCGAGGCTCGCCGTCGCGGTGTCAGCCGCGATCGCGGCCAGGATGGCAGGAACGCGTGCGGCGCGCTCGGGGTGGCCCGGCAGGTCGTGCTCGGGCGCCGCCGCGGTGATCAGGAGCGGACGGTCGCGGTTCATCGTTGCGGGAGATTTTAGTATAAGAAACCGGGAGTGCCCCGAAGTCCCCCGATGTGCAACGCGCACGCGTTGCGCATCGGGGGACTTCCGGACACTCCCGATTTCTAGCGAATCAAACTCGCGTCGTCGATCAGCCAGCTCGACGGATCCTGCGAGTCTGTCCTGGCTTCGAAGCGTAACGACACGACCTGCCCGGCGTACGCCGAGAGATCCACCACCACATTCACCCAACGCCCTGTTGCAGCGGCGGCGCTGAGGTCCGTCTCCCATGCGATCTGACCGTCGACCAGCAGCCGCCCATGGTCGGCGCCGACGGCCGTGTCAGCGCTCGCGATCCACTGCCAGAAGGTCAGGCGCGTGGAGTCGGGATCGATGAACACCGATCGCTCGATCGAGGCGCTTTCGGCATCGATGCCACCGAGCCAGACCACACGCTCGCCCGAGCGTGCAGGGAAGCTGACCGGCGCCGACGCGATCAGATCCTGGCCGGCGCTTGAGCGCGACACCCAGGGCCACTGCCGTGCCGACTCGAAGTCATCGGCGAAGGCGGCCGCGGGCGTGACGGTCGGCGCATTCGCGACCAGCGGCAGGTACTGGAGTTCCGTCAGAGACGCAGCCATCGCAACGGCCGCCGCGGCGTTGACGATGCCATGGCCGCAAAGCTCGGGCGTGCAGGGGATCACGGCCGGCTCCCCACAGCGGGAGTTGCACTTGCTGCCGGCTGGAAAGGGCGTGAGCGTGCCTTTCATCAGGCCCTCAACCTGATCGGCGTCGAGGCTGGGGTTGATCGAGAGCATCAACGCCGCGACACCCGCCACGTGCGGGGCGGCCATGCTGGTGCCTTGCAGCGTCGCGAAGCCCATCGTGCCGGCCACGTCTTCGCCTTCGTTGTAGGTGGAGAGGATGCCATTCGGATCGAGCCAGGCGCTCATCGCTCCGCCGGGCGCGCTGACGTCGACGCCGCTGCCGTAGTCGCTGTACCGCGCCAGATTGCCGTTGCGATCCGTGGCTCCGACGGCGATCACGCCGTTGCAGTTGGCCGGTGTGATGTTTTGAACGTCGATGGCGGAGTTGCCGGCCGCCACCACGACCACGGCGCCAACCGCGCGGACGGCGTCAATGGCGTTCTGGAACAGCGGCGAGCACAGGTCCGGTCCGCCGAGGCTGAGGTTCAGGACGCGCGCCGGATGTGGGTTGTCCGGGACGCCGGTCACCGGCAGCCCGGCCGCCCAATAAACGGCATCGGTGATGTCGCTGTCGTAGCCGCCGCAGCGCCCGAGGACGCGGACAGGCAGGATGCGCGTGCCCCAGGTGACGCCGGCCATGCCTGTGCCGTTATCGCCGGCCGCGCCAACAATACCGGCGACGTGCGTGCCGTGCCAGGAGCTGGGCTGCGCCGTCCAGCCAAGGCCGCAATCGTCGTCGGACGTCCAGTCGCCGGGGTCCGTGGCGTCGGCATCGCGCTCATCGCCGTCGTTGCCAACCCAGGCGTCGCTGACGAAGTCGTAGCCCGGCCAGATGTGGTCGGCGAATTCGGGGTGCGTGAGCAGGACGCCGGTGTCGATCACGGCCACCGTGAGATCCGGGTCGCCCGTCGTCAGGTCCCAGGCCCCGATGGCGTTGATGCCGTAGTGTGTGTCGCCGGGCGCGGTCAGAGCCCATTGAGCCGAGAACAGCGTATCGCCCGGAGTGTAGAGCGCCTGTCTGCGGTAATCGGGCTCGGCGTAGTCGACGTTCGGGTACGACTCGAGTTGGCCGGCCATTCGCTCAGCGGTGGCCGAGTCGACCGGGCTGGCGAGACGCAAAACATGTCCGCCATCCGCGGTGGAGTGGATGTAGTCCACGTCCATGCCCAGGATCGCCGCGGCGACGTCCAGGCCGGCCGGCATCTCGGGCAGATTCTGGGCGCTGACGACGCGATCCGAGACATAGCGCACAACCAGACGATCGACCATCTGATTCGGCAACGCCGGCTTCAGCGGCACGGCGCCGGTCTCTTCGGCCGCCTGCGCGGTCAGGGTGGAACCCATCCCCGTGGGCGCCGCTATCGATGCGATGAGGGCCAGCCGCCCGAACCAGATCATTCGACTCACGCTAGGTCTCTCCTCTATAACCACCAGACTAACACTTCAGCTTGACAAAACGCGTCGGAAAAAACACGGAAAACCGATTGCCGTAACGGTAAGCGGCGCATGCGCAGTTCGGAGATAGGTCCAGGCGGGTTTGGTTAGAGCGAACGGCGCCGGGTCGTGATCACGACCCGGCGCCGCAGTGAGCCACGAGGGGGTAGGGCAGGCTCAGGTCAGTTCGGCGGTAGCCTCGCGCTTGCTGCCCACAACGGCCCAGACCAGCCCGGCCATGAGGACTATCCCGATAACCACCGTCACCCAGTTGATTTCCTTGTAGACCACGACGACGGGCGCCACGATCACGGAGACCAGGTTGACGACTTTGATCATCGGGTTGAGCGCTGGCCCGGCTGTGTCCTTGAGCGGGTCGCCGACTGTGTCACCGACGACTGCGGCCTTATGGCGCTCGGAGTGCTTGCCCAGGTTCTGCTTCACGTCCTTGGGCTCGTCCTCGATCAGCTTCTTGGCGTTATCCCAGGCGCCGCCGGCGTTGCTCATGTACACCGCCAGGAGTTGGCCTGAGAGGATAATGCCGGCCAGGAAGCCGCCGAGCGCCTCGACCCCGAGGAACATGCCGACCAGGATCGGCGGGACCACGCTGAGCACGGCCAGCGAGCCGAGTTCCTTCTGCGCGGCGGCGGTCGAGATCGACACCGCCTGGCGATAGTCGGGCGCCTTGTGGTTCGGCGAGTCGACCGGCTCGAGCACGCCGTTCCGGAACTGCCGGCGGACTTCGTCGACGATCAGGCCCGCCGCACGGTTCACGGCGTTGATGGCCAGCGACGAGAACATCCAGGGCAGGGCTCCGCCCAGCAGCATGCCGATGAACACCTCGGGCACCGAGACGCGGATGCCGGCGGCCAGCGCCAGAGGATCGACCTTGGATACGTCCGTGATGAACGAGCCAAAGAGGGCCACGGCCGCGATCACGGCCGAGCCGATCGCCACGCCCTTCGTGATGGCCTTTGTCGTGTTGCCGACGGCATCGAGGTCGGTCATGATCCGGCGGGCCTTCTCCTCGAGGCCGGCCATCTCGCCGATGCCGTTGGCGTTGTCCGAGATCGGGCCGAACGAGTCCATGGCCACGTTATTGCCCGTCAGCGTCAGCATGCCGATGCCGGTCATGGCCACGCCGTAGAGCACAAACGCGACCCGGATGACCTCAGGTGACAGCCCGGTCTGCGCTGCGAGCGGGGCGTAATCGAAACCGACTGTGAAGATCAGGATCGAGACGAAGATCGTGGCCGCGATCGTGACGACCGACCAGACAGCGCTCTCCTTGCCGACGACCATGCCCGACAGGATCGTCGTGGCCGGGCCGCCGCGCATCGACTTGACGATGTCTTTCACCGGCGCGCCGTGCGTGCCGGTGAAGTACTCGGTCACGCGCTCGATCAGGATCGCCAGCACGACGCCAGAGACCACAGCCAGCACCGGCCGCAGCCAGCCACCCGGGATCTCGTTCGCGGCGCCGACGACGCTCATGTAGTACCAGCCCGCGATCGCGAACATCACGATCGACATCGCGGCGGCGTAAAGGAAGCCCTGCGAAATCGCCTTCATGGCGTCGCCGCCGGCCTCCTTCTCAGGGGTCTTCACAAGATAGGTGCTGATCATCGACGAGAGCACGCCGATGCCGCGCACGATGAGCGGGAAGACGAACCACTCGTTGTGGCCCGTGATCGCGGTCAGGGCCAGACCCAGGATCAGGCCTGACACAATCGTCACCTCATAGGACTCGAAGATGTCGGCCGCCATGCCCGCGCAGTCGCCGACGTTGTCGCCGACCAGGTCAGCGATGACGGCTGCGTTGCGCGGATCGTCCTCCTCGAGACCGGCCTCGACCTTGCCGACCAGGTCGGCGCCGACGTCGGCGGCTTTGGTGAAGATGCCACCGCCGACGCGCATGAACAGCGCCAACAGCGTACCGCCGAAGCCGAATCCGAGCAGGGCGTCGGGGGCCGCCTTGCCGAGGAAGATGAAGATGATGGTGCCGCCGAACAGGCCGAGGCCGTCGGTCAACATGCCCGTGATCGTGCCCGAGCGATACGCGATCCGCAGGGCACCGGCGAATGACTTGCGCGCTTCGGCGGCCACACGCACATTGCCTTCGACCGCCATGCGCATGCCGATCTGACCGACCGTCAGTGAGAAGCCCGCGCCCATCACGAACGCGATGGCACGCGCGAACGCGATCCAGAGCGTCACGGCGGCTGGATCCGTGATGCCCATCTTCGCGAAGTGCTCGACGGCCTCAACCGTGGGCGGAACGATGTAAACCGAAAGGAACAACGCCACGGTCAGCACCGCGATCAAGGGGAGGATGGCACGCAGCTGCCGACCGAGGTAAGCATTCGCGCCATCGCGGATCCAGCCCCAAATCTCCTGCATCTTGGCTGTGCCTTTGTCCTCGCCGAGGATCTGTTGCCGCAAGAACACGGCATAGCCCAGACCCAGCAGTGAGATCGCCAACACGGCATAAATCCCTACCTGCTCGAATGACGTCAGATCCTGCATTGTGTCTCCTCTGGTTCAAGCGATGAAAGTGGATTTTGAGATGCGGAATCTCTCGGTCGGGCCGCCGCGCGGCTCAACACGGATTTCAGTGGAACTGCCGCGGGGGCAAGGGGGCACACGAAGGCGGCGCAGCCGATGCGACGCCGGCGCTCAGCAAAGTCGACTCCCCCAGGAAGTAGGTCTCAGCTTGATGGAACACGCGCAGACTCCAGTGTTCGAACCGTATCGTGACTCAATTCAACCGGCCGTGATTGAGCGGCCGGTTGCCATGTTTCACTGCTTGTTCCAGGTCGGGCCCCCCGACGCGAACAATCACGGTCTAGAGACGCGATTTTACATGGGCCATTTGGGGGTGTCAAACTGGGGGAGGGCGGCGAGGAGCGAGGAGCGTGGAGCGTGGAGCGTAGAGCGTGGAGCGTAGAGCGTGGACCGAAGAAGCGTGGGAAGAACACGAACGAGTTCAACACCTCATTGCG
>CAYZRP010000046.1:21216-42569 GCA_964480865.1 uncultured Anaerolineales bacterium | reverse complement strand
GAACCACACCATCGCCATTGCTTCAAACGCTCAGAATTTGTTGGGTTTCATTTAGCTACCATTTTACTGATCCATCTTATGGCCGGTCCGATGTTTAGTCCACTGGCACGGTCTGGTTCTGAAGAATCGGAATTTGTACGTGCGGTAGTGGTCGATGCCCATCCTTGTATACGGTCGTAGGCGAGCGAACAAAAACCGGGCCGAGTGCGCGATCCCAAACACCTGTCGCGACATACTCCGCGCCGGTGAGCCGGTCATTAGGCGCCATGCCCACGGCAACGGCGTCGGGTACTACGTTGAGACATCCCTTGATCCCGACGGGATTGATTGGTTGATCGGTCAGGTCGTGATTTAGGCTGGGGTCACCCGGTCTAAGGACGTCGCGGAACGGGAGACCTCCACCTGCCTGTGGGGGGCGTAGCTGTGCTCCAAACCGATATCTAGCCCAAGGCCGCCAGCGTCCACGATCCAGAAGTCGTGGATCGAAAGCTGACTGGCGGCGACGCGCTGACGCTCAGACCGCAGTTCGAACTCCGCCCTGCCAACGAAAGGCCTGGTTCCCTGTAGGAGAACCAGGCCTTCATCGTCGTCAAATGGCCTCGTCTGTCGGCGCCTCCGAGACAAGCCCGAACCGATTCCGCATCGGTTCTGTTCGGGTTTGATCTCGGTCGCTCAGTGGAAAGCGACCAGGAAGACCGCCGCCTGCCTCACGCGCTCACTCAGTGGTGCGGCGCCCAGGGCAGGACGTGGTGTCTGAAGAAACTCTCCATCAGATCGGTGGCGTCGATCTCGAAAGTAATCTCGCCCAAGGCCCCCTGATAGAAACCGACCGAGAACTCACTCCCGGGCCACGTGTGCCCGGCGCCGTCCGCGACGTACATCTGAACGTCGGCACCCGCGCGGCACCCTCGGTACGACAGCAGTTTGACGTGAGTCGTCACCTGCCGGGTCCATACGCGAGACCGGCAGCCGTTGAGTTCGGCCCAGCGAGCGAGCGCGGCATCCGCTCCATACTGCCAGTAGGGAGCGCCGCCTCCGGCATACGGGTTGACCTGATCGGCGGTGCCGGCAAAGGTCAGCACCGGCACGGGTCGCGACGGGTTGCACGTCGTCGGGTCCGGATACGCCTGGCCGCTGACGGGGTAGCCGGCGCGCAGACCGACCACCGGCGCGATCGCGGCGATGCGATCGGCATGGTCGCATGCGTATTGCGAGATCATGCGTCCGCCGCCGGAATAGCCGGTGCCGTAGACGCGCTGTTCGTCGATGCAGAGCACGCGGGCGAGCGTGTCGATCGTGTCGCTGATGAATTGTTCGTCGTCCGGCGGCTGGCCCGCGGGAAGGGTCACGCCAGGCACATTCCACCGGTAGCCGGGCGGAGCCGACACGATGCCCTGCGGAGCGGCCGCGACGAACTTGCCGCGCTCAGCCGCCGCGGCCATGTCGCTGATCGACATCTGAGTCGCCGCGTCGGCCTGGCTGCCGTGCAGGGTCAGGACGAGCGGCAGCTTCTCCCGTTCATGTCGGCGAGTGGGGACGTAGACCACAACCGTGCGATCCATGCCGCCAGACTGGATGGTCAGGGTATGAGTGCCCGCCGAGTAGGCGGGTTTGCAGAAGCGCCCGCCCTCGAGGCCGGCTTTGTGAAGTTGTTGGGCACCCGCGGCCTGGGCCGGGGTCGCCTGGACGATGGCGAGCATCAACGCCAGAACGGCAGACAGCAGAACGCGCAGGAAGGTCGAAGAGTCCAATCGTTTGTGCATAGGATCCCCCAAGAGTGCGGTTCAACGAAATGATCACGCCAATGGGATGGATGTAGGGTGGGTTCCTCAGACACCTCCTTCCGATACGTTCGCCGAGCGGACATCCGCGGCGGATAGCAGAGGATGGCCGCCTGGCCTCACATGCTCTATGGCCTCGAATAGGGGTGAAAGGTGTGGCTGTCTTGAGTGCGCCTGCAGCGTAGGTCTTGCCATCCAGGTTGTCAAGACTCAATGTCGAAAATGTCCCCTGGAACACGTGTACATAGCCGTGTCGGCGGATAGCTGCTCGAACACCGCAGACGTTTATGAGGTCGCCAGGCCGTAGATGAGAACGGGCCGGGAAGTAAGCCGCCAGCGCGTCAGAACAGGCCGTTCGGGTGCACGGGGGTAACGCTTCCGAGGTTGTGCTCCACGCAGTCCCAATGTTCCGCCAGTTTGCCGTCCTGAACGCGGTACATGTCGAAGACCTTGTTGACCATCCCGTTGACGCCAAGCGTGCACTTGAAGAACACGCACACAAGGTCGCCATCCGCCAGGATGTGCTGGATGTCCATGTGCGGTTTCAGAGCCAGGAACTTCTCACAAAAACGGCGAAACCCTTCTCTACCATCCTCGACCTGCGCGTTGTGCTGCTTGTAGTCTTCGCGCATGTAGTGATCCAGCCGGCTGGTATCCCACCCGTTGAAGACCTCGTCATAGAACTTCAGAACCAGATTTTTGTTCGTCAGGTTTTCCATTCTCACAGCCCTCAGCGATGTCGGCATCTGCTTCGTTCAACCGCCGTGCCGTGACTCACTCGGTTCGACGTCGGCGACGGACCACGCCGGCGGCGGCAGCCGTCGCGAATGAGCCCACAGGGATCGGGGCATCCGGAAGCTTGGGCTTAACCGGGCCGGACCTGGCGATCGCGCCCTGTGGGCAGACCGTCAGGCAGGCGCCGCAGCGCGTGCAGCGCGCCTCATCGACGACGGCGATCAGACCCGGCCCGCCCGCGATCGCACCGACCGGGCAGGCCTTGAGGCAGGCCGTGTCGCCCTGGCAGCGATCGGGCAGACAGATCACGCTGATGTACGCCGTGCATGCGAGCGCCGCGCAGCGCTTGCGGTTGCAGTGCGCGTCCCACTCGGCGGCGTAGCGGTCGAGGCTGAAGAGGACGCCCCGCGCGGCCGTCAGCGCGGCCTCGCAGTCGCCCATCGCCGCGATGTAGGTGGCGATGTCGCGCAGCATGGCCAGGTCGTTGGGCTGCCCGGCGCCGGTCGTGATGTCCGTTACGATCGCCTGCAGTTGTGTCAGGCCGTCGCGGCAGCCGACGGATCGGCCGCAGCTGGTCAGCCGCGCCCCGACCACGCGTTCGCGCGCCCACTCGACCGGGCACACGCCCTCCGCGAGCGGCGCAAAGTCTTCTGTAGCAGGCAGTTTCTGAAAGTCGATGTCGGTCGACATGGCGCGCCCCTATTTCACAGCGTACTCGGACCAGATGCGGGACTTGTGGATGTCTTTCCGCAGGTCGCACTGCAGACAACGGCTGGCCTCGCAGACCGCCTGATCCGCGTTGAAGTTCACGTTGATGGGCTGGAAGTCGCCGACCCGCTCAGACGCAGGGCGCAGGCTCAGCTCCTGACGCGCTTGAAGGTAGAAGCCATCCACCTTGCCGATCTTCGGCTGCCGCTCGCGTTCGACCAGGGTCTCGTCGATCTGGCCGTCGCCGCCCAGGTAGCGATCGATCAGGCTGGCCGCCTGCCGGCCCGACTCGATCGCGTTGATCACGAAGCTGGTCCCGGTGATGACGTCGCCGGCACAGAAGACGCCGTCGAGGCTCGTCCGGTGGCCGCTCTTGCCCGACTGCGGGTCCACGGGATAGCCGAAGCGGTTGAGCTCGAGGCCGAAGCCTTCGGTCAGGCCCGTGGCCTGCCCCGCGGCAAAGACGATCGAGTCGCAGGCGATGACGCGCATCGAGTCCGGGACGGCGGTCTCGACCAGCGCGCCCGTGGCGCGATCGAAGTGGAATTCGCTCACCTCGTGGACGCGCAGGCCTGTCACCTGCTCCGGCGTGCCCTCGATCCCTTCATTAGAGTGGCCATCGAACAGCACGGCGCCTTCGGCACGGGCGGCCTCGATCTCGTCGCGATCGGCCAGCATGGCCTCGCCCTTCTCGAGGCAGACCACCGTGGCGTTCACACCCATGCGCAGGAGGGTTCCGGCCACGTCGAACGCGACGTTGCCGCCGCCGATGACGCAGCAGGTCTTGCCCAGGTCGAGCGTCTGGCCGAGCCGGCTCGCCCGCAGAAAGTCGACGGCCGTGTACACCTGGCGGTAGTCCGCGCCAGGGAGCCTGAGTTTCTTGCCGATCGGCGTGCCCACGGCCACCAGCACGGCATCGTGCTCGGCCTTCAGCGCCGCGGCCGACGCCACGGTCTGGCCGTAGAGCACGCGCACGCCCGATTCGACGATGTAGCCGACCTCGGCCTGCACGACGGCCGTCGGCGCCCGGAACTCCGGGATGCCCAGGGCCATGTACCCGCCGGCCACGTTCTGCTTCTCGTAGACCGTGACGTCGTGGCCGAGTTTGTTCAGATAGAAAGCGGCGGTCAGGCCGGCAGGGCCACCGCCGACCACGGCGATCCGTTTGCCGGTGCGTTCCTTGTGGAAGCCCTTGCCGCGCCAGACCTGCTCGGTGTCGCGTTCTGCGGCGTAGCGCTTCAGATTGCGGATGGACACCGGGCTGTTCAATGCCGTGCGCTTGCAGCCCGACTCGCAGCGGTGATTGCAGACGTAGCCGAGGACGTGCGGGAAGGGCACCTTCTCGCGGATCACGGCGATGGCTTCCGAGTGCCGGCCCTGCTGGATCAGGCGCAGATAGGCCGGGATGTCGGCGTGCGCCGGGCACTCGGCCCCGCAGGGGACGATGGCTTCCTCCCAGGGCAGATCGTCCCGGAAGATCCCGAACTGATCTTGCAGCGCGCCCGTGGGGCAGACGGCGACACAGGCCGAACAGAAGCGGCAGCCGGCTTCGCCCAGGGGCACGTCGCCGGCCGTGCCGACGTAGACCTCGTCGCCGCGGCGGTTGAAGCCGAGGATGCCGACGCCGCGCAGGTCGTCGCAGGCGCGCACGCAGCGCCCGCACTGGATGCAGCGCTCCATCTCGCGCACGACCAGCGGATTATCGACGTTGAGATGATCCGTCTTGCGTGAGGTAACGCGCATGCGCGAATGAACCGTGCCCAGGTACTGGATCATGGCCTGGAGCTCGCAGTTCATGTAGCGCTTGCAGCTGACGCAGTCTTTGGGGTGGCCGGCGAGCATGAGCTCGAGCGCCACCTTGCGGCGTTGCAGCAGCGCCGACGATTGGGTGACCACCTGCATCCCCTCGATGGCGGGAAGTTCGCAGGAGCAGACCACGCCGTCTTGCCCGGCGACTTCCACGACGCACAGCTTGCAGTTCGCCTGCGGTGGCAGATCCGGATGGCTGCACAGATGTGGAATGTAGATCCCGGCGTCGAGCGCGGCGTTCAGGACGCTCTGCCCCGGGTTCGCGCTGATCGTCCGGCCGTCTACGGTAAGGGTCACCCGATCCATGAGCTCTTCAACCTCATTGAGAACGATATGGTGTGAAACGACGAGCGATCACGCAACCGTGCCCGATCGCGGCAGCGTGATCGCTCAACGCTCAACGCTCCACGCCCTACGCCACGGGCTCCAGCGAGTTGATGAACTCCGCGGCCTGTTCAGCGGCCAGTCGGCCGGAGTTCAGGGCGAAGCCCATCGTGTTGCCGGGCAGGTAGTACAGGTACGTCCCTGCATACAGATCGCACACATCCGAGCCGGCGGCATAAAGCCCATAGAGCTTCTTGCCCTCCTGCGTCAGCACCTGGTAGTGCGAGTCGATCTTGATGCCGCCCAGCGTGCCGTACGCGCCGGGGACGATGCGCAGGATGTAGAATTTCTTGCCCTCGAGCGGGGTCAGGAAGCGGCGATCCTTGCAGAAGAGATCGTCGTAGTGCAGGGCGCAGCTGGCGTTGTACTCCGCCAGGGTCTTCATGAACGTCTCGACGTCGATGCCCATCAGGCGCGCGGCCTCTTCAGGCGTGTCGGCGATGGAGGCCTCGCCCGGGAACTGCGTCATGGCCTTCTGCATCCAGGCTTCAGCGTCGGCGGTGTAGTCGGCCTTGATCACGCCGTTGACCCAATCCACGCCCTGCTTGCGATACAGGTCGAAGATGCTGTCGGTGCTGAACACGTACAGGCAGCGGTCCGACTGGCGCACCGAGACGTTGGCCGTCACGGCCGTGTTCTGCAGCACGGCCTCATCCATCACGCGCTTGCCTTCTTTGTTGACGATCAGGCTGCGCGGCTGCTGCATGGCGATGGTGTAGACGTACCCGGCCAGCATGTGCACGTGGCCGCAGTCCATGATCATCTCCATGTCCATGTTGCCCTTGCCGGCCCCGGCCTCCCAGGCCATGCGCAGGCCGTCGCCCGTCAGACCCGGGATGCGGAAGTTGAACATGTCCTTCCCGTAGGTGAAGCCGCAGTGCTCCTTGATCATGTCCGGGTTGTCGCCGAAGCCGCCCGTGGCGATGAGGGTCGCGGCGGCCTCCACCTCGTACTCTTCGCCGTCCTTGCTCTTGGCCACCAGACCGACGACGTCTTCGCCATCCCGCGTGAGCTTCACGGCAGGCGTGTCGAAGTAGAAGGTGACGCCTAACTCGAGCGCGCGCTCGTACATCAGCTTCATCATGGTCGACGCGCAGCGCGGCCCCGGGTGGCTACCGTCGGCGGGCTGCACCACGTGCCAGGTGGCATGCCCTTCGGGGTAGTACTTCAGCGCGCCGGCGAAGCGCACGCCCATGGCTTCGAGCCACTGGATGGTGTCGGCAGACTTCCAGAAGTAATCGCGCACCATGCGCGCGTCCACCTTCCAATGGGTGTAGTCCATCATCAGCTTGAACGCTTCTTCTTTGGTCAGGCCGATCATGGCTTCCTTCTGGATCCGGCTCTCGACCGCGAATGGTCCCATGCCCATGTTGGACGTTCCACCGGGCACGCTCGACTTCTCGAACACGCAGACGTTCAGCCCCTTCTCAGCGCCGGTGATGGCGGCGGCAATGCCCGCCGGGCCCGCGGCGATGATGGCGAGATCGGTTGTGATTTTCTTCATGGTGCGCCTCTTTGAGTGATTCTGAATGGACTGACCACAGGCTGCGCCCGTCAGGCGGACGCCAGTCGTTGTTCCTTCGCGTGTCCTCTAATCCGGAAAGCCGTTCCAGCGGGGCACGCCCGTGTACTCGCGCGCCGTCTCGACGCCGCTCAGCACGCGGATAGCCCCGGCGGCCATGGCTTCCAGCTCGAACTCCCCTGGATACGCCGACACCGGCGCGATCCAGGAGCAGGCAACTTCGATCTTCTGAACGAGGTCGGCGTTGTGGACGAGGCCCCCGCCGAGGAGGATGCCATCCACCTTGCCCTTGAGCACCGTGCTCATCATGCCGATGTGCTTGACGATCTGGTAGATCATGGCGTCCCAGGCCCGGGCGGCCGCCGCGTCTCCGGTCGGGATCCGGACCGCTGTCACTTCCTTGAGGTCGGCGGTGCCGAGCAGGCTGACGAACCCGCCCGACTTCGTGCACAGGTCGCGGGCGGATTTGACGTCGTGATCCTTCAGGTAGTCGAGCAGTTCCGCCACCGGGATCGACCCACAGCGTGTCGGAGTCAGCGGCCCGTCGCCGCCGACGATGTCGTTGCCGTCGATCATGCGGCCCTTCTCGTGGGCCGAGATCGAGATGCCGCCGCCGATGTGGCAGACGATGAAGTTGCAGTCCCCGTAGCTGCGCCCGATCGTCGCTGCGTGGCGGAGCGCGGTCTCTTTCAGGTTGAGCGTGTGCAGGTGGCACCGGCGATAGACGCCCTTGATGCCCGTCATTCGGGCCAGGTCGCAGAACTCGTCGGTGTCCGGCGGGTTGACCACGTAGGCCGGCTTGTTGTGTCGCTTCGCCAGTTCGTCCGCCAGCTGGCTGCCCAGCTGGGCCGGGTGCTGCACGCCGTTGGCGCCGCGCCGCGCGTGATCGATCAGGGTCGGGCCGATCGCGTACACGCCGCCTTCGACCGGCAGCAGCCCGCCGCCGCGCCCGACGAACGCGTCGACGTCATCGAGCGTGATGCCGCGCTCGGCGAGCTGGCGCAGGATCGTGTCGCGCCGGTACGCCAGCTGGTCGCTGATCGTCGCGAACGACTTCAGCTCGGCGGCCGAGTGCTCGACGTTCGCGTGGAACACGATCTCGTCGCCGTTGAACAGGCCGACCTTGGTCGAGGTCGAGCCGGGGTTGATTACGAAAATCGTCTCTGCCATCACGGCACTCCGGTCATGTGTTTGTACGCGGATCACGCGGATGGAAACGCATCACACAGACTCCGCGTCATCGGCCTTCATCCGCGTGATCCGCGTACAAAGCCACGCTCATCCCTTCGAGGCCGCCTCGAGATGGGCGGCGCGAACGGCCGAGATGGCGATGTTGCCGACGATCTCGGAGATCGGCGCGCCGCGCGAGCAGTCGCACACGATCTTTTTGAAGCCCTGCAGCATCGGCCCGTACGCATCGGCCTGCGCGAACTGCTGGACCAGCTTGACGCCGATGTTGCCGACGTTCAGGTCCGGCCAGATGATGATGTTGGCGCGGCCCGCGACGCGGCTCTCGCGCCTGACCTTCTTGGCGGCGACCGTGGGGTTGATCGCGGCATCCAGCTGGAACTCGCCGTCGATCGCGAGATCCGGCCGGCGTTCGTTGGCGATCTTCAGCGCCTCGAGGACCTTGTCCACCAGCGGGCCGGTGCCGCTGCCCGCTGTCGAGTACGACAGCAGCGCGCAGCGCGGCTCCCAGCCGAGCAGGCCCTGCAGGGTGTCGCAGGCCGCGATCGCGATGCTGGCGAGCTGCTCGGCGTCCGGGTTGGTGCAGACGGCGCTGTCGCCGAAGCCGAGGAGCGTGCCCTCGGAGCCTGCGAAGCCCGGGATGTTGAAGATGCCGAGGCTCGAGATCGTGCTGATGTTGTCGGCCAGGCCGATCAGGGTCTGGCCGGCCAGGATGACTTCCTCGGTCGTGGTCTCGATGCCCGCGAACGTGCAGGCGACGTCGCCGACCGCTTCCATGGCCATCGCGAAGTAGAGCGGGTTCGGCATGCGCCGCCCGAGCGACTTCGCGCTGAGGAGCGCGCCCGGCAGGGCGACGTACCGCGCGATGATCGAGTCGCGGTAGGCCGCGTCCTGGAGGTCGACGTAGGTGAAGACGCTGCCATCCAACCCGCGCTGGGCGCAGAGTTCTTTCAGCGCCGCCGGATCCCCGACCAGGACCGGCACGATGTAGCCCTGGCTGCCCGCTTCGTGGGCGGCCCGCATCATCTTCTCGTTCGAGGCCTCGGGGAAGGCCACGCGCTGCGGGTCGGCCTTGGCTCGGGCGTACACAAAGTCCAGGATGTTCATCTGCCCCTCCGGACCGCCCCGGCCGTCGCAGAGCGGCGGGCAGGGGCAGTCGGGTTGTGTGCGTCAGACGCTCGGCGCCTCATTCGATCCGGGCGCAGACCTCGTCCACCATGTCGCCGATCGTCTTCATCTTGCTGGCTTCAGGCAGCGGGATGAGCACGTCGAACTCGTTCTCGACCGTGGAGACCAGGGCGACCATCAGCAGGGACTTCGACGACAGTTCCTCAACGATCCGCGTGTCGCGGCTCAGGGCGGCGACGTCCTTCTTGTAGGTCATGGCGAAGCACTGCAGGACCTTGGCTTCGATGGCTTGCTTGTCCATGTGAATCATTCCTTCACGAGATCGAACACGACGGTCTTGTACCCGTCCTTCTGGACGATGCGGGCCTGGATCGGCACGGGCAGCCGGGGCACGATGTCTTTCTTGGTCTTCTTGGTGACGCCGCAGACGATGGCGTTGAACTTCGCGCCTTCCTCGAGCTCGACGCAGCCGTAGCAGTACGGCTGGAGGAATTCGTTATCGGGCCGGGTCGACATCACGCCGGGCAGGACGAAGTCGAACATCGTGGCCTTGCCGCTGATCTCCACCCACTCCATGTCGGTGCAGGAGCAGCCGTTGCAGGCGATGACCGGCGGGAACTCGACGGCGCCGCAGCGCTTGCACTTGCGGCCCAGCATTTTGCCCTCTTCGAGCGACGTGTAAAACCGTTTGACGATGGGTTCCATGTTCATGATGTGCCTCGCTCAATTCAGCGCGCCGAGGATGATGGCCGCCAGGTTCTGGCCGCCGCCGAAGCCGCGCAGCATCGTGTGCTTCGGGAGCTTCTTGACCTGCCGCTCGCCGCACAGGCCGCGCATCTGCTGGACCGCCTCATAGATGTCGGCCATGCCCGAGGCCGCGTGAGCGTGGCCAAAGGAGGCGCGACCGCCGTTGGTGTTGATCGGCCGGTCGCCGTCATAGGCCGTGCGCCCGTCCATGATGGCCTTCCAGCCCTCGCCCTTGGGCAGGTAGCCCGCGATCTCGGCCGCGATCAGGTGCGAGGTGATGATGAAGTCGTTGGCGTAGAAGAGATCGATGTCGCTCGGCGTCAGGCCGGTCACTTCGTAGGCCTGGCGGACCGCTTCCTCAGTGCCGCGCATCTCGAGATGGGCCTGCGAGCCCTCGAGCGCGGCGTTGCCGATGCCCAGCACTTCGATGGGCGTGCCCTTGAAGTCCTTGGCCATCTCGGTCGGGCAGACGATGACGGCGGCGGCGCCGTCGCACTTCGTCTCGAAGCCGCTGATGCGCAGGTACTCAGACAGCTTGGGGTTGAAGGGCGAGCGCATGAACGCCATCACATCGTCGAAGCCGTTCTCTTGGGCGAGGTCCTTGAACTCGGTGCGATTGATCGCCAGCGGGCACTTCGCGGCATTGCGGCGGTTGTTGATGGCCGCCGCGTTGAGGATGTCGTCCATCTTGTCGTCGGTCAGGCCGTACGCATGCGTGTACCAGGCCGCGACGTCGTCGAAGGCGATCATCGGGCCGGCGGCCAGCGGCCGGCTGTAGGCCCTGTCGTAGATCAGCTTGGTCGAGACGATGAACTCCTCGAACGAGAACTTGCGGCGCATGTGGGCCGGCATGTTGGCCACCGGCAGGCTGTCGGCCAGGTCGACGCAGCCCGAGAGCACGACGTCAAACTTGCCGGAGGCCACGGCGTTGACGGCCAGGTCCAGCGCGAGGTAGCCCGAGCAGCAGGCCTCGGAGTGGTGGGCCGAGCCCTTGCCACGCATGCCGAACCAGTCGGCGACCTGCATGTTGGGCGTGATGTAGTCCGAGCCCATGTAGGGGTTGGCCTGGGTGTGGAAGTAGAAGTCGACGTCTTTGGCCTCGACGCCGGCGTCTTCCATCGCGGCGAGCGAGGCGTAACCGAAGACCTCGCCTTCCGACAGACCCTCGGTTGCAGGGTTATCCAGGAAGTTCATGAAGGGCGTGCAGCCCACGCCGACGATGGATACGCTCCTGCTGTACTTGCCCAGTTTGACCATAGCGTGTCTCCTTTCAAGACAGATGCTCGTCACCCGGAGGTTTGCCAGGGCCTTGATCGGGTCGATCAGGCGGCGGAAAATGCGACTTCCCTTGTGCTGAATTACAAAGGCGGCTTTCTGGATTCGTTCTGTTGATGACAGGAAAGCCGGGGCGAACCCGGATTTGCATCCCCCAAGCACTTGCTTTTCGATGATATGACGCTTGAATATCGAAGAATTTGTGAGCCCATCCAAAATAACCGCTTCTGGCTAGGCCCTTTGATTGTGCTGCAGTACAATGAAGTCCCTGAGGGAAAGCCACAGCCGGGATTCGGGAAAGATGTCAGGAGGAGCTTCGGATGAAACTAACTATCGAAAGGGTGCTGAGCCTCCTGACACAACAGGGGGCTCAGCTGGTCAGGGCGGGATCGACCCAGGTCGTCATCAACGCGGTGGCTGCCTGGCCCGACGCCGGTGGATCGACCCAGCCGGATCTGCTTTATGTGGTCAGCGCCTCCGATCTGCATGACGGCAACGAGAGGCAGGGAGTCCGGCACCTGATCTGTGTGGCGGATGCCGGGATGCCGGAGTGGCTGATGCAGCTCGAGGATCTCAACCTGGTCGTGCTGCCGGCCGCCGCCGATCGCGCGGCCGCGATCCAGAAGGTGCAGGATTGGTTCGCCGCGCAGCGTCGGTTCGCGCAGGTGCGTGAGGATATCCTCGACGCGCTGTTCGCCGGCAACGGCCTGCAGGCCATCGCCGACAAAGGCTTCGAGCTGCTCGGGAACCCCATCTTCATCAACGACACAAGCCTCAAGAGCCTGGCAAGGTCGCGCGGTGTCGTCGTCGACGACCCGACCATGAATGCCATCATCGAACGCGGTTATCTGGATCAACGTACGATCAACTCCCTCCGCAGCGATCGCATCCTGCGAAAGCTGGCAGATGGCGAGCCGCCCTTCATCGTCAAGGAGTGGAGCGAGGCCAGGGGGATCCCGTATGCCCAATACGGCTGGCTGCAGGCCGGCGTGCGCATTCGTGGCACGTTTGTGGCCATCATGGCCGTGTTCGGCTGCTTCGAGCCCTACAGCGACTACGCCATCGAATGGGTCGAAGGCCTCTGCAAACTGGCTGCGATTGAGCTCCAGAAGAGCGAGTTCTTCATTCAGACACACGGCCTCATCTACGAGGCGTTGATCAACGATCTGCTCGAGCGGCGACTGACAGACACCAAAACCATCCAGCTCCGGCTCAAGGCGCTGGAGATTGTGCTTCACCCCGACCTCTATGTGGTCTCTGTCCGCCGAGAGCGCCAGGATGCCGCTCGCGAGGGTGCTCACCTCATCAGCCATTCGCGGTTGCGCGAGATCCTGCCCGGCAGCATGTCGGTGGACTTTCGCGGCGACGTCGTCTTGTTGCTCAGCCGCAAGAAGGGCGCGCCGGTTCTGGGCGCGGAGGAACACGCTGACCTGATCGACTACCTGGAGTCCAATCAGTGGGTCGCCGGCATCAGCAACGTCTTCACCGATCTCTCCGAGATGTCCCGGTTCTATCAACAATCGGTGAAGTCACTGGAGTTGGGAAGGCAGATCGACGCGGCCGGCGTTCTCCACCACTATGCCCACTACGCGATTTTTCATGCGTTTGAAGCCAGCGCCGGCGAGGTCGATTTGCACGAGATCTGTCATCCTGGGCTGCGGCAGCTGGCCGACAGTGACGATCCGGCGGATCGGGAGTTGCTTCAGACTCTCTCTGTTTACCTGTCGGATCTGAAGAATCCCACCGGCGTGGCCGCCGACCTGCACATTCATCGCAACACGTTGTTCTACAGAATCAACAAGATCGAAAGCCTGCTGGGGTGCGAACTGAATCGGGGCGACGTGATCTTTGATCTGCTGCTCTCCTTCAAGCTGATCCGGTACCTCGCCAGCGTTGACGCACAGCGTTCGCCTCTGCCTGTCTCGCGAAGGGCCCTTCTGACGCCGACGATGCGTTCCGGCTACGAGTGACAGCCGCCGCCGGGTGGATCGTCGACGCTGAGCGGGTTCAATCGCGTTCCGGCCAGCGCCAGCAATCGACCTGCCAGTGAAGGCCGGGCAGAGCAACGGCGGCTCGATAGCCTGAGACGGGGATCAGGGTCCGGAGGAACCAGTTCGTCGTATCGGTCGCCTCTCCCGGGATGCGCGCCAGCCGGGGTGAGCCGCTCTCCGAAAATGCCACGTCGAACTGGTTCAAGGGCAGGCTGAATCCCTCTCCGCGGGCTTTGACGAAAGCCTCCTTGCAGGTCCAATACCGGTAAAACGCCTCGAGCTTCTGGCTCTCCGCGAGCTGAAGCCAGTCCGCGTTCTCCAGAGGCGAGAAAAAGCGCCTGACCAGGGTCTCCATGCCCTCGAGCGGGCGCACCCATTCGACGTCGGCGCCGACGTCCTGGCCATAGGCCACCGCGCACAAACCCATCGCACCGGATCGCGACAGATTGAAATGCACGCGATCTCCCGCGTGCTCGCGCGAGAGGAACGGCTTGCCATGGGCTCCATGTCCAAACGTGATGTTTTTTGGCGCGGTGCCTGTATAGCGACTCAGGATCTGCCGCAATCGACCGTGGGCGACGATGTACCGACGTCGATCAGGCTCAATGTTGAATCGATGCGCCGTCTCTTTCTCGCTAGCCGAAAGAAGGCTCTCCAACTCGGCGGTGTTCGCCCTGGTGTGATCGAGACCGAAGGACCAGACATGGAGACGGGAAGGGCCCAACTGGATGTTCGTCGGTGGCGGCAGCCAGTGATCGAGATCGGGCAGCATCTCCGGATCATACTCTTCTCCCGAACCCCGACGGGAACTCGAGCAACCCCACCCCCCATGTGGGCCCCCTCCGACGAACCCTGTTGGGTGTCGACGCCTGCGCATGACATTTGTCGCCGAGTCCTAGTGAGGGCAAGACTTGACACGCCCCGAGCACCTGCCCTACTATCCGACCATCCACTATGTGGATGATAATTCCACAAAGCGGACATCCGCAAACGACCGCTCAACTGGATCATCAATTCCGCCGTCCGGGCCGGATCGAAACCGGCTGTGGAGCACTCATCCGCCCTCTGAGATCGATAGAAAGGCAATCATGAACACGAGCGCAACGAAGAACAAAGGACTGATGGTGACGATCCTGTCCATCTCATTCCTGTTGATGCTGCGGTTGACGATCTCGCCAGCCCTCGCGGAAATCGGCAAGGCCTTTCCGGATGTCAGCCAGGAAGCCCTGATGAACATGGTCTCGCTGGCATCGCTGGTGGCCATCCCCTTCGGGTTCCTGGCGGGCGTCCTGGCCAACCGCTTCCGGACACGCACGCTGTTGTTCGTGGGCCTCGGGCTGTACATCGTCGGCGGCATGGGACCCATGCTGACCTCGGACTTCACAGTGATCCTGGTCTGCCGCGCGCTGCTGGGCGCCGGCACCGGCATCTTCCTGCCCTATGCGGCCGGCCTGATCGCCGACTTCTACACCGGCCAGGCGCGCGATGTCATGCTTGGTTATCAAAGCACTGCAGTCGCTCTTGGCAACATCATCACGGCCATCCTGGCGGGCGTCCTGGCCACGTTCTCGTGGCGGCTGTCGTTCCTGATCTATGCCTTCGCGATCGTGACCCTGGTGCTGGTGGTGCTCAAGCTGCCCGAGCCGCAACGCGCGCAGCAGACAGGCAAGCAGGAGAGCGGCTTCAACCGGGGCGTGATCACGGTCTGTATGCTGATCTTCGTCTACGCGATCATCTACTTCGCGATCTTCGGCTACCTGTCGTTCGTCGTGGACAGCCACAAGTTGGGCGACGCGGCTTCGACCGGATTGGCCACCATGATCATGACGGTCATGTCGATGGTCAGCGGCGTGCTGTTCGCCAGGATCATCGGCCTGCTCCGCAGCTTCTCGGCCTTCGTGGCGCTGCTCCTCAACGCCGTCGGCTTCTTCCTGCTCTCGATCGCGACAGACATGAGCCTGATCTTCGCCGGCGCGGCCTTCATCGGCCTGGGGTTCGGCCTTCTGATGCCCTACGGCACGATGAAGGTCACTGACGCGGCGCCGAAATCTGCGGCAACCTTTGCCAACGGCCTGTACATGACATTCGTCAACCTTGGCACGGCCGCTTCGCCGACGATCCTGGTCACCATCGGGAATGTGTTCGGAAATCCGGATGGCCAGTTCATCTACCGGGTGTGCGCGATCGTGCTGGCTCTGGCCGCCGTCATCGCCGTCGGGGTTGGGTTTGTCGTGAGTCAGCGGAAGCCGGGCACGGTGCCCGCTTCGTCCGACAAACCGGCTGCGGCATAAACGAAGTCGTTCATTGAGGAGAGACATCATGAAAATCCTGGCAGTCCTGGCGGGTCGCAAAAACGGTAACGGCGAGATCCTGACGAAGGAAGCGCTCATGCGGGCGGAGGAGCTTGGTGCGCAGGTCAAGATGATCAACCTGCACGACTACAACATCATGCCCTGCACCGGCTGCGAGAGCTGCACGGTGAAGTTCACGCAGCAGCACTGTGCGCCCGAATGCGTCAACATGCACAAGGACGACATGGAGCTGATCATGCAGGAGTGGTTGGCCTCCGATGGCGTAATCGTCACGGTGCCCGCCTACTCGTTCATGCCGGCCGGCATCTACCGCATCTTCACGGATCGACACCTGTCGTACGAGCCGAACTTCCACAAGCAGGTCGGCAACGCCGCCTACTTCAAGCACCGCGTCGGCGGCATCATCACCAACGGCGGTTCGACCCGCAGCTGGATGTCGATGGTCATGGAGAGCGTGACCGTGACCCTGTTGACGCAAGACATCAAGGTCGTCGATCAGATGATGGCCAACCGCGCCCCGCGCCCCGGCCAGATCCTGCTCGATGATGCGGCCCTGCAGCGCGCCCGCCAGCTCGGCGAGAACGTGGTCAAGGGGATCCAGAACTACGAGACTGTCGAATATCTGGGCGATCCTAATCTGGGCTGGTGCCCGGTGTGCCACTCCAATCTCCTGTCGCTCGGTCAGCCGCACTGGAACAGCAGCGGCTACCCGATCGAATGCCCGGTCTGCCATTGCGGCGGCGACCTCGAGAAGGACGAGAACGGGCGCTGGAAGTTCGTCATCCAGGCGAACGGTCGCGAGAAGTCGATGACCGACGGAAGCGGCGCCAAGGACCACTTCTTCGAGATCGGCGAAACGATGGGCAAGTACTACGCCAACCAGGGCGTGATCCGCGAGCGGCGCAAGAAGTACTCGGCGTTCCGCCCGGCCGGGATCCCGCGCCGCGGCGGCCAGGTGGTGCCGGCCGAAGTCGCCGAAGAAGAGTAAGTCGCCGACGCCCACAGGCGGGGCGTCCTCCTTTCAACTGATCTGCGCTCGACAACATCGCGAACCCCTGAGGCCCCGGAAACCGTGCCGCGGGCGGTTCGCGATGTCGTTGAGAGGCGCAACCGCTGGAGTGCCCACATGTCCACATCCAACTATCCTGCGTTTCGCTGGTACGTCTTGTTTGCCGTGATCATCGCCACGCTTGCCCAGGGCATGATCCTCATCGCGCCCACGCCGCTCGTCGGCGAGATCGCCAAGACGCTGGGCGTCGATCTCGGGACGACGACCGGGGCGGCCATGCTCCCGTTCACGCTGATGGTCGCGATCGGCGGCATGGTCGGCGGCGCTGTCGTCGACAAGTGGGGCGTCGCCCGGACCTTCATCGGCTGTTGTCTGCTGGCCGCGGTCTGCGCCGCCCTCGTGCCCGTCCTCGGGACGAGCCTCCTCGGCCTTGTGGCCCTGCGCGCGTTGCAGGGCCTCGGCTGTGGCCCGATCATCGCCTCCGGGCCGCGCCTCGCGGCTGAATGGTTCCCGGCCCCGCAGCGTGGGCTGTTCCAGGGGCTCCAGGGGGCGGCCCTGTCGCTCGGGATCACGATCGGCCTGATCGCGGGCCCGGCGATCGCCGCAAACTCGGGCTGGCCCACCGCGCTGGTGTGGTTCGGCGGCGTCATGTTCGTCGCGCTCTTCTTGTTCGTCGGCTATGCTTTCGGCCCGAAGTCGCCGGCCGCCGGGGTCGTGGGTCAGGCAGGCCATGGTGACGACGGCCTGTTCAAGAAGGTCTTTGGCCTTCCCGCGTTCTGGCTCACGCTGGTCGCGGTGTTCTCGCTGTCGTGGGTCATGCAGGGCTACAACGACCTCACGCCCGGGCACATCGCCGTTCCGGCGCCGGCCGGGCTGGGCATGGGCCCGGAAGTGGCCGGGACCATCATGGGCATCTACACCCTCGCGTTCATGCTGGGCTCCATCGCCAGCGGCGTGGTGGTCGAGAAGGTCTTCAGGGGCCGGTACAGCCTGGCCATCCTCGTGTCCTTCGCCCTGACGGCCATCTTCTGCGCGTCGGTGCTGCTGCCGATGGTCAATGAGAACCAGACGATCCTGACGGTGTGCCTGATCCTCGCGGGCTTCTTCATGGGGATGCCCAACCCGATCAGCCTGACGTTCATCTCCAACAGCTATCCCGAAAACATCACGGGCAGGGTGGGCGGCCTGACGATGGGCCTGTCGATCTTCGGCGGCACGATCGCCGTGGCGGCCGGGTCGTATGCGCTGCATGCCACGGGCCTGTACACATTCTCGATCTTGATCGTGGTCGTGGTGGCCGTGATCGGCGCGCTCGCGGGCGCGAGCATCAAGGCGCCGGGCGTGTTCTCGAGCGGCCAGGCCTGAGCGTGCCGTTCGGACAACCGTGAAAGTGGCCGGCAGGCGCAGGCCGTCAGGAACACCAGCAGGGCCGTGCCCCAGGGCTTCGGCCCTGCTGCCTGTGAGTTGAATGAGCGCATATAAGGACCTCAGCGCATGAATCCGAAGTTCCAGAAACTCTTTTCACCCCTCCAGGTGGGAACGTTTACCTTCAAGAATCGCATCGTCGGCGCGCCGATTTACTGTGGCAACTTCGCCACGCTTCCCTTTCTATCCGATGTGTTGTTCCAAAACATGTCGACCAAGGCCAAGGGTGGCTGCGCCCAGATCACGGTCGGTGAAACTCCTGTGGATTTCGACTATGCCAACCGGGAACCGTTTCCGCCGATCGACTACACCAACTACGAGGATCCCGTCTTTCATGCCCTGAAGAAAGTTGTGGACGTGATCAAGGCCCACGGAGCCGTGGCCATGATCGAGCTCTCGCATTGTGGTGAATCGAAGCTCAAGATCCCGGGCTTGAAAAATCCAATCGGCCCCATGGGATATGTCCGCGAGGATGGAGCCGAAGTCGTCGCGCTCGATGAAGCCCTGATGCAGTCCGTGTGCGACAACTTCGTGACGTGTGCCACGTTCATGCGCGCGATTGGGTTTGACGGTGTCATGATCCACGCGGGGCACGGCTGGCTGCTTCACCAATTCCTGTCGGCCCGCACCAACCAACGGGCTGACACGTATGGCGGTTCGCTGGCCAATCGCGCCCGCTTTCCGAGGCGCGTCATCGAGAGTGTGCGTCAGGCGATGGGCAAGGATTTCCTCCTGGAGGTCCGAGTCAGCGGCGATGAGCGTACACCTGGCGGCATGGGCGTCGAGGAGACCGCCGAGTTCTGCAAGTCGATCGAGGATCTGGTTGACCTCATCCATGTTTCCGTGGGCCTCTACCGGGATCCCATTCTGAGCGGGCAGTTTTCATCAGTCTTTGCGCCGCATGGTTTGAACGGTGGTTACGCCGGCACGATCAAAAAGGCCGTGTCGATCCCGGTGACCGTGGTGGGAGGCATCAACGCGCCGGAGCAGGCCGAGCAACTTCTGGCGGAGGGAAAGTGCGATCTGGTCGCCCTGGCCCGGCAATTGACAGCTGATCCGGAATTCGTCAACAAGGTCGAGACCGGTCGGGATGATGACATCCTTCCGTGTCTGCGTTGTTACAAGTGCTTCCCAGGGCCGTTGGAAGACAATATCGAAGATCTCAGCAGCTTGTTTGGCTGCGCGGTGAATCCTGAGGCCTTCTATTTCGACCGGGCGGTGCTTGATAGTCGGCCCGCCGGCTCTCGAAAAGTGCTTGTGATCGGCGGCGGCATCGGCGGTATGGAAGCCGCCGTGATTGCTGCGGATCGGGGCCATAAGGTCACCCTGGTTGAGCGAACCAACCAGTTGGGCGGCCTGCTCAAGTTTGCCGACACGGATGCGTACAAAGGCGACCTGGGCAGGTTCAAAGATGTGATGGCCCGACGCGTACAGACGCGCAAGATCGATGTGCGGCTGAATACAGATTTCTCACCGGCCGATGTCGCCGCGTTCGGGGCCGAGGCCGTGATCGTCGCAGTGGGTTCGCGACCCATCGAACCGCCCATCCAGGGAGTCGAACACGCCATGCGAGCGTTGGACGTTTACGACCGTCTGGACGCGGTGGGCCAGCAGGTCGTGGTTGTGGGCGGCGGCCTCGTCGGTTGTGAGGTTGGTCTTCACCTGGCCAAGAACGGCAAGTCGGTCACAGTGATCGAAATGCAGGAGAAGCTGGCGCCGGATGCATACAAGATGCATCGCGTCGGACTTATTCATGAGCTCGATCAACAGGTGGCCTACCACACCGGAATGAAATGCACACGCATCACGGCCACAGGCGTTGAAGCCGTCGATTCGACGGGCGCTCCGGTCTTACTTGAGGCGGACACGGTGGTCTATGCGCTTGGCATGCAGTCTAACAAGCAAGAAGCCCTGGAGCTTCAGACTGCCGTGAAGGACGTGCCGACCTGGCTGGTAGGCGACTGTGTGGCACCGGGCAAGGTTTACGATGCCGTCCACCAGGGGTTTGTCGCAGCGATGTCGATCTTGTAGGTCGTGGTGGCCGTCGTCGGTGCGCTCGCAGGCGCGAGCATCAAGGCACCCGGCGTATTCTCGAGCGGCCAGGCGTAGGAACGACGCTAACGGCGGGCGGCGAGCTGCGTGATCGACGCAGAGCAAGCGCCGAAAAAAGGACGGGTGAGAGAGACCGGCATGCCCCGCCGATCGCTTTCACCCGTTCTACTTGAGATTGTTGACACGATCCAACGAGAGCTGGCGAATCGAGTCGAGTGCGGGTCGAACGTCAGGCTCGTGGTGCTGCTGTGGGACCCTGGAAGCGGCGCACGCCCGGCGTGCGCTGGCCGATCACGTCACAGGTCTGCAGCAGCGCCGACGCGAACCGCTCTTCCTGGCCCAGGAAGCGCACCGTCGGCACCGGGATGCTGATCGCCAGCGTTGTGCTGAGCGGCGCTTCGATAGCTGCGGCGACGGCACTGATGCCCGGCGAATGCTCTTCACGGTCGTACGCGATCCCTGACAGCCGAATGGCCGCGAGCTCTTCGATCAACTGAACGCGGGTGCGGATCGTCGTCGACGTGAACGCGGGCAGATCCTCCGGCAGCAACTGCATAACCGCTTCAGTGCTCAGGGTGGCGAGCAGGGCCTTGCCGTTCGCGGTGCAATGCAGCGGGAAGGTCATGCCGATGCCGGAGACGGCGCGCAGACGCTGCAGGCGAGTCACCTGATCGAGGAACAGGATGTGGTCCTTGTCGCGGATCGACAGGTCGACGGTCTCGTCGACCTTGAGCGACAGCTCCTCGAGGAAGGGACGCAGCTCGCGCCGCAGATCGTGGCGGACCGCTCCACCGAGCGAGATCAGCTCGACCCCGAGCTCGATCTGGCCGCCCGGGTCCACGGTGGTCAACAGCCCTTCGGCCTCGAGGGTGGTCACGATGCGATAGACGGTGGTGCGCGGCAGCCGGACCTTGGCCGCCAGCTGGGCCAGGTTGAGGCCGTCCGCATCGCGGATGGCGCGCAGGATGCGGGCCGCCCGGCTGATCACCTGGACCTGCCCGAGGTCGCGTTGAGGATTGGTGGAGGGTTTCGCTTCAGTCGCCATAAGCTTCGTTCAGAGTCTCATTGACAGCAACCCCTAAAGACTACCGCTATTCAGCCGTTTGTTCCGCAATGCGGAAGGTGCGGGCAGTATACACCGCTGGTACCAATCGGACATCCGATCGCCGCGCCGGCTGGGCCACCACAGAGTGCTTTTGAAGATCCCGTTTTGGCCGCGAATTACGCGAATGACGCGAATGGAACTCTTTCGCAGGCGGCCAGGCATCGAGATCCACCTGCGTCCCT
>CAYZRP010000046.1:0-21116 GCA_964480865.1 uncultured Anaerolineales bacterium | reverse complement strand
ACGCGAATGGAACTCTTTCGCAGGCGGCCAGGCATCGAGATCCACCTGCGTCCCTTTGTCAGAACAGGATCGGGCCAGCCGGGTTGTGACGCGGCTGGCCCGATATCCGTCTGGTTGAGCGCTACGCTGCTTCGGCAGGATGACGAGCCCGCGCACAGCGCATCAGCCGGCGGTGTAGCCTCCATCCACGTAGAGGATGCCGCCCGTCATCAGGTCTGAAGCGCGCGACGACAGGAACAGCACCGAGCCGATGTAATCTTCGGGCTCACCCAGGCGCCCGATCGGCATGCGCGACAGGAAGCGCTGAGTGGTCTCAGGGCTCTCGAAGATCCACTGCGTCAGCGCGGTGCGGAAGACCGTCGGCGCGATCGCGTTGACGTTGATGTGATGCTTGCCCCACTCCCAGGCCAGTGTCTGGGTGAGGGAGTCGATCGCGCCCTTGGAGGGGCAGTAGGCGCTGTAGTTGGGCAGGCCGAGCTTGCCGCGCTGCGACGAGACCAGGATGACCTTGCCGCCGCGCCCCTGCTGGATGAGCACCTTGCCGGCCTCTTTGCACATCAGGTACGTGCCCTTCACGTTCACGTCCATGATGGTCTCCCAATCCTCGACGGATTGTTCGACGATCGGCCCGGGCTTGTTGACGCCGGCGGCGGTCAGGACGATGTCGAGCCCACCGTACGTCTCGACGGCGTGGGCGACGATGCGCTTGTTGTCATCGTGCGAGACCGGGTCACCGGCGATGTGGGTGGCCGTGTAGCCGGCATTGGTGATCATCTCGGTCAGCGGCGCGAGTGAGTCGACGCTGCGCCCGGTGAGCACGACCTTGGCTCCGGCCTTGGCCAGCGCCAGACACGCCACCTTGCCGAGGCCGCCGGTCGCGCCGGTGACGATGGCCACCTTGCCGTTGACGCTGAACAGTTCTTGGGTGCTTGGAATCGCGTCTAGCATGATGGGCTACTTCGCTGCCGGATACGGCATGACCACCAGAAGGGTGGCGACTTCGTTGCTCTGGTTGATCAGTTCGCGCGGCTCGTCGGGGCCGATCCAGATCGAGTCCATTGCGCCCAGCGTCAGGGTCTCGTTCTGCAGCCGCACGGTCAGCTCGCCCGCGAGGCAGACGTAGATCTTGTCGAGCGGCGTGGCGCCCCAGTCGGCCTGCGCGCCGGGAAGATAGTACGAGCAGCCGACCCAGTACGGCGCTTCGCTGCCCAAGTTCTTGTGCTGCAGGTGCATCGTGTGGACGGTCGCCGAATGCCCGGGAGCCGTGTACTTCGCTGCATCGCTCAGTCGATTGACTTTGTAGGCCATGATGTCGTCCCCTTGGTGCCTGTTTCAGGCGCCCTTTTCGATCCGGTATTCACCGGTCTTGTCGAGCATGGCGACCAGGCGGATGATGCAGCCGTCGCCGCGAGTCCAACGAATCGGGAAGAACGAGAAGGTCACGCGCTTCCCCGTCACCTTGTCGATGTCGCCGCCGACGTTCTCGATGCCCAGGATCCCGTTCGAGAACAGGATCCGGTGAACCGGCTCCCAATCCGGGAAGTCCTCGATCACCTCGTGACCGCTGAACTCTTTGTATTCCTTGAGCAGGTGAGGTAGCAGGGGGCCGCCGGGGCCGTGCGGGCCGATGGCGGTGGCCAGCGGATGGTCGTTGGCCTGGGTGTCATGGCCGACGACCTTGACCCCGCGCTCCACCAGCCAGTGTGCGGCTGAAGGGACCAGGCCGGGCGCTCGCCCGAAGTAGTCCTGGTTGTCGCCGTACTTCGAATGCCAGCCCGTGTTGATGATGACGATGTCGCCGGGCTGGATCTTGGGCTCGGCCTTCTCGAGGTCCTCGGCCGTGATCAGGCCCCACTTGTCCTTGGGGATCGAGACGACCACACCCGTGCCGAAGAACTTCTCGAGCGGGATCTCGTCGATGAACGGCGTCCCTTCCACCACGTGCGCCGGCGCGTCGATGTGCGTCGTCGAATGCATCGTGGTCGTGATCCGCTGCGTCAGGACGCCCGACTTGGCGTGGTAGTGGATGCGCTCGATCTCGACGTCGCGGAAATAAGGCCAGTTAGGGGCCTGAAATCCCCATGGGTGGCTCAGGTCATAAAACTCCAGGGACGACATGGCGTGAACTCCTTGGTTGCTTGTCTCGTCCACGATACGGAATTGAATTTCGCATTGTGGACAAACACCAAGATATACCCGCAATCTGGGCTTGTCAATCCTCAGTCTGAGAGCGGCCAGGCGTCGGGGGAGTCCGGTCAAGTGGACCGAATCGGGATCATTTTGCGGACACTGACCGCATGATGGGCGTCACCTCCTCTTCGTACAAAGCTCCTCATCCGTCGTCCGTCTATTGACATCCAAACGGGTAACCCGTATAGTGGCCCTGTCCGCTATGTGGAAATATATACCGCATTGTGGACATCCACGGTCGGGCCGATCTGACCAGGAAACGCTCTATAAGGAGGCGGACGTGGCGAACCAGATTGCCGTCATCGGAGCCGGGCTGATGGGGCATGGCATTGCTCAGGTGTTTGCCGCAGGCGGGCACCGGGTCATCGTTCAAGATGCGGTCCCCGCTGCCCTCGCGACCGTGCATGAACGGATCACGGCCAACCTGACCCGCATGGCGGAATACGGGTTGGTGCCGGCCGATGCGATCCCCGAGATCGTGGGACGCGTGACGTGCACGGGTGACCTGGCCGAGGCCTGCCGCGGCGCTGACATCGTCGTGGAAGCCATCGTCGAGAACCTGGCGCTGAAGCAGGAGCTCTTCGTCAAGCTCGAAGAGCTGTGCTCCGACAAGACCATCCTGTGCAGCAACACCTCGGTGATCAGCATCACCAAGATCGCCAGCCCCGCCAAACGTCGCGAGCGAATCCTCGGGACGCACTTTTGGAACCCGCCCTACCTCGTCCCGCTGGTCGAAGTGATCCGAACTGAGGAGACCGACGACGCCTGCATGGACGTGATCATGACGCTCATGCGCGACTGCGGGAAGCAGCCGGTGCGCGTCAACAAGGACGTGCCGGGGTTCATCGCCAATCGCATGCAGCATGCGCTGTGGCGCGAGGCCTTCGCGATCATCGACGAAGGCATCTGCGATGCCGAGACCGTCGATGTGGCGGTGCGCAACAGCTTCGGCATTCGTCTGCCGGTGCTTGGCCCAGTGGCGAACGCTGACCTCGTTGGGCTCGACCTGACCCTGGCCATCCACGACTACATCCTCCCGTACATCGACGCGTCTCCGACGCCCTCGGCGACGCTGCGCCGCCACGTGGAAGCGAAGGAACTGGGTTTCAAGTCGGGCTCTGGTTTCCAGACCTGGACACCCGAGTCGATTGCTGAGACACGCAACAAGCTGGCCACCCATCTGATGGAGATGCTGGCGCGCCAACGCAAGGCCTGAAGACATCCGGCTCGCTCATCACTGCAGATCGAAAGGCAACATCATGGCTGACAAACTCATCATCACAGCGGCCCTCACAGGCGCGATCACAATCCCAACCCAGTCCGACAAATTGCCCTATACCTCTGAGCAGCTTGTCGCGGATGCCGTGGCCTGCGTCAAGGCCGGCGCGGCCGCCGTGCACATCCACGCGCGCAACCCGGAGACGGGCCAGCCGTCCTCGGATCCGGATCTGTTCGCGCCGATCCTGGCTGGCATTCGCGCCTCCGGCGTCGACATGATCGTCGGCACGACCACGGGCGGGGGCATGGGCATGCTCCCGACAGAGCGACTGCGTGTGGTGCCGCGCTACAAGCCTGAGGTGGCCTCGTTCAACCTCGGCAGCATGAACTTCTCGATCCACCCTGTCGCGCGCCGCTTCAAGCCTGAGGACTACCGCTTCGGCTGGGAGCAGGCCTACGCCGAGGGCACGAAGGACTTCATCTTCCGCAACACCTTCGGCGACATGGAGACGTTCGCCAAGACAATGGCCGAGCACAACACCAAGCCCGAGTTCGAGGCGTACGACGTCGGCCATCTGTACAACCTGCGTTTCCTGCTCAAGGAGAAGCTCGTTCAGCCGCCATTCTGGATCCAGTTCGTGCTGGGCGTCCTCGGCGGCCTCGCGGCCACGCCTGAAGATTTGATCGTCATGAAGCAGACGGCGGACCGACTCTTCGGCGCCGAGAATTACCGCTGGTCCGTGATCGGCGTCGGCTACCCGATGGAATTCAACATGGCCGGGATGGCGGCCATGATGGGCGGGCACGTCCGCGTCGGCCTCGAAGACAACATCTTTGTCGGGCGCCGGCAGCTGGCCACCAACGCTCAGCTGGTCGAGAAGGCCGTGCGCATCGCCAGGGAGTTCGATCGCGAACTCGCGACGCCCGAAGAGGCTCGCGCCATGCTCGGCCTCAAGGGCAGCGCGGCGGTGAATTTCTAAAGAGACCGCGGACCGTAGACGGCGGACCGCCGACCTTCTGGCAAAAGCGCCTTCGACATGGCGACTCCTGCCGCGGTCCGCGGTCTGCCGTCTGCAGTCCGAACAGGAGGTCAGGTGAACAACGAACGCGAAGTCGTCGTGGCGGCGGCCTGTCGAACGGCCATCGGTAGTTTCATGGGGGCGTTGTCGGACGTGTCGCCCGTGACGCTCGGGTCGTTGGTCGTCCAGGATGCGCTGCGGCGCTGCGGCATCTCGCCGACCTATGTGGATGAGGTGATCCTGGGCTGTGTGCTCGACGCCGGAGTGGGTCAGAACGTCGCGCGTCAGATTGCCCTGGCCGCCGGCACGCCTGTGGAAGTGCCGGCCTACACCATCAACAAGGTCTGCGGCTCGGGCCTGAAGGCCCTGATCCTCGGCACACAGGCCATTCGGCTGGGTGACGCCGACGTGATCGTGGCCGGCGGCGTCGAGTCGATGTCGCAGTCCGCGCACCTGCTGCCCGGCGCGCGCAAGGGCCTGCGGATGGGAGCGGCTCAGCTGCTGGACAGCATGCTGACCGATGGCCTAACCGATGCCAGCAGCGGCGCGCACATGGGCGTGACCGCCGAGAACATCGCCAAACGCTACGGGCTCTCTCGTCAGGACCAGGACGCCTTCGCGTGCGCCAGCCAGGCCAAGGCCGCGGCGGCGCTCAGTTCAGGTCGGCTTGCCGACGAGATCGTGCCGGTCAGCATCGCGCAGCGGAAGGGCGACCCGAACGTCGTCACCCGCGACGAGTTTCCGCGACCGGATACGACACTCCAGGGCCTGGCCAGACTCAAGCCGGCCTTCCAGCCCGACGGCACCGTGACGGCCGGCAACGCGTCGGGCATCAACGACGGCGCGGCCGCCGTCGTCCTGATGAGCCGCGAGCGCGCCACGGCCCTCGGCGTGCGGCCGCTGGCCGTGATCAAGAGCTACGGGGTGGGGGGCGTCGACCCGGCGGTGATGGGGCTCGGCCCGATCCCGGCGACGCGCAAGGCCCTGCAGCGTGCCGGCCTGACCGTCGACGACCTCGATCTGATCGAGGCCAACGAAGCCTTTGCGGCGCAGGCCCTGGCGGTTCAACAGGAGCTGGGACTTCCGACGGAGAAGCTAAACGTCAACGGTGGCGCCATCGCGCTCGGTCATCCGATCGGCGCGTCGGGCGCGCGCATCGCCGTGACGTTGTTGCACGAAATGACGAAACGGGGCTCGCAGCGTGGCCTGGCGACGCTGTGCATCGGCGGCGGCATGGGCGCCGCCATGATCTTCGAGCGAGAGACGGCCTGAGGAGACAGCTATGGCGATCAACGTGATCGATGAAACGATCGGGACCCTTTTCTCAGCGCCCGATGTCGATGGAGCGCGCCGCTGGTTTGCCGAGAAGTCGCGCGTCCTGACGAACAAGGTGATGACCGTCCGCGAGGCGGTCGAACGCTTCGTGCCGGATGGGGCTTATCTGGCGTCCGGCGGTTTCGGAACCGTGCGCATCGCGACGGCGGTTCTGCACGAGATCGTGCGGCAGCGCAAGCACAACCTCGGTTTCGCCGGCCACACGACCACCCACGACTTCGAGATCCTGGCCGCCGGCCAGTGCTTCGATCGCTGTGACGCCGCCTATGTCGTCGGGCTCGAGGTGCGCGGCCTGTCGCCCAATGCGCGGCGGTACATGGAGAGTGGCCAGGTGCAGGTGACCGAGTGGAGCAATGCCACGCTCGGCTGGCGCTTCAAGGCCGCGGCGATGGGTGTGCCGTTCCTGCCGGCCCGCACGCTGCTGGGTACCGACACGTTCCGGCACAGCGCCGGGCGCACGATCGAGTGCCCGTTCACGGGCCAGACTCTGGCAGCCGTCCCGGCGCTCTATCCGGATGTGGGCGTCATTCACGTCCACCGCGCCGATGTGTACGGCAACGCCCAGATCGACGGCATCAGCGTGGCCGATTGGGACCTGGCGCGCGCCTGCAAGCGCCTGATCATCACCACCGAGTGGATCGTGGAGACCGACGAGATCCGGCGCAACCCCGAACTCACTCAGATCCCGTACTGGCTGGCGGACGCGGTCTGCCATGTGCCCTACGGGAGCTACCCGGGCAACATGCCATACGTGCACTACTCGGATGAGGCCCACCTGGCGAAGTGGATGGAAGCGGAGCGGGATCCTAGCACATTCGCCGAGTTCCTGAACACGTACATCTATGGCACTCAGGATTTCGAGGGCTATCTCGCACTGGCGGCCGGCGAAGCCCGGCTGGCCGAGTTGTGCGCGCTGGAACCCCTGAAGCGCAACCCGGAGGTCGCATGACCGAGCGTTACTCGCTGATGGAATTGATGGTGTGCGTGGCGGCCCGTCAGCTCGAAGATGGCAAGACCGCCGTGATCGGCACCGGCATGCCTCTGGCGGCCGCGATGCTGGCGCAGAAGACGCATGCACCGAGCCTGATCATCCTGTTCGAGGCGGGCGGCGTCGCGCCGGCCCTCGAGCGCCTGCCGCTCTCGGTCGCCGACTCGTACACGATGACGGGCGGCCTGATGCACAGCAGCATGGACGAGATCATGACGGCCTGTCAGCGCGGCGTGGTCGATTACACCTTCCTGGGCGGCGCGCAGATCGACTCGTACGGCAACCTCAACTCGACCATGGTCGGGACCGATCTGCAGCGGCCGAAGGTTCGCCTGCCCGGCAGCGGAGGCGCCAATGACCTGGCCTCCCTGTGCTGGAAGACCCTGATCATCACGCCGCATGACAAGCGTCGTTTTGTGCCGAAGCTCGACTTCCTGACCACGCCCGGGTATCTCTCCGGCGCGGGCGCGCGGGAAGCCGTCGGGTTGCCGGCCGGAACCGGTCCCTATAAGGTGATCAGCACGCTGGCGCTGATGGGCTACGACCCTGACAGCAAGCGCATGCGCGTCGAGAGCCTGCATCCGGGCGTGACGGCCGACGACATCCGCGCCAACACCGGGTTCGAGATGGGCTTCGTGGAACCGCTGGCCGTCACCGCCGAGCCGACGGACGAAGAGTTGCGGATCCTGCGTGAGGATGTGGATCCTCAGGGGCTCATCATCGGCAAGCGCGCTTCTTGAGCGGCCAATCGGCCTGGCGGAAAACCCGACCATCGGTTCGCCGGCGGTCGGTTGGGTATTCAGTCGCTCGCGTGACTCGTGCCGCAGGTTGTTTGAGACGAATCGGTTGTGGCGCCCCGTCGTGATCTTCGCCTGACGGTGCGTTCCTCGCTGTTGAAAGGCCGTGATCGCAACCGATAACGGCCCACTGGTTTTTCTTTCTGGTCCTTCGACAGGTCGTCGGTTGCATCGAGCAAGCCCTGGAAGATCTTCCCGTGCGATCCGGCGATGTGGGTGGCAGTCGGCTTCGTTGCCGCTGTGTACCGCCGGATTGCATGGATTGTGACTTTGACCGAACGCACACGCACCGATAGGTTTGTCGTCTACATGCAGCCGTAATCCTATCCCGCTGTGCGCAGATCCGACAGGAAGCCACACAAGACTCGATTGTTCAGCGCTCTAGCCGAGGGTGTCGATCCCGGGACGATCCTGATTTTGGCCTGAGTCGCCAAACAGACGTGCCTGGCCGTCGACGGCAACGCTGCCAAAAACGGCGTCGTGCGGACGGTGTCGTTGCCGAACAGCCCGCTTCAGGGCAAGACGATCATTATTCTTGCAGTTCGGTCACCGCGGGCAGTGCTGCTCCTGCAACGTTGCGTTTCGAACAGCTAACTCACCGTTTCGGCCCTGCGGATGCTCAAGAGCGGCGCCCAGATGGACCGAGATCAACTATGCGCTGGGTTCGCCGAGAAATTCTTCATCAATCAGGCCGATCGACGCAGGCCTGTCCACTTGCCCGCGGACGGATCGGCCACACGACGATGACCCTTGCTTAGCGGGTCTCGTTCGCTTCCCACAGCGCCGCCGCGTGTGCCATCGCGAGCCCAACGAGGCCGACGTACGAGCGGATCAGGTGCCCAAACTCCCAGCGATCGCGCAAGGCCTGCCAGTCGGCGGGCGGGGCCGCGGCGTTCCAGGCATCGATCGCGGCATTGACCGGCGCGTTGATGACGAGCGTGGAGATCGTCATGACCACCGCGCTGACCACGGCGAGCATGAACCAGACGCGCATGTTGCTTCCGCTCCGGAAGGCCAACACCACGACGACCAGGCCGAGCACGATCGACGCGATCATCAAGGCCGGCGTGAGCGTGGTGAGCACGCTGTTCATACCCTTTTCGAGGACGGCGTAACCCTGCGCGTCAAGCCGGTTCTGCGCCGGCACAAGCGACCACTGCACCACGGCCATGAACCCGACCAGGAGCGAGAAAACAAACAGATAGCCGAACTTGGCGATTCGATACATGTCAGCCTCCTGATTGGGCCTGTCTGCAAACGTTCAGGCCTTCGCCGGAGTGCGGCCGCGGTTGAGGAACTTGACGACCGTGGGTTGTTGCCACATCACGAGTCCGCTCAGCGCGACGACCGGCACGACCACGACCTGGGCGATCAACGTGACGGTGGGATCCAGCCGCAATGGCGAATAGATGAATACGGCCATGAAGGCGGCGACGAGCAGATGGACGAGTCGGACGACGTTGCGGAGTTGCTTATTCGACATGAGTGACCTCCTGATGGAGCACGGTCGAGACCGCAAGAAGCTTCAACCCGAGCCGCTCGACCATCGCCAGAACGCCGAACAGAGCCGCCTGATCGGGCAGATCGCCGCTGAGGATGGTCGTGCCCTCTGGTGTGGTCTTGGCCACCAGCGGGCGAAACGCCTCCTGAAAGCGGGCGCTCAGATGTCCGTTGACGGTGATCTGGCAGTGCTCGGCTGTCATGCTGAAGCCTCTCACGTGGGTGGATGGCTGCAGTATGACGGAGAGGTGAGGGGGGCGTCCTCCCCCCGCGGGGGGAGATTCAGTGGCGGGTGACGAGACCGAGCGCCCGGGCTCGCGCGATGGCGCGTGTGCGGCTGTCGGCGCCGAGCTTGCTGAAGACGTGTTTGATGTGCGACTTGACCGTGCTGACGGCCACGACAAGCTGCACCGCGATCTCGCGGTTCGAGTAGCCGTCAGCGGCCAATTGCAGGATGACCCGCTCGCGATCGGTCAGGCGGTCGAGTAAGGGCTCGACTGGCCCCGCCGGTGGGGAGGAGTGCCCCAGGAGGCTGTCAATGAAGTCCGGCGCCGCCGCTCGCACATCTGGCAAGAGGCTCAACAGATGGGGCGAGTCGTCGAGGAAGGCTCGCCGGGCCTGACTGCGTGCGGCCAGCGTGACGGCCTCGGTGAGTGTCTCTCGCGCCAGCGTGGTTCGACCGGCGCGGTCGTGCAGGAGCGCCAGGCCGATCTCAATTGGGATCAGGCGCCGCAATTGGCCGCGTGCTCGCGTCTGTTCGGCGCAGCGTTCGAGCCGGGCGCGGGCCAGCTCTCCCTCGACCTGAACCAGGCCGCGCACGGCGTTCTCCATGGCGACCAGCGGCAATCGACAGAGGTCGGCGGGCACGCCTCTCAGCCAGTCGCGCATGGCCCGATCGTCTCCTTGTCGCAAGTCCAGACCGCTGGCGATGCCCTCGACCACGAGCGCGAGCGGCTGCGCATCGGCGCGGTCGGCCGAGCGCCGGGCGGCCTGCAATTCACGACCGCTCGCCGCCGCATCGCCGCGAGCAGCGGCGCACAACGCGAGGTAGCCGTGAGCGAGCACCACCCCCTGCGCGAGGGACAGGGGCTGCGATTGGCTCAGGGCCGAGCGCAGAAACGACTCGGCGGCGTCTAATTCATCGGCGTCGTAGTGCAACAGCCCGGCCTGCACCGTGACGGGCGCCGCATAAACAAGAGGATTGTCTACAGCATCGACCAGCTCGGTCAACGCATGGTCGCAGACCGCCCAGGCCTCGTCGCGACGGCCAAGTTGATGCAGATAGTCGATGAGAAAGAAGGTGATGCCGGCGTACCCGAACGGTACGCGCACGATGCTCGGCGTGCGCAGCGCCGACCGGATGCGCGCCAGGGCCTGCGCCGACTGACCTTGTTCCCACAGCGCGGCGCCGCTCAGCCAGTCGAACATTCCGCTTAACGCGCCAGCCTGCGGCAGGTCGCGCGCCGCTTCCACCAACGGGAGCACGGCCTCGAGGTCGCGCGCCTGATAGGCGATCAGAGCTCGGACCCCGCCCGCCCAGGCGCGAGCTTCAGCGTCCAGCTCCTCATTCTCGAGCGAGTCGAGCAATTGGGTGGCCTGGGTGGTTTGATGGGCATGAGCCGCGAACCAGCTGCGCGCCAGTCTCAGTAAGGGCTGGCCTGAGGATCCTCTTGGAAGCTGCTCGATCAGGATCCTCAACGTCAGGAGGTCATCGGACTTCAGGGCGGGCAACACGTACTCGGCGACGCACGCCTCGGCTCGATCTGCTTGGCCGGCTGTAATAAAGTGTTGGATGGCCTCCGACCTCAGTCCGAGTCTGAGGCAGGCTTCGGCTGCCTGACCATGCAAGCGGCGGCGCTCGTCCGGCTCGAGGCTAAGCCTGAGCATCTCCGCAAAGAGGTCGTGATAGCGAAACGTGCCTTCGCCCAGATCCATGACGAAGGCGTTGCCGGCGGCCAACTGTGCAAGCACATCGACGCTGTCGCGCCGGCCGGTCAGCGCTTCGCAGAGTGGAGCGGTCAGGCGCTCCAGAATGGACGTGCGTTCCAGAAATTGTCGCAGGTCATGGGGCTGGCTGACGAGCACCTCTTCATGCAGATAGTCCGCGATGTCTCGCTGGCTCCCATCGAACCGGCGCGCGAAGGCAACAGGGTCCGGTTCGTCACGCAACGCGAGCGCGGCCAGCTGGAGCCCGGCGGCCCAACCCTCGCAGCGCTGAACCAGTCGCGCGATCACGTCCTCGCTGGCGCCTGGGCCGAGGCGTTCCCTGAGGAGGACGCGCGACTCCTCCGCCGAGAATCGCAAGTCGGCGGCGCGAAACTCGGTCAGCCAGCCCTGCACCTTCCAGCGTGTTGGGAAGGGCGCGTCGTGCCGTGAGGTGACCAGGACGTGCACCTCCGGTGGCAGATGTTCGACGAGCGTTCGCAGCCAGACCTGCGCGCTCTCGTCAGTGACGACGTGGAGATCATCCAGGACGAGCCAGAGCGAGGATCCGAGCCCCGCCAGGCTGTCGATCAGGAGGTCTGCCAATGTATCGACGTCCGGCAGCGGCCCCGATCCAAGAGCCGCCATCACGTCGGCGCCGACGCCGGGAACGCCATGTTGAAGCGCCGCCACAACGTAGAGCGCGAACATGAAAAGCGAATTGTCGCGTCGGTCCAGGGTCAACCAGGCGACGTCGCCCGGCGCGAAGCGCAGTGTCGCCAGGGCCAGGGCGGTCTTGCCGAAGCCCGCCGGCGCGATCACGGCCGTGATACGGTGGGCCTCCACGTCGGATGCCAGGCGCGCGACAAGGCTCTCGCGGGCGGTGAGCGCGGCAGGCATCGGCGGACGGAGCTTATTGAGCAGGGCGCGCATCAATGAGGCGGCATTCTAGCGGATGCGGCAGACCTGTGGGGCAGGCGGTACAAAGTGGTGGCCCTGACCCGCCAATCGCGCGCCAGGGCGCTGTCGGGCGGCTGGACCTGGACATGGATTTCGTGCACGGAGCACGCGGATGGTGGCGGATGACACGGAGCGACTTCAGACTCACTCTGCGTCATCGGATGCCATCCGCGCGATCCGCGTACAGACCCGGGCTTGATTCGACGGGCGCCTGGAAACTTTGGCTCAGAACAGAAGCAGGCGGGTGCACCTTGGCTGAGGGCCATCTTTGTTTAACAGGGCAGTCATGTGACCCGCGTTCTTGATCCGGCTCTATCGGGCTCGTGCAAGCTGTTCAATCTGAAGAACACTTACTTCGCCTGGTTGGGCAAACGCACCACAGGCACGTGAGCCGCAGGCGATAGGGCGTGAACATCTGGATGCGCCGTCTCCCCGATGACTTGCCTGATGGGTAGGATGGTGTGCACCTGCCTGTTCGGGTGTATCCCAGGCTCTCTGATCGCCAACGCCACGACTCAGCTGATGTGGCAGGTTCGTGTTAAGATCGGACGACGTCACGCCTGGGTCATCGATCAATGGGTTTGCAGTCGTTCGCCGTGACCTCCCTCCTTTTCACCAAGCTCGTTATTCCGCCCGTTCGCTCGCCGCGTGTCGCCCGCCCGCATCTTGTGGCTCGCCTGCGTGAGACGCGACCGGTGAGCGTCGTGATCGCGCCGGCCGGCTATGGCAAAACGACGCTCCTGACCGAATGGATCGACACCGCTCATCCATCGGTGGCCTGGCTGTCGCTCGACGAAGGCGACAATGACCCGGTGCGCTTCTGGTCGTATGTCGTGGCCGCGTTGGACGCACGCCAGGCGGGCCTCGGGGAGACGGCCCGGTTGCTGCTCGCGGCGCCGCAACCGCTGAGTTATGCCGCCGTGGTGAGCGCCCTGTGCAACGACATCCTGGCGCTGCCTCAGGCGTTGACGCTCGTGCTCGATGATTTCCACGTGATCGATGAGCCCGCGATCCATGCGGCCGTCGCCTATCTGATCGATCATCAACCGCCGAACCTCAGGCTCGTGATCGGCTCACGAGTCGACCCGCCGTTGCCGCTGCCGCGTCTGCGTGCGCGTGATCAGCTGCGCGAAGTGCGCGTCGAGTCGCTGCGCTTCACGCCCGAAGAAGCGCGCGCGTTCCTGAGAGACGTCATGGGCTTGCGGCTGACGCCGGTCGATGTGAGCGCGCTCGTGGCCCGGACGGAAGGGTGGGCGGCCGGGCTGCAACTGGCCGCGTTGTCACTGCAGGGCCGGCCCGACCCGGCCGCGCAGATCGCGTCCTTCGGCGGCGACCATCCGAACGTGGCTGACTATCTGGTCGACGAAGTACTGGCCCGCCTGCCGGCCGACGTGCAGACGGCCTTGATGAGAACGGCGGTGGCCGACCACGTTTGCGCACCGTTGGCCGCGACGTTGTTGGATCAGTCGAGCGAGTCAGCGCAGGCGACCCTCGACTCACTCGAGCACGCCAATCTCTTCCTCGAGTGCGTCGATCGAGATCGGCACTGGTTTCACTATCACCAGCTCTTCGCCCAGGCGCTGCGACAGCGACTCAAACGCGCCGATCCCGATCTGGCGCGCGCGCTACATCGCCGTGCCAGCGAATGGTTCGCCCGCTCGGGTCAGATCGCCGAAGCTCTGCGACAGGCCCAGGCCGCGTCCGCCTACGCTGACGTCGCCGATCTCCTCCTGAGCCACGCCATGCAGGAACTGCTCGAGGGCCGGGCAGCCACCGTGTTGAGCGCCCTCGACTCGATCCCGCCAGCGTTGTGGCCCACGCGACCGCGCCTCTACGTCCTGCGGGCCGCGACGCTGGTGTCGCTGGCTCGATACAGCGAGGTCGAGCCCGGGCTGATGGGCCTCGACCTGGCGTTGGCGACGCTGCCGGTCGAAGAGGCGCGCGTGATCGCCAGCGAGCAGCAAGCCTTGCTGGCCGTCGCGCTCAGCTTCCTGATCGATCCACGCGCCCTGGCGCTCGCGCAGCAGGCGCTTCGCGAGCTCCCGGTGGAGAGCTCGCTCTTCGCCCTGTTGCGGGTCAGCCTGAGCGCTGCGTATCTGGCGACGGGCGACCTGGCCTCCGCGCGCGGCATCATCGAGCAAACGTTGGCCGGTGTTCCCAGGCACCCCGCGACGCGTCTGCTGCGGCTCGGCCTGGTCACCAATCGGATCTTCGTCTTGCTGGCGCAGGGCCAGCTTGTTGAAGCGTCTGACGCTGTCCGTGCGCTCGACGTCGAGATGCCCGACCCGCCGCCGCCGTTGCCCGGTGTCGCCTTTCTCTTCGCGCAACGCGGCACGATCGCGCTCCATCGTAACAACGTCGATGCCGCTGAACCCGATGCCCGCCTCGGGCTCGATCTGGCGCGCGCGACCGGCGACGTGGCCGCGGAGCTGTACGCGCTCGCCACGCTGGCGCTCGTCCATCTGGCCCGCGGTGACGGGCCGGCGGCTGACGCGGCCCTGCGCGAGGCCGAGATCCTGGCGCGCGACGAACGCGTAGCTCGACCGCTGGCCAATGTTGTGATCGGTGTCCGAGGTCTTCTGACGGCTCGTCAGCGGGATCGTCAGGCCGCGCTCGACTGGCTCGAGACCTATCACGATCGAGCGCCGTCAGCGGCGGCGCTCACGCCCTACGACTGGCACCTGCCGGCGCGGGCCTGGGCGTTGTGGGTTTGCGGCGAGCGATCCGCGGCCCGACAGGAGCTTGTAGCGTTGCGGGCGGCAGCCGGCGTCAATGGTCATGGCTACTTCCAGCTCTGGGCCACCATTGGGCTGGCGTTGACCGCCGACAGCGTTGAGGACGCCCACGCTGAGCTCGGTCGGGCGCTGGCCCTGGCGGCGCCGCAGGGCTACGTGCGCGTATTCCTTGACGAGGGCGAGCCGCTCCGCATCATCCTGCGCGATTGGATCGCGTCAGCGCCCGCGACCGACCCGCAGCTCGCGTTCGCCCGCCGGCTGCTGGCGGCGTTTCCGACCGATCCGACTCCCTTAGCGACGCAGCGCCTGGCGAGCACGCTCAGCCCGCGCGAGCGCGAGGTGCTCGGCCTGATGGTCGCCGGCCTGAGCAACCCGGAAATCGCGGAGCGCCTGGTTGTCGGCGTCAGCACGGTCAAGAAGCACGTCAACGCCATCTTCGCCAAGCTCGACGTGACCCATCGCGCGGCGGCTGTCGCCCGGGCTCGGGATCTGGGCCTGGTCTGAGGGCCTGGCCGGGCTTGTTGCTATTTGCTATTCACCCTGGGGTGAATGCGGGCAGCCGGCTTCGGCCGTATCCTCTCGAACAATGGATCCCTTCACGCTTTCCCTCGCGTCTCCCGATCTTTCTCTCTCAAATGCCGGTGGCAAAGGACGCAACCTGGGTCGCCTGATCGCCGGCGGGTTCCCGACGCCGGGTGGCTTCGTCATCACGACCACGGCCTATCGCGCCTTCGTCGAGTCCAACGGCCTGCTGCCCGAGATCGCGCGGCACAGCGCGGCGACGGATCCGGCCCGGCCCGAGACCTATGACGTCGCCTCACAGGCGCTGCGGCTGAGCTTCGAACGCGGCTTCATTCCTGATGGAGTCGAGGCGGCTGTGCGCGTGGCGTACGAGCAATGGCCCGGGCAGCCGGCTGTCGCGGTGCGGTCATCGGCGACGGCCGAGGATCTGCCCGAGGCGTCCTTCGCGGGCCAGCAGGACACGTATTTGCACATCGTCGGTGTGGCCGATGTGCTGACGGCCGTGAAGCGTTGCTGGGGAAGCCTGTGGACCGCGCGCGCGATGGCGTATCGCGCCCGGCAGGGCCTGGCGCCGGAGTCCGTGGCGCTGGCCGTCGTCGTCCAGCCCCTGGTCGACGCTGAGTCGGCCGGCGTGTTGTTCACGCTCAACCCCGTCTCGGGTCGGCGCGATGAACAGGTCATCAACGCGACCTGGGGATTAGGCGAGGCGCTCGTGTCAGGGCGGGTCAATCCCGACACCGTGACCGTTGATCGTGACACTGGCGCGATCAAGGACCTGGTGATCGGTGACAAAGAATGGATGACGTCTCCGGCCGCCGCTGGAACCACCGAAGAGAAAGTGACCGATGAGCGGCGCGGCCAGGCGGTTCTGACGCCCGAGCAAGCCGTGGAGCTGGCGCGGCTCGGGCGCGAGATCGAGTCCTCCTTCGGCGCTCCGCAGGACATCGAGTGGGCCATCGCCGACGGACGCATCGCGATCCTGCAATCGCGGCCGATCACGACCTACGGCGGCGTGCCCGGCGACGATGCCTGGCCTCCGCTCGCGCCGGCGACGGCGCAGCCGTTCGATCTCTGGACGCAAAGCGATATGGGCGAGCGCTGGCCCGAACCCGTCACGCCGCTCACCTGGTCGGTCTGGGAGGCGCTGACCAACGAGAGCATGCGGGCGACTCTCAAGGTCGTGCCCTCGGATCTGCCCCGTCGCACGCAGTGGGTGCGACGCGCGTACGGGCGCGTCTACATGAACGAGGGCGCGATGATGCATCTCTACACGCGGGAGCTCGGCATGCCGGCGAGCCGCGTGGCGGTCACGCTAGGCAGCCAGACTCCGCCGGCGACTGACGCTCAGGCTGGTCGCTGGAACTGGGGGATCGTGCTGCGTCGGCTGCCGGTGTGGTTGACCATGATGCGCACCATGCAAACCGAGGCGCGTCGTTTCGAGGCCGACTTCCCGACGATCGACGCCTGGGTCGATGACTTCATGCGACGCGATCTCAATCCCATGAGCGACGCGGCGCTGTGGGCCGAAGGCCGCGACACGTGGCGGCAGCGGGTGCTGGAGTACATCCAATACCACACCTCGGTCACCGGGATGTCGTCGAGCTATCTGTCGATGCTCGAGGATCTGGCCGGCAACTGGCTCGGGGATCGCTCGTTGGGGCAGACGCTGCTGGTCGGCCTGAGCGGCGTGATCCAGGCGGAGATGGTGCCGATGCTGCAAGGCCTGGCGCAGACATGCCGCGTGGCCGGTCTCGATGCGCTCATTCGCGATGTCGAACCGACCGAAGCGCTGGCGCGTCTGCGAGCAACCCCGGCCGCGGCGCCGCTGCTGGCTCAGCTCAACACTTTCTTGCAGCGGCACGGACATCGTTGTGCTACCGAGGCTGAATGGCTCTACCCGCGGTGGATCGAGGCGCCTGAGCTCGTGGTCGGCCTGATCCAGGGATACCTGACGAACGCCGGGGCTCCGGCCGCGGCCGACGGCGAGAGCCGCCAGCGACAGCGACGCGCTGAAGCCGAGGCTCAGGCGGCGGCCCGACTCGATCCGTTCCGTCGCGGTTACTTCAAGTGGGTGCTGGAGCAGGCACAGCAGTTGATGCGTTTGCGTGACAATGGCCAGGGCTATCTCGTCAGGCTCATGCTGCCCTGGCGTGTCCTTGTCGCGGAGCTGGGCCGGCGCTGGGCAGGGCGCGGTTGGTTGAACGCCGTTGACGACGTCTTCTTCCTGGCGGAGGGCGAGATCGAGGCTGCCCTGAGCCCGGCCGACGCTGACGCGAATGGCCCGACGCTCAAGGATCGTGTGCGCGAGCGCCGCCGCGCGTACCACCACTGGTTCTCGGTGGTCGCGCCTGAAGTCCTCGATGCTGCCGGGCAGCCGGTGGCGGCGCCCGTTCCGTCGGCTGACAGCGCGGATGTGCTCAGCGGCATCGCGGCCAGCAGCGGACGCGTGACCGGCGTGGCGCGCCTGGTCGCCAGCCCGCGCGAGGCCATTCAACTGCAGCCGGGCGAGATCCTTGTGACGCGCGCCACCGATCCGGGTTGGACGCCGGTCTTCTCGTTGATCAGCGGGGTCGTGCTTGAGGTGGGCGGGCCGCTCTCGCATGGCGCGATCGTGGCCCGCGAGTACGGGCTGCCCGCGGTGGTCAACGTTCCCGGGGCGCTGCAACGGATCCGCGATGGCCAGACCATCACCGTCGATGGCGCAGCCGGCCGCGTCTTCCTGACGTGACAGGTCACGGTGGTCCGCGTTGATCCGTATGTAAGGCCCGCTGGCCAGGAAGACCCACTCGCGCATGGCCACCGGCGGCCTGACCACACCGATGGGTTGGCCGGCCTTGAGGTAGAGTCGGTCTTCGTGGCAACAGCGTTGATCATAGGCGCCTCATCGGGGATCGGCCGCTGCCTGGCCGTGCAGCTCAGCGATCGCGGCTATGAGCTTGGCCTTGTGGCGCGCCGCGAACCCCTCCTGCGGGACCTGGCGCGCGAACTGCCGACACGGACCGAAGTCGCGGCGCTGGATGTCACGGACCTCGAGGCCGTCTCGCACAGTCTCCCGGCTGTGATCCACGCGCTCGGACGGCTCGATCTCTACATCTACTGCGCCGGAACCGGGCACCTCAACCCCGACCTGAGCGCCGAACCTGAACTTGAAACCATCGCCGTCAACGTCCAGGGCTTTGTGAATGCGACGGTCCGGGTCGCCCGGGTGTTCGAGCAGCAGGGCCAGGGCCACATTGTGGGCATCTCATCGATTGCCGGTTTGCGCGGCGGTCATGCGGCGCCGGCGTACGGAGCGTCCAAGGCCTTCATGTCGAACTACCTTGAGGCGCTTTACGTGCGGTACGCCCGGGCCGGTCAACGGATCGCCGTCACTGACGTGCAGCCGGGTTTTGTCGATACGGCCATGGCCAGGTCGTCGGTCAAGTTCTGGGTGGCTTCTCCCGAGAAAGCGTCGCGTCAGATCATCGATGCCATCCTGGCGCGCAAGCGGAAAGTCTACGTGACCCGGCGCTGGCAGCTGTATGCCTGGCTGATGCGTGTGCTGCCGACTCGCGTGCTGGCGCGACTCGGTTGACGCCGCGTTCGGTAGCTTCCCCTCAGGCCATCGCCCCGACTTGAGCGCGGGCGATGCATGCTGTTCGATCAGCCTGCGACTCTCTCTTTGGCCAGAAGCGATAAGGTATGGTCGTTGAGTCGACTCATAGGAGCAGATCATGAGTGAGATCACGTCGTCGACCTTTGTCCTGGCGGTGCGCGACTTCGCCAGCTCTATCCGCTACTACACCGAGACATTGGGCTTTCGCGAGACCATGCGAGTCGATGGCTGGGCGTTCCTGAGCCGCGGAGCCTGCCACGTGCGACTTGGCGATTGCCCGCAGGCGCAGCCCATGTCCAAAAGCCCGGATCATTCCTGGTTCGCGTACCTGCACGTCAGCGACGCAAAGAGCCTGTTCGAAGAGTATCGGTCAAAGGGCGTCGAGATCTGGCACGCCCTCGAGGACAAGCCCTGGGGCGTGCGCGAGTTTGCGATCGCGACTCCCGAAGGTCATCGGATCGTCTTTGGCGAGCCTGTCCAACCGGAAGGGCACCGCAGCGCCGGGGTTTGAGGAGCATCCTGGTCTCGATCGGCGTGTATTGGAGCGGGGTGGGTGGGCGCCTGTGGAACTTGTCGTTACAATGGCGACAGGGGGAACTCAGAGATGCCAACACTCACAGCCACGCAACACGAAACGCTGGTGCACTTCGCATCCGGAGCTGACAGACTCGAGAAGGCCATCACAGGCCTGACCGAGCAGGAACTCGACTGTTCCTGCGCGCCAGGCGAGTGGACCATCCGGCAGATGGTGCATCACGTCGCCGATGACGGCGACGCCTGGTCCATGCCGTTCAAGAAGGCCCTGGTCACGCCCGGCGCACGCGTTCGGTTTGAAGGGTTTCCGGGGAACGATGTCTGGGCAGCGGCTCTGGCGTTCGACACTCGGCCCATCCAGGCCTCGGTCGCGTTGGTGAAGGCGCATCGGCAACACCTCAAGGAACTGGCCGAGCACTTCTCGAACGCCTGGGAACAGAGCGTGATGATCGTGGACGATCAGGGTCGAGATGTACAGGCCGTCAGCGTCGAACAGATCCTCACCATGATCGACGGCCATCTGACCGAGCACGTTGCCGCCATCGAAACGATCAAACAGCAGCATGCCATTCAGGGCATTCAAGGGCACGTAGGTTAGGTGACCTGGCGACAGAGCGACGATTGCGCGAAAGGCGTTTGTAGCGGATGGCGCTCAAGGATCGATTCATTCGGTGGTTCATGGCGGCCCATGGGTGGGTGCTGCGGACAAGTGGGGGACGACTCGGAAGCCGACTCGGGAGTCAGCAGATCCTGTTGCTGCACACCACGGGTCGAAAGTCGGGCAAAGAGCGCGTGATCCCGATCGCGTACTTATTGAAGGACGAACAGTACGGGATCGTGGCGTCGAACTGGGGCAAGGATCGGCAGGCTGAGTGGTATCTAAACCTGACGATCAACCCGAGGGCTGTACTGCAGGTCAAGGGGAAAACGCTCGCTGTCGTAGCGCACGAGGCGCAGGGCAGCGAATACGAACAGTGGTGGACCTACGTGACCAGCAGGCACACGCCTTACCGGGATTATCAGGCGCAGACCCGGCGACGGATCCCGATCATGGTGTTCGATCTCGACGCGCGCCGAGATCATGGCAAGTAGGGCGCAACCGTTTCGATGACGTGTAGTGCCGATACAGCTCTCCGCTCGTCGATTCATGGCCGTGATCACAACGATCACGGCGTTTTGTTTTGCGGTCAGGTGCTGGGGCCACAGGGTGCCATTGCGCGTCCTCTGCCCGATGTGATCGCTCTTATAGAAGACGCGTCGCGAGCTTGACCAGACGTACGCCCGAAAAGGGTTTGCGAAGAACGACCACGTTGGGGTAATGGGTCACGAAGCTTAGATCGTCCAGTACCGAACCGCTCGACGTTGCCACGATGGGCATGAGCGTCAGACCCAGTTCCGCGCGAATGCGATGAATGACGTCGCGACCGGGAATGTCGGGCAGTTCCATTGCCACGAACGCAAGATCGATCGTGTGAATCTCAAACTGCGCCAGTGCATCCTGCCCACTGGCCGCGACCAGGACGACGTGTCCTTGCGGTTCCAGTTCGCGCAGATACAGCCGCAGATAACTGGCGTTAGGGTCGACGCACAGGATCCGAAAGCGTCGGTGGGTATCGGGAGGAGTCTGACTCATCGAGGATGTTCAACGATTGAATATCGTGCAGGTAGCGGCGCATGATACGTCCCGAGTTGCCGGTTGCGCAGTGGCAAGTTGCACGAGATTCGATGGTCGTTTGACTGTGGACGTGGGTTGTTGTGCTACGTCGGGCGCAATCGCAGGATTGAAGGTTAAGTGTTGTT
>CAYZRP010000045.1:31886-44522 GCA_964480865.1 uncultured Anaerolineales bacterium | reverse complement strand
GGCCGGGTGCGCCGCAGCGTCGTCCGCCGGACGGGCCGCGCCGCGTGGCGGACGCGCGATCACGGTCTCAGCGGGTGCGGGCGGTCGGGGCGCGGCCAGCACGGTGGCCGGCGCGTCGGTATCGGCCGGCTCCAGCGCGCGACCGCAGTACGGGCAGAACACGTCCTTGGCCGCATGCCCCTCACCGCAGTACGGGCAATATACGTTCTCACTCATGATCGCGATCTCCTTGGAGGCGCGCGGGTCCGGAGACCGAAGCGGCTGCTGGGTTGTGTTAGGCCTGCGCCCATTCTTGGCTCCGGCGGCGGGCACGTCAATGGGGTGGCACCCCTCAGTGTCTGAGGGGGTTTCCCCTCGCGGCTCACGGGAACGTTCCGTCGGGTGGGACGTCGGGTTGGATCCAGTGTCCTCCGAATCCCGCTGCACGCCGAGCGAACTTGCGCGTCGACATGCGATTGTGTGCGCCGGCGACGCCTCGAACGGCGGGACCGGCGCCGCCGACCCGGCGATTCGCGCGGATGCGTCGGGGAAAGCGCCCGTTCGCAGCGCCACGGGCGCCCAACGCTTTGTTGAAGCGGTCGGCGCGACGTGCTTGCATCCGCTGGGGTTGCGACGTATGCTATCGCCGGCTCGCCATCGCGACCCGGTGTGGGCAACGCGGGCGCCGAGGGCGTCATCCCTTCTGGAGAACAGCGATGTGGGTTGTGGTCTCCCCTGTCCGTGGCCTGCCGCCGCGGCGCCTGATGTTCCTCGCCAGCGGCCTGCTCGCGCTCGCCCTCTCCGGCTGCGCGGACGTCTCCGCCCCGGATGTGCCGACGCTCCCGGCTGATTGGCAGGCGCTGTTGTCCGCCTATCCCTGGCTGCCGGTCGCCGTCCTCGGGGTTGGGACGGCGCTGGTGTTGCTGTCGCTGATCGGCCTGATCGGCACTTGGTGGAGCGGTCGCGCGCCGCGCTCACGCCCCCTAACCCCGTCCCGCCCACAGCCCGCCGCGCAACCGTTGCAACGCGTGGCACCGCCGCCCGCGACGCTGCGGCCCAGTGCTTCCACATCCACCTCGTTGGGCGAGTCGGACGATCCGACGCGCCTGCCCGCCGAGGCGCCGCCGCCGGCCGTGGCCCCGGCTCCAGCGGCCGCCGCGCCCCGGCCAAGGCCGCTGTTCTGTGGCGGCTGCGGCGCGCGCCTCGCGCCCGAGGTCGACGTCTGTCCGGCCTGCGGCCGCTCGCGATGAAGGGCCGCCGGTCACCTGCCGGTTTCGTCGATGCATGATCCTGCGATGAGCGCCCGACCCTGTCCGCACTGCGGCCGTCTGCATCCCCCGGGTGTGCCCTTCTGCCCGGTCACAGGCAAACGCCTGTCGCGTCGGCGCGTCTGGCCGTTCCTGTCGTTCGCGCTGCTCGGCGCCATCGGCTGTAGTCTGGTGTTGGCCGGCGCCGGTTTACTCTGGTGGCCGGACCGCGCCGCGCTGGAGTCGGTCGCCGTCGCCGGACGATCGCCGGAGGCGGCTCTCGATCCGGCGGCTCTCGATCCGGTGGGTCCCGGGGCGCCGGAGCCGGCGGACTCGCCCACTCCGCTCGCGCCGAGCGCGACCGCGACGGCGACCCCGGCGGCGTCGGCGACACCGACCGCCAGCCCCACGACGTCGCCCAGCCCGACCGCGGCCGGCCTCGGCGGCCAGGTGGTGTTCGTCTCCTACCGCGACGGCGACGAGGAGATCTACCGCATGAACGCGGACGGGACAGACCAGACCCGGCTGACGCATAGCCCGCACGCCGACAACGAGCCGGCGCTCAGCCCGGACGGGCGCTGGATCGTCTTCGTGTCGCAGCGCGCGGGCGGACACAAGCTGTTCATCATGGACGCGGACGGCACGCACGAACGACAGCTCACCGACGGCCGCGCGCAGGATGAATACGACCCGTACGTGTCGCCGGACGGCGAGTGGATCGTGTACTCGTCGAGCCGCGGGAGTCGCTTCGAGCTCTGGCTGATCAAACCCGATGGCAGCGGTCTTCGCCAACTCACCAGCGGACCGAATGCCAAGCACTTTCCGGCCTGGTCCCCGGACGGCGCCTGGATCGCATACAGCACGCTGAAGGACGGCGTCGATGTAGTCAAGGTCATCCGCTCGGATGGCAGCGGCGAGGCGGTCGTCCTGATGCGGCCTGAGACCTACGTTTCGGGCTGGGTCGGCGACCGCATCCTGCTGGTCGGCGACAACGGCGCGACCACGGATCTGTTCACGCTCGGCCTGGAGGGCGACCTGCGCCAACTCACCACCGATCCGGCCAACGACCGCGGCGCATATGGGACGCCGGACGGCGCCTATGTCCTGTTCAATTCGGCCCGCGGCGGGAACGACGACGTGTACGTGATGCGCCCGGACGGCAGCGCGGTCACGCGCCTGACGACCTCGAGCGGCAACGACTACATGGCGGCCTGGGGGCCGTTGCCATGACCCGGCTGGCGCGCTGCCCGTACTGCGGCGAGGAGCATCCGGTCGGCGTGCGCTTCTGCCCGCGCACGGGGCGCACCCTGCGCCGCGCCGCGCCGGGACCGATGCTCTGGCTCTCCGGCTGCGCGGGGCTGCTCGGGCTTGCCGCGCTAGCGCTGGGCGCCTGGACCTGGCTCGCGACCCGCGAGTCGTCGCCGGTCGGCGACCTGATCGGCTGGATCGCGCCGGGCACGGCCAGTCCGGTCCCGACGCGGACGCCGCGTGCCGGCGCGACCCCGGCCGTGACGGGCACACCCAGCCCGACCGTCACCGCCAGCGCCACCGTCCCGCCCTCGCCGACCTGGACGCCCATGCCGCGCGCGAGCGCCACTCAGGCGGTGTCGGTCGCCACGCCTGACCCGGGCCGCGGCGCATCGAGCGCGGCCGCCACGCCCTGTGATCAGAGCGTCACCGGACGCTTTGCCGCGCTCTGGGTGCGCGAACAGCCCGACCTCGGCTGCCCGCGTCGCGCGGCTGAGGCTCACGCCATTCAGGATGCCGAGCAGGTGTTTCAAAACGGCCACATGCTCTGGCGCGCGGACCTCGACGTTTACTACGTGATCTACGACGGCGGTGGCGCGCGCGAGGGCAACTGGTCCAGCTTCGGCACGAAGTACAACGACGGCGGACTGGCCAGCTGCACCGAAGAGGCCCCGGCCGGGCTGGTCAAACCGCGCTCGGGCTTCGGCAACGTCTGGTGTGCGCTGGGGGGCGGTGCGGCCGCGATCGGTTGGGCGCTCGACCAGGAATACGGTTTTGGCGCGGGCCGGGGCAGCGTGTACGTGCAGGACTTCGAGCGCGGCGTGATCTTCCAGGACAGCGACGGCGTCAATCAGAACCTGGTGTATGTCCTCTTCACCGGGGGGCGTTTCGTGCGCACGACGCCGTGATCGTCCAGCCTGTTCGTTATGCGTGACCCTCACGGCGCGAGCGGCGCCTGTCAGGGGCCGGCCGTGGTCAAGCATTTGTTCGTCGCGCGCGTTCGTCGCCGGGTGAACCTCTCACACGTCAACGCAGCGGCTGGCTGTCCGGCGATTGATCGTGGCCGTCGCTGCTGGTCAGGCGCTGCAGGTCGCGGCCGTCCGGGCGCATCCGGAAGAGCTGGTAGACCGAGCCCACCTTGCAGGCGGAATACAGGAACTGGCCATCGGCGGACCAGGCCGGCGTCCAGCAGTTGGCGGCGCCGTTGGTGACGCGGTGCGCGTCCAGGCCGTCCGCGCTCATGACGTAGATCTCGTAGTGGTCGCTGTCGCGGTTGGACGAGAACACGATCGCGCGTCCATCCGGCGACCAGTCCGGGCTGGTGTCGACCACGTCGTTGTGAGTCAGGTTGCGCAGCCCCGACCCGTCGGCGTTCATGACGTACACGTCCCAGTCGCCGTCGCTGCGGGATTGAAACAGGATCTGGCGTCCGTCCGGCGACCATTTCGGCAGTTCGGATTGGGTCATCGTCGGGGTGAGCGGCGTCGCGCCCGATCCGTCCGCATTCATCAGATAGATCACGCCCGTGCCGCTGCGCTCGGAGTAGTACGCGATTCGCTGGGCGTCGGGCGAGAAGGCCGGGCCGCGGTCCACGCCCGGGTCGGTCGTCAGGCGCGTCAGGCCGCGGCCATCGGCGTCCATCACGTAGATCTCCTCATTGCCGTCGCGGTCGCTGACGAACGCGATCCGGGCCCCGTCCGGCGACCAGGCCGGCAGCCAGTCCAGGGCGAGGTCGCGCGTCAAATTGAGCGGGTTGCCGCCGTCTGGATCGACGGTGTAGATCTCGAAGTTGCCGTCGCGTAGCGAGTAGAACGCGATCCGTCCGGCCGATATGCTGGCGCCGGCCGCCGGCGCATCGGCGGTGCTCGGCGTTGCGTCGCCGGACGGCGCGAGGTCGGCCACATCGGCCGCGCAGCGGAATCCGGTGACGTTGGAGCGGATGTTCGCGTAGTTCCACAGCCGATAGGTCGTGGTGACGTAGGTCAGGCCGGTGGCCTGGAGGCTGGCCCACGATCCGCCGCGAAAGGGATGGCCGTCGCCGCTCGCCGGTCCGGTCGGGTCGGTGTCGGCGGCGGTCGCGTAGGCGTCGCTGGCGTAGTAGTCCGAAACCCACTCCCAGACGTTGCCGGCCATATCGAGAGCGCCGTAGGGACTTGCGCCGGCGGGCGTGGAGCCCACGGCCACCGGCCCGGTATAGCGGTGATCAGCATTCAGACGGGTGGCGTCGGGCAGTTCATTGCCCCACGGGAAGAGCGCGCCCTCGGTTCCGCGCGCGGCTTTCTCCCATTCCGCCTCGGTCGGCAGGCGCCGACCGACCCACGCACAGTAGGCGCTGGCGTCGTTCCAGCTGACCTGTGTGACGGCCGCGGTCTCCCGTCCGTTAAGATTGGAGGCCGGTCCATACGGATGACGCCAGTCGGCGCCGTCGACGTAATCGAAATCGTCCCGGGCGGCGTTATAGACATAGGACTTGCCACGCGTTTCAGCGGTGGTGACGTACCCGGTCGCGGCCACGAAGGCCGCGAAGCGCTCGTTGGTGACCTCGGTCTGGTCGATCCAGAAGGTCTTGAGCGTCAGCGTGCGCGCGGGTTGCGCGTCGTCGAGTTCGCCGAGGTCGCAGCCCGGACAGGCGGCGCCCAGCGTCGCAAGCTGCTCGGCGGTGATCCCGCGCTGAAACGGACCGGCCGGCACCGCGACCAGCCAGGCGCCGTCTCGGGCCGAGGCCCACGGCGTCAGCGCAACGGCGGAGCGAGTCGGCGCCGCCTCCACGGGCACGGTCGATTCGGCTGCGACGGTCTGGGTCGCCGCGTCGGGCGTCGCAGCCCCCGGCGCGGGCGTGGCGGCCGGCATGGTCAGAGCGCCGGACGCAGCCGAGCCCCCGGACGCCGTCGCGTCGCCGGACACCGCAACGTCCGGCGACGTGAGCGTCACGCGCTCAACCGCGACGGCGGCCGCCGTCGGCGGCGCGCTCGGGCCTGCGCCCAGCAGGGCCCAGAGTCCGAGGCAGCCCAGGCCGAGCGTGGCGAGCCCGAGGGCGCCGAGGCCGAGCCAGAGCCCGGCGCCGGCCAGACCCGGGCGGGCCAGACGTACGTGCTGGAGACTCTCGAGCGCGTCGCCGAAGGCGTCCATCGAGGCATAACGCGCCTCGGGTTTCTTGGCCAGCGCCTTGAGCAGCACGTGTTCCACGGCGTCGGGCAGATCCGGCGCGAAGAGCCGCGGATTGGGCAGGGGATCGTTGACGTGCTTGAGGAGCACCGCCACGGGCGTGTCGGCCGCATACGGCCGGCGTCCGGCCAGCAGTTCGTAGAGCACCACGCCGAGCGCATAGATGTCGGACTGCGGCGAGGCCTGGCCGAGCCATTGCTCGGGGGCCATGTAGTCCGGCGTGCCGACGCCGACGCCTGTCCCGGTCAGCTCGGTCGTGCCGGGCCGTTCCAGGATCTTGGCGATGCCGAAGTCGGAGAGCTTGGGCGCGCCCTCCGGCGTCAGCAGGATGTTGGCCGGTTTGACGTCGCGGTGGATGATGCCCAGGCCATGGGCATAGGCCAGCGCGCGCGCGATCGGCGCCAGGAGCGCGCCGGCCTCGCGCGGCAGGAGCGGGCGGCCGATGCGCGCCTTGAGCGTGCCGCCGCCCAGATACTCCATGACCACGAACGGGATGCCCTGCTGCTCGCCGACGTCCAGGACCTGGACAATGTGCGGGTGGTTGAGCTGCGCCAGCGCGCGGGCCTCGCGCTCGAAGCGTTTGAGGAACTGCGGATCGGCGTGATAGTCGGTGCGGATGACCTTGAGCGCCACCGGGCGCTCGAGGCGCGTATCGAAGGCGCGATAGACGGTGGCCATTCCGCCTTCGCCGAGCGGCTCCTGCAACTGATAGCGATCGAAGGACTGACCCGAGAGCGGCTGCATGGAAGCGTTAGGGATAGACCGTGATCTGCACCACCAGCGCACCGTCGTTGTCGCTGACATCGCCGACGATGCCGTCGAGCAGATCGTTGATCCCCAGGTACAACGGGCCGGTCGCGTCCGCCTGAAACTGCAGCGACGGTCCCACCCGGAAGGCCGCGCCACCCTCCACGCGCCCGACCAGGGCGCCGGTGACCACGCCCGGGACCGAGCGGCGCTGCGGGCCGTCGGCTGGATCGGCCCAGTCGGCAGGCTCGGGATCATAGCCGCCGGCGCCGACGTAGGGATGCGTGTCCAGGGCGCCCTTGCCGGTCGTCCAGCTGCCCGAGAGCACCTGGATCACGATCGTGTTGCCGCGGCGCACGCTCAGGCCTGTGTCCTGCCAGAGCTGCGTGGCCGCGACGGTGACGGTGCGCACCACGGCCTGGGCCGTCGGCCGCGCGGTGCGGGTCGGCGTCGTCGCGATGGTGGCGGTCGCGCTCGGGCTCGGCGTGCGCGTCGGCGCCTGGGTTGCGGTTGCCGGGCGCGGCGTCGCGCTGGCCGCGACCGTCGGCGTGGTCGTCAGCGGGCGCGTGGGGCTGGGCGAGGCCGTCGCCCACCACGCGGCCAGGCCGGGCAGTCCGGTCGGACCCAGTTGGCTCAGCGCCCACAGCCCGGCGCAGATCACGAGCAGGGCCGCGCCGCCCAGCGCGAGCAGGAGCGGCCGTCGAGAAACGCCGCCGCCGACGGGTCGACCGCGCGGCGCCGCCGCCGGCGGCGCACCGGCGACGATCGTGGGTTGCTCCGCGGCGGGCGGCGCCGCGACCGTCGTCACCGGTTCGGGCGTCACGGCCTGCACGGACCAGACCAGATCGCGCGCGGTTTGGAAGCGCTGGCGCGGGTCTTTGGCCAGGGCGCGGTCGAGGACCCGCTCGAGGCCGGGCAGCACCTCGGGGTTGAAGGAGCGCGCCGGGGGCAGCGGATCGTTGACGTGTTTGAAGACCACGCCCATCGGCGTTTCGGCCCGGAACGGCGGCCGGCCGGCCGCCATCTCATACAGGATGACACCCAGCGAATAGACGTCGCTGCGCAGGTCGGGCTTCTCGCCCATGCATTGCTCGGGCGACATGTACAACGGCGTGCCGACGATCACGCCCGAGGTTGTCAGGTGATCGGGGCCTTCCACAACCTTGGCCAGGCCGAAGTCGGAGAGCAGACAGTTGCCGCGCTCATCCACCAACACGTTGCTGGGTTTGACGTCGCGGTGCACCAGGCCGTGCTCATGCGCGCAGTCCAGGGCGTCGCCGACCTGGCTGATGACGGTTCGAATCTGGGCCAACGGCAGCGGGCGACCGCGCAGCTGGTCCAGCAGCGTCCCGCCCTTGATGTAGGGCATGACGATGTAGGTGTAGCCGTCCGACTCGCCGAAGTCGAACACCGGCAGGATGTGCGGATGCTGCAGCTCGGACAGGATCTTGGCCTCGCGGCGGAAGCGCAGGACGAAATGCGGGTCGCTGGCGAAGTGCTTGGGCAGGATCTTGATCGCCACCAGCCGGTCCATGGCGGTGTGCAGGCCCCGTTACACGGCCGCCATCCCGCCCTCCCCCAGCGGCTCCAGGATCTTGTACGGGCCGATCTGCATCCCAGTCAGGTCTTCCATCGGGTTCGCTTTCGGGGCGTGTGGGCGTCGCTCACGGACAACCGCTGAGAATCACGGGTTCATCCGGCGTGAGGATGATCTGCACCTGGCCGTTGCCCGCGCCGTCACCGTCGGCCGGGTCGCCGTCCTGGAGCACGCGGACGAGTCCGCTCCGGTCTTCGGCGCGGACGCACATCTGCGGCCAGGTCAACGCCGCGCCCGTGCCGCTCACGGACCAGGCCACGATCACGGGCTCCGGGCCGCGCGCGAAGAGATAGCCTTCGACCTCGGGCGCGTCGACCGGGCTCCGGTAGCGCGCGCCGGCCAACGCGTGCGCCACGACGCCATAGGCCGTGTACGCGGGCTTGGGCTGAGTCAGGTCGGTCCCGCGGAACAGGCCGTAGGCATTGGCATCCAGATGCTGCGGCGGCACGTTGAGGTTGTCGAACACCATGAACCAGTGCAGTTGCTCCAGGCCGCTGGCCAGGCCGCGCGCATAGACCTGGATCAAGAGCTGGGCCTGACGGGTCTCGGTCTGGCCGCCCTTGCTGGTCCGCGACAGCTCGGTGACGATGAGCGGCAAGGCGCCGACGCCGGCGTCGCGCAGGATCTGGCGGACCGCCTCGGCTTTCTCGCGCAGCGTCGGCCAGCGCTGCGGCGTCAGGCCAAAGTCGTTGAACCCGACGCCGTCGATGATCGTGGCCGCGCCGCCCGGATAGGTGTTCAGACGCGCCAGGACCGCGGGCAGAAAATCACGTGCGAAGTCGCCGGGCTGCAGAACCTCGTCATCGGTGAAGCTCTCGTACGCGATCGCGCCCGGCAGGACGCGCGCCTGTGGATTAGCGGCTTTGATCACGGGCGATGCCAGCGCGAGCAGATCGGCGTACGCCTCGGGCGCCGCGCCCCACCCGAGGCGGGTGTTATCGGGCTCGCCGAAGAAGAGCCAGTCGTTGATGCGCAGATGCCCGTGCTGGCCGTCATAGCGATCGGCCAGGGCCGCGAGCATCTGCAGGAACGCCGGGATCTTGTCCGCCCGGAGCGGGCCGCGCGGGTTGCTCGGATCCACCAGCGCCCAGTCCGGGCTGTGATCGATCAAGGCCACGAGCTCGAGACCGGCCGCCGACGTCTTGGCGTCAGCCGCGCTGAAGTCATAGGCCTGACCCTCTTGCGGTTCGAGATCCACCCAGCGGATGTTGGTGAAGACGCGCGTGGCGCCGGCGGCCTGCATCTGCGGCACACCGGCTGCGTCGTTGACCTGATCGAAGATTGACACGCCGAAGGGCGAGCGGTACCCGGTGTCGTCGTAGCGCAGCAGGCTTGGGAGCAGCAGCGGTGCCAGCGGAGGCGGCTCGCTGGGCGCGGCGTCCAGGGCCTGAACGACCGGCCCGGCCGGTACAGCCAGAAGAAGAGCCAGCCCGACCACGATCGGACCAAGGCTCACGATCCAGGGCGAGCGGGGCTGAGGGCGGCCGGAGACCATCATCGTTGACCTCAGGCCCGGCCGGGCGCACACGCCGGCGCGGGACGGGACTCGACGCTTAACGTTATTCGGCCGCGACGACGCCGCTCACCCGCACGGGTCCGAACGCAAACGCGACGTCGACACGCCTGACCAACGGGTGGGTTTGGAGCAACCCGCCCGCATTGTAGGCGCACGGTCGGTTTGACGCCACAGGACTTCGGGACTGGCGCGCAAGGGCGGTGTGCGCGTCGTCCTCACGGACGGCGGTTGTCGACGACGTGGACACACCCTGTCCGTCGTCCTCGACACGCAATCACGCGATCGCACGATCACGCGATCGACGCGGCGACAGGCATTGAGTAACCCCGGCGGGCGGCGCCTTATCAGAGCCGAGTCCAAGCGGGTCGGCGTGTCTGGCGCTCAACCGCTGAAGGTCTCGGGATGGGCCCGCGCGAAGGCATTCAAGCGCGCGGCCGAAAAGGCCGCGACCCCGAGATTGATCGGCACCGTGCACAGGCAGCTGAGACCGCCGGTGAAGGCCGCGATCGCCGCCACGAGGCAATCCCAGGCCAGGACGCCCAGGAGCAGCACGAGGCCGGTGTTCATGTTGCCGCCATACATCCAGCCGACGCCCGCGATCCCACCCAGGCCGAAGCTGATCTCGAGGATCACGGCGATCATGCGATCCTTCGGCGGACGCCGGAAGAAGTCGGCGGGTTGCGCGGGCGCCGATGGGATGGCCGGCGCGGGGGCCAGGGCACCAGACGCATCAGACGCCCGCGGCCCCTCCGGGTTCGGCCCGACCGGGGTCGGGGTCCCAGACGGGGGCACGGCCTCGGGGGGCGCGTCGGCGGGCCGCGGGGTCGCCGACGAGTCAGACACGAGCGTGGCGGCGCCGTATCCGCGCGCCTCGAGCAGCACGGTCAGGTTCCGGGCAAAGTCGCGCAGGTTGGCGTCGTTCTTGCCCCAATCGATGACCTGAAATCCGGCGACGAGCTCGCTCTGCAGGGTCAGGCGGACGCCGCCCGCGCCGCCGGTCTCCTCCGGCACGATCCACACACGCAACACCTGTCCATACGTCGACAGGCTCAGGCCGCGCTTGGCCAGGATCAGGCCCTGATCGGCGTCGATGCGCTCAATCGTGGCCGGCAGTTCCTGAAGAGCGGTCTGCGCGAGCTCGACCACCACGGCAGCAGGCGCCGGGATCTCCAGGATCATCTGTGTCATGAGGCCCATATAGTCCTCCGAGGGTGTGCAACGATGCCCGATGCGGTTACGCGCGCAGGGCTGGCTGGTGCGAGGTTCGGCCTCGCGAGCGCAGATGATCGATCTGGCTGGCCTTGATCAGGATCGCGTTCTGGCGCAGATGCGGGGCCTGATGCGGCATGTCGTCCAGGCCGAGTTTGATGTATACCCGCCCCACCAGCGTGTCGGCCCGCACGATCGAGAGGCGGCGGGCCAAACCGGCCAGATTGTGGGAGGCCGCCATGAGGTGGACGGCTCGCGCCTCCTGGGGCGTGAGTTGGGCGGTCCCTTCCAGCGCCCGCTCCACCCACGGTCGCTCCTCATCGGTCAGATCGGTCATCAGGGCCTGGCCGAGGTCCTGCCCGGCGATCGCCACGTCGGGGTCGATCTCCGTCTGCCCGAGGAGGATGCGCGGCAAGGTCTGCAGCAGCGTGTCGATGCCGATGCCCTTGAGCAGGTAGGCGAGACCGCGCGCGCCGGTGCGCACAAGAGAGAGAAAACCGTCCAGTCCGCGGTCGTCATGCGTCAGGATCAGGACGGCGAGATGCGGCTGAGTCTGACGCAGACTCTGAATGAGTTCAAAGGCGCTCACCCGTCGATCGCGCGGGCCGGCGTGCGGATGGGCCGGCACGCTCATCTCCACGATCGCGGCCGCCAGCGTGCCGCGCGCGAGCGCCAGCCCGCTGGCCGCGTCCGCCGCGGACACGACCGAGTAGCCGTGTTCGCCCAATTGAACCGTGAGACCGGTGCGCGCGAATCCGTCGTCGTCGATCACCAAGATCTGGGACATCACACCCTCCATCGATCAGTCGTACCCCTATGATGAATGCAGACGTGCTTCTGGCGCGCAGAGCATAGGGGAAAACACCCTGCGCCACCGTGTGGGTCTATGCGATTGTGTGCGGCGTGAGCGGCTCGCCACGATCCATGTCACGACTCAGGCGTTCGGTGTGCGCGGGATCGTCGCCGGCGCACACATTCGCACAGATTATGCGAGCCGCGTAGGCCGGTCCGTGATAGGGTGAGGGTCCACCGCCCGGTGGACTATTGTTGTTTCTGCGTCGGACGACTTACATGAGGCGGACGCCGCGAGCGCCCATCAGGAGCCCAGCCATGTCCGGACGGCTTGCGCATCCACGGGTCCAGATCCTGATCGCCAACGACTTCGACGATGGAGCGGTCGTCGCCTGTTTGACCCGGCTCAGGGCCGAGGGCTGTCAGGTCGATCTGATAACCCGCTCGGTCCGCGGGGTGCGGAGCCGTGAAGGCCTGCACGTGCTCGGGACGTTGTCGCTGGAGCAGGGGCTTCAGCGGCGGACGCCCCATCTCGTGCTCTTGCCGGGATCCGAAACGAACGTGGACGCCTGGATGGGAGATCCGCGTACGCTGACCCTCTTCCAGCGCGTGACCCGCGCCCGAGGGTGGGTGGCCGTGCTGCGCACGGCCTATCCCGGCCTGCGCGCGAGCCGGGGCGATGGCACGATCGTGCCTGGACAGCTGCTGGTGCAGGGCCGTGAAGGCGACGAGGAGTTCGTTAACCGAATCCTGGCGAGGCTCAGGGCGCCGGTGGCGCCCGGTCCGACGCCTCGCCCCCACCCGCTCTCGCACCTCTCGGAGTAGCTCCAGCGGCGGCGGCCACTTAATGCGTATAGCCATACTCCCACATTCCCGCTTTTGATTTCGCGTCCCCAATCACCAGACGACCCTCGCTATGGCTATGCGCATTAACCATCACCGTATGGAGCGTGCCCAACAGACATATTAATGGAAGAGACCCCTGCACTCCCGAGGGCAATCCCCTTCCTTGGTGGGGTCCCGCCCCCCTCCCCGGCCTGGGCGCAAGCATTCAGGGCAGGACACCCTCTGACCCACCCTGAACGCTTGGAGACACAGGTGGCGGGCGGGGTCGGACGCGCCCGCCAACGCCGGGG
>CAYZRP010000045.1:0-31876 GCA_964480865.1 uncultured Anaerolineales bacterium | reverse complement strand
CCTGGCCCCCCCCCCCCCCCCCCCCCCCCCCGGGCGCCCCCGGGGGGGGGGGGGGGCGGCCCCCCCCCCCCCCCCACCGCCGGTCGGCCCTCAGCCCGAGCAGATCGGGCCAGAGCCGTGCGAGCATTCCGCCAGGACCGGTTGAGTGGGCCGAGTTCCCGCCAGGCCCATCAGCAACGCCGCCAACGCGAACAATCGAAACAGCCAGACCGCCATCGCACACCTCCTGTGGGCAGCGCTGCGGACAGTCCCCGAACGCGCGTCGCGTATCGGGTCCCATGCCGAAGCAACTGCAGAGCGATGGCCGGCCGGCCGGTTGATCCCCCGCCCACCTTTCGATGAGGGGTTCTGGTCCCAGCATAGGCGCGCACCTGGGCGGCGGATGCCAGAGCAGTGCCGTCGATGTGCCACTTGTCTGCCAGACGACGGCCCTCCTCAAGCGCCGTCCGAACGAACCCAACACTCGACAACAGCCGCATCGCGCCCGGCCGGGGCGCCGAAGTCTGTCACCCCGCCGATGGGTTCCCACCCAGCACTTTCCGGGGCTGCACCCGCACGCGTAGCGTTTGAGGCCAACCCGGACCTAACCAACGCTGCCGCGGCTCACGAGCCGCAGCGATGAGGCAGCCCCGACGGGCCTTCGTCGGCAACGCTGCCATCCGGGCCGCCTGACCGGCTGGCCCCGGCTGTCGTCAGATTCGCGCTCACCCCTGACAGATTGACGCGCCCCGTCGCTGAGAACCTGTTGGCCGCAGACCGTAATCTGGATCCATCCAAGCGGCTGGACATCGGCCTCACATCCAGCCCGCATCCGACGAGCGAGGCGACAGCAGAGGAGACCTTCAGTCAGAGATCTGGCGTTCGAACGACCCGAACGCATCAGGCCCAACCTCTGGCTACACCGGGATAGCAGTCCGGTCCCGCGGCATTTCACGGCACTCACCGAGACCACCCTCTGGTGGTCCCGACTTTCACTCGGAGGCTCGCATCATGAACATTCGGCATTCCCTTCGCACGTTGGCCCTGGTGGTGTTGCTCGCCCTCACGGCCATTCCGCCACAGGTGACCTATGCGGCCACCACCCGGGCCACGACCTGCCAGTGCGTGACCTACATCAAGAACCGTTTCGGGTTGAGCGGCGCCATCGGCGGCAGCGGCGGCGCCAAGGATATGGGCCCATACCTGAGGGCGCGCGGCTTCCGCCAGGTCAGCGCCCCGGTGGTCGGCGCCGTGATCATCTTCCAGCCCGCGTTCGGCACCGGCATCAATCAGACCTACGGCCACGTCGGCGTCGTCGCCTCGGTCAGCACGGTCAACAATCAGTGGCGCCTGACCGTGACCGGCGCCAACCAGGGCGGCAGCCTGTTCACCAGTTCGAGCTGCACCAACGTCTCGACCCAGACCTACAAGGCCTATTCCAAGACGACGACCTCGGTGTCGTACTGGGTCCGCTGATTAATCGAAGGGAGGGCGGGCCTCGAGGCCCGCCCTCCCTTCCGCTGTCCGACACGCCAGACCCCGCGGCCGGCGTCGATCCCGATCGACGCCGGCCGCGGGGTCTGGCGTGTTTCCTCCGGGCCTGCCCGGCTTTCGTCGGCGCGCATCGGAAACGGCTCGCGCCCACTGGCGAAGGATCCCGCACCGGACGGTGACCGACCGCAGAGCGGGCAGACACCGCCGGGCCGATGACTAACGATCGGACTCAGTGCAGAGAGGCAGCGAACCCAAAGGGGGGAGACCATCCAGAGGCGCCGAGGAGACGCCGCAGCCGAACTGGCACAGAAGCGAAGAACGATCGATCTCAGCGGGCGGGATGATCCGAGACGAAGCCGGCGCCTGAGGAGGCCTCCAGCTCCCATTCCATCAGGATGTGGCCGAGCTCGTCGAGGGCGCGTCCGCGGTAGCGGTGATAGGTGCGCAGTGGAAGACCGTCGGGCGAGTCGCTGAGCGCCTGTCGCACGATCTCGACCGGCTCACCGGCGACGTATTGGCGGGTGACGATCAGATAGGCATACCAGGCAGGCGCCGTCGGGTCGGGCTCGGTGGTCGCGGGCTTGAGCGCGTCGATGGCCGCCAGCAGCACCTGGCGCAGCGCCAGGCCGCGCCCGGCCGACGTGGCCGGGTGACGCCGCAACCGCTGGCGGGTCGCCACGATCGTCAGATCGGCCAGCGGCGTCTCACCCAGACGCTCGAGATCGCGCCGCGCCCGCAGGGACCGAACCACCGACTTCGCGTCCATCGTCCACCTCGTCTTTCGTGAGGAGGCCGGCCCAGGTCGTGCGCGCCGGCCGTTCGCCCGTGATGGACTGACGATACGGGCAAGACGAGTCAGGTACTTGTCAGGGCGGGCGCGTTATCTGTCATCCCTCCGCATGAGACTCGCGATCGACGCGTCCTGCCCGTCGCGCGAAGAGCGATTCCAAAAACTGGGTATACTCGCCGCGTTTGGCACGGTCGTGTGAGGTAGAGGCAATCATGGTCCATGCCCAGCTGCGCATCGTATTGGTGCGCGATCTCTCCAGCCCCCTGCCCGGCGAGGTCATCGATCTGACCGGCTCGCGTTTCGTCATCGGACGCGCGGCCAGCAACGACCTGTGTCTGGACGATCCGCGCATCTCGCGCCAGCATACCGAGATCGTGTGGGAAGCCGAGCGCTGCTGGATCGCGGACTGCGGCAGCGTCAATGGCACCTTCGTCAACGGCCAGCGGCTGCAGTATGCGGCGCGTCAGATGCTCAAGGACGGCGACGAGATCGTCGTCAGCCGCTTGTTGGTGCTTCACTTCGTGGACTCGGCCGCGACAGTCGAGGAGACCGTTCCCACCCAGGTCCGGCGCGGCCTGACGCTCGACGCGCGCACCGAGGATGTGTTCATCGGGCTGCGCCGGCTGGATCCCCCTCTGGCGCGCCTGCCCTACCGGCTGCTCAGCGCCCTGGTCGCGGCGCGCGGCGAGATCGTGGCACTCGATGACCTGATCGAGGTGGTCTGGCCGGAGGCGACCCGCGACGGCATCACGCCCGCCATGCTCGACAGCCAGGTCGCGCGCCTGCGCGATCGTTTGGCCACGCTCGACGCCAGCCACGACTACGTCGAGCGCATCCGCAACCGCGGCCTGCGCTTCGTCCAGCGCCCTACCTGACGCGGCCGCACCCGATCAGCGCGGACTGAGCCGAACCTGCGCGAGCCACATCCGGCCGCGGGCCGTCCCGGTCGGACCGCCCAGCACGCCGCGCAGGCGCACGAAAGCCGCGTCAGGCAGAGTCGTGAACGTGTAACTCTGGACACTCCACGCGCTACTGCCGCCGACGCTGCGGCCCGTGCCAAAGCCGTTGTCGAGACGGTTCTCGGTGATCGCCTGGCCCTCCTGGGCCTGCGCCGAGAACTGCGCGGCCAGGACGCGACCATATAGTTCCGCGCCGTTGATCTCGATCTCGGTGCGCAGCCAGTACGACACCTCGTACGTCCGGTTGGGCTCGACCGGCAGCAGCGCCGAGTAGACCTCGACGATCGACCAATCGGCGGCGCTCAGCTCGAGCGCCAGCGTCCCGGCCCCACGCGGCTCGACCGCACAGCTCTGCTCGAGCGCTCCCTGCCAGATGCGCGCCACACTGAGCGCCTCACCGCACGGCGGCTGGATCTGACTCAGCACCGCGCGGGTGGCGTCGGCCGCGGCCGTGGCGCTCGCGGCGCGCTCGGCCGTAGCCCCGGCGACGGCGGTGGTTGTTTCTGCGGATTGCGCGTCGGCGGTCGCGGCCTGCCCCGTGCCCGCGGCGGCGAGCTGGGCGTCGCGAGCCGCTGTCGCCTGCGCCACCCCGGTAGCCGTCTCCGCCGCCACGGCGCGCGTCGCCTGAGCGGCCGCCACCCGGGCGGTGGCGACGCGGGCCGTCTCCGCAGCGCCGGCGGCGGCCTCGGTCTGGGCGGCCGAGCCAGTCGCCGTGGCCGCTGCAGTCTCTTGTTGGGAGATCTGCCACGACCACAACCCAAACGTCAGCGCGCCCAGCAGCAGGACGCCCGCCCCGGCCAGGGCCAGGCGCGGCCAGCGCCGCGGACGAACCGGCGGCGCGTGCAGCAGCGTCGGCCCCTGGCGGCCCTCGATCACGGCCGGCCGCAGGCTGATCCGCTCCAGCTCCTCGGCGAAGGCGTCGAGCGTCGGGTAGCGATCCGCCGCGTCGCGGGCCAGGGCCTTGAGCAGGACCTGCTCGTCGGAGTCGGGCAAAGACGGCACGAGGGCGCGCGGGCGCGGCAGCGGCTCGGTGGCCTGCTTGAGCAGCACGCCGGCGGGTGTGTCGGCCGTGTAAGGGCGCCGCCCGGTGACCAGTTCGTAGAACACCACGCCCAGCGCGTATTCGTCGCTGCGCGGTTCGGCGCCGCCGGTCCACTGTTCGGGCGCCGTGTACTCGGGCGTCCCGACGCCCATGCCCTCGGCCGTCAGCGAGGTCGTGGTGGCCGTGTCCTGCACGATCTTGGCGATGCCAAAGTCGGTGAGCATCGGATGGTCGCTGGCCGTCAGGAGGATATTGGCGGGCTTGACGTCGCGATGGACGATGCCGCGCGAGTGGGCATACGCGAGGGCGCGCGCGATCGGCGCCAGCAGCCGCGCGGCGTCGGGCGGCGTGTACATCCGGCCCAGGCGATGCTTGAGGGTGCCGCCGGGCAGATAGTCCATCACGAGATAGGGCACGCCGTCTTCGTCGCCGTAGTCAACCACGCGCACGATGTGGGGATGGACAAGCTGTCCCAGCGCGCGCGCCTCACGCTGGAAGCGGCGCACGAAGTCCGGATCTTGCATTCGGTCCAGGCGGATGATCTTGAACGCAACGTCGCGCTCGAGCCGCAGATCGCGGGCGCGGTAGACCTCGGCCATCCCACCCGATCCCAGTTGCTCGAGGATGTGATAACGCCCGAACGTGCGTCCAATCATGGCAGCTCTCCAACGGCCCGACCCGGCCGCCCTGGGGCGACATTATACGACGGCTGCTTCGCCTCGCTTCAGGCCGCTGGTGGGCCAGCGCGCACCTTGTGGGTGCGGCGCATCCTGTGGGTGCCGTGCATCGCCTGTGTGCGGGTATCACGGAGATGCAGCGCTTCGCGTCAACTCGGCGCATCGCAAAGACGCGGCGCATCCAGGACATACGGCGCCTCTAGCGACGGCCGTCCATCGGCGGGATGGCCGCGACGGCTGAGATGGGGGCCTCTAGCGAACACGGCGCCCCGATGGACAGCGTCCGATCGCGTGGCGCGGCCCCGGTTGTGACGGTCAGGGCGCGGTGGCCAGCAGCATCAGCCCCTGGCCATACAGTTGCAGCGCATGGTGGGGCAGGCTGTTATAGATCGCATCGTCGGGGTTGGGGCCGGTCTCGATCATGACATCGTCGACGCGCCCGGTCGCGTCCACGCGTCCCCACAGCCCGAGCCGCGCTGAACGGACGGCATCGACCATCGGCGCGCCGGTGAGCCAGCCGGCGTCGAGGCCGGCGACCAGGCCTCGAGCGATCAGCGCCGTGCCCGACGACTCTTCGTAATGGTCCGGGTACGTCACAACGGCCGGCCATAACCCCGACGGCCGCTGCAACGGCACCAACGCCGCCGCTTGACGCTGAAAGACGTTCAACAACGCCGGCCGCAGCGCATGATCGGGCGGCAGGGCCGCCAGCGCCGCCGCCGTTCCGACCAGCGCCCAGCCATTGCCGCGACCCCAGGCCGCGGCGCTCAGGAACCGTCCGGCGTTCGCGTCCCAGGCATGGTGGAACAGACCCGTGGCCGGATCCTGCAAGACGTCGGCGTGCAGCAGCACCTGGCGGGCGGCCTCGTCGCGGTAGCGCGGGTCGCCGGTCACGGCGCTGAGTTCCGTGAGGAAGGGCGTGATCGAGATCAGGGTGTCGCACCACACGCCGGCGCCGTCGTTGGTGTGCGAGAGCGCGCCCGCCGGCGTACGCCGGGCCGTGGTCAGGAGCCACTCGGCCACCGCCTGCGCGTATGCCCGACGTCCCGGACGCGGGGCGGCTTGGTCGGCGACCAGGGCCGCGTAGGCCAGCAGGCCGTCGTTGACCGACGTCGTCGCGGCCGTCGGCAAACAGCCGTCGACCCAGGCACTCAACCAGGCGATGTAGCGCGGATCGCGGGTGCGTACCCAGGCCCGCGCCCAGCCATGCGCCAGGACCCCGGCCGTCCAATCACAGGTCAGGGTCGCGGCGACTGGGTCCGTCACCGTGGCCAGACCGGCGGCGTCGGCTCCGGCCTGGCCGACCTGGACCAGCGGCGACGCGAACGGCTCGAGCCAGAGCGTGCCGTCCCCCAACGGCGAGCGGCGCACGCTGACGCGCCAGCGGCCGTCGACCGAGGCCGAGGCCTGCAGCCCGCTCCACCCCGGCGCGAGGGTGAACGCGCGCAAGCCCGTCCCGGCGGCGTTCACGCCGTAGGCGCTCGTGCCCCCTGCCCGGTCCGAGTCGAAAAGATAGCCGCTGCCATCCGCGAGCGCGCTGCCGTAGGAGTCAAAGGCGGAGTCGGCCGTAATCCGCTGCAATCTTTGGTTAGCAAGCGTCAGCGCGTAGATCTCGCTGTTCCCGCTGCGCTCCGAGCGAAAGACCAGGACCGCTCCATCTGGGCTGAGCACGGGAAAGCGGTCGGCCGTCGGATCATTCGTCAGGCGCGTCCAGGCGGCGGGCGGGCTGCCGGGGGCCGCGCGGTACAGGTCCCAGTTGCCGGCGCGATCGCTGCTGAAATACAGCTCGGACCCGTCCGCGCTGAACCACGGGTGGACCTCATCCGAACCGACCCCATCCAGCGCGACGGTCGCGTCGCCTCCCCCCGTGATTGGCAGATGCCAGAGCGCCGAGTCGCCCGCCGCGGTCGGCGCCGCGAAGGCCACGCTCGCCCCGTCCGGCGACCAGACCGGCGTGTCCTCGGGCACCCCGGGCGATTCCGTCAGGCGAGTCGGCGCCCCACCCGCGGCCTCGATCCTGAACACGTCAGTCCCGCCGGCGCGGTCGCTGAGGAACACGATCGCGTGTCCGTCGGGCGAGAGCCGCGGCTGACGATCGTCGAAGCCGGGTCCTGTCACCTGAAACGGATACAGGATGGGATATCCGTGCGCGAGGAACGGTAGCGGCACCGAGACCGGCCCAGAGTCGCCCCGCACCGGCGCAAGCGAGACCGGACCCAACGCCATCAGTAATGTGCCCAGAATCCGACCGACGCGCACGGATCGTCGTGCGCGTCGGACTGGTCGTGACGTTCGGATCAATCCCGCTTCCACCAACTCCTCTGAGCCATGCCTCTGCGCCGTGGATCGCGACGTCAACGCGGGCTCGCCGCCGACAACAGCGTCGGCAACCATACCTGGTTCGCCGGCAACGCCACCGCCGCCACGCTGCGCGCGCTGGCCGCTCCTTCCGTCAGGGCCCAGAGGTGTTGATCGCCGAGAATCCAGAGCCGCCCGATCACGGCCGGATCGGAAACCAGGCGGTGCCCAAGACCGAACACCTGCCCGGTTTCAGCGGCCGGCAGCGTCACGGTGAGCGTCCACGATTGGCCGGCATTGGTGCTGGTCCAAACGACTGGGCCACAGCGAAAAGCCAACACGCCGATTTGGGTCGCGCTTGCCACCAGCTCACGATCATCGCCGGCCGGGCAGAGCGGCGCCGCAAAAGCAGACCAGGCCGCGCCGGCGTTGGTCGTCACGCGCACCTCGCCTCCGGCCAGCCGGAACACGCGATCGGGCAGGCCGGCATCCACCTGGAGCTCGCTGTCCTCATCGCCTGTGAAGGGCGCCCCGGCCACGTCGCTCCACACACCGGCCACGTTCATCCGCCAAGTCGTGCCTGGCGCCCAATACACGATGCCCGAGGACGGCGCCACGCGCAGGCGGCTCGCGCCCTGATGAGCGCCGGCCGGTTCGGTGACGTCAAAGGGTCCGTCGAACACGGACCAACTGACGCCGGCGTCCGCGCTCTCGAAGAGCTGGCGGCGCAAATGGGCCACGCAGGCGCCACCGGCCGGGCACTCGACGCGGACGAGACAGGTGCTCATGGCGTAGACGATCTGATGAGCCCCCGCCGAGTCAAACACGAACAGATCGTACGGCTGCACGCATCCGCTCAGAAGGGCAAACGAATAGGCTGCCCAGCTGGCGCCGTAGTTGCCCGTGCGGTACAGCGTGCCTTGTGACCAGTCGGCGCTGAGCACCCGCACCGGCGGGTTCGTCTCGTACCGGCGGATCAGGCCGAGATCGTCCGGCCGCGCCCCGGCCGGCAGGGGCAATGGCGTCCAGGTCAACCCGTTATCTTGGCTGATGGACACCGACCAGGGATTCTGTACCGGGCCGTGAAGGGCTAACACGTCGGCCAGATGGGCGCTCGCGTGTAGCGCGCGCGGCGCCACCGGGAGGATCGCGCGCGGCTGAACGACCACGTCTTGATGCGCCATGACCGAGGAACCTTGTGCGCTGGTGGCCGTGACCGTCAGCGCATAGGTGCCCGCCTCAGGCCAGTCGAGCAGCAGCGTATCGCTGATCCCGTTCGCCCGCGTCAGCGGGCTGCGATCCGCGAACTGCCAGGTATACGTCACCGGATCGGTCACCGAGATCGGCGTCACCTGTGCGCGGGCGCTCCCGGGTTGGCCGGCGACGGCCGGCATCCCTACGGTCAGCGCCACCGCGTCGAGGACCACGGGCTGGAGTTCATAGGCGCCAATGTCACAGCGCGCCACCCCGCCCACGGTGGATGCGGCGGCGCGCGGCCGACCGCGCTGGTCGGTGGTCAGCGCCTGGCCGTCTGGCCCGCGGCAGCCGCCTGGATGGCCGCCGTTGACGGCCGGGCTGGTCAAACCCAAGGGATGTACGCCTTCCGGCAGCGACAACTGCAAGACGCCTGGATGCAGGACCACGGCATCACCCGTGGTCAACGCCACCGTGCACCCGGCCGTCGAGCTGAACAGGTTATAGCCCAGACTGATCAGCGACCCACTGCAATCCGACAGCGTGCCGGCCGCGACGTTCTCGACGATGAGTGAGTTGGTGACCGTCACCGCCTGGGCGACGCCGATCCCGCCCGCCGACACCGACGCCGTGTTGCTGACGACGCTGCTGTTGTAGAGCTCGATCGTGCCATCGCCGTACCAGCCATCCATCGAGATCCCCCCGCCATCCTGGGCGGTGTTGCCGCTAAACGTGCTGTTGACCGCCACCAGCCGGCCTGGAAAGTCCGTGGCGTAACAGGCCCCGATGGCGCCGGCACGCGCGGCCGTGTTATGCACAAACGCGGAGCGCTCGATGTCGATCACGACGTTCCATCCGCCGGTGCACAGCCCGCCCCCGTCCCCGCTCGCCACGTTGTCGCGCACCACGCTCGCCACCACGCGCACCGAGCCTCCGGGGACATAAATCCCGGCGCCTTCCGTGTCCGCGCCACGCGCGATGGTCAGATGGTCCAGCGTCGGCGAGACGAACCAGATGCTGACCACCCGGCGCGCGCCCTCGCCATCCAGAACGGTTTCGCGATCCTGAACCGTGAAGGCCGGATCCCAGCCGCCGGACAGAGTCAACGACTTCTGCAAGCGCACGACCTCAGCCGTCGTGCTCGTATACGTACCGCCCGCGATCAGGATCGTGTCACCGTCACCGGCCCGGTTGATGGCGGCGTTGATCGTCGGGCAGGGCTGGGCCGCTGACAAACAGTCGTTGTAGATCGTCCCGGTCTGGGCCACAAAGAGCACGGACTCCGCCCGAGTCGGGGGCGTGGTTGTCAGCACGAGCGAGAGCAGCAGGCCAGATGCCAGCGCCAGACGGCGGCCGGGGCGACCCGAGCCTGCCGAAGGAGACGTCGCAGGGGTGTTCATAAGACCTTTCTTTGCAGCGAAAGGGCGACTCGCACGCAGGTCCATCAAATGCCTGCAGCGGACGATCATCCGGCGCGGCGCTCGCCCCGCGACACGGTACCAGAAACGATGCCCTCGGCGGTAGAGGAGCCTCCCCTCAGTCGACAATGGGCGCACTCCTCGAAGCCATGCGTGAAGGGGCCGACAGCGATCCGGGGTCGGATCCGGGCGCACACCATCGCACCCCGGAGCACACACGTAACCCGAGCGGTTGGCGAGGTCGTGGGCCGGGTCGGATCAGTCGGCCTCGCCCGTGGCCCGGCACTCCTCAACCCGTTCCCGCCCGCACGTGGCCACCTGAAAGAATGGGGTCATGAACATCGCGGGTCGGTCCGGATGGTCAACGTCGCTGGGCCTCGGACATGCAAGTCCATCCTGGCTCCGACAGCCAATCCCAAAAGGCCCGCAGATTGCCAAACTCGGCGATGGCACGCTCGTGTTGCGGTGAACAACGCGACGAGGCAGCGGCTCGACAGGGGCGGGACGACGATGTGGAACGCGCCCGTGACGCTCACGAGCCTGCATACATTCGAGCAGTGTGGCTTCTCGAGGTTCGCGACAACTTGTGCCGGCCAGATCGAGCGGGTGTCGGTGGCGTCACGTACAACCTCGCTTGGGCCGATCACGTCTGGGTGGCACGGCCGGATCGACAGCTTGTTGGATAACCGCGTCATCCTGCTCTGGCCGGACTCCCGCACGGGCGCGCCGGCGCTGTTCAGCCCGAGTCTGCAGCAGTCCAGCCAGCGCTTCTAACCGACCGACGTGCGCGTCACCGACCCGGCCGCCGCCTAGCTGGCTGCTCCGCTCCACGTGGATACGGCGGCGACAGCGGACCAGTTGTGGTCTGGCAGAATACCCGCGGCGATTCGGGCAACTACTGCCTGCAGCGGATTGGGGTAGATGGACAACGGCGCTGGTCGATCGATGTGCGCGTCACCGACTTCGTCGCCAGCGCGGCGCTTTATCTTCCGTGTGTGTACCACCCCTGAGCGTTCCAAAGCCCGGGTGGACCCTGCGCTCCACCCGCGTGATGGATCGCCTGGATTAGATGGCGACGGCCTCGAGCCCGCGGAGATCGAGACAGCTCCTGCTTTGACCAGGCCCGCGCCCAAACACCGAACGGGTGATCGGCTGAGCAGTGAGAATGCCGGACCTGGTCGCTTCCAGAATCCACCAGAGCGGTTGCGGCGAAGGAGGTAGGTGGTCGACGGGTTCGCGATCCGGAGAACAGGCTCCCCGTCTGCAGGCGCCGCCCGTTCGACCGCCTGCGCCCGACCCCGCACAAACGTTTCGCACGGGGTCGGGCGCGCTTCCGAATCGGTCGCTTTCCGGGCACGCCGGGCCGGACCACGCCCGGGCTCGCTGCGGCGGATGGGGCGAGATCGACTCGGACGGAACTTGGCCATCTTTTCTATCGGCGCAGCAGCGGCAAGAACACCTTAACTTGCGACTGAAAAACGAAGCTGACCTCTGAGGACTGAACGAGATTGCCGCTTCGATCGACGCCGGACAACCGGTAATAGTAGCGTACGCCGGGCGTCAGGGCGGTCACCACGATCTCATGGTTCTTGCTAAAGAAGGGATCCGCGAGCGTGACCGGATAGCTGCCAGGCTGCGTCCCCACCTCAAGCAGACTGGTCGAAAACTCATCCGTCGTCCAGGATACTCGGGCCGAGAACAGGCCATTCGCCGTTGCTGCCGACGCGCCGATGACGGGCGGCGCCGTGTCGTTCATGAACGAAACCGGATAGGCCAACGCATGGGTTTGCCATTCATTCGCATAGGCGACCACCATCCGTGGGGTGAGGCCGGCTAGTCCCGTTTGCAGGTCTGGCGGGGGCGGCAGGATCACGAAGAACACCATCTCATTCGCCGCGACGACTACGGGGTGAACCACCGCGGCCTGGATCGCCGTCAATAGGGAGCCATCTCCAGTCATCCCCAGAGTGGTCGACTGGTCAGCGTTGTTCAGAATGATCGTACCGCCCTGCCCCTGGACGGGCCGCACGATCCAAAGGGCCGCCAGGAGCAACGCGAGGGCAATGACCGATCGATGCTTCATCAGGGCACCCGATAGAGAAGGGCCAATACGCCGTAGTCGTCCACCACAATCGTATGCGTGGTATCCGGCAAGAACTGCGGGGCTGCGATGGTGCCGTAATACACACTGTCGGCGCCATACGTCTCCGGCTGGTTCATGCCATCCAGTTTGAAGGACCAGTTACAGCACGTGATATTCAGGATGGACCAGCTGCGTTCGAAGTAACCATAGCTCGACGGAACGTTAATGGTGAAATCATTCCCGCTGCTCGGGTTCTCACCCACGAGGAGCAGATGCGTGGCGTTTGGATAGCGAAAGTCGTAGTAGGTGACGTCCGAAAACGGTGCGCCGGCCGCGCCGGCCACGATCGAGGCGACCGTTTGTAGTTTGGTGGAGGCGGTGGATTGGGCCCGGACGTCCGCGATCTTGGCAGCGGGATCTACCTTGAGATAGTAGGCCAGGATCCAACCATTGACATCGACATAGACGTGCACGTCGAAGTTCTCGGCGTAATTCGGCACGGCGACCGAGCCCAAGAGATACGTCGGCGCGTCCGTTTCGATCGTCCGGAACTGACTGCGCACCTGGCTCAACGAGATCCCGCTGGGAGCGTGATAGTACGCGGCAATGCCGGCTTCCTGGTCCAGGATCGCGGCCACTTGAACCGCCGTCGTTCCTTCCTGGGCGTTCACGAAGGCGGGCCGCTGCAAGGCCCATGCGGCACCCGGTGCCGGAGGCGATGCCGGCTGCTCGACAAAGTACCATGCCAGAGTCGACACCAGCGCTCCCGCCAGAACTACGCGCATCCACCCTGAAGTCAGCGTAGGCATAAACCAGAACCTCCTGAGGATTGTTGATAAGGCCGTAGATTGATCGTCCGACTGAAAGCGTAAACAATCCGGGCGACGCCCTCTAGAGGACGATTCCATTAACTGTGCGGGAGAGCTCCCTCTTCTCCTTGAGGCCGCGTCCTCTGCGCGTCGCGCCTTTTGTCGCCGCGTTCGACCAATCGGCCCGTCGCGCTCAAGGCAACGGCGTCGACCCAAGATTGCGGGGATCGTCAGCATAGGCGGAACGGTAGACGCGGTGTCGGTTGGTCCACGTGAGTACCGCCAGCTTAGGCGAGAACGAAAGGCTGGCGCTGAGTCCCGGCGACCGGCCAACCAGCACACCGCACCGGGGTCGTTGCCGGGCACGCCGACGACCGGGCCGTTCATGCTGTCCAAGCGGAGCGCACGAGCGCGTGAGGCGCCGGATGAGCGTGGCATTTTCCGGCCCGATTGAGGGGATCCGCCGCTTGAACCCATAAGCGGCTGTGGCCTACCGTGGAGCGAAAGAGGGTGCTGCGGCATTGACCTTCCTGGATGGCTGCGAATCCGGAGGTTGGCCCTTGGGACCTCGATCGCCACGACACGAATCGGGCGCCTGAGGTCTCGCCACTGTCGATCGGCGCGATCCGAAAGCTCAATGGTGAGCCGCTGTTTAGGCGGCTAGTGATGTTGATCCCGGGCGGCGTTACGCTGGCGCCTCGCCACACGGGTCCTGACGACGGCCGCCGCCTTCGGTTGCCTGCGCACCCATCCGATCGCCTGGCGATGCCATCGTCCAGGACGTCCTTGGGGACATCCACGGTTGACGTCGGACAACGCCATGGAGAGTCCGAGCCGGACGTATACTGACTCATGATGTTCGCCACAACCGCTCAGCGCGCCGACGCTTTTCGCCAGAGCATTCGGGCCAATATCGCTTATTGGCGCCGGTCGCTGCTGACCGCGCCTGACCTTGCCAAGGTCTCCGACGCGGACTGGCGAAACGTCCTTCAGGCGATCCACTACGCCAGCCTGGAACGCACCGCTCGCGTGGCCGGCGCTCAGCTGGCCATTGATCTGTTTGACCGCGCGCAGCGTCGGGGCGCCTGGCGCGAATGGGGCGCGCTGTTGCAGCGCCTGGCGGATGGTCTGACGGACGAACCGGCCGTACGCTGTCGCCTGCTCCAGCAGATCGGGCAATGCCGCCTGGTAGATCATCAGCCGCAGGTTGCGTTGGACATCCTACGATCCGCCGAACGGCTGGCCGTGCAGACCGGCGAGGGCGAACTGATCGCCCGCAGCCATGCCAACCTGTGTGAGTGTTTGCGATTGCTGGGCCAGGACGACGACGCGGAGCGCATGGGCCAGTTGGCACTCGCCGATCTGGCGACCCAGGCGGACACCGCGGGTCTGGATCGCGTGCGCGCCACAGTCCTAAGCACCTTGGGCATTCTGGCGGGACGGCTGGGACGACCGACCGAAGGCGAAGCTCGCTTGCTCGAGGCTGTGGCGGTCTTGGACGCCACGCGTTATCCGCTCGAGGCCAGTCGGATCTACACCGCATTGACTCAACTTCTTTGGGAAGCGGGTCGACCCGCCGATGCCCTGCCGTATCTGGATCGCGCTCGTGCCGGACTGTCTGCTTTGCCGGAAGCCCTCTATGACCGAACAATGATCGGGTTGGGCCAGGGCGCGTTGTTGTTCAGCCTGGAGCGATGGTCGGAAGCCGAGACCGCCTTCAAAGCCATCGCCGTCGAGCAACTGCGACGCCAGGGTTACTGGATGTTGGTGGCCCGCACAGCCAACGACCTGGCCAATGTCTATCAGCAGCAGGGGCGGCTGATAGAGGCCGAGGTTCTGTTGATCGAAGCCGTGGCGCTGCTGCGCGGGCTGGGCGATAAGGTCGAATTGGCTAACAGCCTCCTGACCCAGGGAGAGGTCGTGGACGCACAGGGTCGCCGCGGCGAAGCGGAACCGTTGTGGCGGGAAGCCGTCGCGTTCGCCGAGCGGTATCCGACGGACCCGAATGCGCGACGGTATGCCGCCAAGGGGCGTCGGTATCTGGGCGAATGAGAACGTCCCGGCCCAGCTCTTTCAACTGGCCAAATGGCCGGAGGGTTGACGAGCCCGCCAGTCGCGTGGCTTTCCCAAGCGCGAGTCGCACGCGAGCGGCGCGACGAGTTTACAAGCTGCGGGCATCGTTCAGTTCACATCAAGACTCGAGGTTGACAGGCCATAGGGATTGCCAAAGGGATCGTCTGGAATGAAGCCATACCGGCCTGACGGAAGATCCTGGCGGGGTCGCGCTTCCAACAAGCCATTGCTTTGAGGGGTGACGTCATACTCCGCGGACGTTCGAGTCGACCCCGAGCTTCGAAGCACGAGATTCGGCAGGTCGATGGCCTGTCGTGTCCGTGGCCGAACAACGCTGGATGCGCCGCAGTCGGTGGGCCTGCCCTTCCGTCTAGCCCGGTCGCAGAGTCCTTCTCGCTCCGCTCCAGTGCTATCCGAATCGTCAACACCCCGATGCCCATGGCCAATCGCCCTGCACCTCTGCGGGCACCAGCGGTCGAAGAAGATGCCCCCGCCTTGACCTTGTTGCGGTGACCGCCTCGCCCCACTGTCTACGTGACCACCCAACAGACGCCCTATCGAGGACGCCTGTTGGGTGGTCTGAGACGAGGCCGATCACGGTCGACTGAGGGAGGGCAGATAGACGTGTTCGGATCCGTCGCCGCTCAGCGACCAGTGGGCCGCGTCAGCCGTACCCAGCACCGACGTGCCGCCCTGGGTCACGTCAGTGTCGCGCGGCAAGCCGTGGTGGAAGCTCACCACCGCGTCGCCGCTCGTGCCCACGACCTGGAACACAATCTCCACCAGCACGAAGCTGCCGGCTGGTTGCGTCCCCAACGTCCCGGCCGCATAGTCCACGCTGCCGGCCGTGTTGTCGTAGGCGTTCTGCAGCACCAGCGGTAGCGGCCCGCTGTTGCCGGTCATGGACGTCACCTGCAGCTGAGCCGGGTCAAAGTTCAGGCTGGCCTGCGCCCCGTCCACCGCCTGCGTGCCCGCGTCAACCCAGACCGTCAGGGTGACGACGTCGCCGGACTGGACGATCCGGCTCCCCGGCTCCAGCCGCACGTTCACCGTTCCGGCCCCCAGCGCACGCGGCGCTTCATTCACGCTGAACGCCTGCCCGCCGAGCTGGCCGTAGTTGCTGGCCAGCAGCGAGAAGTCCAGGAGCGTCACGGCACTGTCGCCGTTGAAGTCCGCGCGCGGGTCATACCCAGAGCTTCCGACGCTACGTCCATACGTGCTGGCCAGGATCGAGAAGTCCACCAGGGTCACGGCATTGTCGCCGTTGGCGTCGCCCTCGCGCAGCACCCCCACCGCCACTGCAGTCGTCCCGGCCGTCACCGTCACGGTCTGGACCGCCTGGAGCGTATGTGCGTGCTTGACCCGCAAGGTGTAGGTCCCGGGCGTGATCGCCGTAGCCGTGAACACGCCAGACGCATCGGTCGTCACCGCCAGCGTGTAGGCCGGCGTCTGGGCGCCCTGGAGCGTCAGCGTCGCCGTCAGCGGCACACTCCAGGCGGCCTGCGGGGCCGTGCCGTGGCCCTGCAAGCTCACCGTCGCCACCACGGTCCCGCCGGCGGTCACGGTCACGCTCGCCGACTGGCGCACGTTCAGCACCGATGCCCCGGCGTAGGTCACGTCGCTGTGGCGCGGGGCCTGGGTCGCGAACGTCAGCGCCGTGGCGGCTGAAGCGGCCGTGGCGCGGAACGTGATCGTGGCCAGCGTGAAGGTGCCCGAAGGGAAGGCCGAGAGTGCCCCGGCCGAGTAGTCCAGGGTGCCGGCTGCGTTGCTGAATTGCTTCTGCAGTTCCACCGGCAGGGATGTGCCATTGGTGATGCTCACCACCTGCAGCACGGCTGGATCGAAGTTCACGTAGGCGGCCGCGCCATCGACCAGCTGGCTGCCGGCCTGGACCTGGAGCGTAAGCGTGAAGGTCTGGCCGACCGCCACGTTGTTCAGCGTTGGGTTCAGCCCCAGGATCACGCTGCCGGCGCCGGGCGTGGTGACGTTGGCAGTGTTGCTGTAGGCCGAGTACGCCCCATCGCCGCTCCGGTAGGCGCGCACCCGGTAGTAGTAGGGGGTGCCGGCGGTGAGCCCGGTGTTGCCGAACGTGGTGACGTTGGCCCCCACCGAGCCCACTTCTGTCCAGCCGCTGGAGCCATTGGCCGATCGCTCGATGCGGAAGCCGGTTTCGTCTGTGGAAGCGTCCGTCCAACTCAGGTTGATTGACGTCTGCGATGCCCCGGTTGCCGTCAATCCGCTCGGCGTTGCCGGTAGCGCCGTTTGAAGGGTGGTCGCATGGGCCGTGTTGCTGTAGCCGGAGTAGACGCTGTCTAGACCGCGATAGGCACGCACACGGTAGTAATAGGTCGTGTTGGCCGTAAGCCCTGTATTGCTGAACGTCGTGGAGCCGCTGTTGACGGATCCCACCTCGACCCAACCGCTGGAACCGTTAGCCGACCGCTCGATGCGGAAGCTGGATTCATCTATGGACGTGTCCGTCCAGCTCAGGTTGATCGAGGTCTGCGACGCCGCGGTTGCCGTCAACCCGCTTGGGGTTGTCGGTGGCGGATATGGGTCTGTGGTGGCGTTGGCGATGTTGCTGTACGCTGAATAGCTGCTATCACTGCTGCGATAGGAGCGCACGCGATAGTAGTAGGTCGTATTGGCCGAAAGCCCGGTGTTGGTAAACGCGGTGACGTTGGCCCCCACCGAGCCCACTTCTACCCAGCCGCTCGTGCCATTGGCCGATCGCTCGATGAAGACATTGGTTTCGTCCGTGGCGGTATCGGTCCAAACCAGCGTGATATCGCTGCTGCCCGGCGCGCTCGCCGTCAGCCCGCTCGGGGCGCCGGGCGGCGACGCCGCAGGCGCCTGGATATTGAGACGTGCGCCGGCCCACCCGGCGTTCTCCCACATCTCCATTCGAATGACATGGTTGCCGGCCGTCAACGACTGCGCGTAGGTGTCTGTCAACCGGCAATCGCTGCACCAGTTTTCAAAGACCATCGTGCCGTCGATGTAGAGACGTACGCCGTCGTCGTGAAACATCTCGAACGTGTGGACGCCGGCGACAAACGTCATCTGACGCGTCCAGCGAGCCGAAAATCCCTCATCGATGATCAGAGGGTCGGGGGCGGCGGCCTGCCAGTCGAAGTCCAGCGCGGCGTCGTTCCGAACCAGGGTCGGATGCCCGCTCAAAGTGCTATTGTTGAAGTATTCGCCGCGCCAGGCCGGAATATTGACCGGCTCCCACCACAGTTGCACGACGGACGAGCCGCCGGTATCGCGCAGCTCGACTCGAATCGTGTGAGCTCCAGCGGTCAGGGTAAAGGTGCCCCCTTCGACCTGGCAGCACGTTCCCCAAAAGTCCAGGACCGGTGTGGTCATGTTGTCGATATAGAGCCGCGCGCCATCGTCATGTTCCAGGTAGAAGCTATACTGGCCCGCCGCGAAATTGAGCGTCCGCGTCCACCGGGCTGAGAAGTTGTCCACTGGAAGGCCTGGGGCAGGCGCGTTTGAGCCCCAATCGAAATACAATTCGAAGTCGTCCCGGCAGAGGGTTGCGGGGCCGCTCAAGGTTTCATTGGACCAGTATTCGCCGCGCCAGCCGTTGATCGTCCCGGGACAGACGCCGGCACTGCCGGTCGTCGCCTGGGCGGTGTTGCTGAAGCCCGACTCATTGCCATCGCTGCTGCGATAGGCCCGCACGCGGTAGTAGTAGGTGGTTGCCGCCGCCAGACCGGTGTCGCCATACGTGGTCACATTCGCGCCCACGATATTGATTTGCGTCCAGTTGTTCGATCCATCCGGCGATCGCTCGATGCGGAAGCCGCTCTCGTCACCGGCGTTGTCCGTCCAGCTCAAATTGATCGCGGACGTCGACGCGGCGCTGGCCGAGAGGTTGCTGGGCCCGGCCACGCCGCTGACCGGTTGAATGCGAAATCGTCGGATAAGCCAATTGGGACTGAGGGGATTGGCCGTGCGCACACCCCAGTAGAGGTCGGTGTTGTTCCATTGAGCGCCGATCGTCTCCGTCCAGGAGGTGCCGCCGACGCCCGTGTCTTGAATCGTCGTGCCGCCATTCTCCATGTCGGCGGTGTTCTTGATACGGAACGTGTAGCCGCTGAAGCCACAGTTTCCCGGCGGCGACCAGCTGAACGTGATCGTCTGGCTCGTCAGGACGGCGCCATCGGCCGGACTGGATCCGCTAGGCGCCGCGCAGCTGGCCGTCCCGCTGTTGAGAATGTCGTTATAGCCGTTCGTCCGTCCGGTGCTGGCCGTGCGCACCACGCCATTTCGCGTGAGCGTGCCGTTGTAATGCGAGGTCTCCGCCACAACCCAACCCGAGAGCGAGGTGCCCGAGATCTCCACAAAGCCGGTCCCGGACTGCCAGGCGGCGAAGTGCACATGGATGCCGGTCGTGCTTCCGCCCGGTTCGACTTCGCAGGACGGATGCCCCAGGTGCGTGCCCTGAGAGACCGTCGTCCCATTAGCAATCCGATCTGCCGTGGACACATGAGAATAGTACGTTCGCCATCCATCGCCATGATCAATCGCGACAACGCCGGTTGACGAGATCACGACCGTACCCTGGCGCGAGGCCGTGATCCAGCGATCCATCGGCGTCGCGCCGCCTGGACAGGCAATGACCTGTGACTGAGCCAGATCGATCGAGGACCAGGGGCGCAGGCAGCCGCTTCCCGATGTGCATCCAACGGTTCCCCCGCCATAGCGGTGTGGACCACTGGTGTAGTACCAGGTTTCCCCCGTTGGGAAGGGCAGGCCATAGTCAGAGCCAAGCGCCAGCGGCATCTCTGGTTCGTTCGCCGATACCGCGTCGCCCGCATGGGCTGATGAAACCGTCGACGTCCGAGGGTCGCCGAACCAGGCCGAAAACTGATCGACAAACGCCAGATCGGGCGCACTCGTCCAGGAGAGCCAGGACTCTGTCGACAGCCGATCGGCCAGCGCGGACTGGACCGCGAATGTGGCGGGGTCAAGCGTCGGGTCGATGGTCTGAACTGACTGGGACGCGGTCGTGATCGATGTATCGTTCTGATGACTGCGGCGCTGGTCGTACGCGTCCAACAAGCGTGCGCCCAGACCACGCACGAAATAAGCGAAGCTGGGCTCCGCTTGCGGCTCGGTCGGATGAGGCGCCCGCGGGATAACGGCCGTCGGTTGCGTGATCAAACCATTGCCGGCCTCCAGGAGCACGAGGAGCACCTGCGGATTGATCCCGTAGAAGCCACCGAAGAAGCCGATCGTTTCGGCTGCGGACCACTCGCGTCCTTCGACCGTCTCGTGATACGTGGCGAGCGGGCTGCCGTGATCTTCGAGAAATCCCTGAATGTCAAAGCCAAATTGATCCGTCGCAATCAAAAACGTGTCGGTGGCGATCAAAGGGTCGGTCCCGCTGACCGATGCCTGAACCGGCTCTGCCTGGACGGCCTGTGTTCCAACTCCAAGCCCACCCAGGTTGCTCATCAGTAACAAGCCGACCGTGAGAACGCGGAGCCAACGAGGCATGATGCAATCTCCTTCGAGGTGGAAAGACCCCATCCCTACGACCTGAGCGAGGACCGAATTAATCCGGACCAACGAAGGTCCGGGCCTGCGGACCGATGCAACGCAACGCGTGGTTCGCTTCACGTCTTGCGGCTGTCATCGGCTCCATCATCGCTGCGCTATTCACCATCGTGTGCCAAGCATGTGCCATTCGATCCGAGTCCTTGGCGCTTCCCGCATGAAGGCGGGAGCGAAACCGCTCCCGGCGCGCTCGTTGAAGGCCCGCCATCCCGACTCCCCCACCGTCCGCAACAGAGGAAGTGAGCCGCCGAGGATAAGGCCGGCCGGGCCCAATCGATCAAGGCAAAACGGTCGTGACGCTTCGGTCGTTTCGAAAACGGTATTGGATCCCAGCCTATTGAATGGGGAGGACTTTGGATAGAGGAGGACTCCTCCAAAATGGAACGGGAAGACTCCGGGACGAGTCGTCGATGCTCAAACCGTTTGTGGCCAATGGCGATTGATGACGGCGGGCAGACCCGCCGAGAAACGGCGGTCATCAGTTGGGCTGGCCCTGCACCGTTGCGCGTCGGTGTCGTGTTCGGCGCCTGCGGTCTGCACGACTTCATCGATCCTTTTGATCAGGTAGAGCGGATCGGTCACCACGCCCCTGGCAACGATGCAAGGGTTCAGCAAGGGCGGGAGTAACTCCGAAGCGGCGGACGTTGGATTTCGGTAGCGCGACACCCCTCGGCCTCGTCTGGAGCCAGGCGCCCTGGTGCAGATGAGGTCATGCGCCCGGCCCGGTCCGTGCCCCGTCGATCACCGCAGGCAAGCCTCCGCAAATGGACAGGCGGGTTGGAGCGGACCGTCGGTAACTGTGCGCAGATGCGCTAACTTCCCGCGATGCCAGGGAGCAAGCCAAGAAGAGGCCATGGCCGCGTGTGGCCTCTGTCACCCTTGGAGCGAAGGCGAGCACACAGAGTCGTTGAGGGGGTCTTCCGGCCCGCATTGAGGGAACCTCCCCCTTGTCTGTCCTGGCACGCATCCTCATACTGCGAGGCTGATACTGGTTCCCACTTTTCTTGACAATAGAAAGTGCGCTGCACTTCCGGACCCAGCCGGTTGCGACGTGCGTATGAGCATGTTCCAGGCGGCACGCACTAGCCTGTGTGTTCGATTCGCTTGTTTTCCCTTAGGCGTCCGGATTGAGCCTCGAAGGTATCGGGAGGTTTCTATGTGGACTCGATCGACGACGTCGGCTCTCCGCCAACGATTTCTGGTGCTATCGGTTCTGGTGATTGCCGTAGGCTCCGGGCTCAATGGAGTGGAGCAGCCGCTCCCGGCCCAGGCGGCCCCGCCTGCGCCTGCACGTCGCGACATCGCATCGGCGCTGGATCCGCGCATCTTGTATCTGGATCCGGCGGTCGCTGCCGAGCTACAGGCGACGCCTGAACCCCCCGAGGGTGTTCAGGGCGCGACCTGTACGTCTCCGGTGGAGTTCGACAACCAATGGGCCCAGGGCTACCGGCTGGTGTGTCAGAACAATCTTTACGTTCTGCTGGTGGACCTCACCAACCCGGCCGTGCGGGTGGAGATCGCCGCCCGCACCCGCGGCGTCCAGGCGGTCAGCGCCTTTGCGGACGGCAATACGGTCGCCATCATCAATGCCGATTACCAGTACAGCTGTTCATCCACCGAACCTTGCACGCAGGGTCTCACCATTGTTAACGGATCCAGTCCATCGACCTATACGGGCAGCCATCTGTGCAGTGATGCGCGCGTGCGGCGAACGATTGGGTTCTCACAGGATGGTCGGGCGCGCGTGGATTGGTGGTATCGGTTCGTGCCCGATAGCACCGCCCACAGTCTGTGTGCCAACGCCCCCGGTGGGGGAGGTGCCGAGTCGAATGGCTATAACGTGGTCGGTGGTGGGCCGCAGTTCACCTTTGACGGAACGTTTCATTGGGATTGCCAGTACGGCACCAATGCCTCCACCCACGATTGTCTTGTCAGTGGCGGCGATGTCGGAATAAATGGCGAACATTTTGGAGGCGGAAGTTGGTGGAACACATACCAGTCTGCGGTGGCCATCTCGAGTGACGGAACCGTCCTGGCCCTCGCCGAGTCCAACCTTAGCCTGCACACCATGCAAAGCGTGCACGACATTCTCTATCAGCGGTTCAGCGCTTACGGGAAGACCCTCGGCAACGCGTTTCGGTTTGACGGCGGTTCCAAGGCCGGATTCTATTACTACAACAGCACATATAACAGCACCCCGACCGTGACGGTGCCGAGTGTCATCCGCATCCAACGCACGAACTCGACGTGCTACGCTTTGACCACCGCCGTGTCACCCGGCAATGGCGGATCCGTCTCGGTCACCACGCCAAGCAACTGCGCTCAGGGACGTTATTTGCCGGGAACCTCCGTGCAGGTTCAGGCGAACCCTGCCAGCGGTTTCAGCTTCTCAAACTGGAGCGGAGCCGCCAACGGCTCCAGCAACCCGGTCACCGTTGCGCTCAATGCCAACAGCAGCATCACGGCCAACTTCAGTTCGCCGTTGCCGACGCCCAGCCTGACCGCACAGACCACGTCCTCCAGCGCGATCGCGCTGAACTGGAACGATAACGCAACCAATGAGAGCGGCTACCGGATCGAGCGATCGGCGAACGGGTCGAGCGGCTGGGGTGAGATCGCGACCGTCGGCGCCAACGCCACCAGTTACAGCAACACCGGCCTTTCACCCAGCACCACCTACTACTACCGTGTGCAGGCCTATCGGACCAGTGACGGCGCCACGTCCAGCTACAGCAATGTCGCCAGTGCCACGACGTCGGCTAATCCGCTGTCCGCGCCGTCGGCCCTGACTGCGTCGGCGGGATCGACCAGTTCCATCGGCCTGGCCTGGAGCGACACCTCGTCGGACGAAAGCGGTTTTCGAGTCGAACGATCCGCCACGGGATCGGCGCCCTGGGTCCAGATCACCAGCGTAAGCGCCGGGACGACGAGCGTCACCGACACCGGCCTGAGCGCGAACACCCGCTACTACTATCGCGTTTTCGCCTTCCGGACCAGCGACGGCGCCACATCCGGTTATAGCAACGTCGCGGATGCCATCACACCGGCAGCCTCGTTGAATGCCCCCAGCAATCTGGCAGTGACCCTCACGGGAGCTACCACCGTCCAATTGGTTTGGACCGACAACTCCACCGACGAGTCATCCTTCCGGCTGGAACGGTCCGCGAGCGGTGCCGGGACGTGGACCCAGATCGCGACACCAACCGCGGCGAGCTACACCGACACGAGCGTCACGCCGGGAGCCTCCTACGACTATCGTGTCCGCGCCTATCGAGCCAGCGACGGCACCAGCTCTGCCTTTAGCAATGTGGCGTCGATCACGGTGCCGGCCGGATGCCCCGGCACGATCACGGGATGGCGTGGCGAATACTGGGCGAATACCAGCCTCTCCGGGCCCATCACCCTGTGTCGTGACGACCCCGTGCTCGACTTCAGCTGGGCGGATGGTGCGCCCGCGCCCGGGCTCCCGGCGGACGGGTTCTCGGCCCGCTGGACGCGGACCATGGACCTGGCCGGGGGTGAGTATCAGTTCGATCTGTATCACGATGACGGCGCCCGGTTGTATATCGATAACGTGCTTGTGGTGGACAACTGGTGTGACAATTGTGCGCAGTGGGAAGTCACGACGCAAACGCTGGCCGCGGGCAATCACGTCATCCGCATGGAGATGTGGGAGAACATCGGCTTCGCCAGCGCGACGCTGACCCTGACTCTGCTGCCCCGAGATCTTCCCGGAGCGCCGAGTGGGCTAACGGCGACGGCGGCGTCACAGACGTCGATTAACCTGAGTTGGACTGATGCCTCAACGAATGAGACCGGCTTCCGCATCGAGCGTTCGGCTCCTGGTACAGGCGGCTGGATTGAGGTGGGCACGGTCAGCGCCAACATCACGACCTTCACGGACAGCGGCCTGTCGGCCGGGACGCTCCATTACCATCGGGTGCGTGCCTATCGCAGCAGCGATGGCAGCTACTCGGCGTACAGCAATACCACCAGCACAACCACGCCTGGACCGGGGACCGTGACCCTTGGGATCACGCCGGCCACCAACAACGTGGCGGTGGGACAGACGTTCGCGCTGACGCTCCAGGTCCAGGCCGGCAGCCAGCTGGTCGATGGCGCGGCCGCCTACGTGAACTTCGATCCAGCCGTGCTGCAGGTGGTGAGCATCGCCAACGGCGCGGCCCTGCCGGTGGAGCTGCAGAAGCAATTCAGCAACACCAGCGGGACGCTCGACTACTCAGCCGGGGCCTTGTCGGCCTTCCCTTCGGGCACCTTCACGCTGGCCACGGTGACCTTCCGAGCAACGTCCGCCTCCGCCGGCTCGGCGCTGACGTTCGCGACGCAAGCACCCCGCGCCAGTGACGTGACCTACGCCGGAGCCTCGGTGGTGAGCGTGCGGCAATCCGCGAGCGTGACCGTGGCTGCTGGCGGGACCGTGGTGGCGACCGTGAGCCTGCAAGGTCATGGCACGGCGCCGCAGCCCGCCTGGAGTGTGCCGCTGACCGCGACGCTGACGCTGCAAGGTGCCGGCACGCCGGCCTACACCCTGGCGGTGACGACCGATGCCTCCGGGGTGTTCACGGCCACGGCGATCACGCCCGGAACGTACACGCTGCGGGTCAAGCACGCCCACACCTTGCAAGCGGTTCAAACGGTGATGGTGACCGCCGGTACCACGCCGGTGGCGGTGGGCACCTTGCGCGAGGGCGACGCCAACGGCGACAACGCCGTGACGCTGGTGGACTTTTCGATCCTGGCTAGCAGTTACGGTCGCAGTGCGGGAGGCGCCGGCTACGACGATCGGGCGGACTTCAACGAGGACCAGGCGGTGACGCTCCTGGACTTCTCGCTGCTGGCGAGCAACTACGGCCAGCTCGGCGGGCAGGCGTTCAGCCTGAACGACGCGCCGCGTGCGCTGGGGGCCGGAACGGTGAATTTGCGGCTGGAGCCGGGGAGCCGGATCGTCCAGTCCGGCGACGTCGTCACCCTGACGGTCTGGGTTGACGCGGGCACGCAGGCGGTGGACGGGGCGCAGGCCAGCCTGAACTTTGACCCGGCTCAGCTGCAGGTGACGTCCATGACCGGCAACAGCGGGCCGCTACCGCTGGTGCTGCAGAACGCCTACGACAACACGGCCGGCAGCGTGGACTATGCGGCCGGGACGTTGGGGACGCAACCAGCCGGCAGCTTCGTGCTGGTGGAGATTGTGTTCCAGGTCGTGGGCACGAGCGGCGACGCGGTGGTGAGCTTCCACCACGGCTTGCCGCGCGACACTGACGTGACCCAGGGCGGCACGTCGGTGCTGGGTACGGCTGACGCGGCCCACTGGTCGCTGAGCGGCGACGGATCCGAACACGTCTATCTGCCCTCCCTCAGTCGACCGTGATCGGCCTCATCTCGGACCACACCCCGGGCGTCCCAAACGGGACGCCCGTTATTGGACATTGTTGACGAGGCCATGGAGCGCCGCCGCTAGGGAGGCCTATGACGTCGCGACCCATACACTTTTGTCATACATCGAGATCGACCCAAAGCAAGGCGTGGTCTGAGGCGGCCTCCACGGCCGTCGTGATCGTGTCCAGATGCGGGAAGAGCGTGCCCTTTGTGCCGCCCCAGACGCCGCGGCGCTCGATCCCCCCGCCCTTCGCGCGCGCCGCCAGTTTGGGCGACATCAGGAGGCAATCGATCTTCTGACTGGCCGTGCCGTTGGCGAAGGTGCCGGGCAGGCCATCGCTCGTGAAGGCGGCATGAGCGGTCACGTCGATCAGGCCCACGGCCGGCGCCACCAACGGCGCCAGCGCGTCCGAGCCCGGCGTGTCGTTTAGGTCGCCCAACACAGCAATGAAGTTGAAGCCCTGAGCCAGCCGGCGCTGATACAGCGTCGCGACCCGCGACGCCTGACGGCGCCGTTTCGAGGCGGCCTCGGCCACCGGTCCGTAGCCCTTGCTCTTGAAGTGATTGAGCATGATCAGGAGTCGATGGTTCGTTGGCGTGCGCAGGACATACTCGGCGCAGTCACGGCTGAAGATCACGCCGCCGGCATCGGTGTCGTCGACGTGGCTGGTCATACTCTCAATGAGATAGCCGGAGCGGGTCAGGAGGCCGACGTCGATGCCACGATCGTCATTGCCGTCGATGAGCATCGCATGGCCATAGCGCTCGACGTCGAGCGCGCCCAGCACGTCGCGGTTGAAGCGCGTGAGCGCCGGCCGGCTTTCGACTTCCACCAGGCCGAGGACGTCGGCATTGGCCAGTCCCACGATGCGGCCGGTGTTGGCGGTGGCGGCCGCGGTTACGGCTTCGCGGGTCAACTCGAACCAACCGATCCAGTCGGCCCGGCCGTTCGCCACGATCTCGGCTGGCTTGTTCCTGGGCCGCCGGAGGAAGTCGCCGCGGGTGGCGCGCAGGATCAGGTAGCGGCTCTCCTGCTGCGTGATCAGTCCCGCGTGGCGATGGAGGATCGTGAGCAGCTCGTCCTTAATCCCCGGCGTGTAGACCGGTTCCTGGATGAGCACGTTGAGCCGATGGTAGTCCTCGAGGATCGGCTTGCCCTCGGCCCAGGTGGCGAAATCCATGGCACGGGCGCGCTCGAACATGTTCTCGACGTTGTAGGTGGCCAGGCGCCTGGTCGTCCCCCTTTGTCCGATCAACGATGAGCGGCTTTCACGTCGCCGGCCGTGTCGGGTTTCAACGCCCCGTCACCGGCCATGGATGGCGTCGTAAAGGGCGGCGATGATCGACAGGATCTGCCGAAGGCGGGCGTCCTCGGCGCGGGTCCGGCCCCGTTTCATCCTCCTGGCACGTCGGGTCACCCGCGCTGGCTTCCGCGCGGGCGCCCGGCGGTCGTGGCGCCTCGCGGGAAGGACGCCGCCCGTTCGTCTTCCATCGCCTGCCATACGTTTCAGATTATCGGCCAATTCTGAATGCGCGCGACTGGGTGGCGCGGACTGGATGGGGTTGGCCGCAGGGCAGGGTTGGAGGGTCACGCGGGTCGCAGCGCCGGCCGCGTTCGGATCAGACGCGGCACGAATGAGACCTAATAAACATTAGTTCCGGTATGGTCACCTCCTGCTCATCGGCCCCGGAGTCGTTGGTAGTGGCCCCTCATTCGTAGCATGGAGGATGGCGACGTGCGGCTTGACGGGCGGGACACGAGGTGTCCGGCCTCACGGCTTGGCCTAAGGGCGTCCTGTTCGGCTCGCTGACCCGACAGCTGCCTGCGTTCGTTGGCCGTTCAGGGTGTACGACAAACCTGAAGTGAGGGGTTCCACGCCGGGCCGGGTGCGCTCACAGCCTCGGGTTCTCCAACTTTTCACCGCTCGCGAGCGCGAAACGCACGAATTCGAGTGTTTGATGGATGTCCTCTGAACTGGCCGGCAACTGCGGGTTATGCCGCCCTATCCAAGCTCGTTCAATCAAAGCACCCCAGCGATCACCTGCCCTCTGCTGCACCCATTCCGCGGCCTTCGCCTTCGAAACAACGTCACCTTGTTCGAGCGTGTAAAGAATGCGGCAAATGGAAAGTACCGTATACGACTGGTACTCCCGATAAGCGATTTCACACGAGTTCTCGAGGACATGGGTTGCCCAACCGCGCAATACAGCCCGCATCGCCTGCCGAAGGTCGGCTGGCGAAACGGGGTCAATCAGCGTTCGCGGGGCAGGACCAACGATGGTGATACCGCGTTCGCGCAGGATATAGCGTTGAACGTTCCACGTCTCATCGTGAGGCACTCTCTTCAAGCGCTCACTCGCTCCCCACTCGATAGTGAGATGGCTTGTGTGTTTGGGGTCAGCACGACGAAGAGCGGGCTGCGAAATGTAGGAACCGTCCAGATGGAGTGATCGTCCAGCCGAATTGGCGTTGAAGCGCTCGTGCATGGCCTGCAATTCATCGAAAGCGTCTTCGGAAATCTCCTGATCCGTGACGACGACGAAATCGACATCACTGTCTTGATCATTGTCGCCGTCCGCTAACGAGCCTTCCAAATACAAGCCGACGAAATGGCCTCCCAGTATCTGCTGCATTTCCGCCAGCAAATCCAAAAGCGAAGCGGTAAGTTCGGGAGGGATTGAAGTCGCACTGTCTTGTTCGTCGTGATCGATCATCTTACCCATCCGTGGGAGCGCCCAATGATTCGCCTCAAGTGCCTGGCGTGTGGTCCGAGGTCGTTCCGCCGCATGGCGCGCACATGACCCGATGCCGGCCAACCTGGGCACGCAGTTAGCCACGTCAGCTGCATGCGTTCGTTAGCCTGCCATCGGCCGGCGACGACTATGTCCCACGCGAGGCCCCCAACAATGCCGCATAGTGCTCTGCGCGGGCATGGTCGCCCATAGCCCTATAGATTGCCTCCAACTCCTCGTACACATACGGGTCGACTTCTCCAGCGTCCTGCCATTCTCGCTCCAACTCAAGCTGGATCTCCAACGCCTTAGCGAAGTGCTCCATGGCGCGATAGGTCGACGCGATCATCCATTTCGCAATCCGGACCCCTCGCTCACTCCCGTCTCGCTCCCGCGCTTCACGCGATCGTTCAAACTCCTGAAGGGCCTCGTTATACCGTTTCTGGAGGTACAGGGCATAGCCCACATTGTTCCTCAGTGAACCTTCCCATTTCTTCGCCTCAGCCTGTTGGGAGCCCTCCATGTACGCCAATGCCTCCAGGTCCCACTTGAGCTGCTCAGTCGGCCCCGTATCCACAAACGCCATCATGTGGAGCGCGTCGATGGCCAAATAGTCCAGCCGTTCCGTTTTGGCGAGGGAAAACGCCCGCCCAAAGGCCTCTCGCGCCTGTGCTCGGGCGTCGTCCGTCTGAGACTCCGGGGTGTGCGTGGCCGAGGAATACGTCCGCCCAAGCTCGAGCCAATACCGCACCAGCGGCTCTCCAGTTGCCTGGCCCATATCTCGCTCTACCTCGGCCAGGATCCGCCGTGCCGCTTCGAAATCCTTGCGAATTCCATATGTTCGGGCAATCTGCGTTCTGAGGATCAATGCGTCTGCCGGTTCTGCAGTGGCAAGCGCAGCCCGAAAACGCTCTTCGCTCAAGTCTGGCCGGCTGTGATCCCACAACTGTTGAATATCAGTTGCCATGAACCCTCCTGGTGGGCAGCATTATCCCAGCCTTGAGGAGCAGGCTAACGGCCCGCATCAGCTGCGTGGCGGGTGAACCGAGGCCGCCCTGCCCGACAGCACGCCGGTGAACCGAGGCCGGCCGGCTTGGGGCCCCAATTAGCCACGTCAGCTGCATGCGTTCGTTAGCCGCGTGCCGGGAACGCTCGTTGGTATGACGCCAATTCTAGGCCAGCAACACACAATCATGTATCATGTCCAAAGTGCCCCGCCACTTCCAAGTGATGGGTGACTCGAATGTCTGCTCTGGTCTCACCAACCTCATTATGGCGAATTTCCTAGACCAACTCGTTGACAACTCCTTCTCTGAAGATATTGAGGGCCGAATGACGATCCGGCCGCTCGGATTCTTTGCGCGGCCCCGATTAGTTTCACCAACAGCCTATGCCGCTCTCAAAACTCATCTCAAGGCCCAATGGATCGCATTCTCATTGCTCATGTTCGTTACGGCCTGGGCTTCTCAAGCCTATGCTTCTGGCGTGATCTTTCTTGGCGGAATGATCCTCACGACGGTCGTTTACCTGATTTGGTATGCGCTATTCGTCGGGCCGATTGTCAGGGCACTCCCAGAATCCGACATGGAATAGTCCCTAGAAGACGTGGCTTAAAATGGCTTTCTCGAAAGCGGTCCGCAGGACAAGAGTCTACGGCGTTTAGGTCCTCAACCGAGCAACGGAGCGGCTAACGGCCCGCATCAGCTGCGTGGCGGATGAGCCGAAGCCGACCAGCCCGACGACTCGCCGGTGAACCGAGGCCGCCCGGCTTGGGGCCCCGAGTAGCCACGTCAGCTGCATGCGATTGTGAGCCCGTTCCATGTCCATAGAGTCGTGGCATCAGTTACATGCATTATGAGAATATCGGCGCTTCACTTTCACTCGTCGAACCCTGCCGGTTCGACACCACTTGGAATGCTAGACCCTATGAAAGGGCAGGCTAACGCCAGCGCCGATGTTAGCCCACCTCATAAGGTTATTCCAGGTATCACAACTGTGAGCCAGTAGATCCGATCGTTGGACGCAACCAGGGGCCCCGGATCATTCGCAACATCCCATGCAAATGCCAATTCTTTGCCCGTTATCGTTGCGCTATATTGATTAGCAAGAACCGAAGCCAAGTCATGGCCAAATGCGTCCTCTGGCCATTGATACTTGATATCAAAATGCGAATCGCGGAACTCCGTATCTTCAATGGGAATAACGACCAAAACTCCAGTTGTTGGCACGAATTCCGTGCCCGCATGACCTGCTCCTGACTGGAGATATCGGACGAGTGCATCCAGAGATGGATTTTGCTGATTGATTTCCTCTCTGTGCCAGGAATCCTGTAGGCTGACGTACAGGGTGGGATAGGAGGACAGCTCAGGGAGGATAGTAGGCCATCGGTAACCCACAAAGAAGCCACTCTGAATGAGCGTATTGACGATCCGAGACATATCCTCACGGGACAGATAGGCTTCTTTGACTTGCCGCCTGCCCTGGTTGGTATGCTGAAGCCACATCATATGACCGTCGCCCCATATCCTTACGTCGGGAATATCGCCGATAGATACTTCGCCCCAGTGTTCAGACGTGATAACTACGTTATCGGGTGAAGTGTTCCACTCTGCGGATGGCGGCAAGAAATGAAACAGAACGGCTCCGCCGGCAAGCACGGCAAGGATCAATGACAACAAGTAATGGTTCGCAAAAACGTTCATCATGCAGTACGTCTTGGTCAGGATAGGCGGGCTAACGGCCCGCATCAGCTGCGTGGCGGGTGAACCGAGGCCGCCCTGTCCGACGGCGCGCCGGTGAACCGAGACCGGCCAGCCTGGGGCCCCGAGTAGCCACGTCAGCTGCATGCGTTCGTTAGGCTTCGCTGCGCCGCGCCAGCCACACAACAACTAAAGACTCTTTGTCCTCCACTCACGTGGGCTTGACCGTCAGATCCCTATCTTCCATTTCCCAGGCATGATCGAGCGTGTGGAAGGCGGTGTGCCGGATCATGTACCGAAGCGGCCATTTGCCCATCTTGCCGGGACGCTTACCCTGTGCGTGATAGTCCCGGATTGCGCTACAGTAGGCATCCCGATGCGCTTTCAGCCCCCTGCCCGTCAGCAGCGCATCGTCGGGGGTGAGCACGCCGAGGCCCTGCGCCCATTGCTGCTCGTTGGCAAAGAGATGACGGGCGATCTGGTCCCGATCGCGCCCCCCGCCGCGCGGACCCTTTTGCAGCTCAGCCGACACGCGCCCACGCACCTCATCGAAGAACGCCCAGCACGCCCGGAGCAGGGTCAGCTCACGCTCCAAGGCCTTGGCCTGTCAATCGCCAAGTTAACTGAGCCACGAATCGACACGCAAAGTGAGCCACCTTT
>CAYZRP010000044.1:2084-45328 GCA_964480865.1 uncultured Anaerolineales bacterium | reverse complement strand
ACGCTCCACGCTCTACGCTCCACGCTCCACGCTCTACGCTCCACGCTCCACGCTCTACGCTCCACGCTCTACGCTCCACGCTCTACGCTCCACGCTCTACGCTCTACGCTCCACGCTCCACGCTCCACGCTTAAGCCCGTCCGTTGTAGATCGGGCCGCCGCTCGTGGCATAGGCCTCGAGCACGGCCAGTGCCTCGGGCCGCAAAACGTCACAACAGACTCTGACTCCGCGTTTCTCGAGTTCGCCCTGCCAGTCGGCTGGCTTTGGTCCTTCGTCGAAACCGATGGCGCGCGCATCCGCGTCGCGGGCGCCGCAGTACAGGGCGCGCACGCCCGACCACAGTGTGGCACCCAGACACATCGTGCACGGCTCGGTGCTGGCGTAGAGCTCGAAGTCGCCGCGAGAGGCGAGGTCGTGAGTGCCGAGCGCCTGCCCGGCCAGCGCGACAGCGACGACCTCGGCGTGCAGGACGGCGGCCTGGTGGCTCACGACGAGGTTGACCCCGACGGCCACAAGCCTGCCCGTCGTCGAATCGAAGATCGCGGCGCCAAACGGGCCGCCGGTGCCCTGACTGACGTTCTCACGGGCGAGCGCGACGGCGCAGCGCATCCGCGCTTCGACGTCGCCGAACGTCGCGGGTTGACGCGACAGCCACTGCAGTGTCCAGTTGGGCAGGTGTAGGCCGAGGTGTGTGGGAACCATGGATGATGGGTGATTGGGTGTCAGGAGATCGCGGATAGGAAGAGAGTGACCCGGGCGCGCCAGCGTCGACCGCTCGATGATACTTATTTCCAGCCGTACGCCACTTCAACAAGAGTGCGGCCGCCGATCTCGATGTCCTTTTGTTGGAAGGACACGCCGCCCATGGCCTCATAGAAGTAGCGCGCGGGATTGTCGGCCAGCACCCAGCACATCCAGGCGTCAAGACCGGCCTCGGCCATATGCCGCGCGGCGGTCTCGAGCAACGCCCGCCCGAGACCACGACCCTGCGCTTCCTGGAGCAGGTAGACGGCGTACAACTCACCGGGGTAGGCGGCCAGCCCTTCGCGTTCGGGTCCGCAGGCCGCGAACCCCGCGATCTCCCCGGGCCTCAGTTCGCCCACAAGCACGATTGTGGGCGACTGGGGGTTCGCGAGCCCGGCGCGCCATTGTTCGGCGCGCCGCTCGGCTGACAGCGCCGCCAGGAACTCAGCGGGCACGATCCCGGCATACGTCGTCCGCCAGCTCTCGACGTGGATGCGTCCGATCGCCTCGGCGTCCGCTACAGTGGCTCTTCGAACGATCATCTTGGGTCATTGGTTATTGGTTAATCGCTATTGGCTATTGTGAATTCAATAGCCAATAGCGATTAACCAATAACCAATGCCTTACTTACACGACGATGTTGACCAGCCGGCCCTTCACGTACATGACCTTCTTGGCGGGTTTGCCATCCATGTACTTGATGGCGCCTTCGGTGCCCAGCGCCGCTGACTGAATCGTGGCGTCGTCGGCGTCGGGCGCGACCACGATCTTGTCGCGGACCTTGCCGTTGATCTGCACGGCCAGCTCCAGCATGGCCTCGGCCGCCTTGGCAGCGTCGAAAGTCGGCCAGTTTTGTTGGTGGATGCTGTAGCCTTGACCCTGCTGCTCCCACAGCTCTTCAGCGATGTGTGGCGTGAAAGGCGCCATCAGCAGCAGCATGGTCTTGATCGCCTCGCCCCACGCGGCTGCGCCGATCTTGTTCTCTTTAATCGCGTCCTTCAGGTCCGAGCGCAGCTTCATCAAGCCGGCGATGGCGCCGTTGAAGCTGAAGTTCTCGAGGCCGTCCTGAACCTGTTTGATCGTCTGATGGACGCGGCGCTCCAGGTTGCGCTCGGCGGCGGCGTCGCCGTCAGCCGGTGGCTGGTGCAGGGTGACGATGTCCCACACGTCGTAGACCCAGCGCACGACGCCCTGGATGCCCTTGCTGTCCCACGGGCCGCCCTTCTGCCAGTCGAAGCCAAACATCAGGTAGGCGCGCACGGTGTCGGCGCCATGGCGGCCGACCCAATCGTCGGGGTTGACCACGTTGCCCTTGCTCTTCGACATGCGCTGCACTTCCAGGTGATGCTTCAGTTGGTCGGCGCGGGCGATGCCCTCGATGTTCTCAATCGTGATCGCGGCATCCGGCAGCACTTCGATGGTCGTCAGTTCGGTGCCGCCGGCCGCCACCTGCAGCAGGTTCTCGGTGCGCTTCATGATCTCGCCACGCACGTCGCCGGTTTCGTCGCCGATGAACGCCGCGGTGCCCGCCTTGATCTCGCTGGCAAACAGCTTGCGGCCTTCCCAGCGGCCGCGGGCCACGATCACGTGGCCGGGGCGCTCCTCGCCCAGTACCTGGCCCTGATTACGCAGCTTCATGAACGGCTCGCCGTAGGTCAGCACCTCGGGATCGCGGCCGTGAGCGCGCATGACGTCCATGGTCTCGTCGAACAGGCCCAGATCGCGCATCGCCTTGACGAACCAGCGCGCGTACAGCAGGTGCATGGTCGCGTGCTCGGCGCCGCCGGTATAGGTGTCGACCGGCAGCCAGTACGCGGCCTCCTCGGCGTCGAAGGGCTTGGTGGATAGCCGGGGGCTCAGGTAGCGGAACCAGTACCACGACGAGCACATGAACGTGTCCATCGTGTCGGTCTCGCGGGTGGCCGGGCGGCCCTGCGAGTCGACAGTGTTCAGGAAGCCCTGGTGCAGTTGCAGCGGGCTCTGGCCGGTCGGCAGGAAGTCGACGTCATCGGGCAGGCGCACCGGCAGTTGATCGTCGGGCACGGCTTCGTAAGTGCCGTCTTGCGTGTGCACGATCGGGATCGGCGCGCCCCAGTAGCGCTGGCGCGAGATCAGCCAGTCGCGCAGGCGGTAGTTGACGGCTTCGCGCCCGACGCCCTTCTCCTCCAGGATCTTGATGGCTGCGTCTATCGACGGGTTCTTGCGGCCCTTCTGCCCATTGCAGGCCAGACCGTCCAGCGGGCCCGAGTTGATCATGACGCCGCCGCCGTCCCAGGCCTCGGACATCGTGTCGCCGGTCAGTGGCTTGTCGGCCGGCCAGTCGGCGGGCTGCACGACGGGCACGATCGGCAGCCCGTACTTGCGCGCGAAGTCGAAGTCGCGCTGATCGCCGGACGGCACGGCCATGATCGCGCCGGTGCCATACGAGATCAGAACGTAGTCGGCAATCCAGACCGGGATCGGCTTGCCCGTGACCGGGTTGGTCGCGTAGCCGCCGGTGAATACGCCCGACTTCTCCTTCGACTCGGATGTGCGCTCGATCTCGGTCTCGCGCGCCGCCGCCGCACGGTAAGCCTCAACGGCCGAACGCTGCTCGGGCGTGGTCAGCACGTCGACAAGCTCGTGTTCGGGCGCCAGCACCATGAAGGTCGCGCCCCACAGGGTATCGGGCCGCGTGGTGTAGACCTCGATCGGCTGGCCGTTGGGCCGGGCTTTGAAGATCACGCGCGCGCCTTCGCTGCGGCCGATCCAGTTGGTCTGCATGATCCGCACGGGCTCGGGCCAGTCGATCTTGCTGAAATCCAGCAGCTCGTCGGCGTAGCGCGTGTAGCGGAAGAACCACTGCGTCATCAGCTTCTGGATGACGGGCTGGCCGGTGCGCTCGTCCTTGCCGTCGATGACCTGCTCGTTGGCCAGCACCGTCTGCAGGGTCGGCGACCAGTTGACCAGTGCCTCACCGCGGTACGCCAGGTTCTCCTCGTAGAACTGCTTGAAGAACCACTCGGTCCACCTGTAATACTCGGGATCGCAGCTGACGGCCTCGCGCTCCCAGTCGAACATGGCGCCCATCGAGCGCAGCTGCTTGCGCATCCGCTCGATGTTGGCCAGCGTCCACTTGGCCGGATGGATGTTGCGCTGGACCGCGGCGTTCTCGGCGGGCAGGCCGAACGCGTCGAAGCCCATCGGGAAGAGGACGTTGAAGCCCTTCATGCGCATGTAGCGGGCGCGCGCGTCAGACGGCGTCATCGCGAACCAGTGTCCGATGTGCAGATCGCCGCTGGGGTAGGGCAGCATCGTGAGCGCGTAATACTTGGGCAGGCTCCAGTCGACCTTCGACCGGTACAACTCATCCGCGTCCCATTTCGCCTGCCACTTCTTCTCGATCGCGCCGTGCTCGTACTTTGCCATTCGACCCCCGGTCATTGGTTATTGGTCATTGGCTATTGGCTATTGAGGACTCAATAGCCAATAGCCAATGACCAATAACCAATAGAAAAGGCCGCTTCATCCTGTAAGGGACGAAGCGGCCTTCGCGGTACCACCCTAATTGCGATGCCCGACAGGCGGCATCGCCTCTTTTTGGCTGTAACGGGCCTGCCCGTGACCGGCTGCGGTAGGTCCGCTGACCGATCAGGCTCCCGGGTGAGTTCGCTCTGAGGCGTTCACGGTCGCGAACGCCTAACGGGCCTGAACCGCTGGTGCCGGGCTCTCACCGCCCCCGACTCGCTGCAGGCTGAGCTACTGCTCCCGTTCGTCGCCTGTGGATGTGGTCAGGGGCGCACGATCGTGCGCCCCTTCAAGTGTGGACCCAGAGGGAGTTGAACCCTCGACCTTCTCAATGCCATTGAGACGCGCTCCCAACTGCGCTATGGGCCCGGACATGGACCTGAAGGGAGTTGAACCCTTGACCTCCTCAGTGCGATTGAGGCGCGCTCCCAACTGCGCTACAGGCCCGACGAAGGTTGAGTATACCTGATTTGCGTGAGGGCTGTCAAACAGAGAGAAGAGAAACGAGGGAGGAGGGAAGAGGGAGGTGAGAGCTGGTCGTATCACCTCCGCTTACTCCCTTACCAACCCTAGCCGATGCCAACCGGTGAGAGGTTAGAGAAGAGTTATAACGGAAGGAGTGTCAGTATTTTGGTGGAGGCGGTATGGTGGCGTTGTCGAAGACGGGTTGGGTGCTGCGGATGGTGGGAGCGGGTGGGCTCGTGTTGCTGGTGACGGCCTGCGTGCCAGGGCAATTTCCATTTCGGTTTCCGAGAGCTGCCACTTCGACGGCCACGCTGCCGGCGCGCCCGGTGGTTCCGACCCAAACGCCGACCGGGGCGGCTGTTGTGTCGCCGACGTTGCCGATGGAAGCTGCCTCGGCAACGCCAGTGGCGGCCGAAGGCTCGCTCGCCGCACAGGCATCGTCAGTCGATCCGGATCAGGCCCTGTGTGGAGAAGGCGACTGTGAGCCCAGCGTGACGGCTCCCGCAGATCAGGCTACGGAAGCGACGGCGAGCCCAACGCTTCGTCCGACGCTTCGTCCACGCACCTCGACCCCGCGCGTGATCGAGCCGCCCTCGGCCACTCCAACCTCGTCTCCCACATCAACGTCGGCACCCACGGTCACAGCCCAACCCGTCGATGTCGTCGATCCGACGACTCCACCGATCGTCGCCGCGCCCACCGACGTTCGCCCGACAGCCCCTCCCGCTGAACCGACCACGGCACCCAGTGATGGATACCCTGGCCCCGGCCAGCCTGAACCCACATCGGCGCCGACCGAGGTGCCTCCCACGCCACAGCCTGGTGGCTACCCGGGCCCCGGCGACGGTGGCGGTTACCCGGCGCCCTGATCGAGCGACAGCCCCATCGTCGATACCGTGACGGGTGGGCTATAGCGTCTGAGGGTCAGGCCGAGTAAGATAGGCGCGTTCGAAACGGGATCCGCGATAGTGTCTTGCGGATCTCGTCAGCCATATTGTTGAGGAGCGGGGTCGAAGCCGCCGACCCCGGCAGATATTGTTGCTTATGACGCGTTCCCTGATTCCACCGGTCGTGCGTGACAGACTGTCGACAGTCAACCCGGGCGGTCTGGCTCTTGCCGCTGATATCGATCAGGTCTGGCTGATCGTGCGCACGACGGCGCCGGAGCACCTCGGCGCTCAACCCATTGATCTGCGCAGTGAACTGGCCTGTTACGACGCCGGCGCCGTGCTGGAGATCCAGCTCTGGCTTTCGGGCGTCCTCGTCCAACCAACGGTGTTTCAGACCTGGCTGGATCCGAGCAATGCCGACGATCGACATGCCGTGACTCTGCTCGCCGCGACTGAGGCCGTGGAGGTCCTGTTCTTCCCACAGAATCAGGAAACACTGCGCTTCTCGAAGATGTTTCCGATTGCAGCGGGCGTTCGCCAACAACTCTCGTCGTTCGTGGTCGCGGGCCGCGCCCACGCTGACCACCTCGCCAACCCCTTCTGGCTCGCGGCCAAGAGCGAGCATCTCAAGCGACGCCTGCGCGAGTCGTGAGCCGGTCTGGCTCGATTCGTGTAAGGCGATCTCCTGAACGTATCGCGGCGATGACCTAAGCGCGCCCGCCGAGGTGCTGGCCCGTCCGCCACGGCCTCTGTACAATAACGGGCGGAGCGAAAACGTGTCACGGTACCAGATCCTGTCCCTCGATGGCGGTGGCATTCGCGGCGTCCTGACCGCCGTCCTCCTGTCGCGCCTTACACGTGAAGCGCCCGACTTGCTCGGCGCCATTGACCTCTTCGCGGGAACATCGACGGGGGCCGTGCTGGCCCTCGGGTTGGCGGCGTCGCTGCCGCCTGAGAAGCTCGTGGACCTGTACGTGACGCACGGGCGGGATGTCTTCGCCGACACGGCCATCGACAACGTTCGTGACGTCGGCAATCTGATCGGGGCCCAATACGGCAACGCGAACTTCAAACGTCTGCTCGTCCAGTACTTCGGCGATCGTCGCTTGCGGGATCTCCCGGTGAAGGTGCTTGTCGCCAGTTTCGATCTGGACAATGACGCTTACGACCCGGCGGCCTTCCGAACCTGGAAACCCAAGTTCTTCCATAACTTTCCGGGCCCCGATTCGGATGGCGCGGAGCGCCTCGTCGATGTGGCCCTGCGCTCGACGGCTGCGCCGACGTTCTTCCCGGTCTACCAGGGCTTTGTGGATGGCGGCGTCGTCGCGAATAACCCGGCCATGTGCGCGATCGCGCAGGCGTTGAGCACGGCTCTGTTGCGCGCGCGTGCCGACAGCACAACCGGCGCGACGCGGCGAGTGCGCCTCGAGGACATCGCGCTGCTGTCCATCGGCACGGGCAAGTCGCCCCAGTACCTGACCGAGCAGAGCGCCGACTGGGGCCTGTCGCAGTGGGCCCGGCCGATCATCGACATCATGATCTCGGGCGGCGTTGACGTCGTCGACTACCAGGCCGCACACCTGCTCGGTCCGCGCTACCTGCGCCTCAATCCACGTCTCGACATGAACGTCCCGCTCGATGACGTCAGCGCCGTTCCCCAGCTCGTCGCCGAAGCCCAGCGCCTCGACCTCGGCCCCGCACTCGATTGGTTGCGCAGACAGTTCCTCAAGTGATGCAGTCCGTGCGCCGGCGGCGCGTGTCCTTGCGCGTCGCGTGTCATCCAGAGCGTCTAGCCACCATTGCCCAATCCCCACCGTAATGAGCGCGAAGGATCTCCTCCGACGACTCCCATGCCTTCGGAGGAGATCCTTCGCGCTCATTGCGGTAGTCTATTCTTTATGAAGGGTCAGGCGCTCTGGATGACACGCCACGCGCAAGGACACGCCACGCGCGGGGAGGCGCCGCACGCGGGGAGACACGACATGCGCGGGGACGCGCGACGGTCACGGTGCAATGCAACATGCGGTGCCGGGGTGCTTGAGTGATCACCAGGTGAGTGTCCGCGAACGGCACGCGGTAGAGCCGTTCAACCTTCGTCATTCGTCCTTCGTCAACTCCTCTGCGCGGCCGGCGTGCTGGACTCCTCGAGGATTCCGATAACCCCATCTGGCTGTACGCTTGAGCCGTGCAGGATCGTGCGAACCTCATCATCTGGCTGAGCTTAGCGGCACTGGCAGGTTGCGTGATCGCGCCGTTTGTGCCGGTGGAGGCCTGGGCGTGGCTGGCGCTGTGCGCCGTGAGCAGCGTGATTGCGGCGGCGACACGCGGGCGTCGGGCCGCCCTTCTGGGCGCGATGCTGGCGCTCGGCGCTGCGCGCACGGCGTGGGCCGCGCCCGGTGTGCCGCGAGCGGATCAACCAGCGTATTTCATCGGTGCGCGTGGCGCGACGCTCGAAGGCGTCGTGTGGGCAGAGCCTGACGCGCGTGGCGATCGCACCCGGCTGCGTGTGTGGGTCACGTCGCTGACAACCGCGGACGGCACACCGCACACGATGACCGGCTGGTTGATCGTCACGGCGCCGCCCCTGTCGACCGAGCGACTGGCGGGCGCTGGCTCAGGCACCTGGGCTTACGGCGACGCCGTGTCGATCACGGGCGATCTTCAGACTCCGCCGCGCTTCGCGGACTTCGACTACCGGGCCTTCCTCGAACGACAGGGCGTTCAGGTCATGGCTCAACCGGCCGAAGTGACCTGGCTGAGCGCGGGCGGCGGCTGGGAGGTCATTCGAGTTGGCCTCGACCTGAAGATGGCTGCGCGCCATCGCCTGGCCGATCTCTTTCCCGAGCCGCACGCCGCGCTCCTGCAAGGCATTCTGCTGGGCGACGACAACAACATCCCCGCCGAGTTGACGCAGAGCTTCCGCGCGACGGGCACCACCCACATCCTGGCGATTTCGGGCTTCAATGTGGCTGTGCTCTCGGGCCTGATGCTTGGCCTGGCGCGCCGTGTGTTGAAGGCCTGGCAGGCCGCGGCGATCGTGGCCGTGGCGCTGGGCCTGTATGCCTGGCTGGTCGGCGGCAGTGCGTCAGTCGTGCGTGCGACACTCATGGCCGTGATCGGGCTGTCTGCCGAACGACTGGGCCGGCGCACTGACGGGGTGCGCGCGCTGGCGATCGCCAGCCTGCTCATGGCGGCCTGGGATCCGGGTGTGGTGTGGGACGTCGGCTATCAACTCAGCGCCGGCGCGACGCTCGGCCTCATCCTGTATACCGATGCGCTCCAGAAGCGCGGCGTGGCGTTGCTCTCGCGCGTCATGCCTGAGGCCTGGGCCGAGCGCGTCGCTGAGGTCGGCGGCGAGGGCGTGTTCGGCTCGTTGTCGGCGCAGATCACGACGCTGCCCCTGATCCTTTTCTATTTCCAGAATCTGTCGCTGGCCGCGCTGCCAGCGAACGCCTTGATCCTGCCGCCGCAACCCCAGGTGATGGTGCTCGGCGGCATCGCGCTGCTGGCGAGCACGATCTGGCTGCCGCTCGGGCAGGCGCTGGCCTGGGTGACATGGCCGTTCACGGCTTATACCATTGGCCTTGCGGATCTGTTCTCGCGATTGCCGCTGGCCTCGCTGTCAATCGACGTGCCCGGTGTGCCGGCGCTGGTCGGCTACTACGTCGTGCTCGCGGCGATCACGTGGCTCGCACGCCAGCCGGCCGAGGCTCGCCCGGCCTGGCTGCCGCAAGACCTCGGTACGCCGCTGACGTGGACGACGTTGACGGGCGCGTCAGCCGTGGCTCTATGGGGCTGGGCCGCGTTCTGGCGTTCGCCGGACCCGGGCGCGGCTCGCCTGACCGTGATGGCTTTGGGAACAGGCTCGGCGAGCCTGCTCGAGTTGCCCGATGGCGGCCGGCTGCTGCTCGACGTCGGCCCACCGGGTCTGGCGTCATCGCGCGCCCTCGACGCCCAGTTGCCGCCGTTCGACAGGCGGCTCACCGGTCTGCTGCTCGATGGGATCGCCGAGGAACAACTTGGCGCGCTCCCGGATCTGGCGAGCCGCTATCGGATCGACACCGTCTGGGCGTCGCCGGCCGTTCAGGCAGAGGATTCGTGGCTGGCAGCCCGGCCAGTGCTCGCGTCGTCCGGGTCCGAATTCGCGAACGAGCCCGGGCGTCTGGAACTGGTGGACGGCGCCGCGCTGGAACAGAACCCCGCTGGCATGTGGTTCAACTGGGGAGCGGCGCGTGTGCAGTGGATCATGACGCCCGAGCCGGGCCGGCTTCACGACGCGCAGGCCCTGATCGTGCCGGTCGAGCTCGATTCGCTGACGCTTTCGGACGCGATCCTGGCCACCAATCCGCGCATCATCGTGCTGCTCTCCATGCCTGTCACGCCGCCGCCGGAGCTCGAGCTGGCCCTCGTCGGCCGAACGACATTGGCCCTCGACCGACGCGGCAACGTCACGCTTCTGCTCGATGGCCAGCGGCTCTGGGTGGAGACCGAGCGATGACGAACGACGAAGGACGAACGACAAGGTTGGATGGCCATTCGTCCTTCGTCCTTCGTCGTTCGTCATCTCCCAACCGCTTTCGCGATCCGCTCGAGTCCGTCCATCAGGCGTTCGCGCGGGCAGGCGAAGTTGAGGCGCACGTGACCGGCGCCGCCAGGCCCGAACGGGGCGCCATCCGAGAGGCCGACCTTCGCATTCTGCAGGATGAACTTGAACGGATCTGGCTGCAGGTCCAGGGCCGAGAAGTCGAGCCAGGCCAGGTAGGTGGCCGACGGCACTGTCGCGACGACTCCTGGCAGACGCTCGGCCACAAAGTCCAGAAGAGCGTCGCGATTGTCGGTGAGATACGCGCGAAGCTCGGCCAGCCATTCGTCAGTGGCCGTGCTGAAGGCCGCTTCGGCTGCGGCCATGTTGATCGAGCTGACGTGGGGCACGATGCCTTCGGCGGCGGCGTTGTACTGAGCACGCAGCCGGGCGTTTTGGATGATTGCGAATCCGCAGCCGAGGCCGGCGAGGTTGAAGGTCTTGGTCGGCGCGACGAAGGTCACCATGCGCTGGGCGGCTTCAGGCGCTGCAAGCGCGGTCGGAACGTAGGGTGTGCCGCCCAACATCAACTCGGAGTGGATCTCGTCGGACACAATGATCAGGTCGTGTCGTAGCGCGATCTCGGCCATGCGGTTGAGCTCGGCGGGCGTGTACACCTGGCCGGTGGGGTTGTGCGGCTGGCATAGCATCAGGATCTTGGTGCGCGGCGTGATCGCACGCTCGAAAGCCTCGAAGTCGATCGTGTAACTCAGACGGTTACCCTCGACGGACCTCGTCAGCGGGGCATATTCCGTCGTCAGGCCGAAGTCGCGCGCAGCCATCATGAACGGCGGGTAAACCGGCGGTTGCATCAGGATGCCGTCACCGACGTGGGCGTACGCGCGCGCCGTCGTGAACAGCCCGGTGACGATCCCGGGCACCGGCACGACGTCGGCGGGCGTGATCGACCAGCCATAGAGCCGCTGCATGCGCTCGACGACCGTCTGCAACAGCGACTGCGGCGGCATCTCGTAACCGAACACGCCGTGCTCGACCTTGCGGCGCATGGCCTCGAGGACGGGCTCCGGCGAACGGAAGTCTGCATCGGCGACCCACATGGGCAGGACGTCGTCGCCGAACAGGTTCCACTTGATGCTGTTGGTTCCGAGGCGATCGATCATTTCGTCAAAACGGGATGTCATGGAGTCCTCTCAGACGAGACGCGTTCCAACGCGCGTCAGGGTTTCAGTCAACGTACGACGCGTGTCTGCGTCGATGGATGGCGCTTCATAGGCGGAAAGCAACTCGGGCCACAACATCTGGGCCTTCGTGGTTGCGTCCCAGCTACCGGCCAGTTCCCAGGTCTCATGCGCCAGTCGATCCGCCAGATAGGGTGTGAAGAACGCGTCGGCATAGCGCGCTCGAGTGTGAGCTGTGTCGAGATGGTGACCCCCCGGCCCGGCGACCCGGATCTCGTCGAGCGCCAGGGTCTTGTCATCGACAACGAAGCCGCCGAGGAAGTGACCGAAAGCCGCGAGGGCTTCGGCATCCATCAAGAGTTGCTCGAACGAAAAGGCCCGGCCATCGGCGACAAGTCCCGCTGACGCCAACAGCGCACCTCCACCGAGCAACGCCGGCCAATGCGCGCGGCCCGCCTGCGTGGTCGCGACAGCCCCCGGCACACCCACCGACGGCGGGGCTTCGACAGCCGCTGGCAGCGAGACGATGCGAGCCAGTTGCTGGCCAAGAGCGGTCTGGCGGACAGACGCTACGCTGGAGGCGAGTCCGCCGAGCACCAGCGGCGCGCCGGGCGCAGCAATTTGCAGGAGCGCGGCGAGCGCCAGAGAGTCGGCGTGCTGGCGCGCCCACCCGTCAAGCTCGCCCGGTGGCGATGCGGCGGGCACGATCCACACGGGGTGACCGCCGCCCACGCAAGTCAGCGCGGCCTGAACGACGTGCGACTCCCAGCGTCCGGGTTCGGCGGCGTGAGCATGACCGAGCATTCCAGGCCCGGCGGCCGGCAAGGGCGTGGAGGCTGACCGGATCACTGCGAGTTGCGCCTCGGCGGTCTGGCGGTCGATCAGGTGAGCCACCACGGGCTTGTCCGTCAGGGTCAGCGCCGCGCCCAGCGCCAGCAGCTCGGTCTCCGCCCGGGTCGCGTGCCCCACTCGACTGAACAACGAACCGACGGCGTGGATCGAGCCCAGGAGCTGGCCGAGCTTGAGCGCGGCGACGAGATCGGCTTCCGACGGCTCTCGCGGGCCCCGAACGGGATCCATTACGTGGTCGGCCTGGCCGTGCATGGCCAAGGCGATTGCGCCGGCGCCGACAGCTAGCGATCGTGTGCGATGTGGCGCGCCCCAGGCAAAGCGCGCCGGAGCGCGGCTGAGACGATCTAGCAGCCAGTCGGGATCGAGCCATACACGTCGGGCGTCGTGATCAACGCGCGCACCGGCCGAGCGGAACAACTGCAGCCCATCGACGTCATCGACGACGAGACCCGTTGCCGCCAGGCGCGCCAGTGCTGCCTGATGGATGGCGCCGGCCTGTGTTGTGACAGCCGGCCATTCAAGCCCCGGCCAACGCAGGGTCGGTGGCGTGCCGGACAGGCGTAACGCCGGCGAACCGCCGCGCTCGCGGCGGCGTGCCGCTCGACGGGCGCTGCGCTCATCGCGATCAGGAGGCTCGGGTGTCGTCATCATTCGGCGGAGATCGACATTATAGCCGTCGCTCGTGCTTGTCCATGAAACGCAACGCGGCGGTGTGCACGGGCGAGTTGTCGGGCCGCTTCAGGCCAGTAAGCCTTGTACGCGGATCGCACGGATCGGCGCGGATGACACGGAGCGATTGTCGATGGATTCCGCGTGATCCGTTCCGATCCGTGTACAGGATCGGACACCGATCTTCAGGCGCCCGAAAACCCGTGCTTGCACACACGCGGCGGCACGCAGGGCGAGTCGTGGGCACTGCTCGTTGAACGCGACACAGAACCCGGCGGGTCGTGTACGCGGATGGCTGCGGCAGGAACGGTTGAAGCTGCGACGTTCCGACGTCGCTCTGCGTCATCCGAGTGTTTCCGCGTGATCTGCATACAGGTATGACCGCCTTGAAACATTCGGCCGACTCGCTCGCACATCGACGTCTCGCGACGTTTGCGGCCCCATCGAAACCGCATTACCATCGGCCTATGAAAAACGCACAGCCCCGCGTGGTCGTTGTCGGCAGCCTCAATACGGATCTTGTCTTTCGAGTGCCGCGGTTGCTGGCCTCAGGTGAGACCCTGACCGGGACGGGTTTCGACGAGTTCGCCGGCGGCAAGGGCCTGAACCAGGCCGTGGCCGCAGCTCGTCTGGGTGCTCAGGTCGCCATGGTCGGTCGGGTCGGCGCCGACGGCTACGGTGACCGCCTGATGTCGACTCTGGCCGAGGCCGGCATCGCCTCAGAACGCGTCCTGCGCGACGAGGCCGGCACGGGGCTCGCCTTCATCATGGTCTCGGAGTCGACCGGCGAGAACATCATCGGCATCCTGCCACGCGGCAACGGCCAGCTGTCCCCGGCCGACGTCGAAGCCGCGTCCGCCCTGATCGCGAGCGCCGATGTGTTGCTCCTGCAACTCGAAGTTCCGCTTGCTACCTCGCAGTGCGCGGCCGAGATCGCGCGCGCCAGAGGGACGCGCGTCGTGCTCAACCCGGCGCCGGCTCAGCCCTTAAGTCGAGAGTTGTTGTCGTTGTGCGATTACGTCACACCGAATGAAGGCGAGGCGACACGCCTCACCGGGGTCGACGTCGTCGATGACGCCGGCATCCGCGCGGCTGCCGAGGCGCTGCGCGGGCAGGGGGCCAGTGCCGTGGTGATGACGCTCGGCGCGCGAGGCGTATACGCCATTAGCGCGGCCGGCGAACTGCGCGTGCCAGCTTTTCCTGTGTCGGTCGTCGACACGACGGCGGCGGGTGATGCATTCTCGGGCGGCCTGGCGTACGGCCTGGCCCGTGATCTCTCACTCGAGCAGTCGCTGCGTTGGGGCTGCGCGGCCGGGGCACTGGCCTGCACGCGCCTTGGGGCTGTGCCCTCCCTCCCGACTCACGCAGAAACAGCTGCGCTGGTCGAGGGCCGACCGGCGTGAGCGTGGCTCGAAACTCTCGCGTGCCACGCGACAGTTTTGCTGATCGGGAGCGTCCCGCTCGGCGCTCGCGCGGCAACGGCTGCCTCAGTTCACTGGCGATCGGCTTGGCGCTGGGGATCGCGCTGCCGCTTGTTGCTCTCGTCTGGCTCCAGGCGGTTGATGACATCGGCCCTGCCCCCCTCCTGATCGCCTACGCCTCGCTGCCCTGGTTGATTCCCGTCGCGACGGTGCTGGTTGTGGCACTGGCCCTGTTTTCGCGAACCATCTGGGTCTGGCTTCTGGCGCTCGTCCTCGTCGGCGTGTTTGTCTTCCGCTACGGCGGCGTCTGGTGGCCGAAGCCAGCGGTCGAGGTGATCGGCGGTCATCGCTTGCGCGTCATGACCTTCAACATCGGCGACGGGCGTGTGTCGGCCGAGGACGTCATGGCCTGGGTGCGCACCGAAGACCCGGATCTGCTCGTGATCGAGGAACTCAACTTCGACACGGCGCCCGCCCTCAATCAGGGCCTGGCCGCCGGCTGGCCGAACCAGGCGCTGGATTTCTCTTCGCCGACGACGGGCCTCTTCAGCCGCTATCCGCTGAACGGCGCCGAGTTTGTGCCGACGCCCGGCAATCGCGCTTATCTCAAGGCCGATCTGGAGCTTGGCGACCACGCCGTTCATGTCTTCGCGATGCATCCCTCGTCGCCCGACATCGTGTTTCGTCGCGGCATCCCGATCGGCATCAACGATCAGACGCCGCGCGCGCAGTTGCTGACGGTGGCCGAGATCGTGCGCGCCACCGAAGGCCCGCGGGTGATGCTCGGCGATTTCAACATGAGCGATCAATCGCCCGGCTATCGCCAGATCACGCAGGATCTCAACGATGCCTTTGCCGAGCGCGGATTTGGGCCCGGCTTCACCTGGCCGGCCGAGCACTCCTATCGTTTGCGCGGCTGGACACCACCCGTGCCTCTGGTCCGTATCGACTACGTCCTGCACTCCGGCGAGTTCGTCGCCGAGGCCGCACACGTTAACTGCGACTTGAGCTCGGATCATTGCTATGTGGTGGCGGATTTGATATTGAAACCGTGAAGAACTTGTCAGCGATCAGCGATCAGCCGTCAGCCAGGCTTCTGAATCGTGAGCTGGCCGCTGACTGCTGATTGCTGATCGCTGTCCTGGAGACCCCTATGTCCCCTCGTCCGATCATCGGTTGGGAAAAGCCCGCGCCCGTTCCGACTCATCGATTCAACGATTATTTGAGTTCCCGAAACGGACGCCTGTTCTACGAGGATCTTGATCTGGCTCAACTCGTGATGGGCGGCGGGCAGGATCAGGGCGTGGGCCGGACGTTGGGCAGCCCGCTGGAGTTCATCTACCTGCCCATGATCCGTAAGAAGATCACGGCGCTGCAGGCCGTGTTCGCGGAGGCCATCGCCGAGTTGGCCTACCCGGGCCGGTTCCATTATGCGTACACCTCAAAGGCCAACGCCACAGAAGAAGTGGTGCGCACGGCGCTGGGCGTGGGCACGCACTACGAGATCACGTCGTGGATCGACCTCGAGATCGTGCGCCTGATGCGTGCACGCGGGTTGGTGAAGCCCGAGCAAATGATCATCTGCAACGGCTTCAAAGGCGCCGGTTCGCGCTACGTCGACGAGATCCTGAAGTTCAGCCGCGATCATGCCAACACGGTCTGCATCGTCGAAGATCTGGCCGAGCTCAAGCCGCTGATCGAGTCGGGCCAGCGCCTCCAGGTCGGGTTGCGCCAGAAGAGCTACGGCAAGCACAACGACATGGCCGAGATGGAGCACGCGAACTCGCGCTTCGGCATGAACCTGGGCGACATCTGGACCGCGGCCGATCAGATTGCGGCAGCGCCGAACCTCGAGCCCATCCTGTACCACGCCATGTTGGGAAGCCAGATCGTCGATGAAGAAGAGTTCGTGGCGCGCCTGACCCCGCCGATCGAAATCTACGCGCATCTGCGCCGCCGAATCCCGACGCTGCGCATCTTCGACTTCGGCGGCGGCGTGCCGGCCGGGCTGACCCTCGATTTCGCCTTCGACTACGCCCACTTCGCGCGGCGACTGCTCCACACGCTGCAGGATCTCTGCACTCGCTTCGAGGTGCCGCCGCCCGACGTCCTGGGCGAGTTCGGCCGCTACACGGTCTCCGAGCACAGCGCGCACTTCTTCAAGGTGATCGCCGCCAAGGACAACGGCTCACCATATCCCTGGTACGTCATCGACGGCTCGATCATGAGCTCGATGCCCGACATCTGGGGCCTTGACGAGCACTTCATCGTCCTGCCGCTGACTCATCTCGACAAGCCGTTCCGGCGCGTGCAGTTGGGTGGGATCACGTGCGACAGCGACGACGTCTATCCGCCACTGGTGAGCGCCTCGCCGCTGTACCTGCCGATCGAAACTCGCGACCTGTACGTCGGGTTCTTCAGCATCGGCGCGTATCAGGAGATGTTGGGTGGGTCAGGCGGCGCCAAGCACTGCGTCATCCCCGAAGCGAGCGAGTTGATCGTCGATCGGGATTCTCGCGGCGCCTACACGTTCGACCTGTGGCCTGGACAGGATCCCAGCCGGGTGTTGGATGCTCTCGGCTACCGGTCGTGAGCCTTACTCGGGCGCCGGGAACGCGCGCGCAAAGGTGAAGGCGTAGGGTGAGGGGCCGTGGTTGGAGAGGTGGGTCAGGCGTTCGCGCGCCGAGTCTACGAGCGGTTGCGTGCCCGTTGGAACCCACCAGAGCACCACGAAGACGTTGTTGACCCGCTCGAACCATTCGGCTCGTCGGCGCAGGACGGTTGCGTGCAGGCCATCGTAGGTGTAATGCTGGAGCGCCGAGAGCGACTCCCAGACCGACAGGTTGATCAGGACCCGTTCGTCTTCGAAGGCGCGGATGCCCGTGGCGTCACCGCTGTCAGACTTCAGGCGCCACACGAAACCCGGCGCCCGATCCGCGGCGGCATTGACATGTTCCAGCTGGGCGACGAACTCTGCGAGGCTGGGGTCATCAAGAGGTGCTCGCAGGCGGCCAACATTGGCTTGAGCGAGCTGGTAGCGGGCAGACACAGAAAAAGTATAGAGCGGGCAGTTTCAAAGGACAAGGCGATTTATATAGTTTTGTACAAAGATCCTGAAGATCTGAGGCTCTAACCGGACACAAAATCAGATCGATTGCCGGTCGCTGACGAGTCCGACCCATTCAAGGCACGTGCCGCGGATAGCGCGGATCAACCCCGAAGCTGCGAAATCCGCGGCAGCCATGATCAAAGAGCCTTACTCAAAATGCTCGTGTCCATACGGTTCCATTCGGGAAGTCTGTAGCCCAAAAACGAATCTTCGAAGACAAGACGCGGTGGCCCTACAGGGCAATCGCGTCTTGATCGGCTAAGCGGGAGAACCCGCCACGAATTGAAACGAATGGGCACGAAGTCAGTTGATAGTTTTGCTGAGAGCTTGAGAACTTGTCCTGACATCCTACAAATCCATTCGTTTCAATTCGTGAAATTCGTGGCAAGAAAAAGGTCTTCGACAACAAGGCGCGATTGCCCGGGGTGCGCGTTAAGCCCATGCATGAAACCGGGTAAGATTGGTCCATGACGAGCATGACGACAATTACGCGGTCTTTGCCCGATATCGGCCGCCATGCGCGAGCAGCCACGCGACGGCTGGCGACGGCTTCGACAGAGACCAAGGATGCCGCTCTGCAGTTCCTGGCCGAAAGCCTTGAGCGTGATCGAGAAACGCTGCTGGCGGCCAACGCCGCAGACGTCGCTGCGGCGCGTGAATCCGGCCGCGAGCCCTGGCTGGTCGACCGGTTGACGTTGACACCGACACGGCTGGCCAGTATTGCGGCTGATGTTCGAGCGCTGATCGCGTTGCCCGACCCCATCGGTGAATCGTTCGATACCACGATCCTGGCCAACGGGCTGCGCGCCCATCGGCAACGCGTCCCGCTGGGCGTCCTGGGCGTTATCTACGAGGCTCGACCGAATGTCACGATCGACGTGGCGGCGCTGGCGATCAAGACCGGGAATGTCGCCATTCTGCGGGGCGGGTCCGAGACCCTGCGGTCCAACATGGCCCTGATGGTCGTCGTCCGCCAGGCGTTGACGGCGGCCGGCCTGCCCGAGGATGCCGTCCAGTTGATCGAAGATACCGATCGGCAGCGCATATTTGAGTTGCTTCAGATGCACGACGTCGTCGATGTCATCATCCCGCGCGGAGGCCCCGCACTACACAAACTCTGCCGCGAGCACGCGCGCATGCCCGTGATCGTCGGCGGGGTGGGGGTGTGCCACCTGTTCGTCGATGTCAGCGCCGACCTGGATCGATCGATCCCCGTGATCGCGAACGCCAAAACCCAGCGGCCTTCGGTGTGCAACTCGCTCGACACCGTCCTGGTGCATCGTGACGTGGCAGCGCAGGCATTGCCGCGTATCGTCGCGGCACTGGCGCCGCTGGGCGTGTCGTTCAGGGCTGAGCCGCGCGCTCTGGCTCTTGTCGGCGATGTGAAGGACGCCACGGTACTCGCCGCCGGCCCCGAGGACTTCGACACAGAATGGATGTCGCTCGTCCTCGGGCTCAAGGTCGTCGACACGCTCGATGAGGCCATGGATCACATCGCCGCCCACAGCCAGAACCATTCGGATGGAATCCTGACCGAGGATGTCGCTAATGCGGCCCGCTTCGTGACCGAGGTCGACTCGGCAGCGGTGTTCTGGAACGCCAGCACGCGCTTCAACGACGGCGGCCAGTTCGGCCTTGGCGCTGAAGTGGCGGTGTCGACCCAGCGCCTTCACGTCCGCGGCCCCATGGGCCTGCGCGAACTGACCACCTACAAGTGGGTGGCCACCGGCGATTATCACGTACGGGCGTGAACTGCGCGGTTACTCGTAGCCGCAAATTGTTCTGATCCGCATTCGCGAGATTCGCGCCATTCGCGGCTGACGAATCTCCGGACTGCGCGCTCAGACAGGCCCGGCCGCGGCACAGTTTTTGCGCCGTTAAGGTTGACTGTGTACAATGTCCAAGTACTTGGCGGCGCTATCCGGCAATCTTTCTAGTGTAATTGCCCACCGCTGAGTTATAGTCTCTTGACGCACACATGACAGCCATTTTGGCCCTGGGCATTATTCTCGTCGTACTTATTGAGGTCCTTATTAAGGGCCTTTTCCCGGTTGGGTTGGCGACGGAGCCTGTCAGGGTCAAGCGCAAGTAAGCGCAAGCACAGGAAACACGCAGAGGCCGCCCAACCCAGGGCGGCCTCTTTGGTTAATCCACGCCGGCACCGCCGGCACTCGGAGTGAGTATGTCGGAATTGAATCGGAACAGCAAAGTCGTCACCCAGGGCGTCAATCGATCCGCTGCCCGCGCCATGTTCAAGGCCGTCGGCTTCACCGACGAGGACCTGCGGCGCCCGATCATCGGTGTCGCGAACACGTGGATCGAGATCGGCCCGTGCAACTTCCACCTGCGCCGGCTGGCGGCCAAGATCAAGGAAGGCATCCGCGCCGCCGGCGGCACGCCGATGGAGTTCAACACCGTCTCGATCTCCGACGGCATCACGATGGGCGTCGAGGGCATGAAGGCTTCGCTGATCAGCCGCGAGGTCATCGCCGACAGCATCGAGCTCGTCGCGCGCGGCAACCACTTCGACGGCATGGTCTGCATCTCGGGCTGCGACAAGACCAACCCAGGCGTGATGATGGCGATGGCCCGCGTCGACATCCCGGCCCTGGCGCTCTACGGCGGCTCGATCAACCCCGGTCACTACCAGGGCAAGTCGCTGACCGTGCAGGACACGTTCGAAGCGGTCGGCGCCTACACGGCCGGGCGCATCAGCGAAGAAGACTACATGGGCATCGAGAACAACGCCTGCCCGGGCGCCGGCGCCTGCGGCGGACAGTTCACGGCCAACACGATGTCCACGGTCATGGAGTTCCTGGGCCTCTCGCCGATCGGCTTCAACAGCGTCCCGGCCACGGACCCCGAGAAAGATCGCGTAGCCTTCGAGTGCGGACGGCTTGTGATGGAGATGATCAAGCGCGATCAGCGCCCGAGCGCGATGCTGACCCGCAAGTCGTTCGAGAACGCCATTGCCTCGGTGGCCGCGACTGGCGGCTCGACCAACGCCGTGCTGCACCTGCTGGCGCTCGCCCGCGAGGCCGGCGTCGAGCTGCACATCGACGACTTCGACGCGATCAGCGCCCGCACGCCCGTGATCGCGGACCTGAAGCCGTCGGGCAAGTACATGGCCGCCGACATGCACGCGGCCGGCGGCATCCCGCTGGTGATGAAACGTCTGGTGGATGGCGGGTACCTGCATGCGGACTGTCCCACCGTCACCGGACAAACGATCGCCGAAGCCTGCGCCTCCGCCCAAGAAACTCCCTCCCAAGACGTCATCTACACAGTTGAAAAACCGCTCAAGGAGCATGGTGGCCTGGCCATCCTGCATGGCAACCTCGCCGAAGAGGGCGGGGTGATGAAGATCTCGGCCAGCAACGTCCATGAGTTCAAGGGCCCGGCGCGGGTCTACAACTGCGAGGAAGATGCGATGGCGGCTGTGACGGCCAACGCCATCAAGGCCGGCGACGTCGTCGTCATCCGCTACGAGGGGCCGAAGGGCGGCCCGGGCATGCGCGAGATGCTCGGCGTTACGGCCGCGATCGCGGGCGCCGGCCTGGGCGACCAGGTGGCGCTGCTGACCGACGGGCGTTTCTCGGGCGCGACCCGCGGCATTTCCGTCGGCCACATCGCGCCCGAGGCGGCGCGCGGCGGCCTGATCGGCGTGATCAAAGACGGCGACGTGATCGAGATCAACGTGGCCAAGCGGCGCCTGAGCGTCGAGTTGAGCGAGGCCGAAGCCGCCAGCCGCAAAGCCGCCTGGCAGGCCCCGACGCCGCGCTACACCACCGGCGTGATGGCCAAGTACGCGAGAAGCGTGAGCTCTTCTTCGGAAGGCGCGATCACGAATTAGCAATTCGCTATTGGTTATTGGCTATTGCAGACTGAATAGCCAATAGCCAATAACCAATGGCCAATGTTTTGGAGGCGACCATGAAGTTGACCGGCGCAGAAATCGTTTGGGAAGTGCTGCGTCGTGAGGGCGTCAAGACCGTCTTCGGGTATCCCGGCGGCGCGATCCTGCCGACTTACGATGCGATGACCAAGTACCCGGACATCCACCACGTCCTGGTGCGCCACGAGCAGGGCGGCACGCACATGGCCGACGGCTTCGCGCGCGCGAGCGGCGAGGTCGGCGTCGCCATCGCCACCTCTGGCCCGGGCGCGACAAACATGGTGACGGGCATCGCCACGGCCATGATGGACTCGTCGCCGATGGTGTGCATCACGGGCCAGGTCGGTTCGAAGGCGATCGGCACCGACGCCTTCCAGGAGACCGACGTGACGGGCGTCACGCTGCCCGTGACCAAGCACAACTACCTGGTCACGCGCGCCGACGAGATCGCGCGTACCCTGCGCGAGGCCTTCTACATCGCGCGCAGCGGCCGCCCCGGCCCGGTGCTGGTCGACATCACCAAGGATGCTCAACAGACCACGGCCGACTACGATTGGGACGCCGCAGCCCCGCGCCTCCCCGGCTACCGGCCTGATCTGCACGCGATGCCCGATGAGTTCGAGCAGGCGCTGGACCTGATCAACAAGGCCAAGCGCCCGCTGATCCTGGCCGGGCAGGGCATCATCAAGTCGAACAGCAGCAACCTCGTGTTGCAGATCGCCGAGAAGGCCCAGATCCCGGTGGCCATGACCCTGCTGGGCATCGGCGCCATCCCGGCCGCGCACCCGCTCAACCTGGGCATGATGGGCATGCATGGCGAGGCCTGGGTCAACCAGGCGATCCAGCGCGCCGATCTGCTGCTCGCCTTCGGCATGCGTTTCGACGATCGCGTTACCGGCAACCTGAAGACCTACGGCCTCAACGCCAAGAAGATCCACTGTGAGATCGATCCTTCCGAGGTCAACAAGAACGTGCGCGTCGACGTCGCCCTGATCGGCGATCTCAATGCCACGCTCGAGGAGATCGGCCCCGGCATCAAGGGCGCCGACCACGGCGAGTGGCTCGAGGAGATCAAGACGCTCAAGGGCGACGCTGCAGTGCGCGACATCCAGTCGCTGCCGGACAGCGGAAACCTGTACGCCGCTCACGTGATCAACGACATCTGGCGCATCACCAAGGACGTCGACCCGATCGTGGTGACCGACGTGGGCCAGCATCAGATGTGGGAGGCCCAGTACTTCCGCCATGAGCGCCCGCGCACGCTGATCACGTCGGGCGGCCTGGGCACGATGGGCTTCGCGCTCCCGGCCGCTGTGGGAGCCAAGTTCGCCAAGCCCGATCGCGAGGTGTGGGTGGTCGCTGGCGACGGCGGCTTCCAGATGACGCTGGCGGAGCTGGCCACGATCGTCCAAGAGAAGATCAAGGTCAACGTCGCGATCATCAACAACGCCTACCTCGGCATGGTGCGCCAGTGGCAGGAGTTCTTCTACGACAAGCGCTACGCCGCCACGCCCATGGTCAGCCCGGACTTCGTCAAGCTGGCCGAGGCTTATGGCCTGCTCGGCCTGCGCGTCACCGAGCGCAGCCAGGTGGCCGATGCTGTCAAACGCGCGCGTGAGCACGACGGCACCGTGATCATCGACTTCCGGGTTCAGAAGGAAGACGCGGTCTTCCCAATGGTGCCGGCCGGCGCGGACCTCGACAACATGATCCGGCGGCCCAAGCCCGTGGCCCCGATCCTGGCCGAGGGCGATGGCGAAGACGGCTGGGAAATGCCGAAGTGATTTGCTATTGAGCTATTGGTTATTGGCGATTGAAGACTCTATCGCCAGTAACCAATGACCAATAGCCAATGGAAACGACTATGGCAAAACACATCCTGGTGGCTTATGTGGAAGATAAACCCGGCGTGCTGAACCGGGTGGCCTCGCTGTTTCGGCGGCGCGCCTTCAACATCGACTCGTTGACGGTCGGGCGCACCGAGCAAGAAGGCGTCTCGCGTATGACGATTGTGACCGACACCGACGACGTCGGCGCCCGGCGCGTCGAATCGAATCTGTATAAACTGGTGAACGTCCTGCGCGTCGACGACATCACCGACATCCCGTCGGTGGTGCGCGACCTGGCACTGATCAAGGTGGCCGTGAACTCGGGCAATCGCACCGAGGTGCTGCAACTGGCCGAGGTGTTCCGCGCGCGCGTCGTTGACGTCGATGACCGGGCCCTGATCATGGAGATCACGGGTTCCGAAGACAAGATCACCAAGGTCTGCGACGTCCTGCGGCCCTTCGGCATCCTGTCGATGGTGCGCACCGGCGTGGTTGCGATGCGCCGCGGCGCGGATGTCACGAGCGAGCAGCCGCCGACCGTCTCGGCGCGCATCGTCACGAGCGCGGTCGAGCAGTCGGCTTCCGACGCCGTCATGTCCGTGTAATCATTTGCTATTGGATATTGGCTATTGGCTATTGGGGATTCAATAGCCAATAGCCAATAACTCAATAGCCAATTCTTTCCGAGGAACTATGGCAAACATCTACTACGACAAAGACGCCGATCTCGCCCTCATTCAGGCCAAGAAAGTGGCCGTGATCGGGTATGGGTCGCAGGGTCATGCGCATTCGCTCAACCTCAAGGACAGCGGCGTCGACGTGCGCGTCGGCCTGGCGGCCGGCAGCACCAGCCGCGCCAAGGCCGAGGCGGCCGGGCTGACGGTCGGGTCGGTGGCCGAGGTCTCGGCCTGGGCCGACGTGATCATGATCCTGGCGCCCGACACCAAGCAGCCCAAGATCTACGCCGAGTCGATCGCGCCGAACCTGAGCGCGGGCAAGACCCTGATGTTCGGCCACGGCTTCAACATCCGTTACGGCACGATCGTGCCGCCGGCGGATGTCGACGTCAGCATGATCGCGCCCAAGGCGCCGGGCCATCGCGTCCGCGAGCTCTACGTCGACGGGCAGGGCACGCCGGCGCTGCTGGCGGTCCATCAGGATGCCTCAGGCTCGGCCAAGGCGCTGGCGCTGTCGTACGCCAAGGCGCTCGGCGTCGCCCGCGCGGGTGTCCTCGAGACGACGTTCTCGGAAGAGACCGAGACCGACCTGTTCGGCGAGCAGGCCGTCCTCTGCGGCGGCGTCAGCGCGCTGGTCAAGGCCGGCTTCGAGACGCTCGTCAAGAACGGCTACCAGCCCGAGATCGCGTACTTCGAGTGCCTGCATGAGCTCAAGCTGATCGTGGACCTGATGTACCGCGGCGGCATCAACTACATGCACTACTCGGTCAGCGACACGGCCGAGCACGGCAGCTACACCGGCGGCCCGCGCATCATCACCGAGGAAACGACCGGCGAGATGCAGAAGATGCTCGACGAGATCAAGGACGGCACCTACGCCAACAAGTGGATCGCCGAGAACGAAGTCGGGCGCCCCTGGTTCAACGCCACCCGCAAGGCCGGCCAGGAGCACACCATCGAGAAGGTCGGTGAGCAGCTCCGCGACATGATGCCCTTCCTCAACCCGGTGAAGGTCAAGCCGGAAGAGCAGGGGTGATTTAGTCGGCTGGTCGGCTGGTCTGGTAGTCAGCTAGTCATACCTGCCGACCAGCCAGGCAACCGACAAGTGGATCAGCCGATCAGCCGACTAGCATGAAGATCAAGAACTTCGAAGAGATGCAGTCCTGGCAGGCTGCGCGTCGGTTGGCTAATCAAGTGTACTCCGCAACGCGGGTCGAGGGCTTCGAACGGGACTGGACGTTACGGAATCAGATTCGGGCAGCGGCCGGGTCGGTGATGCACAACATTGCTGAAGGATTCGAATCGGGTTCGGATGCCGAATTCGCCCGGTTCCTGCGCATCGCTCGACGGTCTGCAAGCGAAGTGCAGAGTCAGGCCTAGCTGGCATTGGATCAGACCTATATCTCTGAAGAGTCCTTTCGGTGCATGTACGATGAGGCAACAGCTGCCAAACGACTGATCAATGGCATGCTCAGCTACTTGGAGGGCCGAACGTCGACTAATGACTGAGACGACGTGGTCGATTCAAGGACCAGCCGACCAGCCGACTAGCCGACCAGCCGACTTGACTATGAACAACTACGTCCGCATTTTCGACACAACCCTGAGAGACGGTGAGCAGTCGCCGGGCGCGAGCATGACCTCGGCCGAGAAGATCGAGGTCGCGCGGGCGCTGGCTCGATTGGGCGTCGACATCATCGAGGCCGGCTTCGCGGCCGCTTCGCCCGATGACCTCGAAGCCATCCGTAGGATCGCGCGCGAGGTCGGCTCGATGACCGGGCCGCGTGGCGAGGCACCCGTGATCTGTTCGCTCGCCCGCGCCAACAAGGGCGACATCGACAAGGCCTGGCAGGCCATCCAGGACGCGCCGCGGCCGCGGATCCACACCTTCCTGGCGACCTCCGAGATCCATATGAAGTACAAGCTCAAGATGGATCCCGAGGAGGTCGTCGACCGCGTCGTCAACATGGTCGGGTATGCGCGCAGCCTGTGCCAGGACATCGAGTTCAGCCCGGAGGATGCGGGCCGCAGCGACCCGAAGTTCCTGTACGTGGTGCTCGAGCAGGCGATCAAAGCCGGCGCGACGACGCTCAACATCCCAGACACGGTCGGCTACACCACGCCGGATGAATACGGCAACCTGATCCGCGGCATCGTCGAGAATGTGCCGGGCATCGAGAACGTCATCCTCTCGACGCACTGCCACGACGACCTGGGCCTGGCGACGGCCAACACGCTGGCCGGTATCCGCAACGGCGCGCGCCAGGTCGAAGTGACCATGAACGGCATCGGCGAGCGCGCGGGCAACACGTCGCTCGAGGAAGTCGTCATGGCGCTGCAGACGCGGCGCCCGGTCTTCGGCCTGAGCACAGGCATTGACACCACGCATCTGGTGCGGGTCAGCCGGCTGGTCAGTAACTACACAAGCATCGTCGTCCCGCCGAACAAGGCCATCGTCGGCGCTAACGCTTTCGCACATGAGGCCGGCATCCACCAGGACGGGATGCTCAAGAATCAGGAGACGTACGAGATCATGCGCCCCGAGACCGTCGGCGCGCAGAGCACGCGCCTGGTGCTCGGCAAGCACTCGGGTCGCCACGCCCTCAAGGCCCGCCTGGCCGAACTGGGCTACGAACTGTCGGACGCCGACCTCGACAAGGCCTTCGAGCGCTTCAAGACGATGGCCGACAAGAAGAAGGTCATCACCGATGCCGATCTGGAGGCCCTGGTCTCCGATGAGCTGCTCCAGTCGCACGAGTTCTACAAGCTCGATGACATGCAGGTCTCGTCGGGCACGATGGGGCTGCCGACGGCCACCGTGCGGCTCGTCGGCCCAGACGGTCAAAAGCGCGTCGTCGCCGCGATCGGCACAGGTCCGGTCGATGCCGTCTACAAGGCCATCGACCAGATCGTGCAGGTGCCGGCGACGCTGCTCGAGTTCTCGATCCACGCCGTCACCGAGGGCATCGATGCCGTCGGCGAAGTGACCGTGCGTGTCACCGCCAACGAACTGCCCGGCAAGACCATGACATACGCCGAGACCGAGCGCACGCGCTCGTACGGTGGATACGGCGCCGACACCGACATCATCGTCGCCAGCGCCAAAGCCTATATCTCCGCGCTCAACAAGGTGCTCATCACCTCGCGCGGGGGAGACTAAACATTGGGCTATTGGTTATTTGCGATTGGCTATTGAGAGCCTCAATAGCCAATGGCAAATAACCAATAGCCAATTACCTGAGGTGTAGATGCCTAAGACCCTGTTCGAAAAGATCTGGGACGCGCATGTCGTGGCCCAGGAGCCGGATTCGCCGGCGATCTTGTATATCGATTTGCACCTGGTGCACGAGGTGACGTCGCCGCAGGCGTTCACGGGGCTGCGCAGCCGCGGGTTGAAGGTGCGGCGGCCCGACCGGACCGTGGCGACGATGGACCACGGCATTCCGACCACGCCGCTCGACGTGCCGATCATGGACCAGATGGCCGCGCACCAGATCAAGGTGCTCGAGGACAACACGAAAGAGTTCGGCGTGCAGTTGTACGGCATGCACTCCGCCCATCGCGGCATCGTGCACGTCATTGGGCCAGAGCTCGGCCTGACCCAGCCCGGCATGACGATCGTGTGTGGCGACAGCCACACCAGCACGCACGGCGCGTTCGGCGCTCTGGCTTTCGGCATCGGCACGAGCGAGGTTGAGATGGTGCTGGCGACGCAGTGTCTGCTGCAGCGCAAGCCCAAGACCTGCGAAGTGCGCGTCGACGGGCAGTTGGCAGCCGGTGTGTCGTCGAAGGACATCATCCTGGCCCTCATCGCCAAGATCGGCATCGGCGGCGGCACCGGCTACGTCTTCGAGTACACGGGCAGCGCCATCCGCGGCCTGACGATGGAACAGCGGATGACGATCTGCAACATGTCGATCGAGGGCGGGGCGCGCGCCGGCATGATTGCGCCCGACGACGCCACAATTGAGTACGTGGCCGGCCGTGAGTTTGCGCCGAAGGGCGCCGACTGGGACGCCGCCGTGGCGCGCTGGCGGGCGCTGCCCACCGACGAGGGCGCGACCTACGACTCATCGATCACGCTCGACGCCGCGGCGCTCGAGCCCATGATCACCTACGGCACCAACCCGGGCATGGGCATGCGCATCACCGATCGCGTGCCCGATCCCGCCAGGTTGGCCGACGCGAACCAAAAACTGGCGCTCGAGAAGGCCCTGAACTACATGGATCTGCGCCCTGGGCAGGCGCTGCTCGGCAAGAAGGTCGACGTGGTCTTCATCGGCTCGTGCACCAACTCGCGCATCTCCGACCTGCGCCTCGCGGCTGACGTGCTCAAGGGCCGCAAGGTGGCCGACGGCCTGCGTGTCATGGTCGTGCCCGGCTCGCAGGACGTGAAGAAGCAGGCCGAGCAGGAAGGCCTCGACAGGGTCTTCAAGGAAGCCGGCGCCGAGTGGCGCGAGGCAGGCTGCTCGATGTGCATTGCCATGAACGGCGACCAGCTCCAGCCGGGTCAGTACGCGGTCAGCACCAGCAACCGCAACTTCGAAGGCCGGCAGGGCAAGGGCGGGCGCACCTTCCTGGCCTCGCCGCTCACCGCCGCAGCTACGGCGCTCACCGGATCGATCACGGATGTGCGAACGATCATTTAGTCATTGCCTATTGGTTATTGGCTATTGCAAGACTCAATAGCCAATAGCCAATAGGCAATAGCAAATGGGTTATGGCTCAATTCACCACGCTCACTTCCCGACAGGTCGCGTTGCCGATCAATGACATCGACACCGACCAGATCATCCCGGCTCAGTTCTTGAAGGTGACCGACAAGAACGGCCTGGGCCAGGTCGTGTTCCACAGCTGGCGTTTCCTGGAAGACGGCTCGCCGAACCCGGACTTCGTGCTCAACAAGCCCGAGTCTCAGGGCGCCCAGATCCTGCTGGCCGGCGACAACTTCGGCTGCGGCTCATCGCGCGAGCATGCGCCGTGGGCGCTGACCGGTTTCGGCTTCCGGGCCGTTATCAGCACGTCGTTCGCCGACATCTTCCGCAACAACGCGCTCAAGAACGGCCTGCTGCCGATCATCGTCGACGCGCCGACCCATCAGATGCTCTTCGACATGGCCGAAGAAGCCCCGCGCGCGGCGCTCACGATCGACCTGGCCACGCAGACCATGACCCTGCCCGGTGGCCAGACCGTGTCGTTCCCGATCGACGGCTTCAACAAGGCCTGTCTGCTCAACGGCACCGATGAGATCGGGTACGTGAAGGGGTTCGAGCAGCAGATCGAGGCATTCGAGGCCAATCATTTCTGATTGATGATTGCTGATTGCTGATTGCGTGGCGCGATCGGTCTTCAGCATTCACCAATCAGCAATCAGAAATCGACAATCAGAAATATATATGCTTCAGGTCTACGACACCACACTCCGCGACGGCACGCAACGTGAAGGCATCTCGCTATCGGGCGTCGATAAGCTCCGCATCGCGCGCAAGCTTGACGAGCTCGGCGTGGCCTTCATCGAGGGCGGCTGGCCGGGCTCGAACCCGAAGGACGCCGAGTTTTTCGAGCGCGCCCGCGACGAGGCCTGGCAGCACACGCTGATCGCGGCCTTCGGCAGCACCTGCCGCGTGCGCGGCGGCCCGGAGGACGACGCCAACATCAAGGCGCTCATCGACTCCGGCACACCGGTTTGCACCGTGGTCGGCAAGACCTGGACCCTGCACGTCACCGAGGTGTTGCGCACGACGCTCGACGACAACCTGCGCATCATCGAGGTCAGCCTGGCTTACCTCAGGGCTCAGGGCCGGCGCGTGATCTACGACGCCGAGCACTTCTTCGATGGCTACAAAGCCGACCCGACCTACGCACTCGAGACGCTCAAGGCCGCTGTGCGCGGCGGCGCCGAGACTGTCGTGTTGTGCGACACCAACGGCGGGACGATGCCGTGGGACCTCGAGGAGATCTGCAAGGTCGTGCGCGCCGAAGTGCCCGCGCCGTTCGGCATCCACACCCACAACGACAGCGAGTGTGCGGTCGCTAATTCGCTCGCGGCCGTGCGCCAGGGCGCGATCCAGATCCAGGGCACGATCAACGGCTACGGTGAGCGCTGCGGCAACGCGAATTTGATCCCGATTGTTGCGGACCTCGAGCTTAAGCTCGGCATCAGCTGTCTGCCCGAGGGCAGCCTGCAGAAGCTTTACGAGGTCTCGCACTTCGTCGCCGAGGTCGCCAACCTGGCGCCCGATGAGCACATGGCCTACGTCGGCAAGAGCGCGTTCGCGCACAAGGGCGGCATCCACGTCGCCGCGATGCGCCGCTCGGTGCTCTCGTACCAGCACATCATGCCCGAGCTGGTTGGCAATCAGATGCGCGTCGTGGTCAGCGAACTCTCAGGCCGCGGCAATCTGCTCAGCAAGGCTGAGGAGTACGGTCTCGAGTTCGAGCAGGGCGATGAAGTCGCCGGTGTGCTCAACGAGATCAAGGCGCTCGAGGCCCAGGGCTTCGCCTTTGAGGCGGCCGAGGCCTCCGTGGCGTTGATGATGAAGCGCCAGGAAGCGACCTACACCGCGCCCTTCGAGATGGTCGACTTCACCTGCAACGTCGAGCACCGCCGCGGCCGCGGCATCTTCGCTGAGGCGACCGTCAAGTTGCGTTTGCCGTCCGGCGAAGTGCTCCACACCGTCGCTGAGGGCAATGGCCCGGTCAACGCGCTCGACAAGGCGCTGCGCAAGGCGCTCGAGCCCTGCTACCCGTCGATCAAGGATCTGCAACTGGCCGATTACAAGGTGCGCATCCTCGACAACAACGCAACCGGCGCCGTGACCCGCGTGTTGATCGACACCCAATCGAAGTCCAAGCGCTGGACCACCGTCGGCGCGAGCGCCAACATCATCGAGGCCTCCTGGCGCGCTCTGTCGGACGCCGTCGAGTATGGGTCGGTGATGGCTTGAAATAGACGGCGGCCGGCAGCCGGCGGACCGCAGACGGCGCCTTCCGCCGTCTGCCGTCCGCCGTCTCACATGAGGTTCTCATGCGCCCCTACGCCGCTCAACGTCCGGCCGCTGATGAGTTCGGCACGCCGCATGCGGGCTACATCGAACGCGTTCCGGTCGGAGACGTGATCGATACGTTGATCCGGCAGACCGACGCCGTCCGCGCGGCGCTCGCGACCGTCAGCGACGAACGCGCTTCCGAGCGCCCCGGCCCGGCTGAGTGGTCGGGCAAGCAGGTGCTCGGGCATATCACCGAGTGGGAGCGCGTGTTTTGTTATCGGGCGCTGTGCTTCGCGCGCTCGATCGATGTGGATCTCCCGGGCTACGATCAAGATGCGATGGTGGCTGTGGCTGGCTTCGATAGCCGCAGCTGGGTTTCGCTATTGACGGAACACGCTGCCGTGCGCGCCGCCACAATCATGCTGTTCGATGGACTTCAGCCGGCTGATTGGGATCGTGAGGGGCAGGCCAGCGGTATCCGCATCACTGTGCGCGCGATAGCCTACTGGATCGCCGGACATGAGTTGCACCATGTCGCATCCTTGCGCGATGTGTATGGCCTGCTGCCCGCTGAATAATCCCGTCCGCGTCTGTCGAAGGGATGACTTATCGGGGCCGGGCTCGTCTCCTCTGCGTTGACGAATTCGGCAGGTGGCGTCGCGGCCAGTTTGAACTACGATTGGCCCGTAGCGCTCATCATCACTCGTCTATTCATCAGCTGGAGCGTCCCTGCGGTTCGGGCGTCGTCCGGCGTTTCTTGGGGCCAGGCCCCGGAGGTTGTTCGTGAAAGCCAAGATCGTCTTGATCCCGGGCGACGGGATCGGCCCTGAAGTCGTCGCTCAAGCCGTCCGCGTTCTCGACACTGTCGCCGCGCGCGGCGGCCACTCGTTCTCGTACGAATCGATCCTGATGGGCGGCTGCTCGATCGACGCCCATGGGACGGCATTGACCGACGAAGCGTTGGCCACAGCGCGCGCTTCAGATGCCGTGCTTCTCGGCGCAGTCGGCGGGCCAAAGTGGGATGACCCTAAAGCCAAAGTACGCCCAGAGCAGGGCATCCTGGCGCTGCGCAAGGGCCTGGGCGTCTTCGCTAACCTGCGCCCCGCCAAGGTGCATCCGTCGCTCATCGACGCGTCGCCGATTAAGCCCGACCGCTTGAAGGGTGTCGATGTGCTTGTGCTCCGCGAACTGACCGGCGGCCTGTACTTTGGCTACAAGGGCCGCGAGGTCGTTGACGGGCGCACCAAGGTCGTCGATGCGCTCGAGTATTGGGACGACGAGATCAAGCGCATCCTCGAGCTCGCCTTCCGACTGGCGCGCGGCCGACGCAAGAAGGTCACGTCGGTCGACAAGGCCAACATCCTCGACAGCTCGCGGATGTGGCGCCAGATCGCGACCGAGATCGGCCAGGCGCAGCCCGATATCGCCCTCGAGCACATGCTGGTCGATACGGCCGCGATGCGGCTCGTCACGAGCCCCGCGCACTTCGACGTCCTCGTTACCGAGAACATGTTCGGCGACATCCTCACCGATGAGGCCTCCGTCCTGGCCGGTTCGATGGGCATGCTCCCCTCGGCCTCGCTCGGCTCCGGTGGACCTGGCCTGTACGAGCCCATCCACGGCTCAGCGCCCGACATCGCCGGACAGGGCATTGCCAACCCGGTCGGCACGATCCTGTCGGCGGCCTTGTTGCTTCGCTATTCGCTCGGCCTCGAAGTCGAGGCCGCTGCGATCGAAGCGGCCGTCGACGCCGCGATCACGGCTGGCGCGCGCACGAAGGATCTGGGCGGCACGCTCTCGACAGCGGACATGACCGATCGTGTCCTGGCCGAACTCGGGCAGGCAGTCGGTTCATGACGGCGGTCAGTGGCCCTCTCGGTACGATCGGCCTGATCGGCGGCATGAGCTGGGAGTCCTCGGCTGCTTATTACAGGCTCTTGAACGTGGCCGTCAAGCAGCGGCTGGGCGGATATCACAACGCCCGCAGCCTGATGTTCACCGTCGACTTCGACGAGATCGAGGGCTTGCAGGCGCGCGACGACTGGCAAACAGCCGGCGAGATCCTGGCGGATGCCGCGCGCCGACTCGAAGGGGCTGGCGCCGGACTCATCCTCCTGTGCACGAACACCATGCACGTCGTGGCTGATCAGATCCGATCGGCCACGACGGTGCCGTTCCTTCACATCGTCGATCCAACGGCAACGGCTCTTAAGCAAGCCGGGATCGAGCGGGTCGGCTTGCTCGGCACGCGCTACACGATGGAGATGGATTTCTACAGACGGCGTCTCGAGATCGAGCATAGATTGACCGTGCTTGTGCCTGAAGCAACCGACCGGGATCGTGTGCATTCGATCATCTTCGATGAGTTGGTACAGGGCGAGATCTGGGAACAGTCGCGTGCTGACTATCTCGACGTGATCGCGCGCCTGGGTGAGCGTGGAGCCCAGGGCGTGATCTTCGGCTGCACCGAAATCGGGTTGTTGTTATCGGCTGATCAGGTGTCGATGCCTGTGTTCGACACGACCCGGCTGCATGCCATGGCGGCCGTCGACTGGGCCTTGAGGCAGATGGCTGTGGAAGGCTGATCCTTCCAGTATCACGAGGATCATCATGCAACGAATCGCGTTTCAGGGCGAACCCGGAGCGTTCTCAGAGGCCGCGGCGCTCGAACACTTCGGGCGCGAGGTGACGACCGTGCCGTGCGAGGCGTTTGACGACGTCTTTGACGCCGTCGAGGCCGGCGACGTGGACGCGGGCCTCGTGCCCATCGAGAACTCACTGGGCGGCAGCATCCATCGCAACTATGACCTGCTGATGCGCCACAACCTGTGGATCACGGCCGAGCATTATTTGCGGGTGCGGCACTGCCTGATCGGGATGCCCGGCGCGACATTGGCACAAATCCGGCGTGTGATCAGCCATCCTCAAGGCCTGGCGCAGACCGAGCACTGGGTTCGCGAGCATCTGCCCGGCGTTCCCAGCGAGCCCGTTCACGATACTGCCGGGAGCGTTCGGATGGTGCGCGACTCGGGCGATCTGTCGGTGGCTGCCATTGCCGGCCGGCGTGCCGCCGAGGTGTATGGCATGCAGATCCTGGCTGAAGGGATCGAGGACGACGCCGCGAATTACACGCGCTTCCTGTGCATTCGACGGCAGCCCGATCTGCCGGTCGGCGAGGCGAAGACGTCGTTGGTTTTCACCGTCAAGCACCAGCCTGGCTCGCTGTTCAAAGCCCTGAGCGTGTTCGCGCTGCGCGACATCGATCTCACCAAGATTGAGTCTCGGCCCTGGGCCGGGCGCGCCTTCGAGTACCTGTTCTACGTCGACATCATCGGATCACAGTCCTCGGAGGTTGTCCGCCGGGCGCTCGACCATCTCTCCGAGTACGCGCCGATGTTGCGCGTCCTTGGCTCCTATCCACGCCATGCGCCGGCATAGGCGCCGGCATGCGTCAGCCCACTAAGGGCGCCGGACGGAAGGCAGGTAGACACTGCAGGTCCCCGGGCTCGTCAGATTCCAGTTGACGATCTCGGCGCGTTGGTTGGCCGGGATCCCGACGAAGGGGCAGGTCGTTGTCTGATCGAATGCGGTGGCAGCTGACACAGCTTCAGCGTTGCTCGCGTATAGGCCGGTGAAGAACAGCAGGCGTTGAGTTGCGCCGGCCGGGATGGTGAGCGGGCCGAAGAGGGCGTTCATGCCGCGTTGATTGTTCGATGGAGCGCCGACCTGATAGACGCGAATGGCCTGGCTTGCCAGTGTCTCTGGCGGGTTCCCAGGTCCGTAGAGCACGTACAGGACGACCGGCACGCTCGGTGCAAACGTCCCGTCGGTGTCGCTGGAGACGAGCCAACGGTCATCGACCGTGAAGTTAGCGTCGCCGCTGCTCGTCGAACGGGTCGCGTTCTCGTCGCCACCCACTTCACTGAAAATCCACTCGATGCTGCTGAGCGTGACCGGCGTGCCTGAAGCGTTAGTGAACGAGATCAGGCTGCGCAGCAGTGGTCCATTGACGACCGCACTGTGTTGTACGGTTACGGAGACACCCTGTGTGATCTCCGGGCCGGCGGTAACCACGCCGTTGTTGACGGCGAAGTTGTTGCTCGCAAACTGCAGGCTATTGATCCAGAGCGTCGCGCTCGTGTTGAGTGCCTGTCCCAGGGTGCCCAGGTCGGCGTCGTCGAGGCCGAATCCGGGCACACTGCGATCCGCTTCGCCTTCATCGACGAGAAAGCCGGGACGGCGTACGCCGTTCGAGTTACCGAAATTCCAGGTCGCGCCGCTGCTGCTGACGGCATCCTGTGGGGATTCGAGCTGGGCTTTTGCGCCTTCGAGCGGCAAGAGCGAGACGCTCACGAGCAGCAGGGCCGCCGCGAGTGAGTGCCGGGTTGCAGGCGCATGGGAACCTGCTCGACCGAAAAGCCGTCCGAACGAAATGACTCGTCGCATACGCCTTTACCTCCCGATGATGTGGGTTGGCATCCTGACTGCCTGCGCGCCGATCCAGCCCGTCAGTCCCGGCCCTTCGCCCGGTCTCTCGACACCGACACCGCCCGTCACAGATGGCTCGAAGGCGCCAACTGCCACGTCTGCGAGCGTACCGATGGTGGGGCCTACTGCGACGGCGGTCACGGAGTACCCCACCTCGTCGTCCGTGACGGCCACGTGGCGCCCCCTGCCGACAGTGGGAGCGTTGCCCAAGACCGTTGTCGCGTCGCCCGCGCCGCAGACCGGTGAGGCGCCGGCCGAGATCGTGCAGGCCGCGGTGCGGGCAGCACTCGACCTGATCGGTTTGCCAGAAGGCTCACCCGTCAGGGTCGTGCGCGCCGAGGCCATCCTGTGGCCGGATGGATCCCTGGGTTGCCCTGAGCCGGGCGTTGTGTACACCCAGGCTGAAGTTCCAGGCTATTGGGTCGAGCTCGACGTCGATGATCGACACGTCGATTTCCGTTTCGGCACTGCCGGAGTTCCTGTGTTGTGCGCGCGCTGAGCCTCACACACGTCCACTAGAAACGACGAAGCGGGCCCGGCCGAGACCGGGCCCGCCTCTTTCAAGCGTCTAACCGGCGATTACTTGTTGACCGTGATGACCAACGAGTCATTGCCGTCTGTGCCGCCCACACGACCTGCCGTGCGGTAGGCATCGAGGAGGAGCAGGATACCCTTGCTCGTGTTTGCCGAAGCGCCGAAGTCGATGACGGTCAGCGTTTCGGTCGCGCCGGGGGCGATATTGTTCACAGCGGCGAGATAGCGCTCACCGCCAGGCACCACCACGAGATCAGTGATCTCGTCGGTGACGGCGCCTGAGAACTGCAGCTCCTGGGCATAGACTTGCATGTCCATCGGCTGGCCCACCGACGGCACAATGCCGGCAGCGGCGTCCGTGATCTGGCTTTCGCACACCGTCAGGACGTAGTTCGATGACTCGAGCGCGTGGTCGGTGTAGAAGAACGCCGACTGCCGGCCCGTGCGCAGGTTATACGCCCACGTGACATTGCTGCCCGACTTCGCGCCGGACGTCGCCAGATCCGAGTTGTAGATCTCGAAGTCGAACCGGCCGTCGCGGTTGATATCGAGATCGATGTTGAAGGCCGCCTGAGCATCCGCGTGGCTCTGGCGGTAGTACGACGAGATCGCGAACTGCATCAACCAGCCCTCGGTGCCGCACGACGGATCACCGAACGTGGCGACGCCGACCGCCTTGAGGTCGATCACCGGCGGCAGACCCTTGCCGCTTTGCGACAGGTTCTCGCTGGTACCAAGCAGCTCATAGGCGTCGATCGCGGCCGTGCCGGCGCCACGGTTGCGGAGCCGCAACGTGCCTGCGGGATAGCCGTCCACCGTGGTGTTCATGTCGACCGACGTGCGGTTCGCCGTGACGTTGTCGGCCAGGCGCGGGAGCACGTGCCAGGGCAGATGGATGTTGTTGGCGCTGTTGCCCGAGGCATCCACCAGGCTGACGTAGCCGTCGACTTCAAACGCGTTGAGCAGATTGCCGTTGCCGCCGTTGCCGCCGGAGTCGAGCTGCCAGAGGCTGAGCTTGCTGGCGTCAATCGTGATCTGAACGCGGAAGGTCTTCTCGCGACCGCCGCCGACCGTGATCGACGCGGGCGCTTCGACATGCACGACGCCGCTGGCCTGATCATCCGCAAAGCGGAAGCTCGGCGTGATGTTGAGCTTGACCGAGTTCCGGCCGTAGTTCTTGACCACCACCGTGCGGCGCAGAGTGACGACCGAGCGGTTGACGTCGACGAAGCCGAACGACAGAGCGGCGCCGCGGTTGTTGAGTTCCCAGGCTGCCACCTGCGACGCCACAGCGTCGTCGATGCGAACTTCACCGCCGCCGATGCGCGTAATCGGCGCAAGCGAGCCGCCGAGGGCGCCAGGAACCGTGTAGATGTTGGTCTCGCCTGTGTTCATCAGGAGAGCCTTCAGCTCCGAGGGCGCCATGATCCCGCCGCGCGATTCGAGCAGCAGAGCCGCCGCACCGGAGACCACCGGAGCCGCGCCGGACGTGCCGCCGAAGCCCTCGGTGCCCGTGCCGGAGCCGACGATCGCCGACACCGACGCGCCGGGCGCGCCGATTTCTGGCTTGATCAGCTGGCCGTACATCATGCTGTTGCCGTAGAACATCTGGCCGCCGCTCGGGCCACGCGACGACGTCGAGGCCATCGAGCCCGCCAGCGGGGTCGCGTCAGCGGGGTTCACCGACACCTGGACGGGGCCGGGGTTAATGGCGGTCTTGATGACGTTGCCGATCCCTTGTGTCACGATCAGGGTCTGCACCATGGTGTCGCCGCCGCCGAACGAGAACGACGGGGCTTCGGTGCCGGCGACGTTGTTGGCCACGATGACGGCGGTGGCGCCAGCCTTCGCGGCATTGTCGACCTTCAAGCTGATGGAGCAGGCGCCACGGTCAATCAGAGCGACCTTGCCACTCGGATTGGCCAGGAACGGATCGGCCGGCGAGCCGGCACTGACCGATCCAGCCGGGCAGCCGCGGCCGATGTAGGCGATGTCGCCCGCGAAGCCAGTGGTGATCGGCGCCCACGGGACGGTGGCCGTCGCGGTGTACAACCCCGCGATGCCGGCCGGGGCCGTGATGCGCAGCGCGTACTGGAAAGCGCCGGGCACCTGAGTCTGCGCGACCGACAGAGCCGAGTACGCATTCGCAGGCGTGCCGGCGATATAGGGCAGGTTGCTGCCGTTGCCAGCCGAGGCCACGACCAGGACGTTGGTCGACGTGGCATTGTCGACAGCCGCCGACAGATCGTCGCTATAGGCCACGCCGTAATCGGAGCCCAACGACATGTTGATGATCTTGGCGCGATCTTCGAGATCGCCGTCGCCGTTCGGGTCGAGCGCGTAGTCCATGGCCTCCAGCAGGGCGACGCCGCTGCAGCTGGTCGCCACGGCCGAGCACACACGCAGGGCGAGTAGATCCGCGCCCGGCGCCACACCGCCGCCCACACCGCCACCGGGTAGACCGGCGATGATGTCAGCAACGTGCGTGCCGTGACCCTCGTAGTCGATCGGGTTCGGATCCGGGGCTTCATCCGGCGTCAGCGGCCAGGTCTCGCCCAGGAAGTCGTACCCGCCCACGACCTTGCTGTTCGGGAACAGCGCCGGGTCGGCGGGCAGCGTCGCGGCCGTGCAGGCCGGGTCGGTCGGGTCGGGGATCGCCGCGGGATCGCCGCAGTAAGCCCGGGCATACGTCGACAGTTGCCCGTCGCCGCCGAGCTTGATGTGCGTGTAGTCGATGCCCGAGTCGAGGACGGCGACGAGAACGCCGCTGCCGTCGATGCCGGCGGCGCGCATCTGCTGCGTCACGCCGATGTAGGGCACCACTTCGCTCAGATCGAAGGAGTAGTTGCGCACGGGCCGGATCGAGAGCACACCCGGATTCTGCGCCAGCGTCGCGATCTTGCTGGCATCCATGCGCAGCATGACGGCGTTCAGGGCATTCTTGGTCTGGCCAAGGACGACGGCGCTCGAGTCGAGTGACTGAGCGGCGGCGATGACGTTGGCCTGAGCCGCTTCAATGCTCTCGGCCGCCGCGATCTGTTCTGCGGCGTCGGCACCAGCCGCGAACGTGTACGCCACCGGCTGACCGGTCAGACGAACGACGACGCGAACACTGCCTGAGGCGTTTTGGAGCTCGGGGTCGACACGATCAACGCCCTCAAGGGCTGCCTGATCGGTCACACGCAGTGAATTGAGAGACGCTGGCGCGGGACGGAGCGGACTGCTGCCCTGTCCCAGCGCCGGGCTGATGGTGAGCGCGAGGCTCGACACCAGCGAGGTGATCATTAACAAACGAGTTTTATTCATGACTGTTGTTCCTGCAGCTACTGAGTCATAGCGATCGGACACGGGTCGGGTAGGGATGGTTGCTGAGTCGTGAACTCCTTTCCGTGCGTCCGTGCATGCGATTACTGTCCCCACGCGGCCAGGCTGGTCGTGTGAACGACCTCGCCGTCGGGGACGAAAATGCAAAGTGGCAATTTCAGCCCGGACATGGTGGTGGGAAAGTCCAGATCGAAACCGATGATCTTGCCGGCCTCGTTGTACGCCCAGAACCCGACCACCACGCCTTGCGTGATCTCGGGTGGCGGGACCGTAAGCCTGTAGTACGCGCAATACGAACCATTGCGGTCGCCTGTCGTGATCACTTCTGTGTTCAGGTCTTTGCGACCCACTGCGCCGCCCGCCGACGCCTGCACCGTCCAGGTGACTTCGGCGATGTCGACTTCCGCGCCGACACCATCGATCGTGATCTCGATCGGCATCTTGCCGTTCGGAACCAGCCCATTCTCGAATTCACTATCGCGAGTCGGCCAGAACACATCGTTACCGGCGAACTCGCGCGTGGTGCCGTCGCTGAACTTGACCGTCGCCTGAATACTCGCGATCGATTGGTCTTGTGCGCTCGTGTTAACCAGTTCGACCAGCAGAGTTAGACTTGGCTGTCCGTTGACCGGCGTATCCAGAACGTTCAGGCCCTGAAAGGCCCAGCCCTCAGGTCCGGCTGTCGCCGTCGCCGCCGTCCCGGCAGTGGCTGTCGCCGTCGGTGGCGGCGCTGTCTCGGTGGCGGCCCCGAACGCCGTTGGCGACGCGGGCACGTCGGTCGCATCGGGCACGGCGGTTGTGGTCGGGGGGATCACGGGGGGGCTTGTTGGAGCCGCGAGGGTCGCGGCCAGTGGGAGGGGCGTAGCCACGGCGGCGGTCGCCGTGGGGGATTCCGAAACCGCATCGCTGACCAACGCAGAAGGGCTCATGGTGGGCAACTGGGCCGTCTGTGTCGCGGGCACAGAAGATGTCGCCTGGCCAACTGCCGGCACAACTGCCGTTTGCGGAGCGAGGCCAGTGCTGGTTGCCAACACAACGGCCGGGCCTGCGATCAGATTCCCCCAGGAGTTGTCGCGCAGCAAGACCACCGCAAACAAGGCGAGCGCGCACAATGGCGCCAACATCGCAGCACCGCCGCCAAACACGATCCATGGGTTCAGGCGCGCGTGGCGGCGCGTTCCTCGACGTTTGATCGAAGGTGAGATCGAATGGGTGGTCGTCGACACAGAGCGAACGCCAGGGTCTGACACCCGCAACCCGAAAACGCGACAAGCCACGAACTCTCGCGACCTCGACAGTCAGCGGAGCCCCCCCTGAGATTGGCCAGTCGGTAGTGTCAGCCGTATTGGATTTTGATCACAAAACCGGACAACTTCATGATAGTCAGCGGCTGTGCCCGTGTCAAGAAAAGCGTCAAGCAAACCTCGTGCGGTGGTACCAGCGTACCGGTCTCGGCATGCGCCGCTCCGCAATATTACTGATCGACATTCCGTAAAGAAGATGGCCTGAACAGGCAGACCTTCACAGAACTTGCATTCGTGCCGGGATACCAGAAACGACTCAGGCGGGGCGTGGCCGGCGCCACTGTGCCCCGCAGCGAGGCATCACACCAGGCATTGGCTTGGAGGAGCCTGTCTCAGAGTTGGAGCAGAACGTCCGTCAACACATCAATCGCGCGCAGATACTCCGCGATGAAGATGTGTTCGTCGGGCGTGTGATCGAGGGTAGAGTCGCCCGGGCCATACGCAAGGATAGGCGTGGCCCACACCGGCGCGACGAGGTTCATGTCGGAGGTGCCGCTCTTGACAGAAAAAGTGGGCTGGCCACCGTGCTGACGGATCGCGGCCAGGAATGCGCGCACGAGAGGCGTGTTCTTCTCGCCCCGGTAGGCGGCAACGCCGTCGAGCACTGCAAGGTCCGCGTCGGCAGCCAGGCCGCGCAGCACAGCATCGAGGTCCATGACGCCCAGACTCGGCGGCAAACGGACGCCAAAGTGCAATCGCGCTTCCTCTTCGAAACCATTCGAGTCGCTCGACATGCGCCGCAGAGTCGGCAGCGCTTGATCGAACATGCGCGGTCGCTCGGCGTTATGACGAGCGGCCCAATCCTTGACCGCATTCCAGAAAGTGACAGCGGCCTCACAGGCGCTCTCCGCCTGGGCGGAGGTGTGAGCCAGCGTGCGCCTGACCCGGTAGTCGAACCAGGCGCTGCCCTTGTAGCCGAGCGTGATCTTCTCCCAGCTGCTCGGTTCGCCGATGATGGTGGCGGCCGGTCGATAGCGGTCTTTGATGAAGTGAGCGCCACGGCTGTCGCCTTCCTCGCCGACCGCGCCGATCACGACGATCTGCCGGTCACCCAGATCGCGACCGACACACCGCGCCGCAGCCGCCGCGAACGTGGCCAGCGGCCCCTTGGCGTCGACCGCGCCGCGGCCGTTGAGCCGATCACCCTCGCGGGTCACGGGGATAAATCCGGGCACTGTGTCGATGTGACCGAGCAGCACGATCTGTCGCGGCCCCTCGCCAATCACACCGATGGCGTTGCCGATCTCGTCGACGTGGGCCTGCAGACCCGCGGCCTGCATCGAGTCGACCAGGAAGTTGACGGCCTCGCCCTCGCTCAGGGTCGGGCTGTAGCGCTCGAGCAGACCGGTCAACAGCTCGATCTCATCCATGGCGCGGATCTTTCGAGGCCGGGCGGCGTGCACCGCCGGAGCGTGGGGTTGACTGCAGCAGCCGGACCTCGGCAGCCGTCAGGGGCCGCCACACGCCTGGGGCCAGGCCATCGAGCGTGATTGGGCCGATCGCGTAGCGGATCAGTCGCAGGCAGGGCAGGCCGATCGCGGCTGTCATGCGCCGCACCTGGCGCTTACGGCCTTCGTGCACGACGATCTCGAGCCATGTCGACGGGTGATAAGCCCGCACCGGCGCAGGCACAGGATTGCGCGGGTCCGCATGACTCATGCGGTCACCGACACGAGGATCGGCGATGATGCGCGCCTGGGCCGGCCGCATTTTCTCGCCGGCAACCAGAAGTCCGGATTGAAACGGCGCAAGCTGCTCGGGCGTGGCCTTGCCCTCGACCTGAGCCCAATACGTCTTGGGGCGCTCGTGGCGCGGGTTGGTCAGGCTCTCGTTGATTTCGCCATCGTCCGTCAGCAGCAACAACCCCTCGCTGTCATAATCGAGCCGGCCGGCCGCGTAGATGCCGACCAGATCGATGTACGACTTGAGGGTGGTGCGTCCTTCGGGATCGGTGAATTGGGTCAGGACGTGAAAGGGCTTGTGGAAGGCGATGATGCGCATGATGTGAGCCGCATCATACCCCAAGCCCAAGCAGGGGCGCGTGCTTTCATCTCCAGGGGTGCGCAGCCGCAGAGATCCAGTGCGAGCCATGCCACGAGTTGAAGCGAGTGCGCACGCCGGGACTGTGCCGCGGTTGTTGCGAATCAACCCTTGGTCCGCGCGATCGGCGGACTATGCGGCAAAAGTCTTTCTGCCCTGCTCTCATGACCGATCGATTGGCGGGCTCAGGTTGAAGAGCCGCCGGAGTTCCCGCGCTCGCCACGACTGAGGGCGATGAAGGCCACAGCGCCCAGGATGACGCCGATGCCGATCAGGCCGATCCACGAGACACGCTCGTCGGCGAGGGCAAAACCAGCACCGAGCGCGACAAGCGGATTGACGTAGGCGTAGCTCGTCGCCAGGGCGGGGCGTACGTTGCGCAGCAGGTACATGTAGGCGCTGAACGCGATCAGCGAACCGAAGACGATGAGGTAGATCCAGGCGGCCCACGCCGACCACGGGATGGTGGCGAGCTCCGGGATCCGCTCACCGCTCAACGCGCTCCAGCCGAGCAGCAGGACGCTGCCGCACAGCATCTCAGTGGCAGTGCCCATCTCGCCGTCAGGCATCTCGAGCCGATGGCTGAGTTGCGAACCGAGCGCCCAGAACAACGGCGATAGGAACAGGGCTATGGCGCCGAGCGGGTTCGCGCGCAGATCACCTTCGAGATTGAGCAGCGCCACGCCGCCGAACCCGACCAGAATACCGACCCAATCGCGGCGCGACACCTTGCGACCCAGCCAACGGGCGAAGATCGCGCTCCACAGCGGCATGGTCGCGATGAG
>CAYZRP010000044.1:0-1984 GCA_964480865.1 uncultured Anaerolineales bacterium | reverse complement strand
AGGTAGGTGGTGCCCCAGATGATGTAGGTGGCCAGCAAGGCGAGCAAAACGGTCGGTCGGATCTGGCCGCGCCAGGCCTGTAGTTGGTTGGTGAAAGACGCCATCATGCGGAGATTGTACGGCGCAATCGGCGAGGTGACGTGCGGAATATCAGGCGTTTAGGGCCGAAAAGCCGCATGTCATTCGACGGCCCTTGTGGCGATAGTTGTCACGGTCAGTGCGGTCGTGAACGTCGAGTTGGGGTGCCCGAGTCGCCCAGGCCTGCCACGAACCAGCTCAGGGCGCGCTCAAGGCCGCGCTCCACCTCGACGGGCAGACCGAAGCCGCCGGCGGCGTTGAGGCCGACAAAGCCGTGCACGAGGCTCCGGAAGCCGCGGACCGCGTGGATCTCGTCGCGTGGCGTCAGGCCGAAGGGCTTCATGACATCACGCAACAGGTCGACAACGCGTGTGCCGGCTGAGCTGGCTTCCTGATCCGACTCGGCTGCCGGACGTTGTGCGGCCAGATAGCGACCTGGATGTTCCTGGTCGTAGTGATAGTACGCCCTGGCGATGGCCAGCAGGGCGTCGGCGCCCTGTCGACCGGCGGCGGCGCGGGTCAAGATCAGCTCAATGTCACGGAGCGCCAGCAGACCGATCTCGCGTTTGAGCGCCGCGAGGCTCTCAACGTGGTTGTAAAGCGACGGGATGCGCACGTCGAGCCTGGCCGCGACGGCAGCGAGCGTCAGAGCCTCGAACCCGTTTGCATCGGCGATGTCGGCGGCGGCCGCCACCACCTGTGTTCGATCGAGGTGGCGCGTCTTAGCCACGACCACCGCCGTTGAGCGAGCGTTCGGCTTCGTCGATCGCGGCGGCCAGCCCAAGCGCCAGCGCATCAGCGCCGTCGATCACTGGCCCGTGGCCGACGGCCAGCCGCGTCGGCTTGAGGGCGAGGACGCGGTGCGCGCTGGCGAGGGCTGTGGGCCGATGCCAGGTCACGATCGGTCCGATCGGGAAACCCCACTTGAGCGTGCCCGACACGGCCAGGCCGCCCTGGGTCATGAACGCGTCACCGGCGACCAGCGAGCCATCGCGCGCGTCGAGCAGCGCCATATGGCCGGGCGTGTGGCCAGGCGTGGCGATCACCTCGAGCGAGCCGATGCGCTCACCCGCAATGACGGTGCGCGTGGGCCGCGTCTTCACGGTGGTGATGCTGCCCTTGAGCGGCGACTGCGGCTCGGTCGGATCGAGGGTGCGGTCTCCGGCCAGGAAGCGTGCATCACGCGTCGAGGCGATAACCTCGACGCCGGGGAGGGCGGCCGCGAGTTCGTCAAGCGACCCGACGTGATCGCCATGAGCGTGTGTCAGCACAATCCGGCGGATGGGGGCGCCGAGTTTCGCTGCGTGAGCCTGGTAGCCCTTGCCGTCGCCGGGCAGGCCGGTATCGATCAGCGTGAGTCCGTCGTCCTCGCGAACGATGTAGGCGTTGATCGGAAAGAAACCCGGGAACTTGGTGATCTGAGTGAGGGTTGAGGTGATGTTGAGCGCGCGCATGGATCCTCGCTAATGTAGTTAGTTTATAAACTAACTACATTAGTTTGTCAAGTGCACGACATCGGGAGACATCGGGACAAATCGGGAGTGTTCCGATTTGTCCCGATGTCTCCCGATGTCGTGCACTACAACCGCGCGAGAACAGCCCGCGTCATCTCGGTGGTGTTGGCTGTGCCGCCCAGGTCCGCGGTCGCCGCGCCGTCCGCGAGCGCTGTCGCGACGGCGGCCCGCACGCGATCGCCGGCCTCGGCCTGGCCGATGTGGTCGCACAGCATCGCGGCCGCGAGAATCGCTCCGAGGGGGTTGGCCACGCCGCGGCCGGCGATGTCGGGCGCCGAGCCATGCACGGGCTCGAAGACCGCCACGCTCGCGCCGACGTTGGCCGACGGCGCAACGCCCAAACCGCCCATCCAGTGGCTGGCCTGGTCCGAAAGGATGTCGCCGAAGAGGTT
>CAYZRP010000043.1:9212-45944 GCA_964480865.1 uncultured Anaerolineales bacterium | reverse complement strand
GCGCCTCGCGTGACACGCCTTGCGCGGCGACGCGCTCTCGGTGACACGCACGACGCGCACCGACGGTCGCTTCCGAGAACACGCGCCGACGGAGAATTCGGATGACACGCTCGACGCGCGGACGGATCCTCCGGAGGATCGAATAAGCGGGTATGGGACAGCGTCCGAACACGATTGCATCAGCGCTACTTGAGCGCGTGTTCACGAGGGATGAATGACCATTCCACCTTCGTCATTCGTCCTTCGTCCTTCGTCATTCGTCGCCAACTCCCGGCCAGTGCTGGCTCTAGGGTTCGGGGTGCGTGCGGGGATGCGGCCGCTCGGGCGCGTCCTCCAGCAGGCCGCCGTGGCCGAGGGCCGCGATCTCGGCCCGCGAGACTCGATCGCCCACCAGCAGACGCGGTAACACCCAATCGATCACGTTGAGCTTGCGGCTGCGCGCGCAGCCCGGCGCGCCGAGCACGGGGATGCCGTCGAGGTCGCCCAGCATCAACAGGTTGCCGGGATCCACCGGCGCGCCAACGACCTCGACATTGCCACCGGCCCCCTCGAGCGCGCGCGGCACGCTGTCGTGTCGATCCATGATCGCGGTCTCGCCGGCCAATACCAAAAGATCGGGCCGTAACACCGCGCTCCGCAGAGTCTCGAGCAATCGGGTCAACGCGCGCTCGCCTTCGAGCGTCTCCACCGTGACGAAGTCCGTACGCACGACCCGGGCATCAAGGCCTTCCAACCGCTCGATCAACGGCGCAAAATCATCGAGCAGGCGATCCTTGATCGATTGCGAGCCCGAGAAGACCACGGCGACGCGCGCTGCCGGCAGCGGATCGACCTGCAGGATCGGCCCCTCCTCGCGGGCAATGGCCTCCGCCTCTGCCACATTGGCCTCAGGGAGTGCGAAGGGCACGATCTTCACGGTCGCCGCGATCTGTCGGGGACGGACAGGGTTGTTGCCATGAAGCGTCGCGACGGTCAGGCCGTCGATCAGGTTCAGTCGCGCCAGGCGCTCGACGTCGACACGGAACACGCCTCTCACCGCCGCCAACAGATTGTTTCGTCCGGAAGCGGCTCCAGCCGCTTTCAAACCTGGCCCTGACAGAGCGGCTCCGATGCGCCGCGCCGCCCGATTCTCATCGACGTCATCCGGATCGAGTCGGGCGACATAAACATCGGTGCGCCCCATGGCCGCCAGGATGGCGATGTCATCGGGCGATAACACGCGGCCTTTGCGAAACGCGCGCGCACCATCGACGCCAGCGATGTTGTGAGCTAACACAGTTCCAACAGCAGCGGAGAGTTCAACAGGACCGAACCACATACGCCGATTTTACGCGCGACCTGCCGGATTGAATCTCACGTAAATATACCCTTCCCTTCACGGCGAGCTTACTGACTCTCTTGCGCCATCGCCCTAAACTCTGCACATTCAAGCACGCGCCCCGGTCATCATCGATATCGGTAGGGGCGCGGCAAGCAGGTGCCGAAATGATCGCTTTCAACATTTACACCCGCGCGCTGCCGCTGACCATCGCCCTTGGGATCGCCGTCGCGATCACCATCGCTTGCATGTTCCTCGGCTGAACAGGGTCGCCGACAACACCAACAAAAAGCGGGCGGAGCATCGCATATGCGATGCTCCGCCCGCTTTCATTTCCGGTCACGCCTCGATCCTGGCTTTCATACACTCAAAGAACTGCGCGCTGAGCTTCTGTGTCACAGGGCCCATCAGCCGCGATGCCAACGACGCCAGCGTCCCACCCACATTGACGTCGGCCGTCCACTTCAACTCGGTGGCTCCATCTGCCGTATCGGCCAACAACATCTCGGCCGTCGCATCGCCCACCCCCGCGGACGACACACCCCGCCCCTTGAACACGGCGCGATTGGGCTCATCGAGCTCCGTGAACTCGATCTCGGCGTTGAACCTGGCCTTGACGGTGCCAAAGCCCACCGACAGCACGGCCTTGAACTTGCGCCGCGGCTCGATGATCTCGATCTTCTCGACGCCCGGCGCGCACTGCGCCACCTTCTCGCCATCCGTGACGTACTCCCACACGACGGGCCGCGCGGCCTTGATGAGCGTAGTGCCTTGAAGACGCATGCTGTGCCTCCGGGGTTATGGGTGGGACAAAAGTGAGCCGCATTCACGGATCAAGCCAGGATCCGACGGGCTTCCTCGATATCGCGCTTGATTTGCGCCACAAGCGCATCGATGCCATCGAAACGGCGTTCACCGCGCAAACGACCGATGAAGCTCAGACGCAGCACCTGCCCATACAGATCACCATTGAAGTCGAGCAGATGCGCCTCGCAGGTCGGGCGCGGGTCAGCGCCGTTGAACGTCGGCCGGAAGCCGATGTTGACGACGGCCTGCGCCGTCTCGCCGCTCTCCAACTGCGCCCGCGCCACATACACACCGACCGCTGGCGCCGCCAGCTCCTCGGGGATGCTGACGTTTGCGGTCGGGATCCCGATCGTGCGTCCACGCTGCATGCCCGTCACGACTTCGCCGGCCAGGTCGAACGGCCGACCTAACAGGCGCGCGGCCTGCTCGACCGCCCCATCGCGCAACGCCTGACGGACGCGCGTGCTCGACACCACCTCGCCGTCGACAAGCACCGGCGTCGCCACATTGACCGCAAACCCGCGTTCAACGCCAACGCGTTGCAGATACGCCACGTTGCCTTCGCGATTGTGGCCCAGCGCGAAATCGCGGCCGCAGGTCAGTTCGTGCAGCCCCGCATGCCTGACCAACGCATCGACGTACGTGCTCGCCGCCGTTCCAGCAAAGTCCGCATCGAAAGTCTGAACCACCAACGCGTCGAGACCGAGCCCGGCGATGAGCGCGGCTTTATCGCTCTGCGTCGTCAGATAGAAAGACGGCCGGCGGCCATGCAGGAACACCGCCGGATGCGGATCGAACGTCACGGCCACCGCGGCGCGGCCGGCCGCGTGCGCGCGCGCCGTCATCTCGCCGAGCAGCGCCTGATGCCCGAGGTGCACCCCGTCGAACGCGCCGATGGCCACGTGCGCGGACTCAGCCGCGAGCTTCAACTCCGAGAGAGAACGAACAACCTGCACGAGTCACCTCAGTGGTAAGACGGCAGACCGCGGACGGCGAACCGCAGTAGGCGCCTGAATCTCAAACGACTCACAACGATCGCCCATCTACCGGGCCTTTGTCGTTCTGCGATCCGCGGTCTGCCGGCTGCGGTCTCAACTCAACAGCACCTTGTCCGCGCGCCAGAGGCCCTGGTCAGCATCGGCGCGCAGCACCGCGAAGAAGATGCCGGCGGGATTATACGCACGTGCCAACGGCCCTGCCCAGTCCGAACCCAACGGCACGGTGTTTCCGTGCCAGATCCGACGCGCATCCGCTTCGCTCAGGTCGACCCGCGGCCAGTCGGGCAACGCCGCCTCCATGGGCAAGATCGGCGCTTCACCAGCTTCGAGATCGGCCAACGCCACCGCCTGGTCGACCAACCACGGACCGACGGCCGTGCGACGCAGCGCAGCAAGGTGCGCTCCAGTTTCGAGGACCTGCCCGAGATCATGAGCCAACGAACGGATGTAGGTGCCCGCCGAGCAGCGCACGTCGAGCACGGCATCCGGTGGAGCCCAGTCGATCAGGTCGATCTCATACATCGTCACTGGCCGCGGCTCGAGCACGACCTCCTCACCCTGTCGTGCCAGCGCATAGGCGCGCTGCCCGTCGCGCTTGATGGCCGAGAACGCCGGCGGCCGCTGCAGTTGCGGCCCGCGGAACCGCTCCACTGCCGCCTCGAGCGCCTCGCGCTCAGGGATCCGCCCGCTCTCAGCGACGGTTTCGCCTTCAGCGTCATAGGTGTTCGTCGAGCGCCCGAAGCGCACGGTTGCTGTGTAGCGCTTATCCTTCTCGACCAGGTACTCGCTCAGTCGCGTGGCGGCGCCGACAAGCAGGCCGAGGAGACCCGTCGCCATCGGGTCGAGCGTGCCGACGTGGCCGATGCGCTTCTCATGCAGCGCACGGCGCGCCCGCGCAACCACGTCGTGCGACGTCGGGCCGCTGGGCTTGTCGACCAAGATCAGGCCGTGGATCGTGCTCACCCGGCGGCGCATACGCGTTCCAGTTCCATCGCCACAGTGCGCGCGCCGTCCACGGCCACGGCCACATGGACCTCGGGCCGGCCGGCCCAGGCCTCGGAACCGTACACGCCGATGCGCGCCGGCCAGGTCTTTCCCCGCGCGAAGCCCTCGGTCTCGACGCGGATCCGATGGCGCTGCAACGTGAAAGCCTCGGGGCAGATCAGGTAAGCGATCGCTGTCGAATCGTGTACGTAGATCCCGTCCAGGCCGTCGTTGCCGCGAGTGAAATCCAGATAGAACGGCGCGATGCGCGCGATGTGCTGGGCCATCGGGTTGCTCGCCCGGGCATAGCGCCCCAACTCGGTGGCGCTCATGATCGTTCGGTGGGTCACGTCGAGGCCGATCATCGTCACAGGCCAGCCCGCTGCAAACACCTCGTCGGCCGCCTGCGCGTCGTTATAGATGTTGGCCTCGGCCGCCGGCGTGATGTTGCCCGACACAAACGCGTTGCCGCCCATCAGCACCACGCGATGCACAAGGCCAGCGATGCGCGGCTCACGGCGCAACGCCAGCGCCACGTTGGTCAGCGGTCCGATAGCGACAAGCGTGATCGCGCCCGGCTCGGCCAGGACACGCTCGACGATATAGTCGGGGGCGTCCCTGTCGACGGCGCGCGTCGTCGGCGCGGACAGGAAGATGTCACCCTGCCCGTCGCGACCGTGTACGACCTCGGCGCCGCCACGATACACGCCCGTCAGCGGCCCGGCCGCGCCACGCGCCACGGGGATGTCGGTGCGCCCGGCGATCTCGAGCAGGCGCAGCGCATTGGTCGTCGTCAGATCGACGCCGCCATTGCCGAAGACTGTGGTCAGCGCCACAACCTCCACCTCCGGCGAACGCAGCGCGCAATACAGGGCCATGGCATCGTCGATGCCAGGATCGGTGTCTAGAATGATTCGCTCGGGCATAAGATCAACCAGATGGTAGCGAGAAGAGATTCTAGCCGCGGTTGTCGCGAATGACGCGGAAGATAAACGGTGACGGGTGATGGAACAGACAGACGGATCCTTCGCGCGTCAACCTGCGACATCAACGGCGAATAACTCTGTTACCCCTCGCCGGTCTGGTTCAAAAGTTGACGTGTGGCCACAAGGATGCGCTGTTCGGCGATTTCGAGCGGGCCTTCGACTTCGGCGCCAGCCGCCTGCGCATGCCCGCCACCGCCAAACGCCGCGGCAAGCGCGCCGACATTGATGCCCGGCCGCGAACGCCAGCTGATCTTGACCCGCCCGTCCTGGCGCTCGGTCATGATCACGGCGATGCGTGCTTCGCGCACCGTGCTGAGCAAATTGATCAGGTCCGCGTCGCCGCTCCCGGTATAGCCGGCGGCCTTGCGCGCCGCCATCGGCAACACCGACCAGGCCAGGCCGTCCTTGAGTTGGAGACGTGTGAGGCCCTCGCCCCACAGTTTGATGGCCGTGAACGAACGCGTATGCAACGAGAGATCGATTGTTCGGCTCAGGTTCGCGCCGGCCGCCACCAGAGCCTGGGCGATGCCGAGCGTGGTTGGGGTCGTGCTCGAGGTGCGGAAGCCGAGTGTGTCACCCACAATGCCGGAGAGCAGGCACTCGGCGGCGGGTGTGTTGAGCGACAGGCCCAGATCGTCGAGATGCGCGGCGACAAGCTCGGCCGTCGAAGCCGCCTCAGGCTCGATCAGGTTGATGGCCCCAAAGCCCGGGTTCGTGATGTGATGATCGAAGACGATCTGGATTTGTGAGGAGAAGCGATTCCCGAGCGCACCGAGCCGGCCGAGGTCGGCGGCATCCAGCGAGATCACCATGTCGAAAGTGCCCGAGGGGTTTGCTGTGACGGTCTCGATCCCCGGCAGGAAGCGTGTGTATTCAGGAGCCGGGTCGGCGCAGGCCGCGACGACGTCTTTGCCGACCGCGCGCAACAGATGCGCCATCGCCAGCAGCGAGCCAATGGCGTCGCTGTCGGGCCCGATGTGCGTCAGCAGCAGAATGCGCTGAGCACGCTCGATCCGCTTGCGGGCGGCGGCGAAATCGGCCGGCGTCGGTGGGGGGATGACGGGCATGGCTCGTCCGCGATTACGATCCCTCGTTGCGCTTCAGGTCGTCGAGCAGCCGCGACATGTGGTCGAGGTTCTCGGGGCCCGGATCCCAGTGGAAGGCGATGGCCGGGGCGTGGCGCAACTGCACACGCTTGCCGATCTCGCGGCGCACAAAGCCGTTGGCATGCGCCAACCCCTCCAGGATGTCCGCCTGTTCAGCCTCATTCTCGACGATCGCCGAGACGTATACCTCGGCCTGCATCAGTTCACGATCGATGGTCACGCGTGTCACAGACACCATGCTCAGGCGCGGATCCTTCAGATCGAACAGCAACATCTGCCCGATCTCATGCTGGATCCGCTCCGCGACGCGACGCTGACGTAAGACATTGGCCATTGGTTATTTGCTATTGGCTATTGGTTGTTTGCTATTGGCCATCGCGTTCAATAGCCAATAGCAAATAACCAATGACCGACGCTAGTTGACCTGCTGGATGACGAAGAACTCCAGGATGTCGCCCACCTTGATGCCTTCGTAATCCCGGACGCCGACGCCGAATTCCATGCCGGCCTGCTTGACCTCGCGGACGTCGTCCTTCTCGCGCTTGAGCGAACCGACGTCGCCCTCGTGCTCGACCTTGTTGCCGCGCAGGACACGCACCTTGCCATTGCGCCGGGCTTCGCCCTCGCGCAGCGCACAGCCCGCGATCAGGCCGATCTTGGGGATCTTGAAGACCGCGCGCACCTCGGCCTTACCGATGGTCACCGGCTTGTACTCCGGTCCGAGCAGGCCCTTGAGCGCCTTCTCGACGTCCTCGATCAGGCGGTAGATCACCTGATAGAGCCGGATCGAGACGCCCTGCGTGTCGGCAACCCGACTGGCCGCGGCGTCTCCCGGCGCGACGTTGAAGCCCAGGATGATGGCGTTCGAAGCCACTGCCAGGTTGACGTCGTTCTCGGTGATCGCGCCGGTTTCGGCGTAGAGCACGTTGACCTTCGGCCCGTCGCCTTCGGCGCTCAGCTTGTTGAGCGAGTTGACGATCGGCTCGAGCGAGCCCTGCACGTCGGCCTTGACGATCAGGACGAGTTCCTTGGCCTCGCCGGCCTTGAAGCGCGCGAAGATCTGGTCGAGGCTGGTCGGCTTGACGGCCTCGGTCTTGGCCTCGCGCACCGCCAGCTTGCGCTCGCCCACGATCGTGCGGGCCTCGCGGTCCGTGCCGACCACAATGAAGGGATCGCCGGCCACGGGCACTTCGTTGAGGCCGATCACGCTGACCGGCGTCGAAGGCCCTGCCTCGCGGATCGGCTTGCCGATTTCGTTGACCATCGCCCGGATCTTGCCGTAGGCGGTGCCGGCCACGATCACGTCGCCGGCATGCAGGGTGCCGTTCTGCACCAGCAGGGTCGCCTGAACGCCGCGGCTCTTGTCGAGTTCGGCCTCGAGGACGGTGCCCGTCGCCGAGGCGTGCGGGTTGGCCTTGATCGTGGGCATGTCGTCGGCCGTCAGCAGGATGGCCTCGAGCAGGTCGTCGATGCCGAGCTTCTGCTTGGCCGACACCGGCACCACCATGATGTTGCCGCCCCAATCGTCGGGTGTCAGGCCGATCTCGGCCAGCTGCTGCTTGACGCGATCCGGGTTGGCATTGGGCTTGTCGATCTTGTTCAGCGCGACGAGGATCGGCACCTGAGCGGCCTTGGCGTGCGCCGCGGCTTCGCGGGTCTGCGGCATCACGCCGTCGTCAGCCGCCACCACAAGGATGGCGATGTCGGTCGACTGGGCGCCGCGGGCGCGCATCGCCGTGAAGGCCTCGTGGCCGGGCGTGTCGAGGAACGTGATCGTGCGACCGTCGCGCTGCACCTGATAGGCGCCGATGTGCTGGGTGATGCCGCCCGCCTCGCCGGCGGCGACGTTGGCCTTGCGGATGACGTCGAGCAGCGACGTCTTGCCGTGGTCGACGTGGCCCAGGATCGTGACGACCGGCGGCCGCGCCTCCATGTCCTTGGCATTCTCGCGCTCGAGCATGCGCTTCCACTCAGGGCGCGTATCCTGCGGCGCGGCTTCGACCTCTTCGACGGCGGTCGCCTCGGGTCGGGCCTCATAGCCAAGATCACCGGCGATCAGCGCGGCGGTGTCGAAGTCGAGTTGCTGGTTGATGTTGGCCATCACACCGTTGCTCATCAACGACTTGATGACGTCGATTGGACTGGCCTTGATCTTGAGGGCCAGATCACGAACGGTGACGATGCTGGGGAGCTCCACCACTTTTGTGCCGTTGTCGCTCATACGCTACCTCCTCGACCGCCATCCGGGGCGTCGTCGGCATCGCGCGACCCCGGCGAGCGAGGTGCTCAGACGGGAGGGCGCATTAGCCGGAGTGAATGGATGTTCGGCGGCCGCTTCGAGAACCGGCCGTCAGGCATCGGAGTCATTGGTGTATCGATCGCCGTGGGCGGCCAGGGCCGCCCGATCGGGCTCGCTCATCTCTGCTTTCAACGCGCGGCTCAAGGCGCCGCTTTTCAAGCCTTTTTCCCAACAACTGCGCCGGGCGCACAAATAGGCGCCCCGGCCGTTGGCCTTGCCGGTGGGGTCGACTGACACCCTGCCGTCTGGCCCGCGCACCACCCGCACCAGCGTTCGCTTCGCCGATGTTTCACGGCAGGCCACGCAGGTGCGGATGGGGATGTGCTTGGGCATGATTGGACCGCGGACCGCGAACTGCGGACCGCGGAAATTGGGCCGCGGTGCCCATCGACTTTCAACCATGGGACGTCTGCGGTCTGCGGTCCGTCGTCTGCGGTCCCTTAAGGCTCCTCAAACAAATCGCCGGCGCGACTGGCCTTGCGCTTCTTGGTCTTGATGTAGACGCCCAGCTCGTCGTCGTACATGAGCTCGACGCCCTGCTTGCTCTTCTTGCCCTTCTTCTTGCCGCCCTTCTTCTTGTCGTCGTCGTCATCGTCGTCGCCAAGGGCGTCGTCTTTGAACTCGCTCGAGCCGAAGTCTTCCTCAGACTCGCCGCCTTCACCGCCTTCGGCTGCAGCTTCGGCCTCGCCCTCGGCGGGCGCAGCGGCTGCTTCACCTTCAGGCGTCGCTTCGGTCTTAGCGGCGCCTTCTTCGGCGGTCGCCGTCTGGACTTCGGCGACAGGCGCCTCAGCGACAGGCTCAGGCTCGGGATCCGGCGCAAAGGTCTTGGCAGCCAAGGCGGCCTTCACCTGGTCGAGGTAGTCGGGGCGGAAGCCTTCGAGGCGCAACAGGCGGGTCTCGTCGAGCGCCAGCACCTCGAGCAGATCGCCCGCCGTGCGGTACTCGCCGTCGACGAGGACGCGGGCCAGCGGATTTTCGATGCCGAGTTCGGCAAGCGTGGTCGCCCGGGCCGAACGCGGGATGCTCGCCTTGATCTGCGCGACATGAATGGCCTTGGCGGCCCGGTCGTCCTGCTTCGAGCGCTGGTCGCGCTTCTCGATGGTGTCGACCACCTTGCCCAGGAGCTGATATTCCTCAGGCTGCAGCGGGCGCCCTTCGGCCTTACGAACGAGGATGCCCTCGACCGTCTTGATCATCTCGGCCTGCGCCGCAGCGAAGTCGGCGAGCTTCTCGTCGCCCTTCACCTTGTTCAGCGCGTCGTTGGCGGCCTCAGTGACCGACTTGATATCGATGCGCCAGTTGGTCAGCTTGGCGGCCAGACGGGCGTTCTGGCCCTCGCGGCCGATCGCCAGGCTGAGTTGATCGTCGGGCACCACGACCATGGCCGTGCGGCCCGAGATCGGGTCGTCATCCAGGTACACCGAGGTGACGCGCGCCGGGCTCAGCGACTTGGCGATGAACTGCGCCTGCTCGGGGTTCCACTCGATGACGTCGATCTTCTCGTCATTGAGTTCCTTGACGATCGACTGGATGCGCACGCCGCGCATGCCCACGCACGCGCCCACCGGGTCGACACCCTCTTGCCGGGCCGCGACGGCCACCTTCGAGCGGTGCCCGGGCTCGCGCGCGATCGATTTGATCTCGACAGTGCCGTTGTAGATCTCGGGCACTTCGTACTCCAGCAGGCGCCGGAGCATATTCTTGTGGGTCCGCGAGAGGATGATCTGCGGGCCGCGCGTGGTCTTGCGAACTTCGAGGACGAAGGCGCGCACCTTCTGGTGGGCGTAGTAGCGCTCGCCGGGCATCGTCTGGTTGCGCGGCAGGGTCGCCTCGGTGCGGCCCAGGCCGACCGTGATCGACTGCGAGCCGACAGCCTGGACGGTGCCGTTGACGATGTCGCCCTCGCGTGAGGCGTACTCCTGGTACTGGCTCTCGCGCTCGGCCTCGCGCAGGCGCTGGACGATGACCTGCTTGGCGGCCTGCGCCGCGATGCGGCCAAAGTCTTTGGGCGTGCTCTCGACCGTGACGATGTCGCCGAGCTGGGCGCCGGGATCGACCTCGCGAGCCGCGTCGAGCATGACTTCGGTGTTCGGCTCGATGATCGAGTCGACCACTTCTTTCTCGGCGTAGATCTTAACAAGGCCGGTGTTGAGATCCACCTTGGCCACCACGTGTTGGGCGGCCGAGGCATTCACCGACTTGCGGTATGCCGTCACCAGGGCATTCTCAAGCGCTTCGATGATGATCTCGCGCTTGAGTTTGTTGTTCTCGATGACTTCGTTGAAAGCCAGGGCAAGTTCGCTCTTCATAACCCTATGTCGCTGCGCTCTGGAGGAATGTATCCAGGCCGATATACAACGAAACGTCGGGGGCACCGACGTTTCAAGGACGTACGCTTCGAAACTTCAACCGTAATCTTAACACGACTCTGCAGCCCGGGCAAGTGCTCGGGCCCAGAACGCCCCAACTTCCGTCGCTTTTTGCCGCGGATTTCGAAGAACTTCGTCGTCCAGGGTCAGAGAGCATTCTCAGCGAAATCCACGCAATCCGCGGCCAGAATCTCTGCCAGGCTCAAAACAACGCGCCGCTCTCACTGAGCGGCGCGTTGAAAAGGGCGTGCCCCCACTGTGCCGTGTGCGGCGATGGACGACCTGCAAAAGTTGCAGGCGGGACCCGTCTGCCTCAGTTTTGCCTTGGCCAGGATCCGAAGATCAAGGCCTATCGCAGCCCCGCAGCAAGGCCGGTTCCCTTTTCTAAAACGTGGTCGACCCGCGCTCGACATCACGCACACAGCAGGGTTAGACAATTAGTACCACGGTTCAGAGCAACCTTCAATCCCGGGGCGTTAGAACAGGATGGACGTCAGCCGCTTGATCGTGACAGCAGACACAAATGGCTATGACGCGTCGATCGCTCGGCCGATCGTCGTCGCTTCGGGCACCTCCACAAGCCGTCCGGTGCGCACATCATAGATATAGCCATAGACCGGGATCGTCCTGGGAACCAGCGGATGATCCCGGATGCGCTGCACATCATCGACAACGCTTCGCGCCAGGTCCGTGAAGGTCAGCCAATCGATCGAGACGCCGGCCGACGAACCCGGGCCCTTGCCGACGTCATGCCAACCGTTCGCATCGACCGTGGCGGTCTCAAGGCTCTGGCTCAGCAGGTCGGTGATGATCTCATTGGTGAACAGCGCCATGCCGCAGTCTGTGTGATGGATCACGAAGAACTCACGGGTGCCGAGGAGTTTGTACGAGATCACGAGCGAACGGATGGCGTCGTCGCTGGCGCGGCCTCCGGCGTTGCGGATGACATGCGCATCGCCCTCGCTCAGACCGGCGTATTTGGCAGGATCGAGGCGCGCGTCCATGCAGGTCAGGATGGCGAAGCGCCGACCGGGCGGCAGTGGCAGATCACCTTTCGCGCCGAAATCCTCGGCGTAGGCGTTGTTGGCGGTCAGGACGTCGGGCAAGACGGACGAAGTCGCAGACATAGGTCACCTCAAGGGATGCGCGAAAGCAATCCCATCGATTTGAGATACGAAGTGGATGAAGTACCGGTGGACACTGCACAAGTGCGCCGAACCGGTCAGTTCATTCTTGATACGTCAGTTGGAGAGGCGGGAGGCCGCAGCGGGGATCGCCAGTGCGGTCCCGCTAGATACACATGCAGCGGCCCAGGAGATGAGCCCTGACGCATGGACGGAGGGGGATGACGATGTTGCTCATGAGCGCCGGGATCATATCGCGGGGCGGCGCCGTTGACAGCCTGCAATATCCGACCAATCTTGATGTCGAGGCTCAACGCCCGGCCAGCACCGCGCGCAGATCGGGCCGGCGGAACTGGTCAGACTTGAGCACCTTGCCGTCCGCGCGCATCACGGGTTTCCCGTCCGCGCCGAGCTTGCTCATGTTGCTGGCATGCACTTCGGCGAAGAGTGCCTCGGCCTGGTCCTTGAGGCCATGCGCCACATAAGTGCCGTAGAGGACGTAGGCCAGGTCGCTGAGCGCATCGGCCACAGCCACCAGATCGCCGGCCTCGGCAGCCTCGCGATATTCTTCGAGTTCTTCGGCGATGAGGCGCACGCGCAACGCCTGCACCTCGGGCGGCACCTGGCCCGTGGGCTCCGTATTTCGGTATGCGCTGAAGGCGATGTGGAAGTCGTCTACGGCCTGGATTTGCTGTTTCATGTCTGGCTCCTGAGGGACACAATCGCCGGATTATCCCACCACGCCAGGACCGATTCTAACGATCGACCTGACAGGTCCACTCACGATTCTCGGAAAAACATGCTATCTGGAACGCGCGCTGGAACAACAACGGGTTCATTTTCTAACCTTGGGTCGGCTGCCGTGAACCTCCGCGCCGTGACCTCGTATCAGGTTGTGCATGCTCATCCTCCAGGCACGATCCAGCGGGCTTCATAGAATAGGCGCAGGAGCGACGCCCGGCCCTGAGCGCCCCGCCCTGCCCATGGACACCGACGAAGCATTGGCCCAGGCCGCACAGTCCGGCAACGACGACGCCCTGCAGGCGCTGATCGAACGCCATCACGGGCCGCTGCTGGGCTATCTCTATCGCCTGACCGGCGGCGATCGGGCCCTGGCCGATGAATGGGTGCAGGACGCGTTCGTGCGCATGCTCGGCGCCCTCCATCAGTACCGATCCCCGCGGCCCTTCAAACCGTGGCTGTATGCCATCGCCCTCAACCGCGCGCGCGATCACTACAAACGCGCGGACACCCGCCACGCGGTCGATCAGGCCGACGAGGCCTGGGAGCGCCTGCCCGCCGACGACACCGCGCGAGGCCCCGAAGCACAGGCGATCGCAACCGCCCTGCGCTCCGACGTCGCAGCCGCCCTGCGAGCCATCCCGTTGCTGCAGCGCGAAGCCTTACTCCTGCGCTACGTCGAAGACATGCCGCTTGCCGCGATCGCCGAGACGCTCGACGTGCCCGTCGGAACCGTCAAGTCACGCATCAGCCTAGGCCTGCGCCGGCTGCGGATGTTGTTGGAGGATCGCTGAGCCATGCTCGTCGACGACCTTGACACGCGCCTGACCGAAGACCTGGGCGCCGCCGATGCAACGAGCCATCGAAGAGCCGTTGAAGCCCTGCGCGCCTGGCCGACACCATCCCCGACCCCGGCCGAGACCCGCGCCCTGGCTCAGCGGCTCCTGGCTGGGCGTCGGCCACGCCCGGCGAACGTCGGTCCCTCGCCCTGGGCTGTGCTGCGCGCGCAGGCGCGCGTGCTGCGGCGCGAGCTGTGGACCGCCTCTGCGATGGTGATGGCCCTCGGCACGCTGCTCACCTGGGGCCTGCCCGCTCCATGGGCCATGGCGCCGGGCGCTGTCCTGCCCTTCGCCCTCCTCGCGCCCATGGTCGCCGCTGTAGGCGTCGCACTGGTGTACGGGAGCGCCACTGATCCGGCCAGCGAGATCGAGCTCACGTTGCCGGTGTCGCCGCGCCTGCTCCTGCTGGCCCGGCTCGTGCTGGTCTTCGGCTTCGACCTGGCGCTCGGCCTCGGCGCCAGCCTGTTGCTCGTCACCACGCGCGCCGGCCTGCCCTTCGAGGCGCTGGTGCTCGCCTGGCTCGCGCCGATGACGTTCCTGGCCGCGTTGTCGTTCTTCATCACAGCGGTCTGGAACCTGGCTGAGGTCGGCATCACACTCAGCCTGACTCTCTGGGCGGTGTTGAACCTCCTGCGCGCGCAGGCGTGGACGGCTCCGGCGCTGGCCTGGTGGTTCTCGGCCGGCACCGCGCCCTGGGCCCTGGCCGCGGCGGCCCTGCTGTGTGGCGCGGCCGTCTGGCTGGGCGGATCGGAGGAGCGATGGCTGCGCGCGACGCGTTGATCAGTTCGCCCGCTTACTGGCGCGAGACCCTGAAACTGGTCGGGGTGTGGCCCACCCTTGGCGGCGCTCTGGCCGTGGCCGGCGGGCTGGCGCTCACGGCGCCCTACGGTGAAGTGATGGGCGCTTATCCGATGCTGCGCATCGTCGAGATCGTGGTGCCACTCGTCGTCGCCTGGCAGGCCACGCTCCTCCTGACGCATGAGACCGAGCGGCCGCTCGAACTTCTGCTCACCTTCCCGCGTCCGGTGGCGTTCGTCCTGGCTGATCGCCTGGGCGTGATCGTGGCTCTGTCGGCCTGCATGGCGCTCGTCGCGAATGTGGCGACCCTGACGTTGCCGGGCGCAGAGGCGCTGCCGCTCGCGCTCGCACGCTGGATCGCGGGCACAGGCTTCCTGACCGGCATGGCATTGTTTCTGACTCAAGGCTCGCGGCAGAGCGCCCTGGGCGTGACGTTCGTGACGCTGACGTCCTTCGGGCTCCTGTTCGGCGGTGAAGCGCTGCGTCAACGCTGGCCGTTCACGTGGCCCATTCTGCTCTATCTTCAGCCCGAAGCGGTGCCGTTCTGGATGTATCTGATCAATCGCGCCACGCTGCTGTTGCTCGGCCTCGGCCTGATCATCTGGTCGCTGGGGCTGACCCGCGATGAAGAGCGCGTGCTGGCCCTGGAAGGACGATCCGCATGAGACCCGCGCTCGCCCAGGTCGGGGCCATCGCACGGACCGAGATCCGCTTCGGGCTGCGCCGCGGCCTGTTGCCGATGGGGCCGCTGCTGGCCTGCGGCATGCTCACGGCGCTGACGCTCTACGTGGCCTACCTGCGGCCGCTCCCACCCGAAGTGGTCGCCGCCGGCGTTCGCCTGAGCTCGCTGGGCGCCGGCTGGCCCGTGTTCACGCTGGTCGCGCCGTTCGTGTTGCCGATCGTCGCCACGCTCGTCATCCCCGACGACCGTGAGAGCCGCGCCGATACGTGGCTGCGCAGCCTGCCGATCGACGGCTGGACCTACCTGGCCGGTAAGCTGGGTGGCACACTGACGGTGGTCGGCGCCGTTACGCTGGCAGGCTTCGCCGTCCACCTGCTGCTGTATCGCCTGTTCGTCGGGCGGATCGATCTCGCGGCCGACCTCGAGCTGATCGCGCTGTGTGGGCTGCCGTTCGCGCTATGGCTCACTGCGTTCAGCGTGTTGATCGGGGCGTGGTTTCGCACGCGCCGGGCCGCGATTCTGGTCGGCGTTGCCGTTGGGCTGTTCAGCCAGGGTTTCTGGGGCTTCGGCCTGCCGGCGCTGACGCACGGCCCCGGTGTCGACTTCCGCAGTTACACAGGCAACCTGATCGCCGACTTCATCCTCCAGCGCCATCAACTGGCGCCGGCCTGGGCGACGCCGGTCAGCTCAACCGACGTCGTCATCGCTGCGACAGCCGTGCTCGTCGTCCTGCTGATCGCGGCCGTCGCCGCCCGCGCCCGACTGCTCTGGAAGGAAAACCTGTAGGGCACAGGCCCGTACCTCGCCATGATCACGATCCAGAACCTCACCAAAACCTATGGCCGCTTTCAGGCACTGCGCGGCGTCGACCTTGAGATCGGGCCGGGCCTGTTCGGCCTGCTCGGTCCGAACGGCGCGGGCAAAACCACGCTGATGCGCATCCTGGCCGGGCTGATCCGGCCCAGCGGCGGCAGCGTCAACGCGTTCGGCAACGACATCGCCACGCCGCGCGGCAAGCTGGCGCTCAAGAGCCGCCTCGGCTACCTGCCGCAGGAGCTCGGGCTCTACCCGGACCTGACGGCGCGCGAGTTCCTGGACTATGTTGGCGTGTTGAAGGGCCTCGCGCCCGACGGCGCGCGACGGGAACAGATCGACGCCGTGCTCGACCGCGTCCACCTCACCCGCGACGCCGACCGCGTGTTGAAGACCTACTCGGGCGGCATGCAGCGACGGGTGGGCATCGCTCAGGCGCTGCTCGGCGAACCGGATCTCCTGATCGTCGACGAGCCGACCGCGGGGCTCGACCCCGAAGAGCGCGTCAACCTGCGCAACCTGCTGGTCGACGTCGCCGTCGAGCGCACCGTCTTGCTTTCGACCCACATCGTGGAGGATGTCAGCCAGAGCTGCAGCGCCCTGGCGGTGATGGCGCACGGCACGGTGATCTTCAAGGGCCATCCGCGCACGCTGATCGATCGGGCCCGCGGCAGAGTGTCGTCGGCCTTGATCACCGACGGGAGCCGGCCGCCCGCGCATCTGGCCGTGGTCGCCGCGCAACAACAGGTGACGGGGGTGCAATACCGCGTGCTCGGCGATGCAGTCGCCTTGCCGGACGCTGTCGCCGTTGAGCCCACGCTGGAGGACGGCTACATCTGGCTGATGCGCAATCGCGAGACCGCCGGCCAGGCGTCTTGAGAGGCCGATTCTAACCTTCGACCTGACAGGTCGACTCGCGATTCTCGGAAAAACAGGCTCGCTCAAAAAACGCATTCAACAAGATGGGCCTATTTTCTAACCTTCTGGCCCAACCATACGGGCCCGAATCGCCTGCGCGACTCGGGCCCGTCAATCAACAATCAGCAATCCTCAATCAGCAATCACCTTGATCCCCAGCTCCTTGAGCTGCTTCTCCTGCGCCGGCGACGGCGCGTCGGCCATGACGTCGAGCGCGGCCTGGTTCTTGGGGAAGGCGATGACCTCGCGGATGTTCGGCTCGTCGGCGAGCAGCATCACGAGACGGTCGATGCCCGGAGCCATGCCACCATGCGGCGGCGCGCCATACTCGAAAGCCTCGAGCATGTGCCCGAACTTGGCCTGGATGTCGGCCGGGTCGAGGCCCAGGCGCTCGAAGATCTTGAACTGGATGTCGCGACGGTGGATGCGGATCGAACCCGACGCCATCTCATAGCCGTTGCAGACCATGTCGTACGCATCGGCCAGCACAGCGCCCGGGTCGCTCTCCATGAGCTCCAGATGCTCGGCCTTGGGCATCGTGAACGGATGATGCTCGGCGTCCCAACGCTTCTCTTCCTCGTTCCAGGCGAACATCGGGAAGTCCACGATCCAGGCGAAGGCCATGATGCTCGGGTCGGCCAGCTTGAGCCTGTCGCGGAAGAGCAGGCGCAGCGCGCCGAGCGTCTTGTTCGCCACCGTCAGGCTGTCGGCAACGAAGAGCACCAGGTCGCCTTCTTTGGCGCCGGTCAGAGCCTGGATCGCCTCGACCTCGCCGGGGGTGATGAACTTCTGGGCCGTGCCGCGGACGCCCTCGGCCGTCAGCGCCAGCGTCGCCAGACCCTTGGCGCCCTGCTCCTTCGAGAAGGTCGTCAGGTCGTCGACCTCCTTGCGTGAGTAGCCGGCGCAGCCTGGCACGACGATGCACTTGACCACCCCGCCACCGCCGAGCGCGCCCTGGAAGACCTTGAAGCCGCTCGCGGCCATGATGGAGCTCAGGTCGTACAGCTCGAGGCCGAAGCGCAGGTCGGGCTTGTCGGAGCCGTAGCGTGAGAGCGCCTCGCGGTACGCGATCTTGCGCCAGGGTGTGCTGAGCAGCTTCTTCTCGGGCGCGACGACCGGGAGCATGGCGGTGTAGAGCGCTTCGACAAGAGCGAGCACGTCGTCGCGATGAACGAACGACATCTCGAGGTCGAGCTGCGTGAACTCCGGCTGACGATCGCCGCGCAGGTCCTCGTCACGGAAGCAGCGCGCGATCTGGAAGTAGCGGTCGACGCCGGCCACCATGAGCAGTTGCTTCAACTGCTGCGGACTCTGGGGAAGCGCATAGAAGGTGCCGGGATGCACGCGCGACGGGACGAGATAGTCGCGCGCGCCCTCGGGCGTGGTCTTGAACAGGATCGGGGTCTCGACCTCGATGAAGCCGTGCGCGTCCATGTAGTCGCGCATGAACTTGACGACCTTGTGGCGCAGCAGCAGGTTGCGCTGCATGCGCGGGCGGCGCAGGTCGAGGTAGCGGTGCTTGAGCCGCACCTGCTCGTCGGTGTTGTCGTCATCGAGCTGGAAGGGCAGCACCTTCGACGGCCCGAGGACCTGGATGGCGTGCGCCTCGACCTCGACAGCGCCGGTGTCGAGCTTGGGGTTCTCGCTCCCGGCCGGGCGGGCGCGGACGACGCCCGTCACCTGCAACACGAACTCGTTGCGCGAAGTTTCCGCGACGGCATGCGCGGCGGCGTTGTCGCCCGGGTCGGCCACGACCTGGGTGCGGCCATAGCGGTCGCGCAGGTCGATGAAGATCAGCTTGCCGTGATCGCGGCGGGTATCGACCCAACCGCTGAGCGTCACGGTCTGGCCGATATGTTCGGCGCGCAGGTCGCCACAGGTGTGTGTCTTGTACATGGCATCCTCAACTACGGGCGCGGAGACGATCCGGCGCCCAAAACAAAACCGCCCGGCTTTTCAGCTCGGGCGGTGATCATCGCGACGGTGACGTGGGGTCAGCCGGCGGCCAGACGCGCCCGAGCGAAAGGATTATCGTTCGAGTTCGCGCCATCGGCCAACGGGGTTGGTCGCCAGGTCATGGGGGGCATTATACACCGTGGAGCGTGGGGCGTGGGGCGTGGGCGTGGAGCGTGGAGCGAAACGCTTCCGCGCGGATCGCGTTGCGTGTCGCTCCACGCTCTACGCTCCACGCTCTACGGTGTACGCTCCACGCTCCTCAAAACGCACTGATCCCCGTCAAATGCCGGCCCAGGACCAGCTTCAAGATCTGTGACGTGCCTTCGTAGAGCGTGAGGATGCGGGCGTCGCGGACGAGGCGTGGGAGCCCGGTTTCTTCCAGGTAGCCACGCCCACCGTGGATCTGGACGGCACGACTGGCGCAGCGATTGGCGGCCTCGCTGGCGAAGAGCTTGGCCGTCGCGGCAGCTTCGCTGAAGGACTGGTTCGCTTCCTTCAAGGTGATGGCACGTTCGAGCAGGCACCGCGCGGCTTGCGTGTCGACGTGGATGTCGGCCAGGAGCTCCTGGACCAGTTGATGCCCGGCGATGAATTTGCCGAACTGCCGCCGTGTGCCGGCATAGGCCAGGCTCAACTCAAGGGCCACGTCACAGACCGCGCAGCCGGCGGCAGCGGCTGAGAGCCGCCCGTGATCGAGGCTGTAGAGCGCGATCCGCATCCCGCCCCCGACCGGGCCAAGGACGTTCTCATCGGCCACGAATGCATCGTCCATGTAGATGTGCGAGGGCAGCGCAGCTCGCAGGCCCATCTTGCCCATCATGACTTCGGTGCGCACGCCCTCGCCGGGCTCGACGAGGAAGGCCGTGATCGCGGGCTTCTCCAGATCCGTGCGGGCGAAGATGAGCATCAGGCCGGCCCGCGCCGCGTTGCCGATCCACATCTTGCGGCCGTTCAGGCGCCAACCGCCGTCGACGCGCGTGGCAGTGGTGCTCATCTCGGCCGGGTTGGAGCCCGCATCCGGTTCAGAGAGCCCGAACGACACAAGGATCTCGCCGCGGGCCAGGCGCTGAAGGTAGCGCCGCTTCTGGTCCTCAGTGGCATGGGCCAGCAGCGTCAACCCGACCAGGCTGTTCTGGATCGACAGCATCGAGCGGAACGAGCCGCAGCCGCGCTCGATCTCGCCCATCAACGTCGCATACTCGCGCAGGCTCAGGCCCAGGCCGCCCCACTCGGTCGGGATGAGCATGCCGAACAGCCCGAGCGCCCGCATTTCATCGACCAACCCCCAGGGCGTTTCTTCACGCGCTTCATACTTGGCGATCACGGGTTTGATCTTCTCTTCGACGAGATCCCGAACAGACTGGCGCAGTGTGGCGAAGTCGCTCATAGTGCCTCGTGGACGGGCAGGCCGGGTCCCGCTCGACACCCGCCCGGATTTTGCCTATTCTATGCGGCATGCGATCGAACGAACGACGACGCCAGGAAGCCGGGCCGAACCCGCCAACACGAGAGGAAGACAGACGATGGACAACATGACCCTTGTGCTGCTCGTCGTGGCGGCGATCATCCTACCGATCTGTGGCCTGGTCATCGGGTTGGTGGTTGTCATTGGCGCGCTCGGTCGGCGAAACGCAAGCCAGGTCGACGATCTCAAGACGCGGTGGGCCGCGATCGCGCAGACTGATGGCCTGACCTTCAACGCGGGAACCGCTCTGCAGGATCCATCCTTAACCGGCACGATCGACGGCCTGACCGTCACGCTCACGCTGACCCGCTACCACATGGGCAGCAGTGGCATGAGCCATCCGTATACGGTCGCGTGGGTTCCGGTGGCGGTGGCAGGCGAATGTTGGATCGCCGATCGCAAGCGGAGCCATCATGTGGCCGGGGTCTCAGGGCCTGAGGTCGTCATCCCGGATCCGGGCCTCGCCGCCTCTCATGTGGCACGCGGGAATCCGGAGCGACTGGCGCGACTGCTGGCGCCCGAGTTGACGACGCGCTTGAGCCAGAACGCGATCACTCACGTGCGCCTGGGGCAAATGCGGCTGCAGGTTCAACGCGCGGGTCACCAGATGAGTCGAGAGGAGTGCCTGGCGCTGATGCAGCTGGCCGCCGACCTGGCCCATCGGCTCTGAGCCAGCGGTCAGAGCCGGGTATCGCCGTCGGATGCGCCCACAACGACCGGATCGATGCGTGCGGTCGGGCCGATGAGCCGCCACAACCCGTTTGCGTTCCTCACCTCGGCTTCGAACCACAGCGGCCCGGCCGGTATGCCCGTGTCGGGGAACCAGGTTCGGCCCTCGCGCACAACAATCAACATGCCGTCGTCGTCACCGACCGCGGCGAAGTCGGGGCCAGGGTTGGGCCCAAATCGAGAGTTGCCGAACGTGGCCAGGAAGCCGCGGACGGCGTCGGGTACGTCTGGCACTGCCACGCCGATCTCGCTGATGCCGTGCACCGAGTCGCGCGCTGTGAACTCGACACCGTTGGACGCAGGTTGACGCTGCCGGCCGATGAACTCGACGATGTTGCCATCCGGGTCGAAGAAATAGATCTGACGCGAGGCAAAGAGCTCGCTGGGGAAGTCGGTCTGGCCGGCGTTGTCAGCGATCAGCGGCACGCGCGTGGCCGCCCAGGCCTTGGCGACGTCGACCTGGTCGAAGGGGATGTTGAAGGCAAAGTGATACGGGCCGAAGGCGCTGCGCGCGGCAGTCTGATCGATGAAACGCAGGCGCGAGGCGCCCGCAAGCACCGTGAACTCGATCGGCGTGCTCGACTCGAGCGCGAAGCCCAGGGTGTCGACGTAGAACCGCCGCTGCCCTTCGAGATCCCGCGCGAGGATGTGCAAGCCGTTGATCCGCATCGAAAGCCTCCGGGCCGGTCCCGGGGCCTTCAGAACCGACGCCTGACGCCTGAGACCCGACGCCTACCTATGGCACTTCATATATCACGTACTGGCTGTTGTCGCAGTTGAGTGCCTGCCAGGGCAAAGTGTTCGGCACCTCGCGCACGACGAAGTCAACGCCATAGCGCTGCGCCACAGCCTGGATCTGCTCGGCGCTCAGGCCGTTGTAGGCGTCGCGGGAGGCGCGCTGCGCGTCGAAGAAGTTGCTGTTGAATTGCTCGAGCGCCCCGGGCGCGACCTGGGTGAAGCGTTCCTTCCAGGTGTCATAGTGGATCGGCGCCAGGGCGATCATCAACAGCTCGTCGTGCGTGGCCAGCGTCGAGCGCTCGGAGAACGTGCGCCAGTCGCTGTCGTAGAGGCCCCACTTCTCGGGCGGCGTGATGAACAGCGCGTCACGCGGCGTGAGCTCGCGAGCACAACGCTGGATCGCCTCCCATTCGGTGGTCGGGCCGTACGGATAGAAGCCCGGCCGCCACAATCCGTAGGGCAGCACCACCGCCATCGCACCGCCGATCAGGCCCACCGCCACGATCGCCATCAAGATCAGGCTCGCGGTCTCGCGGGTGAAGCGTCGCGCCGGCCACCAGATCAGCGCGGGCACGAGCGGGAGCGGCGACGCGATGTAGAGCGCGCGCAGCAGGCTCAGGCGCCTGTCTCCCGACAGCAGTTCTTCACGTTCGATCAGGTAGCGCGCAAACCACAGGTACGCGAAGATGTTGAGCCACATCCCGGCGCGGATCACCTGCAGCTGGTTGATCAGGTCAACGGGATACACGAGCGCCGTGATCGCCTGCACGGCCACGATCAGGCCGGCCGCGAGGTTCATACGCCCGACGGTGTGTTGCAGGTCGTCGGTGCGGGCCGGCGTGCGTCGCCAGGCGATCACGAACAGCGCGACGGTGCTCAGACCGCAGGCGCTGACGAACAGGATGTGCGGCACCGGCGACACGATCTGGAACAGGTTGGCCAACGACCCGCTCACGACGACGTCGAACCATTCAGGGTTATTGGGCACCTTTGCCGCGGGGCTGGTCAATCGCCAGATCAACACCGGGCTCGCCGCGATGACGAAGACGACCCAACTGACCGCCGTCCAGGCCAGACGGCGGCGCTCAAACGACGTCTTCAACACGCAGAAGACCTGGTCAAACCCGAACATGGCCGCAACGAACAGCCCGGTGATGACATGCACGTTGAAGAGCGCGCCGATCACGGCCCAGGCGAGCACCGGCTTCCCGCGCAAATACAACAGCACAGCGCCGAGCGCGAACGGCAAGGCGAAGGTGCGGTTGAGCAGGCTCCATTCGAAGATCGGAAAGCCGCCGAAGCCCAGATGCGGCACGACAAAAGCGATCGTGCTGAGCAACGCCGCGCGCGGGCTCGCGAACAATTCGAGGCTCAACGTCCAGAGCAGCCAGAAGCTGGCGTACGTGACCACCAGGTAGACGACCAGCATCACAGGCTCGAGGATTCCGGCGCGCAGGGCCGGCACGAACGCCAGCCAGAAGTACGAGTAGTTTTCGTTGCGGAGCTCGAGGAAGGGGTCATTCGGATAGAGCGTCGGGTCCGCGTACTTCTTGAGGAACGGGATGTGCGCGTACTGGTCGAACGTCCCGAAGTAGTAACCGAGCAGGGCCAACGTCCCCAGCGTACACGCCAGGAAGAAGAGATGGCGCATCAGGGGTCGCGATTCGACCTGCGCCGCGAGAGTTTTGAGCATCAGGTCGGATTGTACCCGGTGGCACGAGGGCTGTCGGAGGACAGACGAAGGACGAAAGGCGTCAGGCGAGGAGCGAGGAGCGAAGAGCGAGGAGCGAAGAGCGACCGGCGAATGGCCGATCAACCATCGTCATTCGTCATTCGTCATACGTCGTTCGTCGTTCGTCACTCGTCCTTCGTCGATAAACGAAACAAAGCTCTTGGTTATTCAAACCGTCAAGTACAATTCGCGCCATGAAACGCTTCATCGGGCGCACATCCATTGCAGTCAATCCTTTGTGTTTGGGCGGCAACGTCTTCGGCTGGACCGCTGATGAGGCGGCTTCGTTTGCCGTGCTCGACGCCTTCGTCGCCGGCGGTGGCGACTTCATCGACACGGCGGACGTCTACTCGGCCTGGGCGCCGGGCCATCAGGGCGGCGAGAGCGAGACGATCCTGGGCAAGTGGATGAAAGCGCGCGGGACGCGTCAGCGCGTGATCGTCGCCACGAAGGTCGGCAACAAGATGCCCTACGGGCAGGGTCTGCGCGCCGATCAGATCGAGCGCGGCGTTGAGGAATCGCTCAAGCGTCTTCAGACCGACGTGATCGATCTCTACCAGGCACACATCGACGACGCATCGGCGCCGCTCGAGGAGACTCTGCGGGCCTTCGATGCCCTGATCAAGTCGGGAAAGGTGCGCTCCATCGGCGCGTCGAACTACACGGCCGCCCGGTTGCGCGAGTCGCTCGACATCAGCCACGAGCACGGCCTGGCGCGCTACGAATGTCTCCAGCCGCGCTACAACGCCATCGATCGCTCGTTCGAGGATGAACTCGGCCCGCTATGTCATGCCGAATCGGTCGGCGTCATCCCCTACGTGGCGCTGGCCGGTGGCTTTCTGACGGGCAAGTACCGGCGCGAAGGACCCATGCCCGAAACGGCGCGGGCCGCCGGCGTTCAGCGCAATTACTTCAACGACAAGGGATTCGCCGTGCTGGCTCAGATCGAGGCGGCCGCCCAGGAACGCGGTGTGACGCCCGGCCAGATCGCCGTCGCCTGGTTGATCGCGCAGCCGGGCATCACAGCCCCGATCGCGTCGGCCACGTCAGTGGCTCAGGTCGAGGAACTACTCGCGGCGATGCGCCTCGACGTCCCGGCGGACCTTCTCGACAAGCATGCTTAAGGGCGCGGACCTGACGGACGCGATCCTGCGTCTGGCAGCCAGCTGGGCGGCGACCCAATCTGACATCCAGGGCCTGGCCCTCGTCGGTTCGTGGGCGCGCGGCGCTGCCCGGCCCGACTCCGATATCGACCTCGTGGTTCTTACGTACGATCCCGAGCGCTATCGGCTCAATCGGTCATGGCTACTCGATCTGGATTGGGCGCTCGTCGGCCTGCCCGTGATCGGCTGGCGCGATGCCGATTACGGCGCGCTCTGGTCGCGGCACATCACCCTGGCTGACGCCGTCGAGGTGGAGTTTGGTTTCACGACTCCGGCCTGGGCGTCCACCTCGCCGATCGATGCCGGCACCCGCAAGGTCGCGTCGGATGGGTTGCGCATCCTGTATGACCCACAGGATTTTTTCGCAACCCTGATGGCCGCCATCGCCAACGAGCCACGCCGATGATCTCCGCTGATGACGCCGAGCGTCTGCTGGGGCTTTATCCCGCTCTGCAAAGCCTGCCCCACACGGTGGCCAACGACCTGCGCGCCATGGCGATGCCGTTTCGGGCGCCGCCGGGCGCTGTGCTTTTCGAGCAGGACGGGCCGTGCACGGCGTTCGTCTTCTTGTTGGAAGGCGAAGCCGAGGTGAGCCGGCCAGGGCTCAACGGCCGCGAGATCCTGTTGTATCGGCTGCAGCCCGGCGACACGTGTGTGCTCACCCTGAACTGCCTGCTGGGTCAAGGCACCTATCCCGCGCGCGGAGTCGTCCGTCAGGAAGTCGCCGGCCTCAAGGTGCCGTATCCTCTCTTCCAACACCTGCTTGAGGAAGGCACGGCGTTCCGCTACGCCATGTTTGCGCTCTTCTCGAAGCGCTTATCCCGGTTGATGAGCCTGATCGAAGGTGTGGCTTTCGCGCCCGTCGAGCAGCGCCTCGCCCAGATCCTGATCGAGCGCGGTCCTGAGCTGACAGCGACCCACCAGCAACTCGCCGACGCCGTCGGCACGGCTCGCGAGGTCGTCACGCGGCAACTCCGTGCGTGGGCGGATGTCGGCCTTGTCGACACGGGGCGCGGCAGCCTGCGCCTCCTCAAGCCCGACATCTTGCGAGCCATCGCCGAGCCCCTCGGCGAATAGCGGACGTTGCCAGCGCTTTAGCGCCGTCGGCCCCTTACCCCTCACTCATCTCGACTGTGACTCAGGTCACAGACCCGGCGCAGCCTTCGGCGTACCCTGTGGACATCAAATCCAACAGGAGATCAGCATGTTCAAAGTCAACGAGGGTTCCATGGATCGCATCATCCGCGTGATTGCCGGCGTGGCCCTGCTCCTCATCGGCTTCACCGGCATCGTGCCCGGCGTGTGGGGCACCGTCATCGGCATCGTCGGCCTGATCCCGCTGGCGACCGGCCTGCTCGGCTGGTGCCCGCTGTACACGCTGTTCGGGTTCAGCACGTGCCCGGTGAAGTAGCGGTCAGCGGGAAGCTGTAAGCGGTCAGCCGTCAGCCCACCTGCCGGCAATGTCGCGGTAGCGTAGCTGACGGCTGACCGCTTACAGATGTATACTCCGGGCGCATGGCCTATACGTTCGAGCCCGATCGACCCGCCCTGACTGCCGATGTTGTCGCGTTCAGCTTGCGTGACAGCGCCGAAGCGCCCTCGCAACAAGCCCTGCATGTCCTTCTGATCCAGCGGAATTCGCCGCCCTACAAGGGGCGCTGGGCCCTGCCAGGCGGCTTCGTGCAGACCGGTGAATCGCTCGAGCAGGCCGCGCGTCGGGAGCTGTCCGAGGAGACCGGCATGCGGGGCCTCTACCTCGAGCAGCTTTATACGTTCGGTGACCCACGCCGCGACCCGCGCGGCTGGACGGTCACTGTGGCCTATGTCGCCCTCGTCCCCGAGACCGTCGAGGCGAAGGCCGGCGATGACGCCGCAGCAGCGCGCTGGTTCGCGGTGCAACAACTGCCCTCGCTCGCCTTCGACCATTCCCAGATCGTGCAATACGGCCTGCAACGGCTGCGCAACAAACTCGAATACACGGCGGTCGGCTTCGAGCTCCTGCCCGACGAGTTCACGCTGACCGAATTGCAGACCGCCTACGAAATCGTCCTCGGCGAGACGCTCGACAAGCGCAACTTCCGCCGGCGCATCGCCGAGGCCGACGTCCTCGAAGAGCTGCCCCGCTTCAAATCCGAAGGCCAGGGTCGACCCGCTCGCCTCCATCGCTACCGCCGCGACGCCATCAAAGAAGTGAAGGCGCGACGGTTGTTTCCCTAGGAGCGCGGCCAATGCATGTCTCACGCCGGACTTGACAACCGGGGAGTTTAGGGTAGAATTGACACTAAAGGCGCAGGACGCCTTTCTTTTGAAGAACATTTAGTGTAACAGTGACACTAAAAGGAGCCCCTAATGGATGCCACCACGTTGATCGCTGAGAGCACACCCTACCTGACCTGGCTGGCTGAGTGGGAAGCGGGCCTGCCAGCGCGTTCACTGCGCGAGGTCGTCGCCGACCCGGCGCGCACGGCCGTGATCTCGGTCGACGTGATCAACGGCTTCTGCCACAGCGGGCCGTTGTCGTCGAAACGTGTGGCCGGGATCATCAAGCCGATCGCGCGGCTGATGACCGCCGCGTACGGCTTGGGCGTGCGCCACTTCGTGCTGACGCAGGACACACACGACCCGGCGGCTGTTGAGTTCGCGCAGTACCCGCCGCATTGCGTCCGCGGCACAGACGAATCCGAAGCAGTGCCGGAGTTCAAGGCCCTGCCCTTCTTCGGCCTGATGCAGCGCTTCCCGAAGAACTCGATCAGCTCGACGATCGGCACGGGTTTCGCCGGCTGGCTCGACGCGCACCCCGAGATCGACACGTTCATCGTCGTCGGCGACTGCACCGATCTCTGCACCTATCAGCTGGCCATGAGCCTGCGGCTGCGCGCCAACGCCGGCCAACGCCACGACCGCGTCATCCTGCCGGTCGATTGCGTCGACACGTTCGATACCCCGATGGCGGTGGCCCTGGAGCTTGGCATCCAGCCGCACCCGGCCGACCTGTTGCACAGGATCTTCCTGCACAACATGGCCAGCAACGGCGTCGACGTGATCGGGAGATTGAGTGACTGAACGACCAGGAGATTGCTGATTGTTGATTTCTGATTGCTGATTGGCATTCCAGGAGGCTCGGGGTCGCAATCAGCAATCAGAAATCAACAATCAGCAATCCTTGAGGGGTGTTATGAGCACGCTGATTGCGCTCGTCGTGGGGATCCTGCTGCTGTACATCGCCTGGCTGCACATTCAGCTCTATGTCAGCCGCCGCGTGATCGCCAGTCTGCGCCAGACCACAGTGACGATCGCGCAGAAGCGGCCGACGCTCGACCCCCGCCCGGTGCTCGCCGGCCTGGGTGGCATGATCCTGCTCGTCGGCCTGATCGTCGTCTGGCTCGGAGGCTGACATGGACGTGGTGGTCATCGGCAACGCCGGCATTGACACCTGCATTTATCTGTACGGCGACCGGATCGACGAGTCGGTCGAGGCGAACTTCACCCAGAACGTCGATGCCGTCGGGCAGGCCGGCGGGTATGCGAGCCGCATCTACGCGGCCATGGGCTACAAGACGGCCTTCATCGGCGCGTTCGGCGACGACCCTGCCGGTCGCTGGGTTCGTGAGCAACTCGCCGTCGAGGGCGTCGACCTCGGCGGATGTTTCCTCGACTCGCAGGGCACGGCGCGCAGCATCAACCTCGTCTTCGCCGACGGCCGGCGCAAGAACTTCTACGACGGCAAGGGCCACATGGCCCTCGAGCCGAACCTCGACGCCTTGCGTCCAATCCTGGCCGGCGCCCGGCTGGCACACGTCAACATTCCGAACTGGGCGCGCCGACTGCTGCCACTCCTGCGCGAGCTCAGAGTCCCCATCGCCGTCGATGTGCAGGACGTGGTCGCCAGCGACGACCCTTATCGGGCCGACTTCGTCGACGCTGCCGACGTGCTTTTTTTCTCGGCGGCCAATCACCCCGATCCGACGCCCGTCATGCGCGCCTACTGGTCACGCAACCCGCGCCTGACGCAGGTCGTCGGCATGGGCGCGCGCGGCTGCGCGCTCGGGATCGCCGGCAACGTGCGCTTCTTCGCTCCGCCGCCGTCCAACCGCCCCGTTGTCGACACCAACGGCGCCGGAGACGCCCTGGCCTCTGGCTACCTCGCTGCCACCCTGCTCGAGGGCCTCAGCCCCGACACCGGCATCGACTGGGGCCAGGCGGCGGCGAGGCACATCTGCGAGCAGAGAGTGCCGAAAACGCCAATGGGCCGACGGCAGACGGCGGACCGCTGACCGCAGCTGCGCCGTCGGAAGGCCGCATTGCCGATCACGTCTGTGGTCAGCGGTCTGCCGTCCGCCGTCCTGTACAATGTCCCCCACCTCGGAGACACGATGACCACATTCGACCGGATTCGTCTCACTAACGACGTGTTCAAGCTCGACGTTGAGCGCATGCGCCAGGGCTGGTATTCGGACAAGTACTTCGAAAACATCAGCGCCATGCTTACGCATCTGGCCGCGGCCGGCTACCGCTACTCCGGCCAGGCGCCGCGCCTGCACGTCCCACAACTCGATGAAGTCGAGGTCGGCAACCTCGAGGTCGAGATGCAGTGGTTCACACGTCGTCCCGGCAACACCATCGTGATCGGCGTCGACAAGTGTCTCGAGATGCTCCGGCACTGCGCCGGCTATTTCGAGAACGGCGACTTCGTCAACACGTGGGAGAGGCTACAGGTGGAGGCCGTGCACGACGGCGACGTGGTCCGGTATACGGGCGACCCGAAACGCGTGATGCCCGTGATCCGCGTGCGCGGGCGCTACCGCGACTTTGCGCTGCTCGAGACGCCCACCCTGGGCATCCTGACCCGTGCGTCGCGTGTCGCCACAAACGTCTACCGGACCTTCGAGGCGGCCCGCGGCAAGCCCGTGCTCTTTTTCCCGGCGCGCTTCGATCTGCATGAGGTGCAGGCGGCCGACGGCTATGCCTACAACGTCGCGCTGCTGCGCTTCAACCAGGACTATGGCAATCAGCTCGGCGCGTTCATCAGCACTGACGCCCAGGGCGACTGGTGGGGCGGCGCCGGCGGCGGCACCGTCGCCCACGCCGCCATCGCGTGCTTCTTCGGCGACACGGCCGAGACCATGTTGGCGTTCTGCGCCGCGCGGCCCGCTCACATCCCGCGCATCGCGCTGGTCGATTTCAACAACGACAGCGTCGGCGATTCGCTTGTCTCGCTCGACGCCATGTTCATGCGCTACAAGGAACTGTCCGACGCCGGGCAGGATGAAGAGGCGAAGCGTTACGTGCTCTACGGCGTGCGCCTCGACACAGGCGCCACGCTGCGCGACGTCTCGGTGCCGCCTCTCGGCGACACCTCGCTCGACCTTGGCGTGAACCCGCGCCTTGTCTTCCTCGTGCGGCAGGCGCTCGACAACGCCTGGACGCGCTGGAACCTGCCCGAGCCATGGCTGGCGCGCGCTCAGGAGTATTGCCGATCCGTCAAGATCGTGGTCTCCGGCGGGTTCAACCCTGAAAAAATCCAGCGCTTCGAGAAACTTGGCGTGCCGGTGGACATCTACGCCGTCGGGTCATCGCTGTTCGAGAACCATGGCGCAACGGTCACCGACTTCACCGCCGACGTCGTGCGCGTCAAGGTCGGCGGAACCTGGCATGACATGGCCAAGATTGGTCGCGCGCCCTGCGACAACCCCGATCTCGAGCCTGTGGAGTGAAGGTCTGACGAACGACGAAGGACGAATGACGAAGGTTGCTTTGCGCAACCTTCGTCATTCGTCCTTCGTCGTTCGTCTCTGATGTATCCTGACGGCGCTTAGTCTTGATCGAACACAAACATCGATTGGAACTTCAAAGCCAGCCCCAGATCCCCTTTGGCTTTGATGCGACCCTGCATGAATGCCTTGACGGCATCGAGTTCGCCGTTGTTGATGGCGAGATAGTCTTCGGCTTTGGCCGTCAACACAAGGTTGGGATTGGCAGCCGGGCCGGGCTTGATGTCGAGCGACCCGTTGTCGATGATGAACTGTGCCTGTTGCGCGCTGTCACCGGACAGATCGAGTTGAATGACGGCTCGAATGCCGGCGGATTTCTCAGGAAGCCAACGTTTGGGCATGTCGGCCAGCAATTCGTCAATGCTCGAGATATTGGCCATGGCTTAAGCGATTCTCCTACGGCGACATGAGTGCCTGTCTGACAGAGACGCCGTGATCTGTCAGGAGTGTACCGCAACAAACTAATCCTCGGGCTGGTATGAGGAGAATGTCCAAAGAGACTCACAAGAGTTTAAGCTGCTTCAACTCATCACCTGCAGCACGCTGAGTGTCGCTGACACACAGAAGCCGGCACCGATCCAGGCTGCTGCGGGATTGGCTCGCCGACGATAGGACTGGGCCACGTCTTCGCGAGTGGGCAGCGCTCGTCTGGCAAGGACCATCGTCACGACACGATTGAGCCGTGACCACCCGCCACGATCAGGCGCAAACGCGACGTAGACAAGCCCGCCAACCAACAAGCCGACAAGGATCCCGAGTGCGAAGGCCGTGGTCGGGAAGAGCCCGAGCAGGCCCATGGCCAACTTCGAGTCGCCACCGCCGAACAGACCCAGGACCCAGGCGGCCAGACACACGGTCAAGGTCAGGGCCAGCGCGCCGAGTTCGGCCGGCCCCCATTGCCCGAGCGCCACCCGCGTGCCAGCCAGCGTCAGCGCGATGACGATCAGTGGCAGTGTCAAAGCGTTGGGCACACGCCGCTGGCGAAGATCCCACCCACCAGCCAGAGCTGAAGCCATATACCCAAGCGCCATCGCGCCCCCGCGCAAGACGTCCACCGTGGGCCACACCGCCACGAGGGCTGTGACTCCGCCCGCAACTGTGACCATCAATACGAGGGCCGAGATCACGTCGGCGGTCGTCGAAGCGCGAGCCGTTTCGGATGTCATGGTGGCTCAGGCCTGCTCGTCGCCGGTCACCGGATCGGGCGGATCCGGCAAATCGGGTTCGGCGATGGCGAAGCCGACGTTCGGCACCGTGCGGATGATGCGCTTGCCACCTTTGACCTCGAGCTTGCCGCGCAGACGATAGATCGTGTTGAGGAGCGCGCGCATTTCGCTCCAGTCTTGCACGGCATTGGCGGAGTGCCCCCAGCCGATCTGAAGCAACTCGGCATGTTTGACGGCCTCACCGGGCGTGCGCAGCAGGCGGCCGAGGACGCGCGCCTCGACATCGCCAAGGGTCAGCGCTTTGCCATCGCGCGTCAGACGCGCCTCGGCGAGATCGATGCTCAACGTGTCGTAGCGGAAGACCGTCGGCGTCGACTCGGCCACGCGCGGCGTGCGTCGACGCAGATGCGCCTGAACGCGGGCCATGAGTTGCGCATCCGTGACAGGCTTGACGAGATAGTTGTCGGCGCCGAGGTTGAAGCCGCGCAATTGGTGTTCTTCGCCGGCCTGCGCCGTGAGGATGACGACGTGCACGGCATCGTCGTTGCGACGCACATGTGCGAGGACGTCGAAGCCCGTCATCGCATCGTCGGCCAGGCCCAGGTCAAGCAGGATCAGGTCCGGCTTGAACTCGCCGAATTGCTTGAGGGCCTCTTTGCCGCTGCGTGCGCGCGCTGTCGAATAGCCGGCGCGCTGCATGGCGAGTTCATAGAAGCGGGCCGGTCGGTCTTCGTCCTCGACGATCAGGATCCGTGGAGTGGCCATGGTTGAATCGCGGCCGCTCACGGTGAGGGCCGCTGTATCTCCTTGAAGATGGGCGCCAGCCGCGCGGCAAGTTGATCGGGCCGCACCGGTTTGCGCAGCACACCGAGGCCATTGCGAGCGCGCACCTCGGCCTCGATCTCAGGGCCAGTTTCACCACTGAGCAGCAGCACTCGTAACGGACGGCCATTGGCGGCGGCGCGCAGCCGATCCCACACCGCCCAACCATCGAGATCGGGCAGTCCGAGATCGAGCAGGATCACAGCCGGCCAGGCATCGCTGGCGGCCTCGAGCGCGCGCGCTCCGCTGATCGCGACACGGAAGGCCAGACCCTGTCGGCTCAGCGCGGCCTTGAGGAACTGACGCACGCCGGCGTCATCGTCGACGATCAGGACGTCGTTCATGAGTTCGACCTCACGGCCGACTCGCGCGGCAGGGTCAACACCCAGGCGTTGCCACGGCGGGCCCGCGCCGCCCCGACCGGCTCGACGACGAGCTCACCGCCCATCGCGCGCGCCAGCTCGCGAGAGATGTACAGGTTCAGACCGAGCCCGGCCTCCGGCCAGCCCCAGGCGCGCGGCACGGGCTGGTCGGCCTGGAAGATGGCCTGACGATAGCGAGACGGGATGCGTGGCGCCCAATCCTCCACGCGAATGCTGACCGAGCGGGCCGTGCCCCGCGCGCCGATCCTCAACCGGCCTGGTGACGACGTGCGCGCAGCATGGCGCAACACGGCCGACAGAACATCGGCGACCCGGTCCTCATCCGCATACACGGTCGGCACCGATCGCGCGCGCAGGTCGATGAAGGTCCCGGTGTGGTCGTGCTCGAAGCTCAACGCCAGCCGGCTGAGCAGCGCGCCGAGATCGCAGGCGCGCAGATCCAGCGCCAGATCGCCACCGGCAATTCGGCCGCGCCAGCCTAGGTCGTCGAGCATGGCCATCAGGCGCGACGAGTCCTCACGGATCAGGCCCAGCGCCTGATCGAATGACTCGCGCGGCATGTCCTGCGTCAACAGATAGGCGAAGCCGTGGATCGTCTGCAGCGGCGCGCGCAGGCCGTGCACGGCGCGGCGCACGAAGCGCGGATTGAACACAGCCTCGCGGTCGACGTCGCTCATGCGCCCCCCTTCCCGCCAAACGAGTCGGCAGCGGGCAGCGTGAACATGAACCGTGCGCCCTGACCGGGCTCCGTCTCGGCCCAGATGCGGCCGCCGTGCGCGTGGATGATCCGTTGACAGCTCCACAGCCCCATGCCATGAGCGCGAGCGCGGCCGGTGCTGTCGGTGGTCACGCCGAACTCGAAGAGCGAGTCGCGAACGATCGGGTCAAAGCCGTTGCCGTCGTCGCCGATTTCGAACAGCACGGCGGCGCCGTCGCGGCGCACGCGCATCCACACGCGCAGGCTCGAGCGGTCAGCGTTGTGTCGAACGGCGTTGGTGAGCAGGTTGTCGAGGACGCGCAGCACTTCGACGCGCTCGGCCCACACATCCGGCAGGCCCGGGGCGATGTCGAGCTTGTAGTCGATGGCCTGATCCTCCTGATACACGGCCATCAGGCCTGCCGACAACTCAACGAGTTCCTCGACGCGCACGGCCGCCGGCACGATCGAGCGATCGGGATCGCGCAGGTCTTCGAGCATCTCGCCGGCCAACGCGATCTGAGCCCTGGCCCGCTCGACATCTGGTGAGTCGCTGCCAAGCAGGTCAAGCGCGCCGAGCGTAGCCGTGATCTTGTTGAGGACGTCATGGGCAGTGGTGCGACTGAGCACTTCAACGTGCTGGATGCCGGCGCTCAGGGACTGGATGTCGCGGGCGCGCTGTTCGGTCTCGTCGAAGCCCGCCAGAACCTGACGGGCATGCCGGCCGATGTCGGGCAGCAGGTCCGTGACCAGCTGCGCCGAGCGCTTTTTCTGCCAGCCCAGCAGCAGGAATTGCTCGACGTTAAGGCCGCGTGGCGCGCCGATCTTGATCACGGCCAGCGCGCGCGCCTTGCCGTGCGCGAGGGTCGCCCAACGCAGGCTCGGGTTGTCCACTTCAACCTGCAACACGTCACCCTTGTGGGCAACGAGCGCCTGTACGAGCGGATCGGTGACCGGGACGCGTGCGACCTGGTCGAAGTGATCGACCCCGATTGCGTACACGGCCTCGAGCTGGCTCGTGCGCGGATCGACGAGGTAGGCCACGGCCGACTCAGCCCGAACCACGCGCACCACGGCTTCGAGCAGATGCCCGAGTGTTTCGCGTCGGCTGCGGCGCTGCACGGTGGCAGCCATAATCGCGCCCAGTGGGTCGCGGCCCCGTGCAGGGCCCGTTGCCGTCGCGCGGCCGATCAGCCAGCCCATGGCCACCAGCCCTCCAATCGCGACGACCCATATCCAGGTTTGTTCTGGTCGAAAGAGGAAATCCAATTCCAGCGCCCCCGCACTTCAAAGATATCGAACGGCCGTGCGCACGGACGTTCGGTCATGATTGTCTTCGAGAATGCTTCACCGTCAAGGCCGAGCACAAGCTGCGACACCTGCGCGTTATGGCTAGAGGGGTGGATCACGCCATGCCTCCTGTTTTCAATGCATCGCGGCCGTCAGCCAGAACGCCGTGGTCGTGCTGGCGGCGACCGCCGACACCAGGCCGACGATGAGCGGCGCCCACAACTCTCGCCAGCGGCGAACTCGCGCCGGCTCGGGCAGCGCCAGCACAGCGGCCGAGACGTTATCGTCGGCGCCACGGCCGCGCGCCAGGCCGATCAACGTGTGCACCGCCTCCTCCGGCGTGCCCTCACTCAGGTGCCGTCGAATGTCGTCGTCGCTGACATAGGGCCGACCCGAGCCGTCGCGACGGGCCTTCACCAGCCCGTCGCTGCAGACCAGCACGCGATCACCCGGCTGCAGCGGTAAACCCTGATTGACCCGAGCGAGTTCTTCGGTCTCGCCGGCCTCTGGGCCACCGTGCAGATACAGCCCGAGGTCCGGCGCGACCACGATGCCCAGGCCGAGCGCCCGATCGAGCGTCTCAGCCCGCGGGTGGCGCAATGCGTGTTCGCGATCCGACCGCCCGAGGCGCACGGCCGAGCGCCACCAGACGTGATCGCACGTGACCTGCGTCAACTGACCGTGCTGCAACAGGTAGATGCGGCTGTCGCCGACGTTGACGACATGGAGCGCGTCGCCCACGATCAGCGCGACGGACAGGGTCGTGGCGAGATCGCGCAGGCCGGGCTCGAGCGCGGCGGCCGCGCACACCGAGGCATGCGCGTCGTGAGTCGAGCGGGCGAGCAGATCGGGCACGTCGTCGGGACAGGATGAGGCCAGAGTGGCCAACACCGACTCGAGCGCCAGGTCGGCGGCATGCCCGCCCCCCGGGCCGCCCCCGACGCCATCGGCCACCATGGCCAACCAGGCGGCGCGGCCATCGCGCAGCGCGATCGGGCCGGCGACGGCGCGATCGTCGAACGTGCGACCATAGGCCCCCGGTCCGCCGAGGTCAGCACGGGCAAAAGACTGGATCGCTGTCGTCATGTCGTCGTCCTCTCCATCACGTGGGCTGGCTCCAGACTCGCAGCGCGCTCAGCGACGCCCGTTGGCTCGAGCGCAGCGATTCGAGGAAACGCAGCACCTCCATCAATGTCGCCCGCGCGGCAGGCTGCTTGGCCAGACATCGTTCACGTACGAAAACATCGATCTCGGGCGTCACCCGCGGATTGAGACTCGGGATCGGCGCCGGCGTACTGTTGAGGATCTGGGACGTCAGCGAGTGATCGGCCAGCGCCGGAAACGGCAGCCTCCCGGTGAGCATCTGATACACCAGGACACCGAGCGACCAGACGTCGCCGGCGGCGGCATCCGCGGCGCGCTCGGGCGCGATCTGGCCACGCATCGCCAGGACGCGCTCGGGCGACATGACGAAAGTGCTGCCGGCCTGATCCTGTGCGCGGTTGATCGGCGCCGCGATCCCGAAGTCGATCAGCACGGGCTCGGTCGGCTCGCTTGCCACGACGGGGCGTCGAAACATGACGTTGTCGGCCTTGAGGTCGTTGTGCGCCTGGCCGCGCTCGTGGGTGTGGTACAGGCCCAGCGCGACGTTGCCGGCGACGTGCACGGCCTCATTCAGGCTGAGCGCTCCACTGCGCTGAACGTGCTCGTTCAGCGTGCCACCGGCCAGATATTCGACGGCAAAGAACCACGGCGAACCCGGCACGGCGACGGCGCGCGCCAGATACCGATCGCCGGTCGACCCCTCGAGCGGCAGGATGCGCACCACGCGCTTGTGACTGAGCCGCTGCAGGATCTCGGCCTCACGGCGCAACGCGGTCTGCACGGCCTCGTCCGTCGCGTCGCCACGCAGACGCGCCACCTTCAGCGCAATCGGCAGACCCTCGCGATCGCGCGCAAGCGCCACGACCGCCATGCCGCCCTGGCGCAGCACACGCTCGACACGGTAAGGGCCCAACGGATCGGAAGGCTTGAGCTG
>CAYZRP010000043.1:6217-9112 GCA_964480865.1 uncultured Anaerolineales bacterium | reverse complement strand
GGCGGACCGGAGCGCAGTCAGCGCGACGAATGACGAACGACGAATGACAAAGGCTGTGTTATGGCGAAGGCGCCTTCGCCCAAGGTCTGCGATCCGTCGTCTGCCGTCTGCGGCCACTAAAAGTCATGGCGACGCGGATCGAACTCGAGTTCCGGCTCTGCGGCAAGTGCCCCTCCGCGCTGCAAGGGCCGCGTCTCGTGAGTGGCGCCGCGACGGTTCGAGGTTGTTGCATTGCCGGGAGCGGTCGAGGCGAGTCGAAATCGAAACTTCATCCCGCCGCGCTCCACCTGGGCCAACTCGATGACGTCGCCGTCGTGCAACGGAACGCGCTGCCCGAGCCCCGGCAGGCGTATGCCGTTGACGTAGGTGCCGTTTGTGCTGTCTTCATCCTCAAGGGACCAGCCGCCGCCTTCGTCTTCGTGCAGCGTGCAGTGCAGGCCGCTGATCGGGCTGCGTTGGCGTTCGGCGTGGAAGCAGAGCTCGGCGTAGTCGTGCGAGCGCCCGATCGGTGTCTCGCCGAATACCTCGAAGCTATTACGCGCGCCGGGGTCGAGGCCCTCGATGGCGTCGAGGTAGGCCAACGGTGTGCGTCGTCGACCGGTCTGCGTCAGGCGTCGATACACGTCGGTAAGGCGGCGGCCCATCTGCTGCCCGGCAGACGACACGACGCCGCGATGACGCCAGAGCCAGACGAAGCCAATCGCCATCGCAACGACGAGCAGGATGAGCACGAGCAACAACGGTGTGAGCCCGCTCGAGCGGCAGAACGCGTAAAGCATGAGACCGACGCCGGGCACGCCCCGATATGCCGTGCAGGCCTCGATCACGTCAAAGCGCGCCTGCCCCTGGATCGCCGTCGACGTGGTCTGACCGGTCGAGTCTGTCACGACGACGCGCAGCTCAACCGGCCCGACGTTCTCACCCTCGGCAGCCAACTGTTGCCCGAAGCCGGCCGGCTCCCAGACCCAGGCGAAGGGCCCCGAGCCGGACAACGCGCCAAGCGAGTCGCCATTGACGAAGAGCTCGGCTTCGTCGACGGTGGGCGAGCCGGGTGCTGTCTCGACCGACACGCCGATCAACTCGGTCTTCAATCGGCCGACGTCGAAGCCAGCCTGGTGCGACGTGAATGCGATGCGCGGCCCGACCGGCACCGGCGCCAGATAAGACAGCGTGGCTGCTACCGGCACGCCGACCGTCTCCGTCGTCAGGCGCAGCCCAAGTTGATGCTGCCCGGCCGAGCCCGTGGGTGAGGTGTAGGTCAGGCGATACCCGTCGCGGGCGGCGTTCCAGGCGCCATACAAACTCCGCACGGCTTCAGGCCCGGTGTAATGCACGAACAGACCCGGGGACGCGGCTCGAGACACGAGCTGAGCCAGGGACGAACCCAGATCGAGCCCACGTCGGGTTTCGACCGCGTTGACGATGATGCCGGCTGCATCGAGGCGCTGAATCAGGCCAGGGTCGGGAGCTCCGCGCCAGCCCGGCGACAGGACGATCAACTGTCTCTGGCTCGCGGCCGACGCGTCGAACGCCGTGAGTGAGTCGAGCGCAGCTTCAATCGCCGGGGTGATGACCGGTGATGGCTGCAGGCTCAGCGCGTCGAGCCCCCGCGATCAATTCGCTGACGGCTCCCGTGGTGGGCTGTACAGCGATCGACTCGCCGGCGGCATTACTCCAGACCGCGACGGTATCGCCCTGACGCATGTACTCATTGGCGAATAAGCGAACGACCGCTCGAGCCTCTTCGAGTGTGGCCTGGCCCGTTTCGCCGACACGTTTCGGATCAGGGCCCGGGTCGATGACGAACGCTACGTGCAGGCCCTGGGTGGCCGGCTCGAGCGAGAAGTCGACGATGGGTCGACCGTCTTCCTCGAGTGTGAGGGCCGCGGGCGTGAGGCCCGGCACAGCGCGGCGCGAATCGTCGACGATGCGTGTGAAGACCGCGACCCTGGGATAGGCGGCCAGGTCTGGCTTCTGCGCCAGTTCAATGAAACGATTCACCGAGTCGGGTTCGGTTTGAGCGAGGGCGCTCGACACGCCCAACACCTGACTGCAGAGGATGAGGGCAAGGAGGAGGAAGCGCTGGGTCGGCATGGAGTCACCTCAAAGTGACAGCCAGTGTATGAGTTGCCGCCTCCGCTGAATCCTCGAGGAGTCCTTGAAGCCGTCTGATAGGCGTTTTTCTCTAACCAAAAACAAAGAGCGTTAACATTTGCACTGTAACCGTTATCACTTACAATTGTTATCGTTGAACTCCATTCTCCATCTTTTTCGTCTCACCTGTTGAGTGTCGACTCCCTGGTCGGCTTTCATGGATGTGGTTCAGGAGGGTGATGATGCGACATAATACTCCTTATATCAAGTTAGAAGCGCAACCGGAATGCCCTGAGTGTGCATCGCCCATGACCTTTGCCAAGCAGGTCGATGTGGCCAGTGATCGTCGAGCGTACTTCATCTTCCGCTGTTCGAAGTGCTCGGGCGAGGCCAAGCTCTGGCGCCCCGAATGGCAGGCGCTGACCGAAGAGTTCATGCTCATCGAGGAGTAGTCCTCTCAGGCGCGTGGCGGTGATTGACGGACGACCTGAAAGAGGCCATCCAAAGCCATCGCTCGACATCCCCAGGTTTGTTGCACGATACGCCCATGAAAAGACCATGGCGGAGTGTGGTTCTGGTCCTGGCACTGTGGGCGGCCTACATCCCGGCGCCCGCCCTTGCAGAAAACCAGAGCTACACCGTTCAACCCGGCGACACGCTCTATCAAATCGGCCTGCGTTACAACGTCGACTGGCGTGAGATCCAGCAACTCAATCAACTGGCTGGCACCTGGATCTATCCAGGCCAGACGTTGCTGATCCCACTCGCTGACACGACACCGGTTGTCGCGGCCGAGGCGGC
>CAYZRP010000043.1:0-6117 GCA_964480865.1 uncultured Anaerolineales bacterium | reverse complement strand
CCTGCGGAGCCGGCGGCACCGTCGACCGAGATCGTGCCCGCTCGCACGCATGTCGTTCAGCGTGGCGAGACTCTGTACGCGATCGCGATGGCCTATGGCCTGACCTGGCACGAACTGGCGACCGCCAATGGGCTGGCCAACCCGCGCTGGATCTATGTCGGGCAGACCCTGACGATCCCGGCTTCAGCTGCGACCGTCGCGGCGCCCGCGCCGGCCACTCCAGCCGGCGAAACGGCGATCCCGACCCCGACATCCAGCACGGCCAAACGCATCGTCATAGACATCTCCGACCAGCACCTCTGGGCCTATGACGGCGACGTCGAGGTGTTCAGCTTTGTGGCGTCGACTGGTCTGCCCGGGCTCGACACGCGGCCAGGCACCTACAGCGTGCTCAACAAGATCCCAAGCGCCTGGGGTGGCAACTGGGGCATATGGATGCCCGACTGGCTCGGCATCTATTGGGCAGGCTCGTTGCAAAACGGCATTCACTCGCTGCCCATCCTGCCCGACGGCTCGCGCCTCTGGGACGGCTACCTCGGTACACCCGTCTCCTACGGCTGCATCATCCTGGGTGTCACCGAATCGAAGCAACTCTACGACTGGGCCGAGGTCGGCGTGCCGGTAATCATTACGCAGTGACCGGCGACGGCAGACGGCGGACCGCAGACCCGGCGTGTGTGGGCTGATCAAAGACGAATGACGAAGGTTGACTAACGACTCAACCTTCGTCATTCGTCTTTTGTCTTGCCAGCCATCTCGATCGCCAGCCTGCCCACGCGAACAAGGGCTGTGCGGAGCTCAGGTGGGTTGCGAACCACAAAGTCGCAGCCGATCGAGAGCAGGAGCCTGGCGAAGCGCTCGAGATCGTCGACATGCGCGCGCAGTTCTACACCACCACGCGTGGGGCTGAGCAGCGCGGCGCCGGGAGGGATGCGCCGCTGAGCTTCGGCGAGGTCCGTCTTCAGCAACACATCCACAGACGATCCGGGGCCGCCCAACGCCAGTTGACGCAGCAGGATCTTGAGCGGATCGATTCGTCGGCGCCTGCCGATCGGCCGATTCGTTGCCACGGCCAGCTCGATCCGATCTACTCGAAAGACGCGCACGGCCTTGCGCAGATGGCAGTGGCCCACGAGATACCAACGCCCCCAGTGCGGCACGAGCCCAAAGACCTCGACGTCACGCTCGGTGAGCGCCCCGCCGGTCCGATAGCGCAGATGCACGCAGCGTTGGTCGTGCGCGGCCGCGGCCACATGTAGCAGAACGTCGGGGTCGGGCTGCTCGGGAGTCGGGGTCGGGGCGTAGGCCATGATCGATTGCAACGCCTTGAGCCGACGGCGCGGGGCCTCGGGCAACACGCGTTCGATCTTGGCGGCCGCGCCTTCCGCGGCCAGTGGATCGACAAGGCCCTGCCTGCGAGCGGCCAGCAACCCGAGCGAGACCGCCAGCGCCTCGTCGTCACTGAGCATCAAGGGCGGCAAACGCGCGCCGGGGCGCAAGGCGTACCCGCCCTCCGGGCCGCGCTCGCCCTCAACCGGCACCCCCAGACCCTGAAGCATCGTGATGTAGCGCCGCACCGTCCGGCGGTCGACCTCAAGCCGGGCCGCGAGGGCGGCGCCCGTCATGCCCGGTCGGCTCTGCAACAGTTCGAGGACGGCCAGCACCCGTGTCGTCGGATGATACATACAGGCTCTTTCTGTATAGGGCCAATTTCGCCCTAATCATACCGTACGCTGTCTCTATCAGTCACTCAAGGAGGCCTGTCATGTTGCGAGGACTTTCGACTCTGCGCTTTCACGCGGCCGATCTCGAAGCGGCGAAACGCTGGTACACCGAGTTGCTCGGGCTTGCGCCGTACTTCGAACGGCCAGGCTACATCGAGTTTCGTCTGGGCGATCACCAGCATGAACTCGGCATCCTCGACAGTCGGTTCCGCGGCCAACTCGGCCCGGGCGAGGCAGCGACACAACCCGGGGGCGCCGTGATGTACTGGCATGTCGACGATCTTGACGCGGCGCTGGCGCGTGCTCAGTCGCTCGGCGCGCAGGTGCTCGAGCCTGTGCGTCAGTTCGGCGACGGCTACGTGGGAGCTTCGGTGGTCGACCCGTTCGGAAACATCCTCGGGCTGATGTTCAACCGCCACTATCTCGAGATGCTGAACGGCGCGACGGCGTAGGCATGGGATAGCGGCTTCCGCGGCGCAGGTTCATCGCAGTGGCTGTTCAGCCCACCTGGCTTCTGGCAGGGCAGCCACCCTAACAACAGTGAGGAGTCATCATGAAGAAATCAGTCGTGGTCTTTGTCGGCGAAGGCATGGCCGACTGGGAAGCAGGGTTTGCCGTCGCAGGGCTGAACAGCCCAGGGCTCTTCGGCGTCCACGAGGCGCCCTACGCCGTTTGCTACGCGACAACCGATGGCCAGCCCAAACGCACGATGGGCGGCCTGACGATCCAACCAGATCTGGCCCTCAGCGACGTGCAGCCGGACGAAAGCGCCTTGCTGATCCTGGTCGGCGGCGCGGGTTGGGACGAAGGCCAGCACGGTGAGGCCGTCGACGTCGCGAAGGACTTTCTCGCGGCGGGCGTGCCGGTGGCCGCCATCTGCGGCGCGACAGGCGGGCTCGCGCGCGGCGGGCTGCTCGACCACGTCGCGCACACCAGCAACGCCGCCGAGTACCTGCAGGCGCTTGGCTACGCCGGCGCCGCCCACTACCGACACAACCCGGCGGTCACCGATGGGAACATCATCACTGCCAGCACGACGGCGCCCGTGGCGTTCGCCCAACACATCTTCAAGACCTTGCGCCTGGCCGATCCGGCCGTCATCGACATCTGGGCCGATCTGTTCACCACTGGGGACCCGAAGCACTATGCGAGGTTGATGGAGCGTGCAGCGTAGAGCGTGGAGCGTGGAGCGTGGAGCGAAAGGCGCGGTAGCGTGATCGCTCCACGCTCTACGCTCCACGCTCTACGCTTCCGCCATGCACTTCTCGACCGCCTGTCTCAGCACGGCCGGCGGTTGGGCGCCACTGACGAGGTAGCGATTGGCAAAGATGAAGGCGGGCACGCCGTTCAGGCCCTGTTGATGGGCCCAGGTCTCATCGGCGAGGACGGCGTCGTGGTGCTCAGGCCGATCCAACTCGAGCTCGAAGACGGACCTGTCGAGGCCGACTTCGGTCGCGAGGTCGAGCAACGTGGCGCGCTCGCCGATGTGGCGGCCCTGCTGCCAATAGGCGGCGAAGACGCCGCGATGGTAGGCGTCGCCGGCGCCGAGCGCATCTGCCGCCCGCGCCGCGACATGCGCGAGCCGGGTGTCGATGCCGAAATCCAGATCGGGATGTTTGAGCTCGAGCCCGAACCTATCACGCGCGATCTGCTCGACCGTCGCGCGGCCGGCCATGATCTTGGCGCGGATCTGAGCCGCCTGTTCGGGATCCATCTTCGGAGCTTCGCGCGGCCGCAGCTCGTAGGCGCAGCGCGACACCGTGATCTCATGCGTGCGGGCCACGGCATCGAGCCCGGCCAGACCCATGTAGCACCAGGGACAGACGTAGTCGGAGAAGACGAGGATGGGGATGGGCATGGGTATCGTAGAGCGTGGAGCGTGGAGCGTAGAGCGCGGTAGCGTTCGCTCCACGCTCCACGCTATTCAGGTATTTCCCAATCGATCTCCGGCCGGCCGGCTTCGCGCAGGGCCTTGTTGATCTTGCTGAAAGGTTTGCTGCCGAAGAAGCCGTTGTTGGCCGAGAGCGGCGATGGGTGGGCGGATTGGATGATGACGTGCTTCGACGTGTCGATGAGGCCAGCCTTTTTGCGCGCGTAAGCGCCCCACAGGACGAAGACAACCCGCTCGGGCTTGTCGTTGACGGCTTTGATCACGGCGTCGGTGAACGTCTCCCAGCCCTTGCCGCCGTGTGAGGCGGCCTGGCCGGCGCGCACGGTGAGGACGGCGTTGAGCAAGAGCACGCCCTGCCTGGCCCAGGAGCTCAGGTCGCCATGGTTGGGAGTCTTGACGCCGAGGTCGTCGCGCAGTTCTTTGTAGATGTTCTGCAACGACGGCGGGATCGGCACACCCGGCTTCACCGAGAAGCACAGGCCGTTCGCCTGATTGGGTCCGTGATACGGATCCTGTCCCAGGATCAGGACGCTGACATCTTCATACGATGTGAGATGCAGCGCCGCGAACTCCTGGCTCTTGGGCGGGTAGACCACGCCCTGCTGGCGCTCCTTGGTCACGAAGTGCTGCAGGTCCTTGTAATACGGCTTTGTCGTTTCTTCGATCAGGATCGGCCGCCAGGATGTCTCCATGGTCGTCTCCTCGAATGTCAGCCGCGGTCAGGTCGCGGCGTCGGCGTTCAATGCGGCGCGAAGGCGGCGCAACTCTGGGCCGGTGAACCGGTCGCTCGCGGCGTCGCCCCAATCGGCTTCGTTGGCGAGGTCGAACCAGCGGACCTCGATGATCTGATAGTCCGCGGCGGCTTCGGGCTCAGGCTCATAACCGGGCGCAGGCTCGCCCGACACGATCGAGCACAGATACATGTGCCGGCGTCGATAGGTACCCTGGACGTCGTAGGGCTCGTCGAACACCAACCGTTCGACCTTCACCTCGAGCCCGGTCTCCTCACGCATCTCACGACAGACGCACTCGTGCTCGGTCTCGTCGGGCTCGATGCCGCCGCCCGGGAAGAGCCAGTAGGTGCGGCCGTCGCTGAAATGTTTATGGCGGATGAGCAGGACGCGCCCGTCGCGCATGATCGCGCCCTGGTAGCGAATGTCGCGTATCAGCGCCACAGTGATCCTTTCAACTGCCCGATTGCATCCGGCCGACCTCATCGAGCGCCAGCTCGAGGACAGCCGAGATGGTCGGGTCGATGGGCCAGCGCGCGTCGAGCCGATGCAGCCGTGCCGACGTTGAGACCGGCAGACCAGGTCCGTCGAGCTCCAGCGTCAACTCACCGATGCTCTCAAGCAGAGCGCCGGCGTGAGCGATCGGCGTCCGTCCGATGCGAACCCCGTCGGGCAGCTCGGTGTGCGTGTGCCCGCCGATGATCGCGTCGAGGTCGACGCCGGCCTCGGCCAGGCGGACATCGGTGTCTTCGTCCGGCGGCATCCAGTGCGCGACCTCGGGTCCATAAGCATAGCCGAGATGCGAGAGCGCGATCACGATGGTTGCCCCCTGAGCCCGCAGGGCTGCGGCTTCGCGGGCGGCGACGGGCGCCGGGGCGACGTAGCGGGCCTCGGGGCCAAGGGCGTTGGCGAGCATCACGGAGGACAGGCCGATCAGGCCGACCCTGACCCCGCCAACGTCGAGCAATAGCGATGGGCGCGTGCCCGGCCAGGGAGTGCCATCGCTTCGCGTGATATTGGCCAACAGCACCGGGAAGCGCGTTGAGGCGACCCAGCGCGTGAACGCGGCGGGGCCCCAATCGGCGTCGTGGTTGCCGGGGACGAGCGCCTGAACGCCCATGGCCTCGAGGACAGGCAGGACGACGCGGCCGCCGGTAAGGGCGGCAGCAGGGATGGTACGGTCGACGGTGTCGCCGGTGCAGACGAACAGCGACTGGCCGCCCGCTGCCGCGATATCGTCCCGCAGACGCGCTACGGCGCTGTAAACGCGCGGCAAACGATCCAGGCGGCCATGCAGATCACCGACGTACAGAAGGGTCAGGCGCATGGGAGGGATGTCGAGATCGGAAATGGCCGGATAGCGTCGGCGGTGTGACGAGCAGGATGAGAGTCGGTTATTCGACGCGGACGTGGAGCAACAACACCTGGCCGTCGTGGGTCTCGACGGCGCGCGCCGCCACAATCGGCGCCTCCTGGGTCAGGCCCTCTTCGTCACGATATTCCAGGTTGCACGAACGGCCCGAGTTCCAGGCCCGCCAGCAGCGTTCGACGAGCGCCGGGCCATTGAATGTGCGCAGTCGCGTGACAGCCACGCGCGGCAGCGACGGGCCTTCCGAAAACGACAACGCCCAGGTTTCGGGCGGGGTCTCAAACGTCGGGGTCGGCCCCTCGATGATGGTGATCTTTTCGGGCGAAGGGATCTCGGACATTCGCCACATTATATTGCCGACCGGGATGCGCGTCACGAGCATTTCTACGGATCGTTGTGGGC
>CAYZRP010000042.1:4965-47068 GCA_964480865.1 uncultured Anaerolineales bacterium | reverse complement strand
GGTCGCGTATGCAAGATGTGACGATCTTTGGTCCAAGAACCCGGTGGCGCGATCGGAAGCCCCGCTGAACGATGGCGTCCCGTGGTGTTTGTAAGATATGACGATTTGCCGCTGTGTTCGCTCTGTGTAACAGAAAAAGCCCTGGATTTCAGGGCTTTTTACTCGGTTTTGTCGGGGCTTTGCGTGGCGCCCGCTTGCCTTTCTTGGGGCGTCGCGGGCGCAGGCTGATGCCTTTGGCCTTGCGCTTGCGGTAGTCGGCCGCGACCTCGGCCGGGGTCTTGTGGGCCGGTTCGCCCGGAGAGCCGTCCTTGGCCAGGAGCGGCACGGTCCTCGGAATCCCGACCGCCAGGCGCCAGGCGTGGACCTCGGCACAGTAGGCCAGATCGGCCTCATAGACGACCGAGGGCCGCCCGGGGGTGGAGCCCCCCGCCCGCTTCAGGTGGCCCTTGCGCAGCCAGCCGGCCAGCAGGATGCGGCTGAGGGGCACCCCGAAGCGGCGTTCGTATTTACGGGTGCCCTCGGAGGTCAGGATGAGGGTCCGGCCGAGGGCGGCGACCCATCGGTCGCGGCTGGGCGGCTTGTCCCGCGAAAAGGATGGCATGCGGCGATTGTACGGCAAGCCGAGGTCGCCGCAACCGGTTGGCGAGAGTGACGGGACGGCGCGACGTTGAGGGGGGCGAGACCTTGAGCCCCGCCTGTACGCGCCAGTCAGGACCCGGTGCGCTAGAATGACGGCATGGAGCGTGATCGTACCGCTACCTCAACCACGACCCACACAGCTGGCCCCGGAGAGGATGACCTCGTCGCGGCCCTTTGGGCCAGAGACGTTCGCGTCTTTCCGAAGGTGCGAGCCCAGAGAGTCCTGTCAGACGTGGAATTGATCCGCGGCCTCATGACGTCGGCTGAGGCGCGCTTTCAATTGGCCGTGATCCCACTCCTTCTACGGCAGCCCACCTGTGATGCCGCTGTCGTTGAAGTCCTGGCCACGCTCAGCCCGCCCCAACGCCTGACGCTGACGTTCTACTACCAGGCGGCCACCTACCTCCAATGTCTGGAGCGTGACCCATTAGCCGCAGACCACCCGCTCCGCGACCACTTCTCAGCTGAACTCTCGCTGCCGGCGGCATCCCACGTGGCAGACCAACCTGGTCAACTCGAGCGAGCGCTTTTGGACACCGCTCGTCTTCAAGCGCGGGCCACCGGGCTCGATCTGAATTGGGCGGAAGCCTATTGGACAGCCGCGCGATTTGCACTCAGGAAGGCCCGCCATGCCGCAGCGCCCGATCGATCCCAACCTTCTCATTGAGTTGCTCCAGCGCGCCGGCTCCGAAGCGACTCAACCGGCCACGCTCTTCCTCTTCGGCGGCGCGGCGATCCAACTTCTGGGCGGCTCCCGTGCGACCGTCGATGTGGATTACCTTTTGAGGGCTGACGATCATCAGGGACTCACGGACGTGCTTCAAAGACTCGCTGGGGCGCAGAATATTGACCTGGAGGAGTCGATCCCGGACGAATTCATCCCAGGCCCTTCCCAAAGCGAAACGCGCCACTATTTCGTGGGTCAATATGGATTGCTGCGGGTTTTCGTGCTCGACCCCTACCATATGGCCATCATGAAGATCGATCGGGGGCTCCCCACCGATCTCGAAGATGTCCGCTTCCTGGTCGACCGCGGCATCGTCCGGCTAGATGACCTGGAGCCGATGATCGCCGAGAGCGAGCGGCAAGCCGATGAGCCGCAAGCGTTCAGACGCCACTGGACGACTTTTCGCCGACACCTGGCCTGACGACCCTCCGCCGGAACGCGTCCTGAATCGCGTTGGTCTGTGGATGCTGCCTGAGCGGCTGCGCGATCGCGTACACACACTCTCGTCAACGGTCGACGGGTGCCCGGTGAAAATCTTCTCTTCGTCTCTTCAACGCCACGTAGAAACTGCCGCCCACATGACGACTCTGGCCGATCTTTTCAACCTGGACGAACTGGAACGCCTCATTCAGGCGCGCTACATCAAGCGTCGTCCGAGCCCGGACGGCCGGCACGTGATTCTGGACTACGCGGACCGCGCCACCTTCGACCGGGTCTGGACGCCCGAGACGACGCGTTGCCGCGGCCTGATCGCGCGCGTCCGGGACGGCCGCATCGAAGGCCGACCGTTCGACAAGTTCTTCAACCTCAACGAGCCTGGGATCGCCCACGCCGCCCTGAGCGCCCTGCCCCCGCTGGACGCGATCCGGATCACGGCCAAGCTGGACGGCTCGATGATCACGGTCTGGCACGATTCGGAACAGGATGCGTGGCGCTGCGCGACACGCGGCAACTTCGCCAGCGATCAGGCGATCGCGGCCCACGCTTGGCTCAGCGACCGGATCGACTTCCGCAGGCTCGATCCCACGTACACCTATATCGGCGAGTGGTGCGCGCCGGACAATCGCGTGGTCGTGCGCTACCCGGACGCTGCGTTGAGTCTGCTCGCTCTGCGTCACTTGGAGACGGGCCTCGAAGCCGAGCCTGAGGTCCTGGCGGCGACCGCCCGCGAACTTGGGTTGAGCATCGCGCCGGCCTATCCCGCTAGTTCGATCACCGAGGTCATCGCGCGGGCGGCGGAAGCGCGCGGCGTCGAAGGCTGGGTCGTGAGCTGGCGCACAGCCGTGGGACACACCGAACGCCTCAAGGTCAAGACGGCCGAATACATCGCGCTCAACGCCCTGATCGCGAACTTCAGCGTCAAGCGCGTCCACGAGGCGCTGGTCGCGGGGCGCTTTGACGACTATGCGCTTCAGTTACCCGATGAGCTGCAGGGCGAGGCCCGCCGGATCGCGGCCGAGGTCTGGCAACGGGTCGAGGCGCGCCTGGCAGACCTGAACCGGCGCTTCGACCAACTCTGCCCGCTCCTGCAGGACAGCCGGCGAGCGTTCGCGCTGGCGTTGCAGCAAGAGCCGGCGGGTGATCGACCGTTCCTCTTTTTGCTGGCCGACGGTCGCGAGATCCGGGCGGACGTCCTGGCCAAGATCGACCTGCAGGGAGTGACGACGCGTTTTGGCCAGCCGACCGGCGCCTGAGCCTCGCCCTTGCTCCAGGCGTTGGGCACACACCCGAGGCGCGCTCTCTCCGCGCGCGGATCAGGCGTGCACGGCACGCGCGAGCGTTTGGACATCCAGCAACAGACGCGCCGGCGTCTCGTGGCGAGCCTGAGCCGTGAAACCGGCGAGCGAGACAACCAGGACCTGGCCTGTGGCGCCGGGCCAGGCCGACGCGAGGAGCCGCGTGGCCGCCCGCGCAAAGGCGCGGACCCGTCGCGCCCCGAGCGGTCGGCTCTGGCCGAAGACGCCGCACACGAGGACGTGTGTGGCCTGTCGGTCACGCGCGGCCAGCGCAGAGTCACACGGGAGCCGGTCGATCAGCGGGCCGACGTCGTCGATCTCGGCGGCCCGCCGACCGCGTGATCCATCCCGAAAGAGCCAGGGCACCAGCAGACGCTCCGCGACCAGATCGGCGAGCCAGCCGTCGACCCAGGCGCTTTTTCGAACGGGAAGCGGTCTAGCACCCTGCCCCGCCGGGGTCCTTGCCCGAGGTTCGATCGAGCCGAAGAAGCCGCGCACCTGCTGATCGACCAGGTGAAACACGACGCGCTGCGTCCACGGCAGGGGCGTCGCCAGCGGCACATCGCGGGTCTCCACCAGGCCCGCCGTCTCCAGATCGACCAGGGCCGCGTTCAGAGATCGCCGCGAGAGGCGCGCCCACTGCGCCAGGCGTTGTAGGTGCGCCGGTCCGTGGGCCAACGCGCGCAGCACCTTGAGGACGACCTTGCGGGGTGTCGGTTCGATCGTCTCGGCCACGGCTTCGACGCTGTGCCGATACGCCGGCGCGTGCATGAGTCGCCGGAGTTCGCTGCGGGGCTTCTGTTCCGGCCGGAGCGCACTCACAAACACCGGCCAACCGCCGGTGACCGCGTAGGCCAGCAGACGCTCGCGGAGCGGCCAGCGGCGGAACGCGGCCGAGAAGTCGGCCCACGAGATCGGGTCGAGGCGCCAGATGGCGGTGAAACGGCCATACAGCGGCGCTCGCGAATAAGAACGCAGGTGTTCGAAGATCCGGGCTCCGTGATCGCCGACCAGGATCACGAGCACGGCGCGACCCTGGAGCTCCTGGTCCCAGGCCTGCTTGAGGCCGTTGACCAGGGCACTGTATTGCGGCATCAGGTCCGTGGCCTGGTCGATCACGATGATCTGGCGCTGCGACACGGCAGCTTCGGCCAAGTGGTGGAAGGCCGCCCGCCAGACCTCCGAGGCAAAGGGCCCGGTCGGCACCGGGGCGCGCTTCAGAAACCGACCCAGAGCCTGTGCGAAGTTCAGGGCCTGCTCGAGTTCGTCGCTGCCGGCCTGCGGTGTCCAGACCAGCGCCCGTTTCCGGCGCGCGGACAGCCATTGACGAATCAGCGTGGTCTTGCCGGCGCCGGGTCGCCCGTGGATCAAGAAGAGCTGGCCACGCCGGCGCGCCTGCGTTAGCGCGCGATCGAAGACCTCAAACTCGTGGGAGCGATCGATGAAGAGCGCCATCGTGGTGGGCAGTATAGGACAGGCGATATAGGGGCGCCTCTTTCGGCTCCCGTTGCCTCAACTCCAGCGTGCGTCGAAAGAATGCCCAGCGCTGGCCGACGTCGGCCAGTGAACCCACTGCAGACGCGGGAGTCACCCGATCGTGCGGATCAAGCGCAGCGGCCGCGAGGCCCCAAAGGTCACCCGCTGAGCCACGCGTGTCGTCGACCAAAACCCGTTCAGTCCGTCGGTCAGTCCGCCGGAACGTGCGCGCCCAGTCGACGTGCCTCGCGCAGCATGTGCTGCCAGGGGTTCGCCAGGCCGAGGCGCCCGACCCAATCGACCAGAAAGCGGTAGTCCAAGCTGGCGCCCCGCGCCAGGAGTAGGCTGACGATGTCGCGGACGTGCTTGGTCTGCGCGCTGAGATCGTAGTATTGAAGTTTATAGAGAATGAGATCCTCGGGCGAATGGATGTAGATCCGCCCGAGTGGCGCGCCGAGGTCGACGCGCACGCGCCGGCTCAACGCCGATTCGCGCAGGGCATCGCCCGGGCGCAGCGGGAACAGCTCGGCCTTGAAACCGGTCCGCAGGTGATACCCGGTGATCGCCACATCGCCGCGCGTCTCCTCGAGCTGACTCTGCATGATGTCGGCCGGTATCAGAATGGCGCGGTGCTCCAACGCCTTGGAAAGTTCGGGAATGCGTTCGAGCTTCAAGGCAATCACCAGATCCACATCGAGCGTCGAGCGGGGCTCGCCCCACGCGCTCGCCGCCAGCGACCCGCCCAACAGATAGGGCACTCGGGCCGCTTCCAGGGCGTCGATGACCAGCCGGGCGAATTCGAGGATGGACTTGGGCTCAGACCGGCGTCGCCTGGTAGTAGCGATGGAGCACCTCCTGCTGCGCCTCGGCCTTGGACTGCTCGGGCCGCGTCTGGCGCTGAGCGGTGACGGCCAAGGACAAGACGTCGCGGGTCAGCGTATTTGCCAGGCGCATCCGCGCGGCCGGCGTCAGGCGGGCCCAGATCGCGATCTGGGCTGGATCCAGCTCGCGCGCTGCACCCACGATGTCACGCGCGATTGCGGCCGCGTGCGGACCAGGCTCTGCCGTTTGCCCTTGAAGCACGTACCCGGGGTGCTGCGCACGCCGGCTGTACTTGAGTCCATACCCCGAGCGCGCCAGGGCTGCTTTGACGAACTGCATATCACGCCGAAACGCCAATCCGGGCTGACGGCCAAAGCAGCCCTGGCCAAGGCGCGCCTTGGCCCGAGCCACCAGCCCGGCTTGGGTCTGCTGGCCAGGCTCCCAGAGCAGCGCCATCAGCGTCACCCGCCGCTGCAGCACGGGATCTTGTTCGGCCAGTTTCCCCAAGGCCGCGGCCAACAACGATTCGGGCAGCTGGCGGAGGGTCCGGGTGTCCATGGAGACCATTTTATCAAAATATCGTTCAAAAGATATTTTGTCGGTCAACCCGGCTATGGGCTCGAAGGCGCCGCGGAAGGGTCGCGGTCAGCCGGGCGAGGACCGCCGTTCCCGGATCGGGGTGCGCTGCTGCGTCTATTTGCGCTTGACAGAATGGGAGCCCGCCTATCCGCCGCCGCTGAAGCGGCGGCGGATAGGCGGGCTCCCATTCTGTCAGACGGTTCGCTTGGGGCGAGCGCCTTTTCGATTCGGTAGGGGCGCCGGAACGGGATCTTCGCCATTCGCTAACGCCAGCGCATCGCGAGTCACTGCTTCGTACACCGCGCTCAGGTGATCGCGCAAGTGCCCGGGCCCGGACCAGAAGGCCGGCTCCTCCAAAGCGCGGATCAAGGCATCCGGGATCGCCGCCGCGGTCACGCCGGCGGGTAGCTCCTCCAGCGGCGAGCGGGCGCGCCAGAAGTCCGCGATCGTGGCGCTGAGCGGAATGAATGGCACCTCCGGAGGTTCGGGTTCGGACACGATCGACTCGCTGATCGCCGGTGCCAATGAGGCCGTCGACGTCTTGCGCGCCGGCTTCGCCCCACCCCGCTCCGCGCGTAGGGCCGCGAGCACTTTCTCCTGGGTGCGGCCGCGCAACGTGAAGAGCAGGAACGGGTCCGCGTCGAAGCGTTCGGTCAGCAGGAGATAGACCGCCGCCGAGTGCTTGCACGGATTGGCGAAGTCGGGACAGGAACAGGTCGTCTCCAGGTCGTGTTGATGCTGCGGGAAGAGGCTGACGCCGGCGGCCGCGAAGACCTCGGCGGCGCCGGAGGGCATCTCGCCGTTCAGGAGCTTGGCGGCGAACACCGCGCGGCTGGCCAGCGCGGCGATGACGGTCTGCCACTCGGCGGCCGTGAGCGGATTCAACTTGATGCGCACGGTGTACGGCTTGGCCCGATGGCCATGCACGTGGGCGGTCACGCGACCCGGCGCAATCTCCAGATCCGCGACCTGGCCGCTGCGCGCATACGAACGGCCGCGCGCCAGCCGACCGGGATCGATCAGGGCCTCGAGCGCCTCGAACCAGCTCCGGCCCCACCAGGTCTGGCCGAAGGCCTGGCCTCTTCCAGTGACCGCCTCGATCCCGCCCCCGGGGCGGCGCAGCGGGCGACGTCGTTTCCAGCTGCCCCACATCGCTAATCCTCCGCCACCGCGTCGCTGCGCAGAGCCATCACCTCGCGCAGCTGCGCCGTACTCATTTCTGTGATCCAGCTCTCGCTGGCGCCGACGATGGACTGGGCCAGTCCTAGCTTGCTTTCGATCAGGGCGTCGATCTGGTCCTCCACCGTTCCGGCGCAGATGAAGGTGTGCACCTGGACGCGCCGGGTCTGACCGATGCGAAAGGCGCGGTCCGTGGCCTGGTTTTCGACGGCCGGGTTCCACCAGCGATCAAAGTGGAAGACGTGGCTGGCGGCCGTCAAGTTGAGGCCGGTGCCGCCGGCCTTGAGCGAGAGCACGAAAGCCAGCGGACCCGGACGCGGATCTTGAAAGCGCTCGACCAGATGCGCGCGCTGCGCGGCGGGTGTGCCGCCATGCAGGTAGAGCACGTCCGCGCCAAGCCGAAGACGCAAGTGCGCCTGCAGCAACGTGCCCATCTCGCTGAACTGCGTGAAGACCAGGGCGCGTTCGCCAGCGGCCTGCACTTCTTCCAGCATCTCGACCAGACGCTCGAGCTTGCCCGAGCGCTCCGGCAGGCGGCTGCCGTCCGCGAGATAGTGCGCGGGGTGATTGCAGACCTGCTTGAGGCGCAGCATGGCGGCCAGGATCACGCCGCGCCGCTGAATGCCGTCGCTGGCCTCGATCTGGCGCAGCGAGTCCGCGACCACGGCCTGATAGAGCGTCGCCTGCTCGCGCGTGAGCGGACAGTAGACCTTCATCTGCTGCTTGGGCGGCAGGTCGTCGATGACCTTGGGATCGGTCTTGAGACGACGCAGGATGAACGGCGCGATTAGCCGCCGCAGCCGGTCCTGGGCCTCGGGCGCGTGGTCGCGTTCAATCGGTTTGGCGAACGCGCGCTGGAAGCCGTCCGCGCTGCCCAGATAGCCGGGCTGCAGAAAGTGAAACAGGCTCCACAGTTCGCTCAGGCGATTCTCGATCGGCGTGCCCGTGAGCGCGATGCGTTGAGTGGCTTTCAAAGCCCGCGCCGCCTGCGCCTGGCGCGTGCCGGCGTTCTTGATGTTCTGGGCCTCATCCAGGATCAGGCTGTCCCAGGCGACGGCGCCGAGGGCCTCGGCATCGCGGACCAGGAGCGCATACGAAGTCAGGACCAGATCGTGTTGCTTGGCCTGGCCCTCGAGGTCCTGGCGTTCGCGGTCCGACCCGTGATGCACGAGGACGCTTAGATCGGGCGCGAAACGCTCAGCCTCGCGCGCCCAGTTCGAAACCACACTCGTCGGGCAGACGATCAGATGCGGACCGGAGCGGCCCTCGTGTTTGAGCTTGAGGAGCAGGGTCAGGGTCTGCAGCGTTTTGCCGAGGCCCATGTCGTCGGCCAGGCAGGCGCCCAGGCCGCAGCGCCGCAGGAAGTCCAGCCAGCTGTAACCGAGTTGTTGATACGGACGCAGCGTGGCCGTGAGGCCGGGCGGCGGATCGAGCGCCGTCAACGTGGCTGAGCCGTTCAGGTGCTGGAGCCAATCCTGGACCCAGCCCTCGGCCTGGATCTCGGCGACCGGCAACCCGACGGCCGCGGCGCCGTCCAGCAGGATTGGCAAGGCTTCGCCCAGCGACAGCGCCCTGCCCGCCTGACGCGTCAGGAAGGCGCGCGCCCGGGCGAGCTGCTCCGGACTAACGAGCACCCATTGGCCGCGCACCTGCACCAGCCCGGTCTTGGCGGCCGCCAGACGCGCGAACTCGTCCGCGCTCAGGGCCTCGTCGCCGAGCGCGACCTGCCAGTCGAAGTGCAGCACCGACGCAGCCGTGAGCCCGGCCGCGGTGCGCGTGGTCGTCGCCGGGGTTGCGGGTCGGACCCGCGCCTTGAGCGACAGGGTCGAGTTGAAGGCCGGGATGCGGGTGGAGACGCCGGCCTGTTGCAACGCCGGGGCTCCTTCTTGAATGAAGCGCAGAGCCTCAGCGGTGGAGAGCTCGGCCTGCGCCGGCGCCGCCGTGTCCAGGCTGGGCTCGATCGGCGCGAACAGCCGCGAGGCCAGACCCAGACCGGCCAGGAGCGTTTCCTGCGCGTCCTCCGGCAGGCGTTGTCGGCGCGCCGCGCGCGCATCCCAGACCACCGCGGCCGGCCAGGACAGGCTCGCGTCTTCTCGCGATTGCAAGAGATAGTGCAAAATCCAGTCGTTGGTGGCGTCGGGCTGATCCAGGCGCAGACTGAGATGCGCTCCGCTTTGATCGATCCGTCTCGGTACAGCCCAGTCGCGCACCGTATACACATCGCCGACGCTGCAACGCCACTCGGGATGGGCCGCCCCAAGCGCCCAGAGCCAGCGACTGCCCAAAGTGGCGCGGCGTGTGACGCTCTTGAAGAAGCGCATATCGGGCAACCGCTTGCGCAGGGTGGCATCCACGATCGCGTCGACGAAGTCGGTGAGCAAGGCCTCGGGTCCGGGATCGAGCGGCGTGGGCGTCGCGTCGTCGGTCGTCGTCGCGCGACGCAGGCCCGCGCTTGTGAGCGCCGTGATCTTGATCGCCGTTTTCTTCCGGGCGGCTGGAGCGGCCGTTGCGGCGCGAGCGGCCGTTGCGGCGCGAGCGGCCGGCGGCAACGCGGCGGCGAGGCGGGCCAGACGTTCCTGGTCCGTGGGGTTGTTCAGCCAGGGGCGCCAGACGGCGACCGGGTCCGGGCCTGTGTAGTGCGCGGTGGGGACGTAGCGGCCGCCGGCCAGGATATCGAGCGCCCAGCGGCCGGCCAGCCTCCAGGCGGCGAGGTCGTCGCTCTCGAGCGCGTCCGGGGATATCGGATCGGCGAAGAGTCCGAGAATGTCTTTCGCGCCGACGGCGAGCACGGGCACACGCCAGGTTCGGAGTTCGCTGGGCTCCACGGACGCGAGGTCGAGCATCGGCGTGGACGGCGCCGGCGCCAGCTTGCCGCTCGGACCGCGACCGGCCGGGAGGTTCAGGTTTCCGGTGTCTGCCTGCCCCACTTGAGCCAGCGCTTCCCAGCACTGCCCGATCTGTTCTGCCGATGCCGCGAAAGGATGCGCCGGCCAGCGGCTTGCCGCGCTGCGCGGCTCATCCGTCTCGCCCCAGACCCACAAGGCGGGGCGAGCGCGATCCCAGGCGGCATGCAGGACGAGCATGTGGGGATCGTAACATGCCTATGGCTGTGGTTTTCTCCTTTGATTAGTTGGCAGGACGTGAGTGAGCTTTCCGCGATGACGGCGTATATCGGGATAGCCAGGATCGTCCTTCGCTGAAAATGACACTTGGATGCACCTCTTTGAGTCAGTTGCATCCCCTGCCCCGGGACGTACAATGTCCATTCGATTCCACCGGAGCAAAGGGCAACGCTCCGCCTGGTGGACAGGCGCTTATATGAAAAGGACTGTGGCGCTGAGCGCAAATACGATATCAGCAACAAGCGCCGACAACGTGTCGTTCGTCTGCCCCCCATTACTCAGGGTGCGTCTGGCGGTCGCCTTATGACCGCCCGAACCGTCCTCACCCTCTTTGAACGCCGTGATTATGCGATCTCCGATCTGGTCGCCGAGATCGAACCCACGGCTCTTCAGGCCCTCGAGGCTTTGCTGGACGCTCCCCGGCCACCCGGGCAGCCGGAGATCATTCACCTCGGTCGCCGAACCTGGAGTACGTCTCAGTACGTCGGAATCTGGAAACTCGGTTCGACGACGCTGCAGATCCTGCCGAAAGTCGATCGTGACACGCCGCTAGGGAGCCCAGTGTATGGCGCCACTGCGGCGTCGGCCGCGACTAATCTCGTGCGCATGCTGGCGATCGCTGAAGGCACCCACCTCCACTCGCTCGACGCCGCCACCCTGGCCCATGGCCAGGGGGACTGGCTCGAGGTCTTCACCACGTTCTGGGCCCGCCATCTGCAGCAGCAATTGCGCCGCGGACCCGAACGCCACTACGTGGATCACGAGGATACGCTGTCGTTCTTGCGCGGACGGTTGCTCCTGGCCCAACAACTCCGCAAGAGCGCTGCGCGCGCTCACCTCTTTGACGTCAACTACGTCGAACTGACGGCCAACACCCCGCTGAACCGGATCTTGCGGACGGCCGTTCAACGGCTCAGCGTCGGCGCACGATCCAGTCGCAATCGGGCCCTTCTGGCCGACCTCGATGGACAGCTGAGCGAGGCGCCCGTGATCCACGCGGTGGAGCCTGGCACCTTTGCCCAGGTGCACTTCAACCGGCTCAACGAGCACCTGAAACCCGCGTTCCAGCTGGCCCGGCTCATCCTGGAGGCGTGCACCCCGATCCTGCGCAGCGGCGAAAACACCTCCCTGGCCTTTGTCGTGAACATGGACCACCTCTTCGAGGCCTTCATCGCCGCGGTCCTCAGGCGCCATCTCCCCGCCCTCCTGCCTCCCACCCTGGATGAGATCCGGTTGGTCACGCAGTCGAGCGGGTCATCGGTTCATCTGCTCGAAACCGAAGAGATCGGGGCGCCCGTCTTGAAGTTGAAGCCCGATCTGGAGTTGGTCACCGCCGGCGGGCAACGCTGGCTCATCGCGGACACGAAATACAAACGGCTCAACACCTCCCGAACGGACCTTGGTTTGCATCAGGAGGATGTGTATCAGATCCTGGCTTATGCAGCCCGGCATCGCTGCAGCCGCCTGTTACTGCTTTTTCCGAGAAGCGCCGACGAGCCCGAGGTGCTACAGGTCTTCCGGCAACCCCAAACGGCGACTCGGCTGGTGGTGGCTACCGTGGATCTCGGGAAGCCGCTCGATCGACTGGATTCGGTGACGAATGCGTTGCGACAAGCGATCGCGCTTGCCGGAGAAGTGGAGCTGACCCATGACCGTTCGTGAACAGGATCGTCCTTTGTATGCGGTCGCCCAGACATTTGCGAGTCGCTGTTGGATTGGCGATGACTCGCTCCTGTGGCCTGGTCAACCGACCTGGACGGCGGAAGATGTCTCCGACTTTCGCCGGCGCGTGATCGACGCGCCGTTTCTGGGCGCGGAACCCTTCGATGACAAGCTCGATCGGCAACTGGCCGGCGCGCCGGGGGCGCTGTGGCGAATGGTCGCGGACATGAATGTCCTCTACTATCTGCCGTCGACGACCATTCGTCCCGAAACGAAGCGCCGGAACATCGACGCGGCGGCCCAACGATCCGGCGAGGCTGTCATTGCTCCCGTCGATCCGGAGATCCTCCGTCTGGGTTTCTGCGGCACGGGCCAGCAATACCACCTCAAATTCAAGCAGATCTGGACTCTCTGTCTGATCGCCCAGGCCTTCAAGGCGCTTCCCACCGCTGAGCGTCAGGCGGTCGTTGAGGATGCCGATCGTCTTCAAGCGCTCATCGATGCGACCGAAAGTCAGGCGCCGCAGGGTGGTTGGGCCCGGGACATCCGGCATGCGCTGTTGTATCTGCTTTTCCCCGATCGTTACGAACGGATCATTAGCGGGGCCGACAAGAAAGCGATCGTGGCTCACTTCAGCGAGCGAGTCAGTCAGCCGCTTCCCGTCGACACCGACCGGGCGGTTCGCCTGATTCGAGAAACGCTCTCGGGACAACTCCAAATCGACCCGCTGGCCTTCGACTTCTACCAGCCTGAGGTGCGCGGCCTCTGGAAAGATCCGGCCAAGCCGGAACCCGTGGGTCCGGTCGTGAACTCGCAGCCCAAGAGCATCCCGCAGCCGCCTCCCCCTGCCGGCGCACCCACCCCGCCGCCGACGGTTCCGCTGCCGGCGGGGCTCGCCTCGGCGCTGACGCAGACGCGAAACGTGATCTTGTATGGGCCGCCCGGGACCGGCAAGACGTACTGGGCGCATCAGGCGAGCGTCTGGCTCGTGAAGGATCAGATGAAGGCGCCCGCGCCGGATTCGGCGCGCATTCAGGAAGCCATCGACGGCCTCCCGATGTACGACATCATCGCCTTAGGGCTGTATCAGGCCGAACAGGTTAGCCTCGCCGTGCCCGATCTGCATCGGACCCCGGTCGTCAGTACGCGATTTCGCTTGCAGCCAGTCGCCCACCCAAACAACACGCTGTGGAGCAATCTGCAGTCCCATACGGATCCCGATAGCCAGGCCGTGAAGGTGACGCTGCGGGTTGCGCCGTATCTATTCGACAAAGACCCGGACAGCCGTTGGCGGCTGACGCCGGCCGGCCGCGCCTACGTCGAAAACGATCTCTCGGATTCCCTGGCGGTTCTGATGGCGAGAGCCACGGCCACCGTTGAAGACTTCACCTTCTGGACGACCTTCCACCAGGCCTATAGCTACGAGGATTTCATGGAAGGCCTGCGGCCGGAGTCCAACAAGGAGACCGCGGCCCTGTCCTATCCAATTCGATCGGGGGTGTTCAAGGAGATCTGCGGGAGGGCGACGCTCAATCCGACGCAGACCTATGTGTTGATCATCGACGAGATCAACCGGGGAAACATCGCCCGGGTCTTCGGGGAGCTCATCACTCTGCTAGAAGATGACAAACGTGGCGTGGCGCGCATGAAGTTGCCGTATTCGGGTGACGCGTTCACGGTGCCGCCGAACCTCTATGTCATCGGGACGATGAACAGCTCGGATCGCAGCATCGCGCTCCTGGACGTCGCCCTGCGGCGCCGGTTTGCGTTCGTCGAGCTGGAGCCGGATCCCGGACTTTTGGACGGTCTGCGTGTCACGGCTGGCGATCAGACTGTCGACCTGGCGAGCCTGCTTCGAGGCCTCAATCGACAGATCACGGCCCATCTCGGCCGGGATCATGCCATTGGCCACAGCTACTTCCTGCCGCTAGCTGGCCTCACGGGCGATGTCGCTGTGGCTCGCCTCAGTCACGTCTGGAACCACCAACTCCTGCCGCTTCTCCAGGAGTACTTCTATACGCAGCCCGAGCTGCTGCAGGATATCCTGGCCCCGTTCCGGGTGGAGGGTGAGTCGCCGACGACGGCCGGACAGGCCGATGGGGAGGATCTGATTGCGGCCCTGAATGAGCTGGCGAGTCAGGTCTAAGACCGAGCGCTCCCAGAAACCCTGCGAGTTCCGAAAAGAGAGAAGCGGCAGGCCATTCACGGGTGAGGCAAAAGCTATCGGGCTCGGCACAGTGACCAGCGAAACCGGGAATTGTGCCGTGACCGGACCGGAAGCCGGCGTATTGACTGTGACACATCCGGCGGGAGCCGAACAGATCTTTACGCCATTTTCACGACTCGCCGGCCCGCAGAAAAATGTCTTGAATCTATAATTTGTCAAGAGGATGGGTCGCGGACTAGCCGCCTCAAGTCCGTCACTCCCCTTGCTTTTTGCGGACCTTTCCTCACTCGTTGATCTCGATGAAGGCCGGCAGTTATGGCCGGATCAGTAGGAGCAGCCCTCCCCGCTCAAGGGGGAGAAATTCTCAATCGGTTCTGAACAAGCGCCACTCCATTGCACAGGAGGCCGAGGCAGATGGCTATATTTGTGTACGTCACCGATCGCTGCCGGAATCAAGCTCAGACGCATGGCTTTGCCGACGATGTCATGCGCTTTGCCGCACGGGTGGAGGATGCTCAGACCACGAGCATGTTCGATCCGTTTCCGCCGCCCTACCTTGTGAAGAAGAAACTGGGTGGACGGCAAGGACGTCTGATCGCCGACCTGCGGACAATTGGCGAACACGCCGTCATCGTCTTTCTGGGTGTGCTCATTCGGGGTGATCGCGAGTATGAAGTGGAGTTTGTGCGCGATCCTCATGGCTATGGCCAGCAGCACTTCAACGGTCTGGTCTCCGATCACGATCTTCACCAATTTTTGGAAGATCGCACTCGAACGTCGCCGCCCATGCAGAAGCCGGAACCGTCGGCCAGCGAGTACGAATACCTCTACAGTTCGCTCGCGGCACACGCCGATTCGGTGCCCGACGATTTGATCTGCGAAACGAAGGAATGGGTCGCTCAGGTGGCACAGGATCGGATCGCCAAACAATTGGTCTTGCTCTACCGACCTTGTCTGGAGGCCCTCTCACGCGATCCTGGCCTGCACTTTGTGCCTGTCGCGGGCAAGCCGGGCTGGGGGATCTGGGCGTGGCGCACGATCAACCAACTCGTGTTGCTGGTGCCCGCCACCGACGCGAATGCCGACGAGATCGAAGCGCAGGCGCGCGACATGGCCGCCGCCTTCGAGGGCAGTGATGCCACTGCCATCCTGCGTGCCAGCCGCCGCGCCTACCCCGCCCTGATCCTGGCCGAGGATGAGCTTTGGATCGACCTCGAGAAAGAGCCGATCGCCAACATCGCGCTCTCGCCGGAAGAATCGGAAGTGCTGGAAAGCGCACGCCGAGCGGAGAATCCGTTTCCCCTCTTCATCAACGGGCGGGCAGGCAGCGGAAAGTCGACGATCCTGCAGTACTTGTTTGCCGACCTTCTGTATTACTACCTGACCCATCCATCCCTGGGCGATGTGGCGCCGCCCATGTATCTGACGGCCAATGGCGAGTTACTGCGCATCGCACGGACGTTCGTCGAGCGGATTTTGCGCAGTGAAGCCAAGTATGCGCTGGGCGGGCAGAGCGAACTGGTTGATTCCAAACTGGCTGTGATCAACAGCGCGTTCTTCCAGTTCCACCCCTTCGTCCTCTCCCTTGCGCGAACCGGCGATCACGCCAAGCGCTTCACTACCGGCACCCGAATCACGTATGCGATCTTCCGTCAGCTCTGGAAGGAAAAGTTCGGTCGCGACCCTCGCGCGGCCCTCACCTTCGGCCCCGATCTATCCTGGCACGTGATCCGCAGCTATATCAAGGGCATGAGTTCTGAGACCTATCTGGATCCCAGTGACTACGCTCAGTTACCCGACAATCAATTGACGGTGACCACGGAGGCGTTCAAGCACGTCTATGAGCGCGTCTGGGAGGGCTGGTATCAGGACCTGTTGGAGAAACGCGGCGATTGGGATGATCAAGATCTGACCCGCTACATTCTTGAACACGATCTGGCGCGGCCGCTGTATCCCGCCGTATTCTGCGATGAGGCCCAGGACTTCACGCGTCTGGATCTGGAACTGCTCTTGCGCCTCAATCTCTACTCCAACCGCAATTTGCCCCCCAATGACATCAGCCGCGTTCAATTCGCCTTCGCCGGGGACCAATTCCAAACGCTCAACCCCACCGGCTTTCGTTGGGACGCCATCAAGGCCTCGTTCGTTGAAAAATTCATCTTCGAACTGGACCTGGCGCATCGATCGGGCCGCACAGATCTGAACTACAAGGAGCTCGAATACAACTATCGTTCGACTCAGAGCATCGTGCGCTTTGGCAATCATGTTCAGGCTCTGCGTTCGGCCTTGTTCGATTTGCCCGATGTGCGTCCGCAAAAACCTTGGACGACCGAGCTGCACACCTTCCCGGTCGAATGGTTCCGCGCCGAGGATGGCGATTTCTGGCGCAAGTTCCGCGACAACCCTGGTTTTGTCGTCATCGTTCCCTGTGAGGAAGATGAAGAAGCCGACTATGTCCGGCGCGATCCCGTGCTCAGCGCGCACGTCCAGTTCGATGAAGGCGTGCCGGTGAATGTCCTCAGCGCCAGTCGGGCGAAGGGCTGCGAGTTCCCGTCGCTCGTCGTGTACGGCTTTGGCTCGGTGGCCGAAAAAGACCTGATGACGGCGCTTCACGACGAGGTCTCGGACTTAACCCAGAGACCGGATACGTCGCTGCCGATCCAGTATTTCATCAACCGGCTGTATGTCGCCGTGAGCCGGGCCAAACAGCGGCTGATCATCGTTGACACACAGAAAGGTTTCGACAAACTGTGGACCTGCGCCCTCGAAGAGCAGGCGCTGGCGGATTTGCTCACCCGCGTTCGTCGCGGCGATCGGATCTGGGGCGGCGAGGTGGAAGGCATGATTGCCGGTCGAGCCGCAGGTCTTACTCAGGACACCGCCGTGAATCGACTCGAGATCGCGCGCTCGTTTGAGTCGGATGGTCTGGCCCGCCAGGATGGATTCCTCCTTCGTCAGGCGTCGCAGGCCTACCGCGGTCTCGGGGACATGGCCAAGGCACAGGAATGCCGGGCCCGCGCCCTGGATGCGGAGAGGAATTACCTGGAAGCCGGTGAGGCCTTTTTTGACAACGGCTTCACGGCCGATGGCCTCCGATGCCTGTGGCGCGCGGGCGCGCCGGGCTGGGACAAACTGGCTAACCACTATGCTGCGCTGCCGGGTCTGTCTCAGGAGATCGAGTTTCAATGGGCTCATGGCGCTGCGGTCCACGTTGGACCCACCGCGGCCGCCCGCTTGCTCGAGGCTCTCAACGATCGATTGGCCGATGCCCGTTTCGAGGAGGTCTGTGTCGCCGATCCCACCTGGCGCAGCGCGATCGGCGCGGTCGTCCGGGCGGACTTCACCGTCGATCACCCACAGTTCTCGATCAACCTTTGGCAATCGATGGCGTCATCGTTGGATCGCCTGCGGAACCGGGGCCTTCGCCCACCCGAGGCGCAAATCGCCATGGTGTATTACGGAGCACAGCGCTACAAGGAAGCGGTGACGTTGTGGGAGCAAGTTGGCGAGACCCGATCGCGCGAGTACGGGCGAGCCAAGGCGTTCAGCGACCCGTATCCGCAAAACGTCGCATCCCTTACCAAGATCGGGATGACGGCCGAGGTCGTCGAGGCTTACCGGAAGGCCAAGGACGTGCTGTTGTCGCCGGAACAGGCGCAGAGCGTCATCGAGGCGCTTCGGGCCAATGACTTGCAGCAAGAAGCGTTCGATCTGGCCTGGGCTACCGGTCTGCCCACGCCGATGTGGGCTCTGGCTCTGGATGCCTTGCGCAAGCACGATACCCATCAGTTCTCGCGAGCAGGGATGATCGCCGGGATCTACGCGACGGTGCAACAGGCACAATGGGAGTCGGTGATCGCCTTGATCCGCGATCACCGGTTACAGCCCACAACTGAGTGGAACGATCCAGGTGTGTTGCAATGGTTGAAGCCTCAGATGCAGGATTTCCAAATCGCCTGTGTGCGAGCCCTGGCCCGCTCACGCGCCTTCGAGTCGGCAGCCGTCCATCACGCGCGCCCGATTTCGGACTTCCTGAGAAACTTCCTGCGCATCAAGGGCGGACGTTGGCGCGGCCATCTGTCCATCCCGGAAGCCGGCGCCGCCATTGAACAAACGGGTCGCTACGCAGACGCGGTCTCCTTCTATGAAGCGGTAGCGCAGAATGCGGGTTTCAGCGCCGCGGATCGAACCTTCGCGCGCCTGCGCTGGATGCTCGCTCAACAACGCCGGCTCGACCACGAACTAAGCCAAGGATCTGCGCAAAAGGCTCGTGAAATCGAGGGCGTGCTCGAGCGGGCGATGAAAGAAAACGGACTAGACAATCTGGATCACATCGACGCGGTGATCCCGTTGCCCGCACTCGAGAAACCCTTGGCTGCGCCGGCGCCGGTCATTGCTCCGCCCGCCGAGCCTGTCATCACGGAACCGGCCCAATCAGTGGTGCTTCCCGCGCCCAACGGCTTACCCAGCCCTACGGACGAGACTGGGACCGCACGCGAACACGTGATCGTGCAGGTTAGCGCACTCAAGGTGGAGTTATCGCGGCCGATTGGACGAATCAATCTAACTCATACGGCCACCCTCGAGACTGCCTTTATCAAACGAGCCGAGCAGCGCTGCGGTGGCGAAGTGTCGTTCGAGGGCCCGGAAGCCGGCATCTGGAGCTGCCCCAGTTGGGGCCTGACCGTGCGTTTCCTGGAAGAATCAGGACACGACCTGATCCTTGAGATGGCCGATGACGGCGTGGAGATCCGGATCGCCTGGTGAAGGAGACCGGTAGACTCACGAGTGCGGCAAGGCCCCAAAAACCGGGAACAAGCGTGCCGAGCGCTCGGCGTGCGAAGGACACGGTGGCGTCTGGGCCTGGCCTTTCGGGGACGTTGGCATTGCCAACCCATTCGACGATTCGGGCGGACACACGGATGGGACGATGAGGCGACCTCTTATGAGCGGGCGATACGGAGCGAGGTGTCAGCGCGTGCCAGCGATCGCGTGTGACAGCCATCCATCTGAGGATTGCCGGTCAGGCTCGTCAGCCGGTTGAACCGTGATGGACGGTAGCGGAATGCGTTTCTATGCTGATCAATCTTGAACAACTCTGGCAAGCGGCCCACTTCAGTCCTAACCCTGCTCAGCGCGAGGCGATTGAGCATGTGGACGGCCCGCTCTACCTGCCGGCGGGGCCTGGCTCCGGCAAGACGCGCGTGCTCTTGTGGCGCACGCTCAATCTGATCGTGTTCCACGGCATTCAGCCGGACGAGATCTACCTCTCAACGTTCACGGAAAAAGCCGCCTTGCAGTTGCGCGAGGGGTTGCGGGGTTTGCTCGGGCTGGTCACCGCCCGGACGGGACGACCCTTTGATCTGGGGCGCATGTACGTCGGCACCGTCCACTCGCTGTGTCAGCGGTTGTTGGCGGATCGGCGTTTCTATCCGCACCGGCAGCGCGGGCAGACACCGGCGTTGATGGACGAACTGCGCCAGTATTTTCACATCTACAAGCAGCGCAACTGGCGCAACCTGATCGCTCCGCTGGGAAAATCGTCCGACGAGGTGGTCCAGGCGCTCAATGCCCTGCTCCAGTCCAACAGCACGTCGCGCCACGTCGGCGTGACCAACGCCATTGCGTTGTTCAATCGCCTCTCCGAAGAGTGCATCGTGCCTGACGCCGTGGCCTGGCGGGTGAGCGACGCCAACTTAGCCCTGGCGCTGTCGCTCTACCGAACCTATCGCGACAGTCTGCAGGTCGACGGCCTGGCGCGGGTCGACTTCTCGCTCATCCAACAAATGGCCCTGAACGTCTTGGAGCGCACCGAGGAGACCGGCCGGGTCTTTCGCCATGTCATCGTCGACGAGTACCAGGACACCAATACCGTTCAGGAGCGGCTCTTCTTCCGGTTGGCCGCCGGTCAGCGCAACGTGTGCATCGTAGGCGACGACGATCAGGCCCTCTATCGCTTTCGCGGAGCGACGGTTGAGAACTTTGTCGAGTTCCCGGCGCGCTGCCAGGCCGCCTGGGGCCTTTCGCCGCGCACGATCCCGCTCAGTACCAATTACCGCTCACGCCAGGGCATCGTCCGTTTCTACACGACCTTCATCGAGCAGTGCAACTGGCAGAAGGCCGGCAAGATGGGCGGTGCCTATCGCGTCCAGGACAAGCACATCACCGCTCACAGCGCGGATACCGGACCGGCTGTGGTCGCGACCGACCGGCTACCACCGGACCAGGCCTGCGGTCAGATTGCCGCACTGGTGCGTCAGATCCTCGATGAGGGCAAGGTCAGCGATCCGAACCAGATCGCGTTCCTCTATCCATCGCTCAAGTCTGAGCAGGTCCGGCGCATGCGCGAGGCCCTCATAGCTGTTGGCCTGCACGTCTATGCGCCGCGAGCTGGACGCTTTCTGGAAGTGGATGAAGCCACCGCCCTGTTTGGCGTGTACGCCCTGATTTTTGGGCGGCCCGCGCGTGGCGAGTTTCGCGGTCAGGACTATGCCGATTTCCACGGCTGGCTGGATGCCGCCGTGGCGGTGGCCGAGTTGTTGTGCCGCGAAGATGCCGTCCTCAACCGCTTTGTCCAGGATCGCCAGGTGGAGCTGGCTGAGGCCGCGCAGAACTACCGCGCGTTGCAGGCGGTGGCGGCCCGCAGAGGCTGGGATCCCACCGAGCCGTATGACATCGACCGCATGAAGCGCTCGCTCTACGAGGCGCCCGGCCTAACCGAGCGCGCCCGTCGGGTCATCGCCAGCGCCCGCTTCGAACGCTCGGTGCGGGCCCGCCTGGCCCGTCAGGATCGTCCAGGTGCGCAGCCCCCCTTCACGCTGGGCTACATCATCACGCGCGCCACATCCATTGACTGGAGCGTTCTCGATCTGTTTTATCGCGTGTGCGGCTGCGACCACTTCCGGTCGATGTTCGATCTGGCTGAAGCCGGAACCGATGAAGGCCCGATCTGCAACCTAGGGCTGATCTCCCAGTACCTGGGGCGCTTTCTGGAAGAATACCGGGCCGTGATCACGGCCGACCTGCTCGTGGAAGGCGGTTTCCGCAACCTGTTCTTCATGTCGTATCTCTTTGCGCTTTTCCGCCTGGGCGAATCCGAATACGAGGACGCCGAAGACCCTTTCCCGCGCGGCCGCATTCCGTTCCTGACCATCCACCAATCCAAAGGGCTGGAATTCCCGGTGGTGGTGCTGGGCAACCCACGCAAGGACGTCCGCGGGCCGCAGCGGATGGAAGAGGTCGTCCGTCCGCTGCTTGAGCGTACCGGAGAGCCCCTGGACCGGCAAGCAGAGTTTGACATGATGCGCCTGTTCTACGTGGCACTCTCACGCGCCCAGAATCTGCTGGTACTGGCCCACTGGGGCGGACGCGGCAATCGAGTCAGCCCGCCGTTCGATACGCTGCTCGGTGCCGGCGGGGATGCGATCACCCGCATCCCGCAGTATTCGGTGGACACCTTGCCTGCCGCCGGGCGCCGTGATGAGGACGTCATTCGCAACTACTCGTATACAGGCGACTTTCTCAACTATCAAAAGTGCGCGCGCCAGTACATGGTCTTTCGCAAGTATGGATTCACGCCGGCGCGCTCGCAGACCATGGTCTTCGGCTCGCTCGTGCATCGAACGCTCGAGGACCTGCACCAGTATCTGATCGCCGAAAAGGACAAAGCGCGATGAACGGCGCCACGACCGATCCCATCGAGGTTCGCCTGGAGGCCTGGTTCGCCGACAACCTGCGCGCCATGGAGCTTGACGGCAATCCACCCCTGGCACCGGAGACCAAGCGGACCGCGCTGTGGCAGGTGAAACTCTACTGGCGCAAGCTGCGCGCCATCGCTGAGAAGGTGACAGATACCGAAGTGAAGCTCAACCTGCCCGGTCAGAAATCACCGGCCGGCCGGTCTTTCGGCATCGAGGGCGTGGTGGACATCGTCCGCGAAAACGACCAGGTCGTGATGTACGACATCAAGACCCACGACCCCGCGGTCATTCGCGCCAACCCGGAGAGCTACAGGCGCCAGCTCAATGTCTACACGCACATCTGGCAACACCTGCGTGGTGAGCGCCTCGACGCCACCGCCATCATCTGCACGGCCTACCCTGAGTCCTGGCGCAATCTACTCGACGACGAGACTCGTCTGGCCGATGCGCTGGGCACCTGGGAGCCTGTGATCGATCTGGCCTTCAGCGACGCCGATGTGCAGGCGACCCTGCAGGAATTCGGGACGGTAGTGGACCGGATCGAAACGGGCGATTTTGGCCCGCCGCCCACGGCTCAGCTGCTGGCGGAGGTGCCCGGTTCGGGCGATACCTTCGCGAGGCATTATTGCCGCAACTGCGATGCCCGTTTCTCGTGCGCGGCTTACCGGGGGTATGCGCTCAGCACGTCGGGCGGTGGCGCGGAACGCGTGTTCCGGCAATACTACGGGGATATTGGCCCGGAAGCTGAACGCGAGGATTGGGCGGATGCCGCGCTCGCAACCGCTCCGACCCTAACCGATTGGGAAGACTTTATCGACTAAAGCCCCGGACCTCGAAAGTCCGCAGAATCCTTCGAGCCGGGCGATTTCGAACCCATGTCCATCAAAAAACTCACCCCATCCTTCACCTTCACCGAAGACCGTCTGGCCGAACTCCGGGCTGTGGTGCCCGAGGCTTTCGCCGACGGCAAGATCAACTGGGAAACCCTTCGCGAAGCGTTGGGTGACTATATGGAGGAAGAGGGTCAGAACGCCGAGTCATTCGGCCTGTCCTGGCCGGGCAAGCGGCAGGCGCGGCGCCTGGCTGCCATGCCGAGCAAGGGCACGCTGAAGCCGATGCCCGGCGAGGGCGTGGATGAGTCCACGACGCGCAATCTCTTTATCGAGGGTGATAACCTGGAGGTTCTTAAGCTGCTGCAGAAGAGTTATGCCGGCCGGGTGAAGATGATCTACATCGACCCGCCCTACAACACCGGCAACGACTTTGTCTACAAGGATGACTTCAAAGAGCCGTTAGAGGACTACCTCCGGAAGACTGGACAGATGGGTGAAACGGGCGATCTCCTTACCAGCAATCCTAAGGCGAGTGGGCGCTTTCACTCAAGTTGGCTCAACATGATGTTTCCGCGGTTGGTATTGGCGAAGACATTGCTTAGGGGCGATGGGCTTTTGTTCGTTAGCATTGATGACAATGAAGTCCACAATCTCAAGATGCTTCTCAACGAGATCATGGGCGAAGAAAAATTCCTTGCGCAAATTGTTTGGAAAAACGTATACGGAGGTGGGGCTAAGTCGAAATACGTGGTAGCGCAGCATGAGTACATTCTCTGCTACGCCAATAACCTCGAGGAGCTACAGAGAATCGAGCTTCCTCCGGACCCGGACGCCAGAAAGCGCTACACGGAACGAGACTCAAAGTATGATACCCGAGGACCCTACTTCACTCAGCCACTTGCTACAACCAGCATGGATCCACGCCCTAATCTCAGGTATCCAATACTTTGGAAGGGTGAGGAGATCTGGCCTGAGAAACAATGGCAATGGTCACGAGACAAGGTTGAACGAGCGCTCGCCAACGATGATCTCGTCATTCGGCGCGACAGCGGCAAATGGTCCGTAAGGTATAAACAGTATCTCTTCGATGACTCCGGAACAGAGCGTGGAGCCAAGTTGGCCTCTGTCCTGAATGGCCCATGGACACAAGAAGGCACAGCGGAGATCGAAGAGTTCTTTGGCGATGGGAAAACCTTCCCGTTTCCTAAGCCTTCCTCTCTCATCAAACATTGTATTAGTGCTGCGTGGCAAGATCCCAATGCCATAGTCCTTGATTTTTTCGCCGGATCTTGCCCGACGGCGCAAGCTGTGCTCGAGCTCAATAGAGAATATGAACTCAACCAAAGGTTCATCTTGGTTCAAGTACCGCAGCCAATTGACCATCCCAAGTACTCGTCAATAGCTGACATTGGTAGAGAGCGAATCCGCAGGGTCATCAAGAAACTGACCGCCGAGACCAAAGGAAAGCTCAAATTCGACAAAGAACGCGACCACGGTTTCCGAGCGTTCAAGCTCACGCGATCAAACTACCGCGCCTGGCAAGATTATGCAGGCGATGACGCAGCTGAGCTGGAAGACCTCTTCAGCCAAGCGCAACACCCGCTAGTAGATGGGTGGAATCCGAACGACGTGCTGGCTGAAACTATGTTGCTAGAGGGTTTCCCCCTCGACAGTACCGTCTCTGAGCGAAAGGGATTCAAGAAAAACCGGGTCCAGATAGTTGAGTCGGACGCTTGCGCGCATCGGCTCGTTGTCTGTCTCGATCCTCTTATCTATGCCGACACCACGACTCATCTCGACCTGGGCGCGGACGATGTTTTTGTCTGTCTTGACAGCGCACTATCCGACGGGGCCAAAGTGCGGTTGGCAGATGTGGTCAAGCTGCATGTGATCTAGGGTCGAGAAGATTGCCTCCGGTCGATCAGCCACCTGAGGCCACGCGAAGCCCTCGCGTGGTAGCAAGTGCCAGCAGGTAACATCCGACAAGCGACTTTGTTAACGATACGAAACGATGACGCTCAAACTCCAATTCGACCCGAATCAGGACTACCAAATCGACGCGATTGCCGCCGCGGTGGATCTTTTCGAGGGTCTTCCCCGCCAGACGACCGAGTACCGCCTAGAAGACGTCATTCCTAACTTGCCACTGCACGAGGACCTCAGTGAGGCGTGGCTGTTCCGAAATCTTCGAACGGTTCAAGAGCGCCATGGCCTCCAAACTGATCGCTTACAGTTCGAGTTGGAGATGGATGAGGGCCTGGGGCTGGTCGGCACGAGCACCGCGCGCTTCCCGCATTTCACCGTGGAGATGGAGACCGGCACTGGCAAGACCTACGTTTACCTGCGCACCATCTATGAGTTGCGCCGACGCTATGGCTTCGGCAAGTTCATCATCGTCGTGCCCAGCATCGCCATCTTCGAGGGCGTGCTCAAGAACTTTGACATCACGCGCGACCACTTTCGCGCCTTGTACGGCAACGAGGTTGTTAACGTCAGCGCCTACGACGGCTCGCAGCTCAGCCGATTGCGCAGTTTTGCGGCCAGCGCCTTCGCCGAAGTGATGGTGATGACGCTGGACTCGTTCAACAAAGCCAGCAACGTCATCTACAAGCCCTCCGAGAAGCTGCCCGGCCAGCGGCTCCCCTATCAGTACATCCAGGAGACCCGGCCGATCCTCATCCTGGACGAGCCCCAGAACATGGGCAGCGATCTGGCACGCCGGGCCCTGTGGACGCTTAATCCCCTCTTCGCCCTCCGCTACAGCGCCACGCACCGCGAGACGCCCAACCTGGTCTACCGGCTCACCCCCTTCGATGCCTACCGTCGCAACCTGGTCAAGAAGATCCAGATCTCGGGTGTGACCCAGCGCGAAGACGTCAATCGTCCCTTCCTGGGGCTTGAATCGATCAGTCGGAGCGCGCCGTATGCGGCCAAGGTGCGCACCTACGTGCTGGAGAAAGGCCGGACGCGCGAAGCCACGGTGAGCCTGCGCCAAGGTGACGACCTGCACGACAAGACTGGTCGGGACGAACACCAGGGTGGCTACGTGGTGAGTGAGATCCACGCCGGCGCGGGTTTTGTGGAGTTCGAGAACGGGGTGCGCCTGCGCCTGGACGATACGATCGGCCCAAACCGGCCCGAGATCTTTCGCGCCCAGATCGAAGAGACGATTGCACGCCACCTCGACAAGCAGGCTGCCTGTCGTGAGCAAGGCATCAAGGTCCTGTCGCTCTTTTTCATCGATCGGGTCGCGAACTATGTGGATGAGAACGGCCTGATCAAGACCCTGTTCGATCGCGCCTTCAATAAGCTCAAGAAGCGCGACCCGGTCCTCGTCGGGCTGCGGCCGGAGGACGTGCGTAGCGCCTATTTCGCCAAGAAGAAGCTCAAATCGGGCGAAGAGCAGACGCTCGACACCAACGGCAGCAACAAGGAAGAGCGCGAGGCGGAGAAGGCGGCATTTGAACTCATTCTGCGCGACAAAGAACGGTTACTATCCTTTGAGGAGCCGGTTAGCTTTATCTTCGCCCACTCGGCGCTCAAGGAAGGCTGGGACAATCCCAACGTCTTTCAGATCTGTTCGCTCAACCAGGCGGTGTCTACCATCCGGCGGCGCCAGGAGATCGGACGCGGCCTTCGGTTGAGCGTGGATCAGACGGGCGAGCGTGTCTTCGGCGAAGACGTCAATGTCCTGACGGTCATCGCCAACGAGAGCTATGCCGCCTATGCCGGCGGCCTACAGACCGAGTACACGGACGATGGCGACATGGCCCCGCCCGCCCCGACCGATGCCACCCGGAAGCCTGCGCTGCGCAACGACAAGATTTACCGTCAGTCCCCGGACTTTCGCGAGTTCTGGCGCCGTCTGGCGCAGCGGGCCACCTACCGGATCGAACTCGACACCGACGCGCTGATCGAAACGTGTCTGGAGCGCCTTAACAATGCCACCTTCCCCGAGCCGCTCACGATCGTGGAGACCGGGGCCTTCGTCCAGGCGCGCTACACGCTGACGTTCAACCGCCTCACGGCTCGTGGCCCCGAGCTGATCATCGAGAGCGACACCAGCGACGGCGACAAGACCTCGATCACGCGCGCCATCCCGATCGGCACGAGCGTGGGCAAGATCCTGAAAGATGAGGCCCTCAACCCGTACACCGTGGTGGAGGTGCGCGGCACCGGCGACAAAGCCGAGGTGGTGTTTGGCAATCAAGTGACGTTGGCCTTGCAGGCCACACATACCTTTGCGGTCCAGGCCGGCAAGGTCAAGACCCGCGCCAGCCTCGCGCCCCAGACCCGTTACCCGGTCTTCAACCTGATTGATCGCACGGCCCGCGAAACCGGCGTCACCCGTCCCACTGCGGTGGCCATTTTCAAGGGTCTGACGGCGGAGCAGAAGCAGTTCATCCTGCGCAATCCAGAGGGCTTCGCCGGCGTCTTCATCACTGAGATCCAGAACGCGGTCGCTGACCTGGTGGCCGAGAGCATCGTGTTCGAGATCCGGGATGACGACGCGGCTCACGACCTGGATGCTTATTTCCCGGCCAGCAAGGTCTTTCCCCAGCGCGAGCTGGTGGTGGGCGGTGAGCACGGCCTGTACGATCACATCCAGGTCGACTCGGATGTCGAGCGCGCCTTCCTCGACAAACTCAAGCCCGACGAGTCGGTGGCCCTCTATTTCAAGTTTCCGCCGACCTTCAAGATCAAGCTGCCGCGCCTCATCGGCAATTACAACCCGGACTGGGGGATCGTGCGCCGCCGGGACGATGGCCAGTTTACGGTTCACCTGATCCGTGAGACCAAGGGTGGCACGCTGGAAAAACTGCGCTTCCCGCATGAAAAGCGCAAGGTGCGCTGCGCCGGTAAGTATTTCGAAGCCTTGGACATGGACTATCGCCAGATCGAGCCGCCCTTCGCGGACTGGTGGCGGCTGGTCAAAGAAGTGCATCGCCCCGAACCGTTGATTGCCCGAAAAAAGAGGTGAATGGTTATGGCCCTGCTGGAGACTCTCAAAACCGATCAACAGAAAAAGGAAGCGGCCCTGGCTCGCGACCTGCTCGTGCCGCTCATCCAGGCCGACCAGTATGTCGGCGACGTCTATTCGATCGGATATGAATTCGCCAACGTCCAGATTCATGACTATTACCGCAGGCGCGTCGGCGGCATCCCGAGCCTTTGTTTTCTGGTCGCCACCCGAGTTGCTCCAGATGCCGTGGAAATCGACCCCTATCGCGAGGACCACTCCGTGATCTTGTTGCGCGTGATGGATTCCACGCCTTTGCCTGGCCATGCCGAGGCCGAACGCGTCCGGGTCGAGGTCGCCCAAAAGGTCTCGGGAGAGACCAACAAACATTGGGACGAGACCGAGGCCATGGACGCGGCCACCCACAATCTGTTGTCGTTCGCCGGCGTGCGATGCCGTGTGATCGGAACGTTTTTCGTGGATAGGTCGGAACGGCGCAAAGGCCTCGTCCTGCGCTTCGGGAGCGATCTGTCGAACTACTACCCGAATCAAGGCCTCAAGGTCTACAAGCCCAATCAGGGGGCCTTGAAGGAAATCGTCAACTATTTGGACGTCGACCGTGTGGATGAGAACCAGAGCGAAGCACGCGTGCGCATCGGAGAGGTCCGCTACGCCTCCACGAACCGGGCTTTTCAGGGTGTCTCGAACGTGGAGGTCTTTGTCTCGCCCGCCGACCTGCTCGGCCAGAAGACCGCGCTCTTTGGCATGACGCGCAGCGGCAAGTCCAACACGACCAAGATCGTGCTCCAGTCGGTCTTTGGCCTGCGCTTCGTCAAGGATCGCCCCAGCCGGATCGGCCAGATCGTCTTCGACCCCAACGGCGAATACGCCAACGAAAACGCGCAGGATGGCAGCCGCAAGAATCCCAACGCCATCAAGAACGTCTGGACGGCATTTTCCGGGGGCCAGGCGTCCGACGTCGTCACGTATGGCATCCTCAAACACCCGAACGATCCCGGGCGCAGGTTGATGCTCCTCAACTTCTTCGAAGAGGTCAACCTGCAGATCGGCAAAGAGATCATCGACGAGATCCTGGCTGACGATTCCAGCAAGTTCATCCAGAACTTCCGCCAGGTGGTCTTCGAGGCGCCCGAACCGACCGACCACTCGGCCTCGACGCGCTACACGCGCCGCGTCCTGGCCTACCGCGCCCTGCTGGTCAAGGCCGGCTTTCCACCACCCGATGGCCTCAAAGCCTGGACCACGCGGCTCTTCAACAAAAAGCTGCTGGAGGCCATGGACCACAGCTCTGAAGCTGCCATCAATGCGGCCGCCCAGACTTTCGGCGAGAAGGCGCCGAACTGGGACAAGTTGGCCTTGGCATTCGAGGGGTTGGCGGCCTTCATCCATACGGAAGACTTCAAAACCTTCGAACAAAACTACGTCCGGGAGAAGACCAAGAAGAACGGCTCAAACGGCGAGGACAGCGGAGAGGGCGGCGGCGAGACCTGGGCCGACGACGATCTCAAAAAGATTCTGGAAATGTACCGCTACCCCAACGGCTCGCGTCAGATCGGCAAGGCCCGAGTTCAGCACGCCGCCAGCACCACGACCGACTACGCCGCTGACATCTACACTGACCTTGTCGCCGGGAAACTCGTCATCATTGACCAGTCCAGCGGTGACCCGGAGATCAACCGTTCGTCGGCCGAACGGATCATGTGGCACATCTTCAAGGAACAGCAGAAGCGGTTCCGCAACGGTGACGCGGTGCTGCCTGAGATCCTGGTGTACGTGGAAGAAGCCCACAACCTCCTGCCGGCCGGCTCGGACATCGACCTCCACGACGTCTGGGTGCGCACCGCCAAGGAAGGCGCCAAGTATCACATCGGGCTGGTGTACGCGACCCAGGAAGTCAGCAGCATCCAACGCAACATTCTGAAGAACACAGCCAACTGGTTTATCGGTCACCTGAACAACACCGATGAGACCCGCGAACTGTGCAAGTACTACGATTTCGAGGATTTCGAACCCTCGATCCGGCGCGCCCAGGACCGAGGCTTCTTGCGGGTAAAGACGCTCAGTAATCTCTTCGTGGTGCCCGTCCAGGTGCGGCGCTTCGAGGTGTGATCATGCCCTTCGAAGACGAATACGCCCACTATAAGCCACTGAAGCGCATCGCCGAGAGCGAGCAGGTCAAGTCACTGCTCGGGCGCGCCCGGGCCCAGTTCGATCCGGCGCCGCGGGAAACGCTCGAGCCGATCCCGTTGGCCGCACTCAAACCATCCGGCTGGCTGCCCGATCTGGTCCTGGCGGTGGATGGCAGCATGGCCGAGGTGCCCGTCAAGAACGGCTATCCTTCGGCGCAAGTTGGCTACGTGACGGTGGCTTCGGTGTTGCTGGATGTGGCCAAGATGATCCAGCTCGACACCCAGCGTCCGGTCGATCCGAAGGAGTTTCGGACCATCGAAAACGCCGAAGCGATTGACGGCGCCCTGCCCGGCTGCAACATCGTGATCGATGAGGAGCGCAATCCGGTCGACTCGTTTCGGCGAGCCGTGTTCGAGCTCTTCAAGAGCCGACGCATGTCGGCGACGAGCGAATCGATCCTGGAGACCTATGAGGTGCTCCTGCGCGACAAGCCACCGGAAGATCCCGCCGATCCGCGCAGCCAGAAGTGCCCGTACGACGACTGCCTATTGCCTCAGCAGAGTTTTTTGAGAAACATCGGCGAATACACGTGTAGCTGCTCGCGGGCGCGGTCGCTGTATTCGACCGACGCGTTGCGCATCCACGAGTTCATGAATCCCGAGGGCTCGAATCAGTCGATGCTGACGGAGACGATGTCGGTCCTCGAACGCGTCTGGATCATCCATGTCTTGCGCGTGCTGGAGAAGGAGAAGCTGCTGCCGATCTTGCGGCGGATGGCGATCGTATTGGACGGGCCTCTGGCCGTCTTTGGTGCCCCGGCCTGGATGAGCACGGCCATCGGCAAGGAATTGCGGCGTTTGAACCTGGCGGCGCGCGAAGCGTTAGGCGATCCAGATTTCAACCTGCTGCTCATGGGAATCGAGAAGTCCGGAACCTTTGTCGAGCATCTCGAGCAAATCAACCTCGGTCCGGACGGCGAGCCGGATTATGTGCCCCTCCAGACCGTGATGCTTCTCAGCGACGCCTATATCAAGTCACGGGTCGTCTTCTCGAAGAGCACGGCGCCCTATGGTCGCAACACCTATTACGGCCGTAAGGCCTTCTACAAAACGAGTTCCGGCGCCCTGATCGTCTTCAGCACGCCGTTTCTCGAGGACGACCACCGCGATCTCAGTCGTGCCGAGCCGGCGCAATACCCACGCCTGGCCGACACGTTGACGGTCCTCGACAAATTGGTGTCGGCTCGCTACCGCAACTCGGTCACGCCGCTGATTTCGGCCCACGCGGAGGCTGCGATTCCTTTCAATCTGGGCAAGCATGTGTTGGAGAAGCTCGCCCGGCAGTTGATCCACGAAGCGAAGAGCGCGGCATGAGCTACGCGACAGCCTACGATCGCTGGGCCGGGATCGGCCCCTACTACGCCATGTTTCCGCGTTCGTTCGTGGATCAGGTGGTGGAGGAATACACCCGACCCGGGCAATCGATCCTGGATCCATTTGCCGGCAGGGCTTCCAGCGTCTTCGCGGGCGCCGCGACCGGCCGGCCCTCGATCGGGATCGAGATCAGTCCGGTCGGCTGGATTTATGGCCAGACCAAGCTCAAGCCGGCTTCGAAGACCAAACTTCTCGCGCGTCTGGACGAAATCGGTCGATTGGCTGACGAAGGGCCGACATCGGTTTTCGCCGGACTCCCCTCGTTCTTTCGCTGGTGCTTCGCCGAGCGCAGCCTCCGGTTCCTGCTCGCCGCGCGCTCCGCACTCGATTGGCGTGACCAGGTGGTCGACCGAACGCTCATGACCTTGATCCTCGTCGATCTGCATGGCGTGCGGGAGCGGTCGTTCTCCAATCAGATGCGCCAGAGCCGGGCCATGGAGCCGAACTACTCCATTCGCTGGTGGAGGGCGCGCCGGCTGCGCCCTCCGCGGATCGATCCGGTTGTTTTTTTGCAGAAGAAGATCGAGTGGCGCTATGCCCACGGGGTGCCGGATGTAGCGTACGGCGACGTCTTGCTCGGCGATAGCAGCCGAGCGTTGAGCCGAGTCGGGGCGCGCCTCCGAAGCGGCAAACTCAAGCCATTTAGCTTGTTGTTCACCTCCCCACCCTATCTGGGGATCAGCGACTACCACCGCGATCAGTGGCTGCGCCGGTGGATGCTCGGCGGACCACCGGACTATGCACGCACGGGGGATCCACTGCGTGGGGAGTTTGAGTCGACCGCGACCTATCTATCGCTCTTGAGATCGGTCTTCGCTCAAGCAGCTGAGTTGATGAAGCGCACTGGGATGGTCTATGTGCGGACCGATGCTCGACCTGCGACGTTCGAGATGACGTATCAGGTTCTGAGCGAGTGTTTTCCGCGTTGGCGAAAGACGGTGTTTCAGCGGCCCTTTTCGCGGCAGACCCAGACCGCCCTATACGGGGACAAATCCAAAAAGCCAGGCGAGGTCGACATCGTTCTGAGTGGGCGTTAGGCCCCCGGTGTTGCGATTTGGCCGGGATGTACTAGATTGCCTGCATCGTGCGCCTCGCAGGTGTGCGCGTTGTGACAAAACCGAAGGGGCGCTGACCCCCTGATGACTGACAATCCTGCAGTGTCTACCGGATTCCGTCGATCCCTGATCTTGATGCCACGGGCTTTGTGAGAAACCGAACGATTTCCGAATCGCTCACCCTCCGTTGTACGTATAGGCTGCCCAATAGTATGGGCTCTGATAGGGCCGATCATCCGGGCTCCAGCGTGCAACCAAGTCATGGTGAGCCAGAAAAGCCTGCTCCGAGGACATGCGAATAAGGGTTTTGTAGTGCTCACCCAACTCTCTCACGGTGGCATCGCGAAGCCAAAGTTGAGCTTCACGAAGCGCTGCGGGCAAGGTCATGCCTTTCTCGAGGTGATTGTGATAAAACCGCTCCATGAGGAGCGCCGTGCTGCGATCATCCACCAGCCACAAACTGCCGACGACAACGGCTGCGCCCGCTTCCAAAAAGCCGGCGGGCAATCCCAGGAACTCATCAGACGAACGGCGCACATCTGAGATGCCTGTTTCGCAAGCTGAGAGGGTCACAAGCAGAGCCTGATCTAGTCGTGTCGTGCCGACGATTTCCGCCAGCGACAAAGATTGACCTTCGCTCAACAACAGCGCGGATTTTCGAGGTTCATCTCGCCGAAACTCCCCATGGCAGGCAAAATGAATATAGTTGGCTTCTGCTAGACCTTTCCGGATGGCTTCTTTAGTGACCGCTGCATCGCAGAGTGCGGTCGTCTGAAAGAGCCGAGCAACAGTGGTGGCTTCCGGAACCGCGTTCTCCAAACGACTCGCCTCGGTATATACGCTGACCCCAACGGCCAGACATTCTTGTCCCTTGCGTTCAAACACTCTGCGGTGCGCATTCCGTGCCACACGCGCCGACGGCGTCACGACCACGATGTGATCATCAAGCCAAGCGCGTTTTGACCCATCCGTCCAGCGCCAGGCTGCCTGAACGGGAAGTAGCTGAAGCCCACCAGAGGGCATCCAAAGGATGGTGGCACCCTGTGCTACCCCCAAAGCACGCAGGCGCCCATGGATTGGCCCAATCAGGATGCTCCAAAGCGCTTGGCCCGTTGCCTCAACCGTATCCTTCCAGGTCGTTCGGTTTCCAGTGTCATGATAGTCCGCGTAGAAGCGCAACCAACCCGGCATGTCTTCCGTTCCCCGCAGAAGGTTTTGCAGCGCGACATCGGTCAGTTCATCTATCCAAAGGATGTGGCCAGCATCGATTGCCACAACGCCATGGGGGATTACGAAGACCATACAACCGTGTTCTGTGATCACGGGTGCTACCAATGCGCCACCCGGCGGGATGACGCTGAGGATTTCCGAAGGGTTCAGATGTGCGAACGGCGATCCAGGCTTTTCGCGGGTCAATTCTGCGTATCTCTCCATCAATCTTGCCCGTGACTGTCGGAGGGCATCCGACAGGTCGAGAAGATTGTGTCGCATCGATCCAGTCGTAGCGAGGAAGAGTTCGTACTCCGCTTGGCGCAGCGCCCGCAGCGCGGCAGCCAATTCTTGCCCTTGTGTGTCATGCTCCAATTCCATGGGCACATCGGTGAGGGCGAGCGCATCGGCAAGAACCTGTGTCTTGCCACGTTCAAGCAACTCCAAAGCCTCGCCGAAGAGCCCAAGCCTTGCCAGACAATAGGCCGCACGCCCGTGAATATCCGCGTTCTGCGCCACCTCGAATCGGCGCCCAGAATCAGAAAATGCTGCCTCACGAAGGGAGTCACCCGTTTCGATCGCACAGTGATACGAGTCAAGAGCGGCTCCCCAGTTCCTTTGAGCAAACAAGACTGAAGCCAGATTCCTGTTCACCAGGCGATATGGGTCTGGCAGGATCTTGGGGTCGAAAACGCGCAGGGCGTCTTTGAAGTGCTGAATCGCTAGGTCGGGTTTGAAGGTTTGTTCATCGTCTGGACGCTCACTGTAGGCGCGCCCGAAGGTGTTTTGGATCGCGGCCCAGCGTTCTGGATAGTCTTGTAGCGTCAAGATCTCCTGGGCAAATTGGAGGCAACGGATTGCTTCGCGCCAATTGGAGTCGCGGCCACCGCGCGTCCGCGCCAGGTATGCGTGGCCAAGAATGGACTGAGTAGTGGCCCACTCGAACGGCAGCAATTGGCGGGTGAGAACGCTAAGGGCCTGGGAGCCATGATGGATGGCTCGATCAAGGTTTTCCTCTCGATCTCCATAGAAGAGGTCTGAGTAGACTGCGCTCAGGTTGACTTGAGCCTTGGCCCATGCCACAGGATAGTGCGCTCGAGTAAGAACTTCGAGTGCAAGAGAAAGATAGTGAAGGGCTGATTCATAGTGTTCGCTGTCCGCGAGAAGGTAATGGGCGCACCCAGTATTCAGCATATTGATGGCCCAAGAAAAGGGATCGCTCTCGCGCGTCATGATCTTTTGGGCTTCCAGGAAGCATTGAATGGCGCGCTCGAGATTGTCATTCCGTTCACCTCGAATGCGGTTGAGATAGGCCCCGCCAAACGCAACCTTTGTGGCCGCCCACTCCGTCGGCGTTGCGTCGGTAGAAAAGACGGTGAGCGCGGCCGTCGCGCATTCCATGGCGCGCTCGAAATTGTCGGCACGATTGTCCTTGAGTCGACTCTGATAGACAACGCTTAGGTTGAGTTGCGTAAGCGCCCATTCGATGGGGTGATCCGTCTTCGTAAAAACTTGGAGAGAGGCGATCAAATACTGGATCGAGAACTCGAGGTTTTCTGCCGGATCTCCCTTCATTCGACCCGAAAGTGCAATACCCATCAGCTGCCATAGCTTGGCCAGTGTCTGTAGCTCCGACTCTTGGTCGACGATCCGAATTGCTAGGTCGAAACTTCTCAAGGCGGTTTCGATAGTTCCGGCAAACCCCCTGAGCGACGGCTTTTCCAGGAAGCCAACACCCAGCTGCATCAAGTATGCAACGATGGCACGCCTCACAGGGCCGGTCAACCTGGCTAAGAGCCTTTTGATCCCTGGACGCTTTAATTGTGGCATCGGGTCTGATTTTTCATGGGACAGTCTGTGTGCTGGTAGAGATTGCGAATTGATCGCGGGCGGTTGATCCGGGCCAGAAAGTGTCCGTATCGCCGTGTGACCATACGGGTAGTTTCGTAGGCTGGGCGACGTGGACTCTGGAAAAGCCTTGACAGCGCAAGGGACGACTCGGCGTGATCAACCCAAGACTACGCTCCGTTGTATTGAAAAGCCGCCCAATAGTACGGACTTTCATAGGGTCGGTCGTCTTGCCCCCACTGCGTCGTCAACTCCTGATGAGCCTCAAAAGCCTGGTCCGCGGGCATGCGGATGTGAGATTTGTAATGGTCTCCCAATTCACGCGCGGTTGCATCGCGCAGCCAGAGTTGAGCCGCGCGCAGCGCCGCAGGGAACGGCATGCCCTTCTCGAGATGATTGCGGTAGAACCGTTCCATGAGGAGCGCCGTGCTGCGGTCGTCGACGGTCCAGAGGCTGCTGATCACCGCGGGCGCGCCGGCCTGGTGAAAGCCAGCCGGTAGGCCCAAGAACTCATCCGGTGAATGGCGAACGTCGATGATCCCGGTCTCGCAAGCGGAGAGCGTCACCAGGCGGGCGTGTTTGAGGTCCAGGTGTCCGATGATCTCCGCGAGAGTCAAAGACTCGTCGCCGCAGAAATACAGGGCCGAATCTAGTGGCGACTCCCAGTTGAAACCGCCGTGACACGAGAGATGAATGGTAGACGCCCGTGCCATCTGCGTGACCACCGCTTCCTTCGTGGCGAGATTGTCAAGAAGTGGCGTCGTCCCCAAAAGATCGGCGATCGCGCCGGCTTCGGAAACGGCGTGGAGCAGCGACGGAAGACGGGTGTAGTCGTTCACTCCGGCGACGAAGGCGCCCTCCCCTGTTCGGTCCCTGACCTGCTGGTTCGCAACCTGCCAGGCGTAAGCAGAGGGCGCATACGTGATCTCGAAATCATCCAGAAGCGTCCGTGGATGCCCATCGACGGCGCGCCAGGCAGCGTGCAAAGGCAGAAGCTGTAGGCCTCCCGAGGAAAGGAGTAAGGCGCGGCTCACGTTGAGTTCTCGAAGCCGCGTGTTCACCGGATCAACGAATTCAGTCCACAACTGGCCGGACAAGGCGGCGATTGCCACCTTCCAGGCGGCCGAGTCTCGGGTTGCCGCGTATTGCCGATAGGCCTGCAACCAACCCGGCTGTTCGTCGCTTCCCCAAAGCAACCCGTTCAAATCCTGAACTGTGAAGTCGTCTAGGCGAAGGAGGTGGGCGTCGGTCACGGCCCTGGCACCGCTTGGAATGACATAGACGAGGGTGCCATGAGCGGTGACGATAGGGGCCACCACCGCCCCGCCAAGAGGAACGAGGGCGAGGAAGTCATCCAGACGAACGTCTCGGGGCATGACGTCCGGGTTGTGTTGACGCAAGGACTCGACCAACTCATTGAGGTTCGAGCGTCGCTGCCGTAGAACGTCCAGGAGTTGACGGTCAGAGCGACGAGACGGGGTCTCCGCCGGCAGCCGCAGTTCTGCTTCCAATTCACGGATTTCTGCGCGAAGTCCTTTCAGTTTGGATCCCGTTTCATCGGGCACCGCTCTGAGGTCGAGGTTCGCCAGGGCTAAGGCTTCAACCAACAATCGGGTTTTGCCGCGCTCCAGAACCATGAAGCTGTCGTCAAACCGGTTGATCTGAGCCAAGCAATACGCCGCCAGGACATACACGTGAGCTGCATCGCCCACTTCCGTTTGTCGTCCTGTGTCAGAGTAGGCGGACTTCAGGAGATCCTCGCCTGCCTCGATCGCTTGGCGATAGGCGCTGAGGGCATGAGCCCATTGCTTCTCCTTGAAGTGCAGATTCCCGAGACCAAGTTGAGTTTGCCGATGCTCGGCCGGAAAGGCATCGCGAGTACGGACAGCGAGAGCGAGTTGGAAGTGGCCGATGGCCTTCTCGAGATTGTCCGCGCGACCGCCGTGAAGCCGATTTCCGTAAACGTTGGCGAGGTTGTTTTGGGTTAAGGCCCAGTCGATGGGGAAGGCATCCCGCGTGCGAACCTCAAGCGCCAACTCGTAATGGCGGATGGCCTTCTCGAGATTGTCCGCGCGATCGCCGCGAAGTCGATCCCAGTAAACGTTGGCGAGGTTATTCTGGATCAAAGCCCAGTCGACGGGAAAGGCGTCCCGGGTGCGAACTTCAAGGGCGAGCTCATAGTAATGGATGGCTTCCTCAAGATTGCTGGCGCGATCGCCGTGAAGGCGATTCCAGTAAGCGGTCGCCAGGTTGGTTTGCGTGGTGGCCCAATCAGAAGGAAAGGCATCGCGAGTGCGGACCGTAAGCGCGAGCAGATAGTGGCGGATAGCCTCTTCGAGGTTATTGGCCCGCTCGCCGCGAACGCGACTCCAGTAGGCGCCGGCAAGGTTGTTTTGGGTCGTGGCCCAGTCAGAGGGAAACGCGTCTCGAGTCAAGACTTCGAGGGCGAGCGTGAAGAGGTTGATGGCCTGCTCGAGGTTGTCGGCCCGCTCGCCGCGAATGCGGTCTGAGTACGCGATGGCCAGATTGTTTTGCGTCATGGCCCATTCGACCGGGAGGGCCTCGCGAGTCCTGACCTCGAGGGAACGTTGAAAGTGGTCAATGGCCAAGTCTAGATTGCTGGCGCGTTCGCCGCGAATGCGATCGGAATAGCTGTTCGCCAGATTGTTTTGGGTCATGGCCCACTCGACCGGAAAGTCTTCCCGAGTCCTGACTTCAAGAGCGAGTTGATAGCGAGCAATCGCTTCTTCCAAATTGTCGGCTCGGTTGCCGCGAACGCGGGCGGCATAGACGGTCCCCAGGTTGTTTTCTGTGGCGGCCCAGTCGGCTGGAATCGTGTCGCGGGTGCGAACCTCGAGGGCGAGGCGGTAGTGTTGTAAGGCTTGTTCCAGATTGTCGGCTCGGTCGCCGTGGATTCGATCCGCAAGCACATTGCCGAGGTTGTCCTGGATCATCGCCCAGTAGACAGGAAATGCGTCACGCGAGTGAACTTCGAGGGCCAGCTGATAGTGGTAAATCGCCTGATCCAGATTGTCCGCTCGTTCGCCGCGGAGACGGTCGGCATATGCGTTTCCCAGGTTGTTCTGGGTAAGGGCCCACTCTGACGGAAAGGCGTCGCGCGTGCGAACCGTCAAAACGAGCTGATACAGATCAATGGCTTCTTCGAGGTTGCCTGCGCGCTCCCCGTGGATGCGATTGACGAAGACATTGGCGAGGTTGTTGAGGGTCGATGCCCAATCGGTTGGATGGGCGTCGCGGGTGCGCACCTCGAGCGCGAGTCGGTAGAAACGGATCGCTTCCTCGAGATTGTCCGCACGCTGGCCCAACGGATGCCTCGCGAAGCTGTTGCCCGCTTCTGCGCAAAACCAGGACCAGAGCTTTGGATGTTCCTGACGATCGGCTAGTTGAAGGCCACGAAGACAAAGACGGATTCGGGTGGGAATATCCCGACTCGCCCGAATAGACTGAGTCAAGGCCGAAACAACGTTTTGAAGTTCCTCCGCTGCGGCCTCAGGTGACAGGATCTCGGCGAAGGCCGTTTCAACTCCAGCTTCCCGGCACCGTGCCAAGAGTCGGCGATGCTGAGTGAGATGGCGAACAGTGTCTGGATCCTCGCCATATTCTCGGATCAGTGCTGCCAATGCCTCGTCTGCGTCAAAGCTCATCAACACAGCGGGTTGCGCATGCACCAATCGGCGCTTTTCGTTCAGACTTTGTGCTTGGACAAACGCCAGCACAGTTTGCCTGATAACCTCGGATGACGAATCCTCCATGCGTATTCCCTCGCTCTATGAGGCCTCTTCTGAGGGTTTTGGGTGCCTCGGTGAGGCGGCTTGCCGATATAGGGTCACACGCGTTTCGCCAAAATATCTATGGGGCCCACCCCTCCTCCCCCTGCCACAGTTTTGATTGCACAACTCTTCTGTAGAGAGGGATTTCCCAGAGCGTGTAACGCGCTAGGCGCCACTGAAAGTGAAGGCCGCCCAGTAGAAGGGGTTTTCGTATGGCCGAACCTCTGGGCCCCACTGCGCGAACAGATCCTGATGGGCGCTAAACGCCTGATCGGCTGGCATTCGGATATGAGACTTGTAATAGGCGCCCAATTCTGTAGTGGTAGCGTCACGAAGCCAGAGTTGTGCCTCACGCAGTGCTGCAGAGAACGTCGTACCTTTCTCGAGATGATTGCGATAAAACCGCTCCATCAGCAGAGCGGTGCTGCGATCGTCGACCGTCCACAAGCTGCTGACAATGGCCGGCGCGCCGGCCTGCATGAATCCGGCTGGCAGGCCCAGATACTCGTCCGGCGACTGACGGACTTCTGAAAGACCAGTCTCGCAGGCCGAGAGCGTGACCAGGCGGGTCTGACGGAGGTCCAGGCTCCCCAAGATGTCGGCCAGGCTCAGGGGCTCGTCGCTGGCGAGGTAGAGGGCTGAGTTCATCGGGGCCTGCCAGTTGAAGCCCCCGTGACAGGATAAATGCAGATACGCGGCGTGGCCAGCACCGTCCTGGATCGCTTGTTTCGTGGCGGTTGCATCCAGGAGCGGGGCTACGTTGAAGAGTTCAGCGATCGCGGCTGCTTCCGGCACAGCGTTGTGTAGGGGCGACAGACTGCTGTAGCGATTGACACCGGCGACCAGCGCGGTTTTTCTGACCCGCATCATGGAACGGCGCTGTGAGACGTGCAGCGCATAGGCCGATGGCGCGTAGACGATGTCGTACTCATCCAGGAGAGTCCGTTTGCGCCCCTCCACAAATCGCCAGGCGGCGTGCCAGGGCAGGAGCTGAAGGCCACTGGAGGGCATCAGAAGCAGCCGAGTAATTTTGAGGGTCTTCAGGCGCTCATAGATCGGGCCAACCAAGGAAGCCCAAAGGGTTTGGGTGGTGTTGTCGATAGCCGCTTGCCAGGCGGTAACGCTGCGGGTCTCGTAATACCGGCCATAGGACCGCAACCAGCCGGACTTTTCTTCGGTTCCCCAAAGCAAAGCCTGTAGGGTATCTTCTGTGAATCCGGGCAACTGAAGGATGTGAGAGTCATTCACGGCCTCATAGCCGTGGGGCACCAAAAAGACCACACATCCCTGGGATGTCACGACTGGAGCGATGAGCGCTCCATCCTCCGGGATGAGCGCCAGAATCTCACGCAGGCTCAGGCCGTTGGGCAGGAAGTCCAGGTGATCCTTGCGGACGGTATCCACCAGCTCGTTGAGTGTGGATCGATGCCCCCGTAAGAGCTCGAGAAGGATGGGTTCCTCGCGGCGCGTGAGCGTTTCCGGCGGTAGGCGCAATTCGATTTCCACATCGTGGATCTGAACGCGAAGTGTCTCGATTTGAGCGCGTTGCGTTGACGGCAAGGTGGCCAGGTCAAGGTCTCCAAGCGCAAGGGCCTCTGCTAATAGGCGTGTCTTTCCGCGGTCGAGCATCTCTAGCCCCAAACCTGGGGCGCCGGTCTGTACAAGACAGAAGGCAGCTTGGGAATAGAGCTGGGCTGTTTCCCCCACTTCGGCCTGACGCCCCGTTTGGGAGTATGCGGACTTCAGCAAATCGTCGCCAGCCTCGATAGCGCGTTTTTGCGCATCAAGCGCCTGATCCCATTGCCTTTCGTTGAAATGCAGGCGGGCTAGATTGCTCTGCGTTTGACGATGCTCTGCTGGGAAGGCGGTGCGGGCATAGACCTCAAGGGCCAGGGAGTAGTGCTGGATGGCCTGCTCGAGGTTGTCGGCACGCTCGCCGTGGATACGATCAGAGTAGGCGGCGGCTAGGTTGTTCTGGGTCATAGCCCAGTCGGCCGGAAAGGCGGTGCGGGAATAGACCTCGAGGGCCCAGGAGTAATGCTGGATAGCCTGCTCGAGGTTGTCGGCTCGCTCACCGCGGATGCGATTGGAGTAGGCGTTGGCCAGGTTGTTCTGCGTCATGGCCCAGTCGGCCGGAAAGGCGGTGCGGGAATAGACCTCGAGAGCCAGGGAGTAGTGCTGGATAGCCTGCTCGAGATTGTCGGCGCGTTCGCCGCGGATGCGATCGGAGTAAGCATTGGCCAGGTTGTTCTGGATGGTTGCCCACTGTTCCGGGAAGGCGGCGCGGGTCCTGACCTCGAGGGCCAGGAAGTAGTGCTGGATAGCCTGCTCAAGGTTGTCGGCGCGTTCGCCGCGGATGCGATCGGAGTAGGCGGCAGCCAGGTTGTTCTGGGTGGTTGCCCACTGTTCTGGGAAGGCGGCGCGGGTCCTGACCTCAAGGGCGAGGGAGTAGTGTTGGATGGCCTGTTCGAGGTTATCGGCGCGTTCGCCGCGGATGCGATCGGAGTAGGCGGCGGCCAGGTTGTTCTGGGTGGTTGCCCACCGCTCTGGGAAGTTGGCGCGAGAATAGACTTCGAGGGCTAGTGAGTAGTGCTGGATGGCCTGCTCGAGGTTGTCGGCACGCTCGCCGTGGATGCGATCGGAGTAGGCGTTGGCCAGGTTGTTCTGGGCGGACGCCCACTGCTCTGGGAAGGCGGCGCGGGTCCTGACCTCAAGGCTGAGGGAGTAGTGGTGGATGGCCTGTTCGAGGTTGTCGGCGCGTTCGCCGCGGATGCGATCGGAATAGGCGTTGGCCAGGTTGTTCTGCGTCATGGCCCAGTCGGCCGGAAAGGCGGTGCGGGAATAGACCTCGAGAGCCAGGGAGTAGTGCTGGATAGCCTGCTCGAGATTGTCGGCGCGTTCGCCGCGGATGCGATCGGAGTAAGCATTGGCCAGGTTGTTCTGGATGGTTGCCCACTGTTCCGGGAAGGCGGCGCGGGTCCTGACCTCGAGGGCCAGGAAGTAGTGCTGGATAG
>CAYZRP010000042.1:0-4865 GCA_964480865.1 uncultured Anaerolineales bacterium | reverse complement strand
CGGCGGCCAGGTTGTTCTGGGTGGTTGCCCACTGCTCCGGGAAGGCGGCGCGAGAATAGACCTCGAGGGCAATGGAAAAATGGTGAAAGGCCTGCTCAAGGTTGTCGGCACGCTCGCCCAACGGGTTCTGCGCCATGCCGCTGCCTGCTTCAACACAAAGCGCTGCCCAAAGCTCTGGCTTTTGATGCCGATCGACTAATTCGAGCGCTCGAAGGCAGTAGCTGATGCGGGTAGGAAATTCCTGGCTACTCCGGACGGGCTGACTTAGGGCTGTCAGTAATCCCTGAAGCTCGTCTTGGCTGTCTCGAACAAGTAATAGATCCCTGAAGGTGGCGTCAACACCAATGTCTCGACATCGAATGAGCAACTGTCGATGTTGGGTGAGGTGTTGAGTCGTGGGCTCATTCCCGGCGTATTGCTGCAGGAGATCGACCAACACTCGGTCTGCGTCAGCGCTCAGAAGAAGCGCTGACTGCGCTGCAACCCGTTGTCGTTTTTCCTCCAGGTTATGCGCGTTGACGAATGCCAATACGGCCTGGACCACGTCACGGGTCGGCTCTTGGGGCATGACATCTACTTCCGCTCTGGCACATTGTGACCTTCAACGATCCGCCATATACCGTCCTCGCCCTGGACCGACTTGATAGCCTTGATCTGTTCCAGCTTGAACAAGGCGTTTCGGAGGTCTGTCAGATCCAGGGGCTTCAGATGCACTTCAGCGCGCACCTTGTTGGTCCCCGCCAGGATGGCCCGTTCCTTGGCGAGCTTCTCTTCGGCGACCTGCGCGAAACCGTAGAACACCGTTGCCTCGCGTTCGTCGAGCGCGACGGTCGTGGCCTTGTACAGGGCTTTGAGAATGAGCAGCACCGCGGCCACGACCAGCAGGACGTCTGTTTGCGTAGTGATGTCTTTGACGGTTGTGACGATCAGACCCGCCACCAGCTCGGAGAGGTTGCCGAAGTCGAAGTCGAGGTTGGCGAACTTAAGGCTCTTGGCCTTGGTCGGACCGGAGGCGAGCACATAGCGCGTGCGCTCGGTGGCCAGGGCCGCTTCTCGAAAACGCGCACCCACGGCAGGCCCAAACTGAAGTTGATCCGCGACGTCTCCCAAACCCAGGAGCACTTGCCCGGTCTCGGTCTGACGTGCCACCGCTTCACGGAGCAGGATCCGAGCCTTTTCGTAAGGCGCAAAGAGCTCGGCTACGTCGGCGGCGGCCAGCATCGCGATAGGCCCAGTGCTCTGCTCAAGGCGCACGCGTAGCTCGCGATAGCGGGGCTCGATCTGCGGCCACTCTTCGCCAACGGACTCGGATAGATCAGCCTCATGGGCTTTCAAGGCTTCCAGGATGTCTTGAGGGGTTGGGCCAGCCATGGGTTGCCTCGCCTTAAGCTATGACCATCGATCCAGCACAAGCCAGATTCCGGCTCCAGACTCGACGCCGTCTGGTTCGATATGCCCGCGAGTCTACCCGGGTTTCGATCTGACGCCATCATTCAAAACCCCAGACAGTGTGAATTGAGCGACTAAGAATATGAGGCTGGCGAGGCATGTTTCCGCGACTGTGAACGCATGTGCGCAGCCGGAATGGAATCAACAGGGCTAGCGAGTGAGTCGATTTGAGGTCGCGAGTGCGGCCTTTGCTGCCTCGGTCAGGCAGCGCTTATTCCCGCGCGCCCGGTCTTTCGCCGTCCAGCCGCGGGTATCCCACTCGCGCAGGATCTGCTCGCCGGTCGACTCGCTATAGCCCAACTTCTTGAGCAGCGGCAGATTGAGGCAGTCGCCGTTTTCTTGCGCGGCCCGTGCGATGCGACGCTCCTCGGCTGTCACCGTCGGTGCGGCAACCTTCCCCACCGCGCGTTCGATCAGCCGGGCCGAGTCGACGTGGTAAGTCTGGATGCGCCCCACTCCACGCATGTACGCCCGGCCCGGCGTCGTGAAGGTCGTGGGCTCACCCGAGCTCACAACAATGCTCGCCGTCGAGTGGTCTTCCACTTTGAAGCAAATGCGAGTCCGGCACTGTTCGCGCACGAGACCAGAGGTCTCGCGCGTGAACGTGTGCCCGGCAAAGGCCAATGTGATTCCCCACTTGCGCGCGCCCAGCACCAGGCGCGTCACCCGCTTGGCGAAGGTGTCCTGCTGGGAGGCGAACGACCGCCCTCCCCCTGTCGCCAGCACCAGGTCCGTGTACTCGTCGAAGATCACGACAATGCGCTTCAAGACCTCAAGCCCATACTGACGCGCGAGACGGTTGTACTCGTCCATGTCGTCTGGGAAGAGGCCGGCCGGCAGCGCGCGGAAGAGCGCCTCGCGGCGCGCGATCTCGTCGAGCAGATCCTGGGCGAACTCGGCGGCATCGAGCGGATCCGTGCACAACGGCCGGAACAGCCCGGCATAGCCGTCGAGCATCGGGAACGTGTTCTTGCCCACGTCGCAGATGGCCAACTGGTGGCCGGCTTGCAGCGCCTGGTCGGCCAGGCTGCGCAGGAGCGTGCTCTTGCCGGCGCCGGTCATGCCCGCGATCATCAGGTGCGCGTCCCAACCCGCGTCGACGGCCTGGCCCTGGGCGTTCACGCCGACCCGAAAGGCGTCGGCGCGATAGCCCGGGAAGGCGACGTCCCGCGCCAGGCGTTGGGTGCGGACGTGGTCGAGGACGAAGCCGTAGCCGAGCCCGACCGAGTTGCAGGGCACGACGACCACGCCGTCCAGGAGCGTGCTCAGGTCGTGCAGTAGGTCGCGGTCGTGGTAGCGGCTCAGGCGCGTGATGTTGGTGCTGCCGGCCGAGATGCGGCTGAGGCGATCGTCGTCGAGGACGCCGAAGAGGATCACGGCGCCCTGAGTCTGGGTCAGGCGCCAGGCCTTGAAAGGCGCCGGGAGCTTGTACTGGTGCTCGAGCACCTGGCTCGAGATGCGCATCACCTGGCGGACGCGGCGATCGTAGCGTTCGAGCTCAGCGATCATGGTCGTCCTCCAACTGCGAGAGGCGCGTCTCGACCTCTTCGACCCAGTTCGTCATCCGGTTCGGCTCGACGATGGCGTAGTCGACCGGACCCTGGTGCGAGTCCTTGAGCGCGGGGGGCAGCGCCGGAAGCGGTGCCGGCAGCGGCGCCGGAGCGCCCCACCCTTCGAGCTCCTGCTCGGGGCGCGACACGATCCACTCGTTCTGGCGCACCGCGCTCTTGAGCGAGCGCAGCTGCTCGATGACCAGCGCCATGCGGGTCACGGTCTCCTGCATTTGCGCCGGCGCCATGCCCTGCAGTTCCGTGCCGTAGCGACTCATCGACATCGAGGGCGCATACTGCTGATTGGGCACGATCGAGCGGACGGTGTCGTTGGCGTCCGTGAACAGCGTCGTGCGGCCGGTGACCGGGTCGTGATGCGTGCCCAGCCGGCGGATGATCGGGCGCACGAGTCGATAGCCCCAGTAGAGGAGCAGCGCGACCAGGAACAGCGAGCCGATCGCCAACGCGATCCGGAAGAAGGCCCAGAAGCCGTCTTCGATCTGCGCCAGCCAGACGTTGTTCTGTTCGATCTGGATCTGCTGCTCGACGCGCTGCTGCTCGAGCCGCAGCTGCGCGGCCTGCAGTTCGAGCGACGGCGCCTGCTGGGTGGCGAAGGCGATCGCGGTCGATTGCGCCGACTGGGTCGCGACCGCGGCCTGCGTGTCGAGGGCCTGCTGCGTGGCGACGGCGGCCTGAGTGGCTCCGGCTGATTGAGTCTGCGCCATGGCCTGAGTCGCCTCGGCGTGCTGGCGGTCGGCCCAGGCGGTGCTGGTCGCGGCGGCCTGCGTGCCCACCACCCCAAGCTGGGCCTGTTGGGCTTGCGCGAAAAGCGCGGTGGCGTTGGCGCCGTAGACTTGAGCTTCGAGAGTTTGCCGGGCGGGATCTCCACTGCCGGCGTAGAGGGAAGGATCAGCCGCCACGGGGGTGCAAGCGGCGGTCAGGCTCAGGAGCGTGAGCGCTGCGATCGGCAGAGTGGCTCGTGAAGTAGCACACATTTTCGCCATCCCGTAGAGTTGCATTTTATCATAAAGTTGCACTTTGTCGTCAAGATGCAACTTTATAACCAAGTGGTCAGTAAAGTTGCACTTAGATGACACAACAGCCCGTATAATTGCAGAGCATGTCTGAACAGCCCAAAAAGCCGCGTGCTCCCAAAAAGAAGCGGCTGACGGTCTTCCTTGATAATGAAGCCGATGAGAAGCTCACCGAAACGGTCGGCACGTCACGGACGCGTCGGGCCGGTTTCGTGCGCTGGCTGATGGACCAGGTCTTTGGCGGGTCGGTGCCCAGGCCGACCGAGGACCAGCTCAAGCCCTATCTGCGCCGCGCCAAGAAAGAGCCGCGCAAGCGCAATCCGTGATGCCACAAAAAGCACATAAAGTGCAACTTTATTAGCCCCCTGCTCCGTTTTCCTCGACAGAACGTTGGGTCGGCCGCGCCCAGCCGGTGTGCCACAAAAACGTCATAAAGTGCAACTTTGTTCTAGAGAACCTGAGTTTTCTCGGGACTTTGCCGTTGTGCTATGATGTGCAGAATTCTGCACATCCGGAGGGTGCCGCATGCCCGCTCCCGCCTCCACGCCGCCCAATCAACCCGAGCGTTGGCGCCGCCAGATCGGCGCCCGTCTGCGCCATCTGCGTCAGGGCGCCGAGCTCACGCAGATTGACCTGGCGCAGCGTCTCGGGATCTCGCGCCGTAAGCTGATCCAGATCGAGACCGGCGAAGCCGATCTCACGCTGACCGAAGCCCTGGCCGCCGCCTATGCGTTGGGCGTGACCGTCCAGGCCCTGATCCCCGAAGACCGCCGGCGGCGACGGGGCCCGCGCATCCCCGTGATGCTGCCGCGTCCGGCGCTCGCGTTCTTGA
>CAYZRP010000041.1:0-47211 GCA_964480865.1 uncultured Anaerolineales bacterium | reverse complement strand
CTTCGAGCAACACGATGTGCCAGTATGACTGGTCCGCGGCGCGCGCCCACGCGAAGCGTTCGCGGCCGGTGAGCAGCCCCGAGATCAACTCACGCGCCGGATGCGCAAGCCGCTTGAGTTCAGCGAGCTCGGACGCGGGATCGTAACTCACCACTCGCTGCTCGATCCGCACGGAGCGTTCGGTGGCCTCGAGCACGGCGTAGGCCGGCAACACATCCGGCGTGAAGGGCAGGCCGACGGCGCCGACGTTGACGAGGTGTTTGCCCGCCAGGACACGATGCTGCGGCCAGTGCGTGTGGCCGACGAAGATCCAGTCCGCATCGACGCCGGAGAGCAGCGGCGTGAGTTGGTCATCGCTCAGGCCGGGGCGCATCCCGTCGCCGTCGTCGGTGCCCGGTGCAGCGTGCACACACAACGCGCGCTGGCCGTTCGGGAACGTCTCGGTGAAGTCGAGCGGCAACGCCTCCAGCCAGGTCTGCCAGCCGGCGCCGGCCGCGAAACCCTGAGTCCAGGCGAAGCTCTCCCACAACGGCAGGAACCGTCGGGGCACGCTGTCGCCGGGCTCGAGCCCGGGCCGCGCGCCGGCCGATGCGTAGCGATCGGTGTTGCCGCGCACGAAACGCGTATTCGGCATTGCCGCGATGCGCTCGAGCACCTGGCCCGGGTGCGCGCCCATGGCCGCGAAGTCGCCGAGCAGCCAGACGCCATCGACGCCGAACGCGGCCATGTCGGCCAACACCGCCTCGAGCGCCGCGAGATTGCCGTGGATATCGGAGAGCAACGCAATACGCATAGTTGTGGGCCAAACGCGAACAGACGATCAGGCGACGGGCCTTGCCGCGCGGCAAGGCCCGTCGCCCTCTCGCCCGCTCACGTCCTCACGGGATCCGTTGAATGGCCGCATCGAGGACCGGGTCGGCCGTGTCGGGATAGCTGTCCCACTCCGCGGGCATCGGATTGGCCGGTGACAGGCCGGTGGTGGAGATATCCAGGTCATTGATGTCGCGATACGACTGCGCGACGAAGGACAGGCGCGATCCGTCCGGAAGCGCGATGGTGTTGTATGCCTCGGTGTCACCAATGGTAGGCAGCCCGAAGACCTGGGCGCGCCCGTTGGCCTGCAAGAACTGGGCGAACAACTCGGGTTCCTGGCGCGTGTCGGGCCCGACAAGCACCATCAATGGAATCGTTTGAGTGCCTGAGATGTCCTGGCCCGTAACCGCGATCGGCTGACTTTCGGTGCGGGTATAGATCTCGCCCAGATCGCCGTCGCCAAAGATCGTCAGCAATTCAGCCAGAGGCCAGCCGGCTTCGCCCGTCGCGATGCGCAGGTCGAGCACCACGCCGCGCAATTGGCCGGCGTTGACGGCGGTGCTGTAAGCCTGGCCGAAGGTCGACAGATCGGTTGCCCCGAAGACGACAGGGAAACGCGCGTAGAAGACGTCGCCCGGAAGAACATCGGTGACGATTGGGACGCCGCTGACGATCTCGCCGCGCGTGATGACCACATCGCGCGGTTCAGACCCGGGCGTGCGTACCGAGAGCGTGACGTCCGTTCCCGCCTCGCCGCGGATGCGAGTGGCCGCGTCATTGTTGACGAAGCCGTCAGGGATCCGTTCGCCGTTGATGGCCAGGATGGCGTCATGGGGTTTCAATCCGGCGGCCTCCGCCGGCGAGCCCGGGATGACTGCCAGGACCACGATGCGCGGATCAGGAGCCCCCCGCACGCCGAAGTAGACGCCGATGCCCTGATACGTCGTGCTCGTCGAAGCATTGGCCTCCATCTCAACGCGTTCCGCCCGGCTGACAAATTGGACGGAGTCGTTCGGGAAAGCGGCGGCGAGATCGGCCATCGATTGGTCGAACGTCTCCGCGCTCATGCCGGCCACGACCTGCGCGCGCGCGGTGCCGACGAGGGCGTCCAGGTCGACCCCATCGTAGTCTTCACGCAGGTATCCTTCGCGGATAGCCTGATCGAATGCCTCGAGCGTTTGCGCGTGCAGGTCGCTCGGGTCAGCAGTCGGCGGCGCCGGCCGCAGGGTCGCCGTCGGTGTTGGGCTGATCCCGGGAAACGAGACGGTGCTGCAGGCCAGCGTGGCCGTCAACAAGAGACTGAGCGGCAGGTAACTTTGGGGACGCATGGATGGATTGTAACCAAAAAAGCCAGACGAACGTCGGATGGGCAAGACCGGAAGGGCAATCGCGTCTTAATCGGCTCAGCGGGTGAACTTGCCACGAATGTCACGAATCGATAACGAATGGGCACGAAGTCAGTCATCCATTTGGCTGAGAGACCGGGAACTCCTCTTGACATCCTTCGTATCCATTCGTTTCAATTCGTGGCAAGAAGAGGGTCTTCGACAACAGGACGCGATTGCCCTGCCAGACCGGTGCGCCGGAGCCACTGGTTGCGCCAGCATTCGGCGCTGCCAGACCGTTTTCCGGCGGCCAGTTCTGTGAGCGCATCACGCGGATGGTCATCGATGACGCGGAACGATTTGACTTCGACCGCGCGTCATCCATCACTATCCGCGACATGGGCGGCAACAATCACGTGGGTACATGCGCGATAGGCGCAGTGAAACGAAAAAGGGCGCTCACGCGCCCCTTTCCAGATTGCCATATGCGAACGTCGCGAGGTCAGTCGCGGTTGTTCGTGTCGGCCAGGTAGCGGCTGACATACCCGGCATTGTCGCGGCCGCCCTCGCTATAGCGCGAGACGTTCTCGCCTGATCGCGAACTGCGATCGTTGTAGCGCGGCTGTCGCTCACCACGGCCTTCAGACTGGCGCACAGAGGGCTGCGCGTCTTCGGCCGGTTCCTTCTCGGGCCGCGCCGTGCCGTTTTCGCGTTGAGCACGGACAAGATGCGTGGCCAGAAGATCCGTGTAATTTTCGCCCGTCTGAGGACGGTTGGATTTCGACAGCTCGAACTCGAAGATCATGTCGCGATTGGGCAGATCGTCGGCGGTCACGCCCCGCGGAAGTTCAGACACATGGAAGAACGCGCTGGCGAAAGGGGAGCCCGTCTTGCGCGAGTCGACGTCCCACAGGTTGGGGCCGATCTCCTTAAGGAAGCGCACGAACCCAAAGCCCTTCTCGGCATTGAAGTAGTAGCATGTGCCGCGGGCCTTGCCACCGGCCTCACCCCAGCGGACGTTGCCTTCGCCTTCAAGCGGCAACAGCCCCGGGATGAGATACCCGGAGAGGAAGAGATCGGCTTCGCGGCGCAGATCGGTTGACACGTTATCGAAGGCCACAACCTCGACCCGGCACCCGCGGCTCTGCAGCGCGCGCACTACCTGCACGAAATCGCCGTCGCCAGTCGCGATCAGGATGCGATCCATATTCTGCGACTGCGAGAGAACGTCGACCGCCAGGTCCAGATCGGAGTTGGCCTTGCCGATCCGCACGCCGCGTTCATCGACGTACCACTTGACGTGCTTGAGGATGACTTTGTAGCCCTGCTCCCTCAAGACGTCATAGAACTTGCGCTGGTTGATCCGGTACTGGTTGTCGCTTTCTGCGCGCTCCGCATCGAAAGCGGCATAGGCGTTCAAACGCATGGGCAGGCCTTCGCCCCGGCAGGCGAACTCACGCAGCACATCGTACTGCATGCCATATCCACCGTTTCGTGTGATGTTGACGCTGTCGACGAAGACACCCACCCGGGTGGGAACAGTAGCGCTTGACATGTTGTTCTCCTTCAACCTCAATACATCGAATATGGGGACACCAATACTCTGCGATCTTCCGTTATGTTCGCAGGGGATACCCCTCGCTAATATGGGGGTTAACCCCTGCATCGACATTGTAACCGCCTCGCAGTATTTGGCAAGGTCGATTTTGGAGATTCTGCGTGGTTCTCAGTTCGCGATCAGGTTGCAAGCACCAAACGGCCCATCAAGAGTCTATCGCCGTAAAAGGAACCTAAAGAAACCAGCTCGGACCCACCTTTTCAGTCGAATCGTGCATAATGACAAAACGCTCGCCCGCAGGCGCTCATGGGATCCGCTGCTCCTTATCTGCTTGTATTGCTCACGCTGACCGCCGTCATTCACGGCGGCATTGCCGTTTACGGTTGGCGCCGCCGTGGCGCCCCGGGGGCCCGGCTGATCAGCTTGCTCAACCTGGCCCTGGCGATCTGGCTTTTGGCCTATGCCGGTGAACTGGCTGGGGCCACCTTCGATGACAAAGTGATCTGGGCCCAGGCGCAGTACATCGGCATCGTCTCCGTACCCGTGCTCTGGTTCCTATACGCGCTTGAACTGCGAGGTCGGCTGCGCATCATCACGCGCGGCCGCATGATCGCGTTGTGGATCGTGCCCGTGCTGACTCTGATCATGGTGATGACCACGCGCTGGCATGGCCTGCACTGGAAAACGATCGAGTTGGCGTCGTCCGAGCAGCTGTCTTTCTTGCGCGTGACGTACGGCCTGTGGTTCTGGATCCAGGCAGCCTATTCGTACACAATCCTGATCACGAGCACGGTTCTCTTGATCAGCTACGTCAGTCGATCGAGCGACCTCTATCGCGATCAGGCAGCCATGCTCCTTGTGGCGTCGCTGCTGCCCTGGTTCGCAAACGTTGCCTACCTCGGCGGCCTCATCCCCATCCCGGGGCTCGATCCCACACCCTTCTCGTTCTCGCTTTCCGCGCTGGCGCTCGCCTGGGACATCTACCGCTATCGGCTCCTCGACCTGATGCCTGTCGCGCGGCTGAAAGCCCTGGCCACGATGCTAGAGGCCGTCATCGTCGTAGATCCACAGGGCCGGCTCGTCGAAGCCAATCCTTCGGCGCGCGCGCTGCTCGATCGCAAGGTGCGCCTCACCGACCCCCTGTCGGCGGCGCTGCCGCACTGGCCCGAATTGCTGGCGTTCGCCCAGGCGCCGGGCGAAGACGTCGCCGAGATCCCCATGGGAGCGACCCGCATGTTCGAGGCGCGGCGCGCCCTGCTCTCCGACGGCCCGGAACGCGCCAGCGGCAAGCTGCTTGTTCTGCGCGAGATCACCCAGATCCTGCAGGCAGCCCGCGAGCTGGCTCGAGCCCGCGACGAAGCCCTCGAGGCCAGCCGCATGAAGAGCCAGTTGCTGGCCAAGGTCAGCCATGAGTTGCGCACGCCGCTCGGCGCCATCATCGGCTATTCGGAGATGATGCAGAGCGGCGCCTACGGCGACCTGACAGAGCGCGGTCAGGCTGCCGCGCAGCGCGTGATCCACAGCGCCAACTATCTGGCGCGCCTCGTCGACGATCTGCTCGATCAAGCCCGGCTCGAGGCTGGCCGCATCCGGCTCGACCCTCAGCCTGTCGACGTGCGCGATCTGCTCGGTTCGCTGACCGCCCAGGTCAGTGAACAGGCTCGTGCTGCGGGCCTGGCCTTTCACGCAGAGTTCGATCCGGCTGTGCCCGAGCAGATATTGATTGATGGCGCCCGTCTGCAGCAAATCGCGCTCAACCTCCTCAATAACGCCCTGAAGTACACGACGACCGGCGGGATCGGCATCACTGTGGATGTGGTTGCCGGCGTGCCTGAGCAACTCCGTCTCGCTATCCGCGACACCGGCGTCGGCATTACGGCCGAGGCTCAGCGTCACATCTTCGAGCCATTCTGGCAAGCCGAACATGAATTGACGGGCAAGCGCTCCGGCTACGGTCTCGGCCTCGCCATCGTGGCCGAGCTCTCACGCCTGATGGGCGGGACGATTTCGGTCGACAGCACTGAACAGGCGGGCAGTCTTTTCACGGTCTGCCTGCCGTTGACACGCGTAGACGTAGCCGATAGCGCGCCCGAGGTGACGTCGAATGAACCTACCTGATCGACACGGCTCGCCGATCGACCCGGCGCCTTCCCTGTGCGAGGCGCCATGCTGACACCGCTCGATTTCGGCGTATTGATGCTCGGCGCCGCAGGCGTCATCTGTCTGTCACTGATTGTCTACGCGTGGCAACATCGCTCCACGCCCGGCACTCGGGCGTTCCTGCTCATGGCACTGGCCGCCGCAGTCTGGTCGCTCGGCTATCTCGGCGAGATCACGGCACCCGACGTCGCCACAAAGGTTATCTGGGGCAAGACCCAGTACCTGGGCATCGTTTTGCTTCCGTATGGTTGGCTCACGCTGTCTCTGCAACTGACCGACCAGGGCCGCTGGTTCCGGCCACGCTGGCACGCCCTGCTCCTGATCATCCCGGTGCTGACGGTGGTGCTCGTGTGGACAACCGAGGCTCACGGCCTGGTCTGGCGCACGATCACACTCGATGAGAGCGGTCCGTTCCCGGCGCTCAATTTCGAGTACGGCCTCTTCTTCTGGGTCAACTGGGTGTCGGCTCAGTTGCAACTGCTGGTCGGCACCGTCCTGTTGATCAGGCGCCTGTGGCGTCTCCCTAATCTGTATCGCTGGCAACTCACGCTGCTGGTCGTGGCCTCGCTGGCCCCGTGGATCGGCAATCTGGCCTACATCTTCAAGCTGATGCCGATCCCGAACCTCGATCTGACGCCGTTCGGCTTCGCGGTGTCGGCGCTCGTGCAGGCCTATTCGATCTTCCGCTATCGCTTCCTCGATATCCGACCGGTGGCGCGCAAAGCCGTGGTCGATGGGCTGCGCGAGGCCGTGATCGTGTTGGATCCGACCCGGCGCATCGTCGATCTGAATCCGGCGGCCATGCGCCTGCTGGACGCCCAGGGCGATACCATCGGCCGCAAGGGCGACCAGGCCCTATCCGCCTGGCCCGAGTTGATCAAACTGGCTGGTCAGAACGGCGACAGCGAAGGTCTGTTCCAGACGAGGGGTGGGCAATGGTTGTTAGCGCGCGCAGCTGACCTGATCGATGAGCACAACCCGGCCGGCCGATTGATCGTGATCCACGACATCACGGCCCAGCGCCAGAACGAGCAGGCCCTCGCCGCCGCGCGCGACCGCGCCATCGAGGCCAGCGAGCTCAAGGGCCAGATCCTGGCCAAGGTCAGCCACGAACTGCGCACGCCGCTCGGCGCGATCCTGGGCTATTCGGAACTGCTCCACTCCGGTGCGTATGGCGATCTGAGTGACCGGCAGCAGTCGGCTACCTCACGCGTGATCCAAAGCACGCACTTCCTGACCCGCCTGGTGAATGAATTGCTCGACCAGGCCCAATCCGAAAGCGGGCGTCTCCAGATCCACCCCGAGCCCATGCGCATCCGCGAACTCGAGGAAGCGCTTCGCCAGCAATTTGCCGTGACGGCCCTCAACAAGGGCCTCGAACTCGACGTGTCGGTGGACCCGCAGCTCCCCGACGAGATATTCAGCGATTCGAAACGGCTGCTGCAAATCGCTTCCAATCTGGTCAGCAACGCCCTCAAGTTCACATCGAAAGGTCGCGTCAGCGTGCAGATGCTCGCCGCTGCAGCCAATCACTGGCAAATCGTCGTGCGCGACACCGGCATGGGCATCGCGCCCGAACACCTCAGGCGCGTCTTCGAGCCATTCTGGCAGGCTGACAGCACCCTCACCCGTGAGCATGGCGGCTACGGCCTCGGCCTGGCCATCACCCAGCAACTGGCTCAACTGCTCGGCGGCCACGTAGAAGTCGCCAGCACGCTTGGCGAAGGCAGCACCTTCACGGCCTCGTTGCCGCTGCGCGTGCCTGACGTTGCGGCTGCACCCCAACCGGAGCCTGCAGCGGCCGACTCCCAACCAGCTAATTGAGCAAACCTCGACCCCGAAAACAAAGAGGCCGGCGAGATGCCGGCCTCTTTGTTTTCAGAGGATCGATGTTCAGGCGCGACTGGGTTCAGCCACAGGGCTGGGGGCCGTTGCGCGCCACGGGGTGCCGAGCCAGCGCAGGAGGAAGAAGTCGGCGCCGATGGTGCCCGCCACCTTCCAGGCCAGGATCAGCAGGATGGCCACAACCAGGAGCAGGCCATTTGTGCTGGCCGTGCCGGCCATCAGGAAGTTCCAGTTCATGAACGCACCGGCGAAGGCCGCGATGCCTGTGAACGCCCCGATGATCAGGGCCAGGCCGATCGCGAACTCGGCATAGGCTACGAGCGGGCCAAACCACGTCTGCGCATGTGAGTCGATCAACATCTGGATGAAGCCGCGGTACCAGTCGAACGCGATCGGCGACTTGCCGCCATCGGGGATCGTGACGGCTTTCGTCCAGAAGCCCAGGATCGCATCGCCCGTCTGGGTCCAGGCCGGGTTCGTGATCTTGTGCAGCGACGCATCGAGCCAGGTGTAGCCGAGCCACAAGCGCGGCAGCAACCAGAGCCAGCCAAACAGACGATTGCCGAACAGCTGTTGTGCGAAAGGCGGATCCTGAAGGATGGTGCCCTTGCGCAGATTGAGGGATTTCATGAGGCCTCCTGAGGCGTTGGATCAACGCATCCTTGTGTGCTGATCCTGATTACCAGTGACTTACCCTTATTGGTCTTCAAGATACGATTAGTCCGAATATCTCAATAGTGACTTTACACAGATTGTGGCCGTGCAAAATCACACCCTCTGCGCTGATTGTCACATTTCGCTAGAAATCACGGGAATTTCGCGCTCAAGCGTTGCGGGGCATCGGACGAGATGTCAGGAGACTCAACCGCTGTGTCAGACGAGGCTTTTCGTGAGGTACAGATTGTCATGCGAGAACCCGTGACGAATGTAATAGTCACGGGTCCCGATCGCACTGATGACGGCCAGGCGCGCATAGCCCGACGCGCGCGCACACGCCTCGGCCGCCGCGATCAGGCGCGCGCCGACGCCGACGTGTTGCGCGTCGCCGGCCTGCCCGGCTGAGCGCGCCTGCAACGGCGCCACGGGCCCATAGACGTGGACTTCGCGGATGATGGCCGCCGCGTCGAGCGCATCGAGATCATGCCAGCCACGCGCCTCGGCCGACGGCAGCGACAGCCGCAGGAAACCCGCCAGCCGATCGTCGGGCGTGACGGCGCTGAAGAAGTGCTCGGTGCCTCCACGGGTCTCGTAGACGAGATCAGCGAGTGTCAGTGTATCGGCATCGACCCGTCCACCACGCACCTCGCGCGAACGGATGTCCTGGCTGCGTCGCCCGGTTGCTGCCAGCTGGCGCTCGACCACTTCGCGCAGGTTGCTGAGCGTGCTCCCCGCGACGACGTGCCCGGCCGGGATGTCGCGGATGACGCGATTGACGCGCACGTAACGCGGCGTGGTCGTCAGGCAATCGGCGATCAGATCGACAAGCTCTGCATCCGTGTACGGCACATACTCGCCGCGCTCGTGCCACGCCGTCAACTCAGCCTCGGCAAGCAGGCTACAGGGATAGATCTTGAGTTCGTCTGGCCGCAACCCCGGGTCAATCCACAAACGCTGAAATTCTTCGCGATCGCTTGTGGGGGTCGCGCCAAGCAGGTTGGGCATCCAGTGCAGATGCAATTTGAAGCCCGCGGCTCGCAGCAGATCGACGGCACGCCGCGTCTGTTCGACCGTGTGGCCACGCCGGTTGAGGTCGAGAATACGATCATCGAGGCTCTGCGCGCCAAGTTGCACCTTGGTCACACCGTACGAGCGCAACCGCCGCAACTCGGCCGCATCGACATAGTCCGGCCGCGTTTCGATTACGAGCCCGACATTGCGGCGCGCCGCCGTCGCATTCAGTTGCTGCGCTTCCACGAGCGTCTCCGATTCAACCCCGTTCAGGGCGTCGAGGCAGCGCTTGATGAACCAGGCCTGATAGTCGGGCGGGTAATACGACCACGTTCCGCCCAGGATCAGCAACTCAACCTTATCGGTCGGATGGCCGATGTTCTCGAGCGCGCGCAGGCGGCCGGCCGTGGTCTCAAATGGATCGAAGCCATGCGCCTCGGCACGTTGCGCCCCGGGTTCGTCGTGCAGGTAGCTCTTAGGCATTCGCACGTCGGTCGGGCAGAAGATGCACTCGCCCGGGCACGGGAAGGGCTTCGTCAGCACCGTCACCGTGGCGACGCCCGACTGCGTGCGCACGGGTTTCATCTGCAGCCGGCGCAAGAGCGCGGGGTCTTCGACCATCTGGCCGCTCGCCACAAGATCACGATAGACGGCGATCAACTGATCCTTGGCGAACTTGCCGTGCTCGCGCGGATAGCGTCGCAGCAGCCGTTCCATCGCGCGCGGATCCGCCTCCGGCAGCGCCGCCGCGGCCTGGATCAAACGGATCGCCTGCAGCGCATCCACTGCCGACAGCGGCTCCGGCCGTTGTCCTGCCCACGTGCGCTCTCGCGGTCGTCGCATGGCGAAAGTGTAGCGCAGGTGGGGTGTCCCTGGGGGGCCTTTCGAGGCGTCAGGCGTCAGGCGTCAGCGGTCCGCAACCGAAGGTTGCGCGCGGTCAGCGGTCAGCGGTCAGCGGTCAGCGGTCAGCGGTCAGCGGTCAGCGGTCAGCGGTTAAATGCTCGAGCCTGATACTGCCTTAGTCAAGCCTGCATTTCGCTTCTCATTCACATACCCGCGCGGCAGCGTGAGCTGTTCGCTGACTGCTGTTCGCTGACTGCTGACTGCTGATCGCTGACACCTGACACCTGACGCCTGATCCCTGACGCCCTTCATGGTATTCTGCCTCGTCATGTCTCTTCTTCGTCGCAGACAGCCACGTCGCTGGCCGCTGGCGCTGCTGGTGGGGTTGGCTGCCCTTGTGAGCGGCCTCGCTGTGGTGTTCGTGCTCGGCCGGCCTTTGCTGACCGAGAGCACGCCACGCGACGGCGCGTCGGGCCTCTCAACCCGCGCCCTGATCCATCTGACGTTTAGCCAGCCCATGAACCCCGAGAGCGTCGCCGGCGCGCTCGCCATCGATCCCGAAACCGCCGGGGCCTGGCAGTGGGATCCATCCGGAAAGATCGCGACGTTTGTGGGCGAGCAGCCCTGGCCCGAGCACATCACCGTCACGGTCTCGCTGAGCGGCGGTCAGGCAGCCAACGGCCTTCCGTTGTTCGAGCGCCGCACCTGGTCGTTCGGTGTCGGCGGCGAGCGTGTGCTGTTCCTCTACGGCCTCGACACCGTCATCGCCTCGGTCGAAGCCGACAGCCGCCTGCCGCTCGACAAGGTCGAGCCCGACATCCTGGCCCGTGAACCCAACGGCATCCTCGAGTTCGACGTCAGCCCTGCGGGCGGCACGATCGTGTACTCGGCCCCGCGTGACGACGGCGGCTCGGATCTCAAGTTAATCAACGTCGACGGTAGCGACTCGCGTGTGCTGCTCGCCTGTCCCGGAGAATCATGCCGTCGCCCGACGTTCTCGCCAGATGGCGCGCGGATCGCCTTCGAGCGCCAGGGCCCAACCACAGACGTCGCCGGCCAGCCCTCGTTCGGCGAGCCGCACGTCGAGGTGCTCGCGCTCGCGCAAGGCACACCCGTGGCTCTCTCGGCAGCGGCCGGTCAGACACGCGATCCGAACTGGGCGCGCGACGGCAAGCTGGTCGTCTATGATCCCGGCCGCCAGGCCTTCGTGGTCCTCGACCCCACTCTTGGCAGCCCCTCGTATGTGCCGGCTCTATCGGGCCAGTTCGGCGACATCTCGCCGGATGGGAGCACGCTCGTCTTCCCCGAGCTCTACACGCCGCTCACGACGACAACCACGATCTCGACCGAGACGCTCTACGCCCCGGCCTTCAGCTTCTTCAGCCGGCTGCAGGCAGTCAACCTGGCCGACAATCACGCGACGAACCTCTCGGGTGATGCGGTTGTGGAAGATACAGCTCCGTTGTATGCTCCGGACGGTCAGTGGCTGATCTTTACGCGCCGCGGCCTGACGCCCGACACCTGGACGCCCGGCCGCCAGCTCTGGCGGATGCGGCCCGACGGCCGTGAGGCGACGCTGATCACGAACGATCCGATCGCCTATCACAGCGCCGTCGAGTGGAGCCCGGATGGCACCCGCCTCGTTTACATGCGCACCGACTCGTCAGACCCGTCGCGCGCGCCCGAGATCTGGATCAGCAATGCCGATGGCACCGATGCCCATGCCGTGGTGTCGGGCGGCTTCGGACCGGAGTGGCTGCCGTGAGCGATTTGGTCGATCGTTTTGCGCCCGACTTCACCCTGCCCACCGCCAATGGCGGCCGTTTCAGCCTCGCCGAATGGCGCGGCCAGCCCGTCGTCATCGCCTTCTGGTCCGCCACCTGCGCGTGGAGCCGCCGCGCCGACGTCATGCTGGTCTATCGTCAACTCAAGTGGGCGCCGCGCGGCGTGCGGATCGTGGCCGTCGCGTCTCATCCGGATGAGTCCGCCAAGAGCGTCCAGGTTGAAGCTGAGACGCGCGGGCTGAAGTTCCCGATCGCGCTTGACTCGGGTCAGATGGTCGCGCGCCAGTTCTACGTCGACGTCACGCCCAGCTTCTTTCTGGTCGACGCCGTCGGCATGATCCGCTATGCCGGCGCCGTCGACGATGCGACGCCCGATCAACCTCGCCCGACACAGCTCTATCTCGATGACGCCGTTGCGGCGTTGATCGACAATCGCTACATCTCGGTGTCGAGCACGCCCGCCGTCGGCTGTCCGATCCCGGGTCTGAGCCTGGGCTGAGCCTCCTCATTTATAAATGTGGCCCTGGATCGTCACCACCATCGTGCGGATGGTGGTCAACACAGCCTTTCGGCTCCTCTATCCCTTCGTCCCTGAGTTGAGTCGTGAGTTCGGCGTCTCGCCCGAGGCGCTGACCGCCGCGATCTCGGCCCGCGGCTTCGTCGGCCTGCTCGGCCCCGCGATCGGCGCCGCGGCGGATCGTCTCGATCGGCGCACGTTGATGTTGATCGGGCTCGGCGGCGTGAGCCTGGCGGTGGTGGCGATTGCCACTACCGACGCTCTGGCCGTGGTCGCCTTCGGCTCGGCGCTGATGGCCATGGCCAAGCTCGCCTACGACCTCGGCGTGCTCTCGCACATCGGCGATCAGACGACGTATGAGACGCGCGGGCGCCTGGTCGGGTTGAGCGAGATGGCCTGGTCGGGTGCGGCGCTGATCGGACTCCCGCTCATTGGCCTGGCGTTCGGTCGCTTCGGGGTGCGGATCCCGCTGTTCGTCCTCGCCGGTCTGATCGCCGTCAGCATGCTGGCCATTCGCTCGGTGGTGGCATCGCGCCCCGGCAACAGGCATCACCCTGATGCCGCGCCGAAGCGGCCCGCCTGGCGCGAGATCCTCCGACTACCATCCGTCCTCCCGATGCTGATCTGCAGCCTGCTCATTCCGTTTGGCAACGAGATCCTCAATGCGATTTATGGTCGGTGGCTGGAACGCAGCTTTGGCCTGTCGGTCGAGTCGATCGGGGCGTCGGCCATGGTACTGGGGCTGGCCGAGCTGGCCGGTGAGGGCTGCATCGCGCTCTTCTCGGACAGGCTCGGCAAGCGCACGCTGGCGATCTCCGGGGCGCTGCTGGGTGTGATCGCCTATCTGGCTCTACCCGTGCTGTCGGCGACGGGCCAGGTCGGGCTCGCCCTCGTGGGCGTGGCCGGCGTATACCTGGGCTTCGAGATCCTGGTGGTCGGCGTGATCCCGATCATGACCGAGCTGGCGCCCGGCGCGCGAGGCAGCCTCCTGAGCACAGCCGGGGCGATGCAGTCGGTCGGCAGACTCTTTGGTAGCTGGGTCGGTCTGGCGCTGTTTGACGTCGGAATCTGGCCGGCCGCTCTGCTGGCGGCTTTCGTCAACCTGCTCGTCTCAGTAATTTTATGGAGGTGGTCCCGCACATAAATTCCGGGTGAGATTTCCCAACCAATCCCAACATGGTTGGACAGTGTTTGGCACGCGCATTTGTTACTCTTGGCGCAGAGAGAGAGGGTGGTGTTGCGTGGGCCAAACGAACTGGTATAGCCGCCGGCCTGGTGTCTGGGGAGGACCCGTCCTCGGGCTGATTGCGGCACTCGCTTTCGGTATAGGTTTTCAGGCGCAGCCGGCGCGGGCTCAAGAGACCCCGCCAGCCCGTGAGTTTCCCCAGGCGCAGTCCTATCGCGTCTTCATCTCCATGGCGGCCAAGACGGCTGCCGGGATCGTCCCCGTCCAGGCTCAATCAGAACTGGATCAGGTGCTGGCATTGACGAATGCAGAGCGCGCCAAGGTCGGCTGTGGCGCTCTGAGCATCAACAACACGCTGGCGGTCGTGGCGCAGGCGCATGCCGTTGACATGGCCGAGAACGACTTCTTCGATCACGACTCGCTCAACGGCGCATCGCCGTTCGATCGTATGCGAGCCGCCGGCTACAGCTTCTCGTCAGCTGCCGAGAATATCGCGGCCGGATACTCCACACCGGCCTCGGTGATGAATGGATGGATGAACAGCTCTGGCCACCGTGCCAACATCCTCAACTGCAGCTACACCGAGATCGGCATCGGCTTTTACAAGCTCGCCAGCGACACAGGCGACATCAATTACGTCTGGTACTGGGTGCAGGACTTCGGTCGACCCTGAGCGGTTTTGACAGAATGACCCGCAAACGCCATCCTCAACGGGTGGCGTTTGTCATTTAGGGAGATAATTCTTCCATGCCTGACCTCTCCCAAATCGACTGGGTTTCTGTGATCGTCGCCCTGATCGTGCTGGCCGTGGTCTGGACGATTGTCCAGCGCGTCCTGAAGCTGACCCTACAGTTGTTCGCCTGTGGCTGCGTCGTCCTGGCCGGGATCGCCCTGGCCGGAGCCTTCCTCATCTACATCGCCCCGCAATGGCAATGACTGTGCGACAGATAAAAGGCAGGCCCTGACCTGGATCGGTCAGAGCCTGTCTTTTGTGTCGAACGCCTCATCGGCTCAGCGCCCCTTGGGCATCATCAGCCAGGCGAGCAGGTAGAGCGTGATACCCGGGACGCCCCCTGGCGCGGCGGTAAGGAAGAAGAACAGCCGGAACCAAATGGCATCCACGCCAGTCCATTCCGCCAGGCCGCCGCAGACACCAAGCAGCCAACGATTCGTCGAAGAAGTGTGTAATCGCGTTTGCGCCATCATTGTGACCTCCACGCTTCTCTACGCGGCGAGACGGCGTCGGTTGCTGACGCGGGCCTGACGGAAACAGCGCGATGAGTCGTCACGCCCGAGATCGCGCATCCAGAAAGGCGTTCAAGGCTTCGAGGGCCGCTGGAACGCCGCGCCGACCAAAGCCGATACGGAACCGATCATCCGGGGTCGGCAGCAGGCTCGAGGCGTAGATGCTGGCAGGCAACAACAACACGCCGGCCTCCTCAAGCAGAGCATTGCAGAAGCCCTCGACACCCTCACGTCCCCGGTAACGAGGATAGGCCACACAGCCGCCTTCGGGCGCTTTCCACTCGAAGAGGCCGCGGCGCTCGCCGAAGAAGCGATCCAGCAGCACCAGGTTGTCGACCACAATGGCGCGGTTGCGCTCCAGGAGTCTGTCACGCGCCTTTAGCGCGATCGTAGCCAGTACCTCGCTCGGGGCGCTGTTGCAGATCGTGGTGTAGTGCTTGTAGCGCTCGAACCGGCTGAGAAGTTCCCGATCACGTGAAGCGATCCAGCCGATGCGCAGGCCAGGAAGGCCGTACGCCTTCGACATCACGTTGATCGACAGCCCGCACTCGTATACATCCGCGGCCTGCGCCAGTTGTCGCGAAGGCTCGCGCTCCAGGCCGCGATAAACCTCGTCGGAGAGTAGATAGATACCGCGCTCACGGGCCAACTCAATCAGCCCATGCCACGTGTCTCGCGCAATCACCTTGCCGGTCGGATTGTTCGGGAAGTTGACGGCGATCAGGCGCGTGTTCGGCCGGAGCGCGGCACGCACCTCATCGAGATCCAACTCCCAGTCGGCATCAGGCCGCAGGGCCACGCCCGAGACAGCGCACAGTCGAAGCGGCAATTCCTCGAACGACTGGTAGTTCGGGACCGTGACGATGGCGTGATCGCTCGGCCCAAGCAGCACCTGCATCGCCACGTAGATCGCCTCGCCCGCGCCAGCGAAGGTCAGGATGTCTTCAGCTGCGAGTGTGTCGTACGTGGTCGCGATCGCGCGTCGCAGCGCCGGCGACCCGTAGGTTTCGGTGTAGCCGAGGCGCAGCGTCCGCCAGGCCTGTTCGTCTTCGGCATCCGCCCAACTCAGCAAATTGACCGCCTCTATGCTTTCCATGTCGGAGGCCGTGAGGTGATGACGGGCTTTGAATTCCCATTTCGAGAAGTGCGCCTCGAGGCGAAAATCGGGCAGGCCGGGCATGTGGTCTCCTGTGTGGCGGGCAAAGCTCCGCCCCATCCTAACAGGAATACAAAGCGAAAAACGATATGAGACCCGGTGCGCGTAGCGCACCGGGTCTCATATCGTTTTTCGCCAGCGTACAGGTCAACCGTACCTCATGGCCGCGTCGGAGAAGCTTACAGTCAAATCCGCGTTCAACAGTCCGCCGTCCGCGGTCTCGTCTTAACGAAAATCGGCGCCTCCTGTTCGGAGGCGCCGACCTTCGTCATTCGTCGTTCGTCAGCACCGCAAGTGCCGTCCGTCGTCGACTTAGAAATCGCCGCCCATGCCACCGCCGGGCGCCGGCATCGCGGGCTTGTCCTTCTCAGGAGCGTCCGTGATCAGGGCGTCGGTGGTGAGGATCATGGCCGCGATCGAAGCTGCATTCTCGAGCGCGCCGCGCACGACCTTGACCGGGTCGATGACGCCGGCCTTGAGCATGTCGGTGTACTCGTCGGTCAGGACGTTGTACCCGATGTTCTTGTTCTTCTGCTCCTTGGCCTGGCGGCGGACGGTGTCGATGATCACCGAGCCGTCCTGGCCGGCGTTCTGGGCCAGCTTGCGGATCGGGGCCTCGAGTGCCTTGCGCACGATGTTGATGCCGACCTGCTCGTCCTCGTTCTCGACCTTGAGCTTCTCGAGCGACATGCCGGCGTTGATCAGCGAGATCTCGCCGCCGGGGACGATGCCCTCTTCAACCGCGGCGCGCGCAGCCGACAGAGCGTCCTCGACACGGTGCTTCTTCTCCTTGAGCTCGACCTCGGTGGCCGCGCCGACGCGGATCACCGCGACGCCGCCCGCCAGCTTGGCCATGCGCTCCTGGAGCTTCTCCTTGTCGTAGTCCGACGTGCTCTTCTCGATCTCGACCTTGATCTCTTCGACGCGGCCCTTGATCGCCTTCGCCGAGCCGGCGCCGTCGACGACAGTGGTGTCATCCTTCGAGGAGACGACCTTCTTGGCGCGGCCCAGATCGCTCAGGGTCGTGCTCTCGAGCTTCTTGCCGAGCTCTTCGGTGATGACGGTGCCGCCGGTCAGGATCGCGATGTCCTGCAGCATGGCCTTGCGGCGATCGCCGAAGCCCGGGGCCTTGACGGCCAGGACATTCAGCATGCCGCGCAGCTTGTTGAGCACCAGCGTGGCCAGCGCCTCGCCGTCGACGTCCTCGGCGATGATGACCAGGTCGCGCTTGCCGATCTGGACGAGCTTCTCGAGCACGGGCACGATGTCGGCCGCGGCCGAGATCTTCTTGTCGTGGATGAGGATGTACGGCTCGTTGATGACGGCTTCCATCGTGTCGGGCGAGGTGATGAAGTACGACGCGATGTAGCCGCGATCGAACATCATGCCTTCGACGTACTCGACTTCGTTGTCGAGGCTCTTGCTCTCTTCAACGGTGATGACGCCGTCCTTGCCGACCTTGTCCATCACGTCGGCGATGAGCTCGCCGATCGAGGCGTCAGCGGCCGAGTTGGTCGCGACCGACGCGATCTCGTCCTTGGTGTCGATCTTGGCCGACATCTTGCGCAGCTGCTCGACCACGGTGTCGGTGGCCTGCTCAATGCCGCGCTTGACCATCATCGGGTTGAAGCCAGCGGCCAGGCTCTTGAGGCCTTCGGTGACGATCGCGTGCGCGAGCACGGTCGAGGTCGTCGTGCCGTCGCCGGCGATGTCGTTGGTCTTCGAGGCTGCTTCCTTGAGGAGCTGAGCGCCCATGTTCTCGTACGGGTCCTCGAGCTCGATCTCCTTGGCCACTGTCACGCCGTCGTGCGTGATCGTGGGCGCGCCGAACTTCTTGTCGAGCGCGACGTTGCGGCCCTTCGGGCCCAGGGTCGTGGCGACGGCGTTGGCCAGGATGTCGACGCCGCGCTGCAGCTTGCGGCGGGCTTCTTCGCTGAAAACGAGTTGCTTGGCTGCCATGGTATGTCTCCGTATTGCGTGTGCGGGTGATGCAGGCATCAGGCCTCAGGTTTCAGGCGTCAGATCAGGTGATCACCAGACCACCCGCACTGACGCCTGAGGCCTGACGCCCGACGCCTTCTGGTTATTTCTTCGACTTCTTGCTACCGCCGTCGTCTTCAACGATGGCCAGCAGGTCGCTCTCGCGCAGGATGAGGAGCTTCTTGCCGTCGACCTTAAACTCCGTGCCCGCGTACTTGGCATAGAGGACGACATCGCCGGTCTTCACATCCAGCTCGACGCGCTTGCCTGCATCATCGCGCCCACCGGGGCCCGCTGCGATGACGTTGCCGCGCTGCGGCTTCTCTTTGGCTGACTCGGGCAGGACGATCCCGCTCGCGGTCATCTCTTCAGATTCGATCGGCTCCACCACGACGCGATCGCCCAAGGGCTTGAGGGAGATAGACATAATTGAACTCCTGCGAGGTTAAGGTTTCTTTAGCACTCTTGCGAGGTGAGTGCCAGAACGACTTCCGATATTAGCCAAAAGGGGCGCAGTCGTCAAGACCCAATTAGCAAATTGGAATCCCGACTGCTAATCCAGAGGAATTCTGGTTGGAACGTCCCGGCTCAGTGCTCGGAGAGAACGTGCAAGCGGGCGAGGCTCAACGACGTGCGTCGCCCTCGCCCGCATGAAAACACCTGGGATCCGCTTACCTGGTCGGGTCCGTCACACGGCCAACAAACAACGGGGCGCCCGTCGCGTCATCGCGAATCAGGTACAGGTAGGGGTGATCGAGCGTCAGGGTCAGCGGCTGCGTGGTGGGCGGGGCAGCGCCGGCCTCCATGATCAGGGCGGTGGCCGCCGCTGCTTCGGTGCCGGTCTCATCCAGGGTGATGTTGGCCTGATGGATCACGGCGCTGATGAAGAGATCATGCGTGCCGTCGATGCCCGAGAAGTCCGCCGAGCCCGATGAGAACGCCGAGAGCACGCCAAGCGACTCAAGCGCCGGCGCCAGGCCAAACCGGCTCTCGTAATCCAGCTTGGGCATGGTGAAGATCACGTCGGTGCCCGCCAGCGCGGCAAGCGCATTGTCGAACCAGGCCTGCGTCAGCCGATCTTCAAAGGCGTCGAACTCTCCGACTGCGGGCATGAGCGCCACAAACGAGATCCGCCCGCCCGCGTACGGCACGGCCACGATCTGCACGCCGTCGACCTCGGTGTAGGCAAAAAAACCATGGGTCGTGATCGCCGGCGCATCAATCGTTGCACCCTCAGTTGGCGTGAACGGCATGGGATCCGGCAAGGCGACGAACTCATCCGCCCAGCCGGCCTTGAAGTACACGGCATTCGTCAAAGCCAGGCGCGTGTCGGGATTGAGTTGACTGGGCGGCACCAGGTCAGTGATGCGGTCGGCAGTCTGTTCAGCCACCCAGCGATTGATCTCACCAGCTGCCGTTGTTGGATCGGCAAAGTCGACGACATGCAGGCCGGCGCCGTATTGCTCGGCCAACAGGTCCAGGTAGCTCGCCTCGAAGTGATAGCCTTGTTGCCCCCAGGCCGCGTTCGCGATGCGCAGTTGGAAGGAATGGTCCGGCTGCGGAGTGCCCGAGGGATCCGGTTCCGGCGTGGGCGCCGGCTTGCTCAGGCTCTGATCGAGCGCGCTGAAGGTCGGATGCAGCAGGGCATCATCCGGGAAGTGGAAGACGCTGGCAATCTCGGCGGCGGTGTCACCGCGCGCCCCCGCCTGCGCCAGCGCGAAGGCTCCGGCGATGCTGTAGGGCGAATAGATCAGATTGCCGTTCTCGGCGCGCAGGATCTGATACAGATCGAAGGCGAAGGCCCGCTGGCCGGCGGTCAACGCCGTGATCGCCACCGGGTCTTCTTGAACGATCAGGCGCGGCTTGTCGCTGCGGATCAGCGTGGCATCTGGCGCCGGTGTCGGCGTCGCGGCGTTAAGCGACAGGCTGCACGCCAGGCTGAAAGCAACTCCCAAACCCAACCCGCCCGATAGATATCGCCGCATGCCTGCCTCCATGATCAACGCTCATTTAATCAGGGAGCATCCGCCTCATCGACGCTGTTCCCCAAGAAGCCCGAGATCAACGTGGCGATCGCGTCTTCCTTCGGAAGGCTGACCGCGCCGCCGCCCGGCGACGTCCAGGGCGTCACGTAGTTGCCATCGATGGCATAGGTATCAATGTTGTCGCTCGGGATCAGCGGCCCCGCGCACAACAACATCGCGATCTCCTCAGGCGACAGATCCGTGCGCACCGAGCCACGCAGCGCGGCCAGTAAAGCCGGCACACGGGTCAGGCCCGTTCCCGATAGCAGTCGATCGCGGATCGCCAGGGCGACCAGCTGCTGACGCTTGATGCGCTCGTAGTCGCTATCCTGATGACGGGTGCGAGCATAACGCAACGCCGTCAGGCCGTCCATGTGCTGAAGACCGGGCTCAACCTCGAACACGATTGTGCCGTCCCCGGTCTGCGCCGGGAACTGTGAGTCGTAGATGGCCTTGGGCACATCCACGTCGACGCCGCCGAGAGCGTCGACGAAACGAACGAAGGCGTCGAAGTTGATCAAGACATAGCGATCGACCGCGAAACCGAAGTTACCGGCGATCGTGGCCTTGACCTGGGCCGGCCCGCCGCCCGGCACGTCATAGGACTCGCCATACAGATAAGAGAGATTGATTCGGTCTTCGTAGATGCCGGTGATGTCGGCATTGGCCTGTTGCAGCCACAGGTCGCGTGGGACCGAGAGCACACCGGCCTCATGATCGGCAAAACGCAGATTGGTGAACATCAGAGCATCGGTGCGCGCCGGCACGCTATAGTCGCCGGTGCGATCGTCGATGCCGAGCACCGCGATAGTCATCTGCTCGGGCGCGCCACAAAAGCCGCCGGCGCCCGGGCTTGGGAGGGGCTCCTGAGTCGGCGCACCTTCTTCGGTCGGCTCGACGATGCCGCTGGCATCGACGGCGATGGCGACGGGGTTACGGAAGAGAAGGCGCAGCCAGCCTGGCCGCGCCACACTGATGACACCAAAAACGGCGATGACCATCACCATCGCCGTTCCGGCGCCCAACACAACACTTCGAAAAATGCGATCCATGGGTAGTAAACGATTCTAACTCTGAGCCAGTTCCCGTGAGGAAAGAAGCTCTGTGAATCTTTAGGATATCGCCGTTTCTGTGGCGCCAGGCTCCTGCCATCCGGGGTGTGCACTGGCAAGTTCCGCGGATTCTGGCCGCGGATGGCGGCAATGACGAAGAAGAAACGGAACACCACCCCAAGCTGGCCAACCAGCCGACATCCGCGAAATCTGCTCCATCCGCGGCAAAAAAGCCCTGACAGGTCGTGCCGACTCACCGTTCGGGAGTCGAGCAATAGAAGGTTTTCTGGCCGCGGATATCTCGGCTGACGCCCGGGTCCGCCTGGCATCGGGCACCATCCCGCGTCTTTTGTGACTGAAGGCCAGGATCACGGATTGCGCGCCTCTCGCGCGCACATTCGTGAGCAGTGTTCACAGCTGCCAGCGGTTGGTGCTATCCGTTGATGCGGATCCACTAAAGCCGCCCGTCAGGAGAAATCGATCTTGACAACAACGGTCAACTTCACTAATATATCGACAGTTGATATATCGGACACAGATACACTATGTCACTTGATCCTGAGCTGCCCCTCACCCCGGCCGCATTCCACATCCTGCTGGCACTGGCCGACGGCGAGAAACACGGCTACGCCATCATGCAGGAGGTCACGGCCTTAAGCGCCGGCCAGGTCAGGCTTGGCCCCGGTTCGCTCTACGGAACGATCAAGCGCCTGCTCGCCGACGGTTGGATCACCGAGGTCGACGACCGCCCCGACGATGGCGCCGAGCGCCGGCGCTACTATCGCCTGACCGAGCTCGGCCAGCGCGTCGTCCGAGCCGAGGCGCTTCGACTCGCACGGTTGGTGGAGCGGGCCCGCGCGGCGCATCTGCTCTCATTCAATGGCGAGGCAGCCGGATCATGAACTGGGTGACGACATCCATCCGCCTCTACTCCGCCCTGATCGGGCTCTACCCCAAACGCTTTCGCGAGGCGTACGAGGAAGAGCTGCTGCTGGTGTTCCGCGACTGCGCGCAGGACGGGCATCGCAGCAGTGGAGTGTGGGGCGTGATGCGTGTGTGGTTGGGCGTCTTGCCCGACCTCGTGACAAGCGCGGCGGAACAACACGCCGAGGAGGATATGAACGTGGCGATCAAAATCCTGATCGGGATGCTGAGCGGGGCCGGGATGATTGGCGGTGCGCTCTGGATCCTGGCATCCATTCTGATCCTGCAACGCCCGCTGGGCATCGCGAGCGGATCCTACCGCGATGTCGAGGATCTGCTACCGCTGTTCTTCATCGGCGTGCAGTTATTCTCCATGGGTTTGATCGGGGTCTTCCTGCTGCCCGGCCGACAGTGGGTATTTCTCTCACGGGTGTTGGTGCTTGTGGCGGCCGGTGGTGGCCTGGTCACTGGCTTGCTGTGGCAGAGTTATGCATCCGCAGCGGATTGGGGGATGTTGGTCGCGGGTGTGCTGGTTCAATCAACCGGCCTGGCCCTCGCCGGGTTCAGCCTGATGCGTCAGACTCGCTCGCGCAGGTGGGGGCTCGTCTTGCTGACAATGGCAGCCGCTCAGTTGTTGTTCAACTTCGAGGATTGGCGCGCAGGTTTCCTGGCGGTCGAAGGCCTGCTCGCCATGGGGATCATGGTGATGATGTTCCGACAGGCTCCGGGGACGACGCCTGGCGCGCCAGCCGTGTCTTGAAGTTGCGGAACCCGGCCAACACACAGCGCCGGTTCGAGGGCCGGAAGGTTCTCGAACCGGCGCTGCTTCATCAAGAGAACCCGCTTACGGCGTTTGATGCTCCTGCACGTATTGATCGCGTTGCGCGGTCAATCGATCCCAGATATCACCGGGGACGACAGCGATCACGGCGCTCTTGGCTCCGTCCGCCTGATCGGCTGCGGAAGCCGGGAAAGCCGGGATGTCGACAGTGCGCCCGTCGGCCAGGATCATCAGAGTCGAATGGCTACCCCCGACCGGAACATCGTCGGTTTCAGACCAGGCCGTGGCGAACACATCGAGATCGCGAAGCTGCACGTAGAGGGCATCCAGTTGCGATGAATCGAGCGTGAAAGCTTCGGTCCAGGTCGGCACATCAGCCCCGGGATAGTCGGGCGTATAGGTGACCAGGCCGGCCCCATCTGACTCGATCGTGATCATGTACTCGTAGTGATAGGGTGGCGGCAGGCTGCCCTCGTACCAGTTGTAAGTGACCGAGAAGTCGTCGGGTCGTGAACTCGGCACTGAAGTTCTGCCATTCAAGGAAGCGCAGGCCATGGTCGCGACGGCGAGTCCGACGAAGGGCAACAGGATGTGAGAGGCAGAGGACATGGAAGCTCCAGCCGACGCGGTCGCATGGCCGCGTCGGCTGATGGCCGTTATACCACCGGAGGCGGCTCGAGGGCTTCTGCCGGCGGAACCGGCGGCGGCGTTCCGCGCACGTAGGTCTGTGTGCCGAAACGCGTGAACACGACAGCGCCGATGCCGATCGCGGGCAACAAGAACCACGCGAAGAAGCCGCCTATGAAGGGGATCACCGCCACAAAATAGCCCAGAACGCTGATCAAGAAAGTGCCACCGGTTGTGGCCGCCAGTGTATTGACACCGCGAAGACCGAAAGCATCTGTGAGGCGTAAGCCTATCAACTGCCCCAGCGCAATCCAACCGAACAGCCAGGCCATGGTGTAGGCCACGCCCACGATCAAAGCGGCCAGGACACTGAACGGGATCAGGCAGATCGTCAGCGCGAACAACACGAAGAAGATCATCAGGATCGGCATGGCGATGCCGGTCAGAACACCCATGCCCAACGATTGCCAGGGCATGTCGCGCATCGTCACTGCCACACGCGCGGTCTGATCAGACCAGAAGGCACCGACCAACAGCGCCAGGCCGGTGACAGCCAGGATCCAGAACACGGCCTGGACGATCGCCCAGAACGCGCCGAAGATCCCCGACGCGATGCCGTTGTCCGGGGGCACGGGATCAGTCGGGCTGACATACACACCCGGAAGACTGGAGACCCAGTTCGTCAGGCCGGGTGCTTCGGTGACCGAGCCATTGACCTCGGCGCCGGCAGCGCGGTCGAACGAGCCGCCCGTGCGGGTCACGTCGCCGTCGACGATGGCCGTTTCGGTCAACTCAAGGCTGCCGCCGATCAACGACACTGTGCCATCGACCTGGCCGGAGATCACGGTCGACCCACCGAGCACGACAACGTCGCCGGTGATATCGGCGCCGTCCTCGATCAACACCTGCCCGCCGAGCACAACGAGATTACCGTCGAGAGTATCGCCGGATGCGAGTGTGTACTCGCCGTTGGTGACCGTCACGTCATCGGGGGATGGCGCAGACGCACGCGCCGAAGGCGCCGTTGAAAGAGCCGTTAGAAGGATCGCGGCCAGCGCCACGCCGATTCGAATCAGGAACTTAGCCCTCATCATCATCTCCTACACAGGGCGTCGAACCGGCGCCACGAAAATCCGTCCAAGCCAGACCAGCCAGGCCACCGTCGCCACAAGGCCCGCAGACAGGCCAAGCCACAAAGCCGGCCAGGAGAGCGAGGCGCGCAGCACGGTCAGACCGGCCATGACAAGGCTGCTGACCACGCGGATCGAGATCTCGGCGCTGGTCTGGAGCGCAAACGACGCGGTCGGCTGGCCGACGGCCGTTGCCAGAGGCGCCAGGAAGGCCGCGGCGCTGCCAAAGAGCACAAGGACCGGGACCATCGCACCCAAGCCCAGCGCCAGCACGCCCAACCAGCCAGGTCGTTTGCGGCGTTGCTGCGAGAGACGCGCGCTGAACCGCCCCGTGAATCCACGACGCGGTTCCATCACAGGCAGCAAGATGGGAGCATCTCGAAGCACCTGCTCGGCATCCTGGAGCTGGGCCCACAGTGCAAGCGCCTCAGGGTCCGTTTCGATCATCGTTTCGATTCGGCGTTGGAGCGCTTCATCAGGAGCCGCATCCAGCGCCGCGTGCATGAGATGTTTCAGCTTCTCATCGACCATATCGTTTCACCACCTTCCCACCGGATCAACCGACGCTCGCCGGCCGGGCCACGCGTGTCTCGGCCCCCATCAACCGGCCGAGCGCCTCACGCGCCCTGTGCAGACGACTCTTGACCGCGGACACCGTGGAGCCTGTCGCGGCCGAGATCTCTTCATAGGACAGATCATTCCAGTAACGCAGGACGACCATCCGACGGTCCTCCGGCGGCAGTTGTTTGAGCAAAGCCTCGAGTTGGGCCGCACGCTCCCGCCGAGAGACTTCGTGTTCAGGCCCAGGCGCGGGGTCTTGCAGCGCGATCTGGGGCACTTCAGCGTCATCCTCGTCGACAGACAGCCACAGCACCCGCCGCTTGCGCAACAGGTCGATGCAGTAGTGACTGGCGATCGAAAACAGCCAGGTCTTGAACGACCGGGCTCTGTCATAGCGCGCCAGCTGAGACCAGGCGCGCAGAAACGCCTCCTGGGCGGCCTCCTCAGCCTCAGCCGGGTCGCCCAGCATCCGATAGCACAGGTGGAAGACTGGCGTCTGGTACATATCCACCAGGCCAACAAAGGCTCGCTCATCGCCCGCACAGGCGCGTGCGATCAGTTCCGTCTCACTCACGAGATCCTGCCGTTCCTCGGGGCCAGTTGGTTGTTCCCGCGCTCATGTTTGCCCAGATAAACGGGCGTTGCGCCCACGGCACGCGGGAGACTGGCAACCGTTATACGCATTATAGGGGGGCAGGTTGCGAAGAAGGCGTCAGGGGTCAGGCGTCGGGCGTCAGCGACGCTGCCGCGCCAAACCGGGCCGAAATCCGCACGACTTACACTGACGCCCACCCTGGCACCGACATTGCACCAGTGAGCCTGAGGACCAACGCCGTTATGCCAAATTACGTGCTCGTGATCGACGACAACCGGCTGATTGCCGACAATCTGGTCAAAATGCTGACGCTGTTGGGGCATCGGGCCCGGGCTGTCTACGGCTCGCCCAGCGCCATGCAGACGTTGGTGGAATACCCACCCACCCTCGTGATGGTCGACATCCATATGCAAGGCATTAACGGCGTCGAGGTGGTGCGGTTCATCCGCCGACACGAGAAGCTGACCCACACCCGGGTCCTGGCGATGTCGTCGGACAATCAGCCGGACCTGATCACGGCCGTCAATCAGGCCGGCGCCGATGAGTTCTTGCCAAAGCCCGTGCGGCTCGAGGATCTGGAGGCAGCGTTGCAACGCATCGGCGTTCAGCCACCCGCCTGACGGCGAACGAAGGCAAAATAAAACGACCGCCCTGACCGGGCGGTCGTTTGTGTTTCAGTGCTGAGCGTCTCAGACGCAATCAGAACTGGAAGAGGTTCTCACGCAGAGGGACGGATTTACGCTGATAGTTCAGCACATACTGCTGCAGTTCATTCTCGAGACGTTCGAAGGTCTCAGAGCTGATCACACGATCGAGGGTGCTCGCGTCTTCCGCCACGAACTCAACAAGACGCAGCGGGTAGTTGCCATAGGCGGTGTGCCACACGCCCGACATCGACAGGCCGATGCCATTGAGAGTCGGCACCATTTCACCGAGCATGAATTGATAGTACGGATCCTGGACATCAGGCCGGATATCGTACGTCAGGATCATTTTCACCGGATGCATAGTGCCTCCGTCTTCCATAGTCTACTAAACGCGGCCCAGCTGCCATTTCAGTGGAACGCTGGGGAGAATTCTAGCACGTCCACTGCTCGCCGAGAGAGTACCCTGGTCGTACGTATAGACCGCGATTTGTCACCTTCTGTCTCCTCAGCTGCCCTTAACGTGGCACGTATAATCCAACCATGCTTATGATTAGTGTAGCCATTTTGGCGGGGGGCCTGAGCTCGCGCTTTGGCTCTAACAAAGCCCTGACGCCAATCGACGGTCAGCCGATCATCGAACGGGTCATGGCGGCTGTGCACGGCTTGAGCGACGACCTCTATCTGGTTACCAACACGCCAGAGCTCTATCAACACCTCGGGTTGCGCATGGTCGCCGACATCCTGCCGGACGGTGGCGCGCTGCGAGGCCTGCATACGGCTTTGAGTTCGGCCGATCGGCCTTGGGTTCTGTGCCTGGCCTGCGATATGCCGTTTGTGCAGCCTGCGCTGCTCAAGCATGTGCTGGCGCTCACACAGACTGCCGAATGGGGCGCCGTAGTACCCCGTCATCCTGGAGGCGCTGAGCCATTCTGCGCCGCGTATCGTCGAGAAGTCTGCCTGCCGGAGATCGAGCCCTTGCTCGCTAACCGCCGTTACCGGCTACAGGGGCTTCTGGATCGGGTGCCGGTGCGCTATATCGAGCCGCCCGAACTCAATGACTTCGACGCTGAACTCCTGTCGTTCATCAATGTCAATACGCCGGACGAGTGGACGGCCGCCGAAGCGCTGGCGCGGCGGCTCGGCGGCAACGCCTGAACAAACGCGCCCTTTACGCGGTTTGAAGTCGAATTTCACCCCATAGGCATCAAGTATTTCCTAGAATTCACATCAGGCGCGCGCAGGGACGCGCGACCCTGGTGACCCGTGACACAGTATCTTCTAGACGGTCAACTCATCCATACGATCGAACAGGGGCAGCCCGGCCGACAGATCGCCTTGTTGGTACACGGCTGGTCGAGCTCCAGTTATGCGCTGACGCCCTTGATGGATCTCCTGGCGCAACGCTACCACTGCATCGCCGTGGACCTGCCGGGCTACGGCGAGTCGCCGGCCCCGCGCGAACGCATCACCATCGCCTACTACGCCGACCTGCTGGCGCGGCTCATCGCACAGATCAGCGACAGGCCGATCGTGTACGTGGGACATTCGATGGGCGGCATGATCGGGGCGACGTTGGCGCTGCGGCACCCGGGATTACTGGATCGGATGGTGTTGATCGCGCCGACCATCTCGGGCAACCTGTCGACGCGCATCAACTGGATGATCTCGCCGATCACGCGTCTCGAGCGCTTCGGAGCGACCGGGCTTCTGGTGCGCGCCAGCGAGCGGCTTGTGGCGGGCATCACCGATGAGTTGATGCGCCCGATCTCGTTCGCGCAACGCACGACGATCGAACCGCGCGATTACGAACGTCTGCGGGCCGACGCCCGCCGCCGTGGGCAGGGTCGCACGCGTTACGAGTGCTACTTTGCGATGCGCGACAACGATTTGAGCGGCCGCCTCGGCGCGATCGAGGTGCCTTCACTCGTGGTGTGGGGCGCCGAGGACAACACTGTGCCGCTACGCGACTCCGGCATCGTGGCCGACGAGTGGCCGCAAGCTGATCTGCGCATCCTGCCCAAGGCCGGTCACTGGCCCCAGTTCGAACAGCCGCAGTTGGTTCGTCGACACCTGACGGCTTTCCTTGGGCTGCCTTTGAGTCGACCCGAGACAACGCCCATCGGCGAAGCCGGCGCCGCGCAGGACGTCGCGCGATTTATCGGCCACTCGGACATCGGTAGCGGCCTGACCGAAGCGCAACGCGTCAAGTTGGCCGGCCACTTCCGACAACGCCACTACTCGGCGGGCGACGTGATCGTCAGGATCGAAGACGGCGGCAACGAGATGTACATCGTTCGCGACGGCTCCGTCGAAGTCTGGAACGACCCCGACCACATCGGCACAGGGCCCAGACGCGTCCGGCATGTGGCGTCGCTGACCCCGGGCCAGATCACGGGTGAACTCGCGATGCTCGATGGCGGACTGCGCAGCGCCGATCTGCGCGCCGGTGCATCCGGCACCACCATCCTCGTGCTCGACCGGACGAGGCTTGAGGCCCTATGCGCCGAGGATCCCGAACTCGGGACGAGCGTGCTCTGGAACATCAGCCGTGCGATGGCCGGACGCGTACGCTTCATCCTCTGGCAACTGCAGCGCGCCTTGAGCCGCACCCAGGATGAGCGCGACGCTGCCCAGCTTCACGCAACGCCAAGCGTGGCCGATCCCATCCACGATCGGCCGCTGGCCGCCTGAGCGCGACGCCAAACGTCTTCATCTCATCGGGTCTTCGGCAATGCCATTTCAGCTAACGAAAGGATCCCGGCTGGGATCCTTTTCGCTTTTGCCGGGATCGTGTAAACCACGACTGGAGGAGAGCGTTGCGGTCGAGGAATCCTGCCGCGGATTCCGCCGACCTATCTGGCCCGGGTATCAGCCAGAACGAAGGCTGGCCCGAGCGTCAGGATCACGCGCGAGATCTGTGGCACGAAACCTTGACTGTGGGTGCACGCACAGGATGGGCAGTCGTCAACCGAGCGCCAGCAGGGCCGCGTGGACGGTCGAGAATTCCTGGCGGAGAGCGGAGAGCAATGCGGCGTAACGATCCAGCTGACGCAGGTTAGCGCCTGTTTCGAGTGCCCGAAACCGCGCGGCCAACTCGACGGCGCCTACTGAATCGGATGCCGCTTTGCCGTTTTGGGCTAACTGGTGGACACGATCGTGGTTGCGTGACGCGGCACTGTGCTCGATCTCTGTGAGCAAACCCGTGATGCGAGCAATATAGGCACCTGCGACCACTGACGCATCGTTGGCTTGATTCGTCATCATCGCTCTGAGACGCTCTTGCAGCGACGCTGCGTGTCCAATATCGCCGTCATCGGGCCCGCGCAAGACCGTGGGCAGCCAGCGCTCCAGCATCTGGCTCAACGCCTGGCGATTGACTGGCTTGCTGAGGTAATCGTCCATTCCGGCTGCGAGGCATTGTTCCCGGTCGCCGGTCATGGCATTGGCCGTCATGGCGATCACGGCCAGGTGTCGACTCTGACTTTGCTCGGCCTCCCATTGCCGGATGCGTCGCGTGGCTGCGAAGCCGTCGAGCACAGGCATCTGGCAATCCATCAAGATCATGGCATAACGATCCGGCCCGGCTTGCACAGCAGTCACGGCGCCCTCACCATCGTTGACGACATCGACGTCGTAACCGAGCTTCTCGAGTTGGAGCAGCGCCACTCGCTGATTGATGGGGTTATCCTCAGCCAGGAGGACGCGCGGCCGGGCCACGGTGGAGATTGCCGCGATCGGCTCTGTCGGGACAGCGAGGGTTCGATCCTGCAATGGCGTTCGGCGTACAGCAGCCTGCTCGAGCCGTTCGATGAAGTGTGCGCGCTTGATCGGCCGGGTGACGAAACCGTCGACACGCCCACGCTCCGGCACCGTGTCGGTGACGACGACACGATGCAATCGGCCCAACTCGGGATCGTCGATCACGACGGAGAGCAGCCTTTGGGTCGCGTCGTTCGCCTCCCACAGGCCCAGGATGACGACGTCATAGCCACTGTGCTGGCGCAGATGAGCCAGGGCGATGGCGGGATCAGACAGGGTTTCGGCAACAAAACCTGCGGCCGAGGCATACGCCGACAGGATCTCGCAAGCCGGCCCATCCGGCTCGACGACGAGCACTTTGCCACGCACGTCTTCGGATGCGACCCTTGAACGAACGTTGCCCGGCTCACTCAACGGGATCGTGAGGGCCAGGGTTGTGCCCTGACCGGGCTGGCTCGCGACCGAAACGTCCCCGTTCATCAACTCGAGCAGGCGCTTGACGATAGCCAGCCCGAGGCCAGTGCCGCCGTAGCGTCGAGTCGTGCCGCTCTCGGCCTGCTCAAAGGGCTGGAATAACCGCTTGAGCGCTTCAGGCGAAATTCCGATGCCGCTGTCGCTGACGACAAACTTAAGGCGCGTGGTCGTCTCGGAACTGCCGGTATGTTCGACCGTGGCGCGCACTTCGACGTGGCCCTGCGCCGTGAACTTCACGGCGTTGCTCAGCAGATTGAGCAGGATCTGGCGCAGACGGCCCGAGTCACCGATGAGAGTCTCGGGCACCGCGCGATCGATGAAGCTACTGAGCTTCAGGCCCTTCTGGCGTGCGCGCGGGACCATCAGATCGACGGCGCTCTCAACGAGGCCGGCGACGTTGAATTCATGCAGGTCGAGCTCGAGGCGCCCGGCCTCGATCTTTGAGAAGTCGAGGATGTCGTTGATGATGTCGAGCAACGCCTGACCCGAGTCGATCATCAACTGTACGGAGGCGCGCTGCTCGTCGGGAAGCGAGGCATCGAGCAGGAGCTCGGCCAGCCCGACGATGGCGTTCATGGGTGTGCGGATCTCGTGGCTCATGTTCGCCAGGAACTCGCTCTTGGCGCGGTTTGCGGCCTGAGCCTCGCGGGCGAGTTCGCGCGCAGTCATCAGAGCCTGCTCGAGCTCGAGGTTGGTCTCGGAGAGTGCCAGTTCCATCGTCTTGCGATCCGTGAGGTCGGTGAAGACGACGACAGCGCCGACGACGGCAGCGTCGCGGATGCGCGGAGACACCGTGACGAACAGGTCGATGGAGCGGCCATCCGGGCGAACATGGCGGAGCTCGATGTTCTGGGTGAGTTCGCTCCCCGGGGTTATCAGACGCTGCGCCTGATAACTCGCCTGTTCGTCAGCGGGCACAAGCATCGAAGCCTTGAACCCGACGGCGGCCGCGGAATCGATCCCGAGCATGCGCAGGCCGGCCGGGTTGATGTACTCGCACACGCTGTCGGCATTGAAGACGGCGACGCCCTGCCCGAGCGTGCTCAAGACGAGCTGCGCAAAGTCGCGTTCGGCCTTGATCTCGGTCTGCAGCGTCTTGCTGGTTGTGATGTCCTCGATCTGACCCACGACCTGCGAGATCATGCCATCGGCGTTGCGCTCGAACACGAGGTCGCGCCCCCGCATCCAGCGCCAGTTGCCGTTGGCGTCGAGCAGGCGGAATTCATTCTCGATCACTTCCCCGTCGGAAATCGCGGGCATCGCGTTGAAGGCTTGCGTATGGCGAGCGCGATCATCCGGATGGAGCTTGTCGTAGAGGAAGGCCCGCCAGCCGGTCCTGGCGATCAAATCCGCCGGATATCCGAGTTGTTCGGCCAGCGATCGATTGCTGTAGATGACCCCGCCGGCCGTGCTTTGATCAGCCAGATCCAGCACGTAGATCACGTTGGGCACGGCCTGCGCCACCCGTCCGAGCAGGCGCTGACTGGCAGCACGATCCTCCTGCGCGCGGCGCATGACGGTGACGTCATCCATGATGCCCAGGAACTGGCTGACCTGGCCGTCGGGGTCCCGGTGAAACGGCAGGGCCCGAGAATGGATCCAGTGCCAGGTGCCATCGGCGGCCATGACACGAGATTCGATCTCGATCATTTCGCCGTCTTTCACGGTCTGGATGGTATCCGCCGACTGGAACCAGGCTTCGCGATCCTCGGGGTGAAGGTGATTGACCAGGAAGTTCGGATCGGCGCGCCATTCAAGCGGCTTGTCGGCGTAACCGAGCACGTCGGAAAGGTAGCGATTGACGTACAGGAACGTGGGACCGCGATCAGGCGCCAGAGCCATGACCGACATGGCGCTTGGGAGCGCTTCAGCCATGCGGCTGAGCAGGCGCTGGCTGTCGGCCAGGGCGCGCTCGGCCCGGCGCGCCTCAGTCACGTCGTCCCACACCGCCAACATCTGGGTTGGAGTACCCGACTCGTCGCGTTTGAACACCCGGTAACGGAACTGAATGTCGCGCCAATCGCCGTCGCAGTCGCGGACCCGGACGCGCATATCGGCGGTGGCGTCATCGACAAGGGTTGCCAGCTGGACCACGGCCTCCTCAACGCTGGCCCGATCATCGGGGTGCACATCGCTGAGGAAATTCGCCAACATGGATTCATCAGCGCCAGGCGGCTCCTGCGTTCGAAGCAGGCGGGTTTGCTCACGATTGGAGTAGATGTAGCGTCGGGTCGTGAAGTCGACGACGAACACCTGGCTCGGGATGGCGGCGGCCAGTTGCGAGATGAAGCGCTGGCTCTCCTCCACCTGGAGCTGAGCCCGCTTGCGAAGAGTCACGTCCTGAATTTGACCGATGATTTCGGCCACGCGCCCATCGCCATCGAGGATCGCGTGGGCGGTGTCTTCCAACCAGATCTCGCTCCCGTCACTTTTGACGAACCGATACTCGACCGCCGGCGCGCGCACCTGGGCGCCCCTATCGTTGGCGAACCAGATTGTGTCGCGATCTTCAGGGTGAATACGACTCATCCACAGCTCAGGGTCGGCCATGACCTCCTGAGCCGTGTATCCGATGATGTCGACGACGTTGTCAGTGAAGAAGTTGCAACGCTGCTGTGAGACATCACCCTCTGTGATCTGAAGCGTGTAGGTCGCCAGCGGGCTGTTGCTGACGATGTGGTGCAGACGAGCCTCAGCCTGACGCAGCGCCTCGGCGGCTTCGCGCTGAGCGCTGATGTCCTCGAGGTGGCCGAACAGGCCCGTAACTCGTCCATCGGGTCCGCGCAACACGCGGCCGAAGTCATGAAGCCACACGTACGACCCATCAGCCTTGCCGAAGCGGAATTCATAGCTGAACTCCGGCGTGTCGGCGAGGCCGTCAAGCGTTTCGCTGACACGTTCGCGGTCAGCCGGGTGGATGAAATCCAACCAGCGTGGGCTGAAGGCTACGACCTCGTCGGGCTCCATCCCCAGGATCTCGCGCGAGCGCTCGCTGATGTACGTGTATTCCCACGGGTCGACCGGGCGATCGACCGGTATGGCTGAATAAGACAGGATGGGGCTGTTGGCCAGCACCTGCCGGACGCGCTCGTTGGCCTCGGCCAACTCGAGCTCCATCCGCTTCTGAATCGTCACGTCCAGGCTCTGACCGACGACCTCGCGAAGCACACCCTGCTCGTCGCGGATCGCCCGCAGGGTATCGTGAAGCCAGATCTCACATCCGTCGGCTCGCAGGAAGCGGTACGCATGGGCAAGCGGGCCCGGGTCGGTTGACATCCCGAGCGCGAATGCCCGTGTATTCACAAGCAGGCGCTCCCGATCGTCGGCGTGGATCCGCTCGAGCCAATCCACGGCGCCGCTCGTCAGGTCTGCGATCGAGTAACCGACGATGTCCGCGATGTTGGAGCTGTAGTACACGTAGCGCAGGCCGTCTACGGCCTCAGGGTCGGGAACCGCCCTGAAGAGCGCCGCCGGGCTGTTGCGCACCACGTCATCGAGTTCCTGCCGACTGGCGCGCAGGGCCTGCTCGGCTTCAAAGCGTGCAGTGATGTCGATGCTGAGCCCATACAACTCGCGCGCGCGGCCGTCGTCATCGAACAAGATCCGCAGGCTGTCCTGAACCCAGATGTAACGCCCATCCTTTCGACAGAACCGATACTCGTACGTGATCGGCATTTCAGTGTCGGGCGTCGTCGAGGCCAATGCGTTGGCGTTGCCCAGGGTCAATTCCCGATCGTCGGGATGGATGCGCTCCACCCACAGTGCCGGATTCGCGTGCAGCTCTTCGATGGCATAGCCCAGGACGTCGATCGTGTTGGCGCTGTGGTACAGGAAGGTCCAGCCCTCAACGGAGGTGGGGTTCGGAACTGCCCTGAACAGGATGGCCGGGCTGTTGCGCACGCTCTCATCCTGGATGCGCCGACTCTCAGCGAGGGCCTGATCGATCAACTTACGCTCGGTCACGTCGAGGGTCTGGCCGTACAACTCGACCGGGCGGCCGAGATCGTCCACAACCACACGAAGCGTGTCCTGCAGCCAGATCAGGGCGCCATCCTTGCGGTAGAACCGGTACTCGTGGGTGAAGGGCGCGTTCGCGGCGGCGTGGACCAGATGCGTGGGGCGGATGGCCTCGGCATAGCGCGCCAGGTCGTCACGGTGTGTGCGGTCGAACCACAGGTTCGGGCGCTCGCGGATCTCATCGGCCGAGTAGCCCACCACACCTGCGGCGTTTGAGCTCGTGTAGAGCATCTGCCATGCGCCCATGGGGTTGTCTGGATCAGGCACCGCCCGAAACAACAGCGCCGGCGAGTTGCGCACGACTTCATCAAGCTGGCGACGGCTCTCGGCGAGGGCTTCCTCGACGTGACGGCGCGCGGTGATGTCGAGGCTCTGGCCGAACATCTCGCGGGGCCGCCCATCCTCGTCGCGCACGATGCGGAGTGTGTCTTGCAACCACAGGGTGCGGCCATCGCGGTGCAGGAAGCGATACTCGTAGACGATGGGCTCCGTGAAGGCGGTATCGAGTGATGCCTTTCGCGCCGCTTCGACGATGCGAGCACGATCATCAGGATGGATCCGCTGCATCCACAGATCCGGATCCGCCGCGAGCTCCTCGACCGAGAAGCCGACGACGTCGAGCACATTGACGCTGTTAAAGCCAAAACGCCAACCGTGGTCGCGGTCGGGGTTGGGCAGCGCGCGGAAGAGGACGGCGGGGCTGTTTCTGACAACCTCGTTGTGTTGCCGATCGCGCTCGACAAGTTCCTCGGCGATCAACCGGGTTTCGCTGATATCGCTGACGTGGCCGACGATCTCGCGCAGGCCGCCCGCAGCGTCTTTCACCGTGCGACAGGCATCGCGCACCCACAGTGTTTCACCGTCGGCTCGAGTGAGTTGGTATTCCAGGACCGCCTGACCACCGCTTTCCAGTTGTTCACGCCAGGCGCGCGCCTGGTCGTGCGTCACGCGTCCGGCCAGGCCGATGGTGTCAGGCTCAAGTCGATGAGTCTGCGGATCAATACCCAGGAGCTCGCGAGCGTTTTGGCCGATAAACGTGATGCGATACCCGGACGGCTCCGCCTGATCCGGCGTGAGGCCATAAACCACCGCGGGATTGTGCTCAAGGAGTTCGAGCAAACGTTCCTGGGCCTGCTTCTCGCGTTCGACGCTGCGGGTGTAGCCGCGCACCAATCGGAAGATCGACTCAGACAGCCCAACCAACACCAGTGTTCCGAACACCATGAAGCCCAGGAAACGCAGGGGTCCCATGTCGGCCTGCAGCAGTGTCGGCAACAGCAGAAGGTCGAACAGCAGGATCGTCGTGTGTTGCACCCAGCGGGGATAAGTGAGAGCCGCGACGACGACGCCCGAGATCAGGAGGAAAGCCCCGACACCAGGCCCACCCATCCACGTCATCAAGGAATCCAGTGTGACCCCGGTGACGACGAAGAGCACCAGGAACCAGACTGGTTGAGGAGGCTTCTGCTCACGCATAAAACGCACGCTTACCTGATGACATGGTCAGCGATGCATTTTTGTTATAACGAATCCCGAACGCGTGTGGAGTATTCGGAGCGTTAAATCCTGAAGGAACCGACAGGACCTTAAGGCGCTTTTTACCCGTTCAAGGCGGCAAGCTGGAGAAGACCGACAAGACCGCCACCCAGGATCAGCCAGGTCGGGTTCACGCGTGTGCGCCAGAGCAAAGCCGCGCAGGCTGCGGCCAGGCACAATGTCAGGGGATCAACCACGGCTTCAAAAGCCAGGCGCGCAGCGACGACAGCCATCAGGGCCAGCGAGGCCGCTGTGACGCCGTCAAGGGCGGCAGCCACCAGAGGCGAGCGTCGGGCTCGCTCGAAAAGCGGGATGCTGAGCGCCACAAAAACGAAAGCCGGCAGGAAGATCCCGAGCGTGGCCACTCCGGCCCCCGTCCAACCGCCCAGGATATAGCCGACGAAGGTCGCAGTCGTGAACACCGGCCCGGGGGTCACCTGCCCAACGGCGACGGCGTCGAGCAGCTGTTGATTCGTGAGCCAGCCCAGGCGATCGACGAAATCGCTCTGCAGGAACGCCAGCAACACGTATCCGCTGCCGTACAAGACAGAGCCGATCTTGAGGAAAGTCGTAAACAACTCGAACTGATTGAAGGGCGCAGCGCCGGCCAGCGAGGCGAGCGTCGGGCCGAACGGCAGGGCCGCCAGGCCGCGAAGCCCAAGGGTCCGCCAGTGCCGCCAGGCCACGGCCACGACGCCGCTGAGCAGCAACAGGGCGAGTTCGCCGGCCCCCAGGGTCGTGCCGAGCAGCACCAGGGCGGCGAGCATCGCCGTCAGTCGATCCTTGATGGCGACGCGCCCGAGGCCAACGAGCGCCTGCGCCACGATGACGATCACGACGGGCTGAACGCCATAGAGCAGTGCGCGGGCCGGGGGTGTGGTGCCATAGGCCACATAGGCCCACGAGAAGGCCAGGACGATGATCGCAGCCGGGATGATGAAGCCAGCGCCGGCGACAACCAGGCCGGGCCACCCGGCGCGTCGATAACCCAGGTGCATGGCGAGTTCAGTGCTGTTGGGACCCGGGATGAGGTTGGCGGCACCGAGCAGATCGAGGAACTCCTGCTCTGTCACCCACTTCCGCCGCGTCACGAGTTCGGCACGCATGAGCGCGATGTGCGCGGCCGGCCCGCCGAAGGATGTGAAGCCCAGTCGAACGAAGAAGCGCAGCACCTCGATCAGGTCGGCGTTCATCGGCGAGGCTGTTCCTATCGGATCCGTCGTTGGCGCACGAGCTCGAAGACGAGGATGCTGCCTGCCACTGCCGCGTTGAGCGACTCGGCCCCGCCCGGCATCGGGATGTGGACGGGCGTGCCGGCCGCCCGCGCCGCTGCGCTCGGCCCGGCGGCTTCGGCGCCGACGATCAGGCCAACCGGCTCGCGCCAGTTCACGCTGTCATAGGGTTGCCCCTGATCCACATCAGCCACATGCAGGTGCAGCTTCGCAAGCTCGGGTGGCAGGACGCTCCACTCGAGCGGCAGCGTCGGCACGCGGAAATGAGCGCCCATGCCCGCGCGAACCACCTTAGGGTTGTACACATCAGCGGTGCCTGGCGCGAGATACACAGCGTCGAGGCCAGCCGCCACCGCCGTACGCAGCAGTGTGCCGACGTTGCCGGGATCGGCGATGCCATCGAGGATCAAGACAGCGGTCGGTGCGGCTGGCGCGGCCCATGCCTGTCGCTCGGCGATGGCCAGTAAGCCGGCGGGCGTTTCGGTATCGGAACAGGCACGCAGCACGGCCGGCGTCACTGGCATCGGCCGAGCGCCGGCGCGTTCGGCGAGGGCGAGCGCGCGCAAAGCCCGGCTGTCGAGGTCGCGCACATGCAGCACGAGCTCGAGCTGGATCCGGGCCGCAGTGGCCTCTTCGAGCAATCGCACGCCTTCGATCACAAAGCGACCTTCACGCTCGCGATCGCGACGATTCGCCTGAAGGCCCTTGATGCGTTGAACAAGTGGGTTATGGACTGATGTAATCACGCCGACGGGATTGTATTCCACCCGCCCGCCTCCCGCATCACCGCGGGTTGAAGATCACCTCCGCGAGTCTCGACAATGCTGCCCTCCCCCTTCGGGGGAGGGCGCGCCGCCCAACCTCTATGGCCATTTCAACAACGCATGGCGGCGCGGGTGGGGGCGCTCACGAAAACAAAAAAGGCGCCGTGTTTCCACGGCGCCTTTGGCTTGCAGGGCGACCCAGATCAGAGCGCGGCTTTGGCCAGGCTGGCGATCTGGGTGAAGGCGTTGGCATCGCGCACGGCGATGTCGGCCAGGGCGCGGCGATCGAGCGTGATGCCCGCGCGCTTCATGCCGGCGATCAACTTGCTGTACGACACGCCGTTGAGGCGCGCGGCGGCGTTGATGCGCACGATCCACAGCCGCTTCAGGTCACGGCGGCGGTTGCGGCGGTCGCGCCAGGCGTAAAGCTGCGCGTGCAGCAGGCCTTCGTTGGCGCGGCGAAAAAGACGATGGTACGCGCCACGCTGACCGCTGGTCAGCTTCAAGACCTTCTTGTGGCGCTGGCGGGTTCGAACTCCACCTTTGACTCGCATCTCGAATCACTCCTGCGATTCGGCGCCGGCCTGTGGGATTGCCATCCACACGTTCGTGCCGCGTCGGTCGCAATGGGCGCCGGGGGTGCCGGCGCGAAAATCTGACGGCGTCGAGCGCCGCTCAGGTCGATGACTTGTCGTCGAAGCGCTGCAGGTACGGAGCCAGACGGCGGACGCGCTTCGCGATCTTCTTGCCCTTGACGGGCAGCATCTCGGTCAGGAGCGCCTTCGTCCGATCCGACGTGCGACGGCGGAGGTGGCTCTTGCCCTTCTTGGTGCGGACGAGCATGCCGCTCCCGGTCACGCGGAAGCGCTTGGCAGTCGCCTTATGCGTCTTGAGCTTGTACTTCTTGCCCGCGGGCTTGGCTTTTCGTGGCACGTTCGTACTCCCGGCGGCTCCGTTTTGCCGCCTTTACACGATTACTCGACAAACAACACCGGGGCGCTCGTTCTGCCCCGGCGACTGGTCACGCTGGGTTGGCGTCGTGCGCCCTGCTCAGGCCTGGCCCTCGGCTTGAGGCTCCTCGGCCCGTTCCTTCTTGGCGCCGGCCGGCTTGGCGGGCTTGCGGCCGCCAGGCGCGAGCAACATGATCATGGCTCGGCCTTCCATCAACGGCTGAGCCTCAATCTGGCCGACGTCCGCCAGTTCCTCGGCGATGCCCAACAAATCTTTGCGGGCGATCTCCGGGTAGGTGATTTCGCGGCCGCGGAACTTCACGCGAACACGCACCTTCTTGCCTTCTTCGAGCCAGCGTCGCGCATCCTTCACCTTGAGCCCGGTGTGGAAGTCGTTGCTCTTGGGGCGCAGCTGGATCTCTTTGACCTCGACGATCTTCTGAGCTTTGCGCGCCTCACGGGCCTTCTTCGTGTTCTCGTACAGGAACTTGCCGTAGTCGAGAACGCGGCACACTGGCGGGTTGCCATTTGGGCTGACCTCGACCAGATCCTTATTGGCGGCGCGCGCAATCTTGAGCGCTTCCTGAATCGCCACGACACCAACGTTTTCGTTGTTCGGGCCGATCAGGCGCACCTCAGGCACGCCGCGGATCTGTTCGTTGATCCGGTAGTCAGACATTTGAACGGGAATAGTGCTTGCCTCGCTGCTAGCTCGTTGACGACAAAATAACCCCTTTCGGGGCTAGCGCCAAATGGTAACAGAATAATGCGGAGGAGTCAATCGAGGCGGGGGAGATGACGGAAGCGAGAAGAGGAAGGAGAGAGGAGGGCAGCGTTCCCACCTCCCTTTTCTCGCCTCAAGATGCCACCTGGAACACCGCCCGCACCTCCCCCACCGTCAGGCCGCTCCAGTTGCGTTGAGGGGTCGGCGGGAGCCAGTTTCGAGCCTTCAGAGCCACGGCTTCGGCATCGGTGAGCAGGCCGAGCTGGTTCATGGCCGCGGCAATGGCGGGCACCGCCCCGCGTGAGGCCCCGTCGCCGATTTTGACGACCAGGCCGACCGCCGGCCGGCCGTTGCGCGGCGCCAGCCCGACGATTTGAACGCCCTCGGCGCCGCGCTTGGAGATGGCCTTGCCGCCCAGCAGGCGCATGAATTCGGTGTCGAAGCCGCCCTCGCCCTGCACCATCTCGGGGTGCGCGGTCATGGCCGACACGACCGTGTGGGCCGCCGCCGGGGCATCCGGATCCATCAGCCGGGCCACGCCCAGGGCTGTGGCCGTCAGCGGCAGCGCAAAGTTCGGGGCCGAGCAGCCATCGGTCCCCAGGCCGATCTCGCCCACCGGGACGTCGCAGAACGCCGAGACCGCGGCGAGCACGCCCTGTTGCACCGGACCGTCGACGTCGAGATAGGTCTCGAGCGGCTGGCCCAGATGGCGGGCCGTGGCCAGCATCCCCAGGTGCTTGCCAGAGCAATTATGGAAGAAGGCGTCGCGTTTCCCGCCCGAGCGGATCAACTCAGCCTCGGTCTCGGCGTTTTCGACAACGTGGGTGCCGCAGCGCAGGTCCGCCGCTGTGAAGCCGACCCGTTCAGCGAAGCCGCGGGCCACAGCCAGATGCGCGGCCGACCCACTGTGTGAGGCGCAGGCCAGCGACAGCTCGCGCTCGCTCATCCCCCAGACGGCCGCCGCACCAGAGGAAACCAGCGGCAACGCCTGAAACGGCTTGCCCGACGACCGCACAAAGACGCGGGCCGTTGCGTCGCCGACGGAGGCCAACACCTCGCCCGAGGACGTCACCGCCACGACCGACCCATGATGGACCGACTCGCTCAGGCCGCCGCGCACGTATTCGATCAGCGGCAACATCTCAGGGCCTCTGGGCCGTTGCCAGGATCAGGGCGTTGAACTGCGCTTCGAGCCCGTACGTCAGACGGCGCAGATAATGATCGCGCAGGTCGACGTTGGCCGGAAACCACTCCACGAGTTCCACCGCCACCTTCTCCAGATCCGCGCGGCCCTTCTTGCCCTTCGTGAAGGCATCCAGCCGGCGCCGGACCAGCTTGACGAAGTCCTCGGCGGGCTTGATAGCCTGCTTGTTCGAGAGGCCGCCGCGACCGGGCACCACCACGCGACCCATCGTCTTCTTTTTGCGCAGATCCACGAGCGTCGTGGCCCAGGCGTCGAGGTCGGCTTCGGCCAGGAACGGCGGCGACTTGAGCGCCACGCTGTCGCCGACAAAGACCGCCTCAGCGTCCGGGATCTCGACCCAAATCGCGCCCGGCGCCGAGCCCGGGCGATGGCTCAGCATAAGATCCTTGCCGCCCAGCGAGAGCCGCATCGACTCCGAGAAGGTCAGGACGGGCAACGTCAGACGCGCCCCGCCCCAGTCGTTGACCCACTCCGCATCAGCGCCGGTTTCGGGCAGGAGTGGCTTGAACTGTTCGGGCCACAGGCGCATGCGCTCGAGCGTCAGGTCGTGCGCGATGACCGGCGCGCCAAAAAGGCTGAGCGTCATTGAGCGATCGCGATGGTGGTCGAGGAGGATGATGTACCGAACCGGCTTGTCGGTCAGTTCTCGGATCCTCATCCGCCACAACTGAGCGTCAGCGGGATGCGTGGGGGCGTCGATCAAGACCACGCCCTCGGGTGTGACGATGGCGCCCACCGTGACCCCCGGGAAGCTCGATTCGACGTAGATGTCTTTTCCGATCTTTTGCATGGCTGACCTTTGCCCTGACGACCAGACTGTGCGCCATTATATGCAAGGCCTCAAGGGCGCGACAAATCAAATCCGCGAGGCCGGACCACAGCGTCTTGTTCCGTCTGGTCGGGTATGAGCCGTGGATTTCACCGATGATGCACCGGGACAGCGACGTCGCCACCGGCTCTCTGGGGGGACGAGCCCGTTCCCTGGCCTGTATCTTCCGCTAGATGGAAGACGCAATAGGCCGGCCGCGAGGAGCAGGCCCTGCGAATCTCATCAGCCGCGCTAGATCAGTCGACGTCGTAGGGTTCGCGGGGGAGCGACACGTGGAAAGTGCTGCCGGCGCCGGGCTCGCTCTCGACCCAGATGCGGCCACCGTGGGCCTGGACGGCCAGGCGGCAGAAGGCCAGGCCCAGGCCGAGCCCCTTGGCGCCGCGGTCGCGCTGAAGACGCGTGAACATGCCGAATACGCGGCCCTGATCCGCCGGGGGGATGCCGGGGCCTGTGTCGGTGACGTGCAGGATGACCCCCGCAGACTCCACAGTGACCGATATGGCCACCTTGCCGCGGACGGGCGTGTACTTGACGGCGTTCTCGACCAGGTTGATCAACACGCGGCGGATCATGTCGCTGTCGACCGCGATCGACGGCAGGCCGTCCGGTATCTCAGCCGAGAGGGTCGTGTGCTTGACCGTCGCCATCGGCAGCGTCAGTTCGCGCACTTCGTTGACCAGATCGCGCAGGTCTGTGATGTCGCGCTGCAACACCATCTGCCCGGCCTCGAGGCGACGCAAATCGAGAAGCGAATCGACCAGCCGCGACATGCGCCCGGCCGAACGCTGGGCGATCGTCAGGAGCGAGTGCTCCATGACCCGGTCGGCCGGCAGACCCGACGAGACCGTCTCGAGCGACGTGATCACGTTGCCGAGCGGGCTGCGCAGGTCGTGGAAGATCATGCTGATCAGGTCGGCGCGCATCTCCTCGAGCTGCAGGCGCTCGCTGATATCGCGCTGGATCCACTGGATGAAGGACTGGCCTCTGCGCACGATCAGCTTGGCGTGGACCTCCATCGGGATCTCGTCACCGGCACGGGTCGTGACCCGCGTCTGATACGTGATCTCGCTGCCATCGCGCAGTTGAGCAAACCGATCGGACCCGAGGAACGCGGTGCCGGTGCGGTGCACGGTGGTGATCCGCAGACCGATCAGGGCGCGCTGCTCGTAACCGAACATCTGCACCGCTTTGCGGTTGGCGTCCGTGATCACGCCGTCGAGGTCCGTGATCAGGATCGGGTCGATGTTGTCTTCGAACAGGCCCGAGAAGCGGCTCTCGGCGGCCTGAAGCTCAGCCATCTGACGGGCATGCGTGATGGCAGTCGCCGCGAGCGCGGCAAGGCTGTCGAGCAGGGGCAGCGTATCGCCGCCGAAGCGATCTTCAAAGGGATTGATGACCTCGATCACGCCGATGACCGAGGCGGCCTCTGACATCGGGTCGAGCACGATCGGCACGCCGGCACTCGCGCGCACGCGCAGCCCGAGGCGTTGCGACAGGCCGCCGACGAAACGCGCGTCTGTCGGACGGTTCGGCGAGATCACGGCCTGGTTATGGGCGGCGACCCAGCCGGCCAGACCCTCGCCCAGTTGCAGGCGCAGGCCACGGAGTTCTTCCTGGCGCCGTCCGGAGGCTTCGCGGAATATCAGCCCATTGGCATCCACGAGCGCGATCCCGGCCGTCTCGACCCGCAGCAGCGCGCGCGCATGATCGACCACAAGGCGCAGCACCTGATCGAGCTCGAGCGTCGAGTTGACGGCACGAGCTGTCTCGGCCAGGGCCGCCATGGCGTCGGCGCGGCGCTGGCTTTCGGCATAGAGCGCGGCGTTCTCGATGGCGACGGCCGCGTGGTCGGCGATGACGGTCAGCAGGGTCAGATCATCCTCGACGAAGCTGCCAGCGGGGCGTCGGGCCAGGGTCAACACGCCGACCACGCGTGTGCGGCCCAACAGCGGCACGGCGATAGCGCTCTTGGCGCCCAGTCGGTCGTCGTCGGGGCGGCGGCGCCAGCGCGCGTCAAGCGAGGTGTCGGGCGTCAGGACAGGCTGGCGATGGGTCAACACCCAACCGGCCAGGCCGTCGCGCAGGACGCCCTCGAGCTCACGATGCGGGTCGGAATGCAAAACGCCATCGGCGATCAGGGCCGATGAAACGACGGTGAGGTTTTCGTTGACGATCAGGAGGCTGGCAGCATCCGCTTGTGCACTGGCCGCCGTCTCTCGGAGCACACGCGCGAGCAGCTCGTTGAGGTCAAGCCTGTCCGAGATTTCGCGGCTGACCCGATAGAGGAGCTCTAGCCGCTGTTGCTCGGTAAGCGAAAGGGTGGTCATTCTTTCGTGTGGCCGCTAGGCAGCGACCGATTCATTCTAACATGTTGACACATGCCGCGTTGGGCGGTCCCCCTCCGCTGACATGCCCGGAGGTGAGCGGCGGCATTGTGCCACAGAATCCCGGAATGGTCATTTATCTTTTCCGGGTCATAGCCCCCTCACGCCTGGCGGGCGAACCCGTCGTGCAAGGGCCTCCACCCGAGCGTTTCGGAGCAAGAAACGCGCCAGCCCCGGCCTAGGCCCCGTTGCGCTGAGCCCAGCCTCCGACTTCGATCTGACACTGTCGGGCATAGGCGATAGCGGAGCCGACGCGTTTCTGGAAGCCGGCCGCGTCCGCCATGCCAAGGTGGTCGAGCAGATCGACGTAGCCAAGCGCGCCGGCCATAGCCGCCGGGATCCGACGCAACGCCGATTGCCAGGTAAACAACATCAACCAGACCAGGTCGGCGGCCCGATCGGCCTCGATCTGAGCCGCGTAACCGCGCTGATAGATCGGCAGTCGGGCCGGATGCAGCAGGTGGACGTCTTCGCTCTGCGCGCCCAGGTACGTCGTCGTCCACTCCGCCACCCAGGCCTGAGCGTTCGAGACGCTGACGCCATTCGGAGCCAGGGCGGCGAGGAAGCCGTCGTACAACGCGGGCCTGGCCAGGCGTGTCGCCGCTGCCTCGAGCCTAAGCAGGAGTCGCCGGCCGGCGCCGGGAAAGCCTGTCAAGGTGATGACGGCGTTGGCCGCGCACATCAGCCCAAGGCACAGCCCCTCGACGCTGACGGGCGCCTGGGGCGCTGCTCCGGGCCCCAAGTCATTGACCTGAAGGTGCCGGCGGGCAAGATCGAGAAAGGCTGTGGCGCGAGCGGCGACATGATCGGGCCGGTGGAACTGGCCGCGTGCGCTGGCCTGCGCGAGCTCGAAGAAGTGCTGCGGATCGTACAGGAAGATCGGTTCGCACATCTCTGGCCCGCGCCACGGATCGACACGCAGGGCCTTCGGGTTGCGGTAATCCTCGCGCGCGTGAATGTGCAGATCGGCCACGAGGCCGTCGGAGAGCCGCAGGACCTCACGACGACGCGCCGGAGGATCGCCATCGATGAGCACGAGATCGAGGTCGGTCGCCTCGCCGAGCGGACGCTCACCTGCCGCGACAGAGCCGATCAGGTATGCCGACAGAATCGACGAGCGCTCCTTGACCTGCTGCCGGGCGACGTCCGCCGCCAACCGCAACAAGGTGGCCTGCTCCATAGAGATGCGATCGACGATCACCGATGGCCTCGAAAGGTATCCAGGAAGTTGTTATTGAACGACGAATGACGAATGCTGATGATCGCAAGACCTGGCGGAAGGGTGACGACCTTCGTCGTTCGTCCTTCGTCGCCCTGGCGTCCGCACCCCTAAGCCTGATCCACCGGCCCTGTCGACATCGGCAGCGGGCTCTGCACATCGGCTTCACCCATGGCCGCCTGAATGCGTTCGATGACCCAGTACAGGTGGTCGGCGTTGGCCACGTAATCGAGCATAGCAGCGTCGATCACCAGCACGCGGCCGCCCGTGTAGTTCGAAAAGAAATCGTCGTAGGCTTCGCCGAGCACCTGGATGTAGCCCGGATCCATGTTCTTTTCGTACGACCGGCCGCGATGAGCGATCCGGGTCATCAAAAGCGGTGTCGGGGCTTTGAGGTAAACAGTCAGATCCGGCTTCAAAACCTTCTCGGCCAACGCGTCGTGCATGCGCCGGTAGAGCTCGAGTTCGTCGCCGCGGACGTTGAGGCGCGCGAACAGCGCATCCTTGGCGAAGGTGTAGTCGGCGATCAGGCTGCCGTGGCGCGTGAGCAATTCGGGGACCTCGCGCTGTTGCCGGTAGCGCGAGAGGAGGAAGAACAACTGCGTCTGCAGAGCGTAACGGGCGCGATCGCCGTAGAAGTCCGACAGGAAGGGGTTCTCCTCGAAGACCTCGAGCAGAACCCCGGCGCCGAAGGTAGGCTGGAGCAAACGCGCAAGCGACGTCTTTCCGACGCCGATCACGCCCTCTATGGCGATATACATGTGCGGGCCTTCTTCTCCGCCGCGGATTGTAGCAGAAGGCGTCGGGCATAGAGGCGTCAGGGGTCAGGCATCAGGCGTCAGATCACCTGCCGGCGAATGCGCGTGAGCGTGAACTGACGCCTGACCCCTGACGCCTTCACAATGCTAGAATCGCCTGACCATGAATCTGCTTGATAAGTTAAACAGCGCACAGCATGAAGCCGTCACAGCGCCGAATGGCCCGACCCTTGTGTTGGCCGGACCGGGCTCCGGCAAGACGCGCGTGCTGACTCATCGCATCGCCTACCTGATCAACGCCGTTGGCGTGGCGCCCTGGAAAATCCTGGCGGTGACGTTCACGAACAAGGCGGCGCGCGAGATGAAGGAGCGCGTGACGCGTCTCTTCGGCGACGACGTGCGCGGCCTGACGATCGGCACCTTCCACAGCATCTGCGCGCGCTGGCTGCGGCGCGAGGCCGCAGCTCAAGGCCGAGATGGCGCGCCCGGCGTCGGCCTGCGCATCACCGGCGACTTCGTCATCTATGACACCGGTGACCAGGAAGAGCTCGTCAAGCAGGCGCTGCGCGAGCTCAACGTCGACGACAAGAAAAACCGGCCTGGCTCGGTGCTCCATCGGATCTCGACGGCCAAGAATGAATTGATCGGTCCTGAGGCATATCCATCGACGTCGTACGCGAGCGAGGTCGTGAAGCGCGTCTACGCCCGCTATCAGGATCTACTCGCACAGAACAACGCCCTCGACTTCGACGACCTGCTGCTCGAGACGGTGCGGCTCTTCCAGAACCGGCCCGACGTGCTGGCCAAGTACCAGCGTTCGTTCGAGCACGTGCTGGTCGACGAGTTTCAAGACACGAACACTGTGCAGTACACGCTGCTCAAGCTGGTCGCGGCCGGCAGCCACAACCTATACTGCGTCGGCGACCCGGATCAATCGATC
>CAYZRP010000040.1:3476-47942 GCA_964480865.1 uncultured Anaerolineales bacterium | reverse complement strand
CCCCCACCGGACCCGGGCATTGACTCCCGGAGGACCCTACCTATAATGAGGGGTCTGGTCTGCGGCGCTCCTGGCCCCACCGGCCCAGTGTCAATCAATTTGTTTCACCCGCCACGTCAGCCCAATCGAGTTGTCGGAAACCATGGCCACGCGTTCAGCCGAATTCTCGGCCCCCAATCAATACACCTACGACCGGCGCAATATCGACCGCTGGATCGTGTCGCACCTGTGGCGCTATCGCTGGCGCCTGCTGCTGATGCTCTGCATGTACGGCGTGTCGTCCTTTGCTTTTTCGTCGGCGCCGCTGCTGATCGGTCGCGCCGTCGACACGATCCTTAAAGGAAACGACGTCGCCAGCCTGATCCCGCTGACGCTCGGTGTGCTCGTCGTTCTGGTGGCCGACGGCCTGTTCAACCTGATCGGCGCCTTCCAGTGGGAGTTCGTGGCCAAGCGCTTCTCGGCCGACGCTCGCGAGGAGTTGTACGCCAGCCTGCTCGAGAAGAACCAGGTCTTCCACAACCGCCAGCGTGCCGGAGACCTGATGGCACGTGCCACCGACGACGTGGGGCTGTTGAGCGATATGGTCACGCCCGGCCTGAGCATCATCCTCGAGACCGTGCTCTTCAGCATCGCGCCGCTGGTGTTCCTGGCCTTGCTTGACCCACAGCTCCTGCTCGTGCCCTTCCTGTTTTTCATCGTCTACGGCTTCGCCGTGCGCGCCTACACGCGCGAGCTCGAGCCCGTCGTTGAGCGCCAGCGCGTGCAATACGGCGACCTGAACGCCAAGCTCGAGGAAACGATCAGCGGCATCGAGGCGGTCAAGGCCAGCGCCCAGGAGCCGGCCGAGCGCAACAGGGTCATCGGGCTCGCGCGCAAGCTGCGCGACACCTTCGTGGCCCAGGGCACGATCGAAGCCCGCTATCTGCCGTTGTTGTTGTTCGCCGTCACCATCGGCCTGCAGTTCCTGCATGCACTCCTGCGCGTGCAGGCCGGCGCCCTCGATGTCGCCGGCGTGATCACGGTGATGGGCCTGATGAACGTCTTGCGCTGGCCGACCTTCGCGTCGATCTTCACGTTCTCGATCGTGCAGGCCGGCCGGGCCAGCGCGGGCCGGATCCTGTCGGTCATTCAGGCACACACGGACCTTGATCAGAACGTCGGTGGCCACAACGCCCCGATGAAGGGCGAGATCGTGTTCGAGCACGTGACCTACGGGCAGGCCGCCCACGTCGAGGCCGGACCGCTGCTGCGCGATGTGTCGTTCACCATCGATCCTGGCCAGACCGTAGCTATCGTCGGCCAGACCGGCTCGGGCAAGTCGAGCCTGACCCAGCTCATCAACCGCACCTATGACGCGTCGGCCGGCCGCGTGCTGATCGACGGCGTCGACGTGCGCGAGTGGAGCCTCGACGCGCTGCGCTCGCAGATCTCGAAGATCGAGCAGGACATCTTCCTGTTCTCGCGCTCGATTGCCGACAACATCGCCTTCGGGCGGCCCGGTGCGACCCGGGCCGAGATCGAGGCCGCTGCGCAAGCCGCGCAGGCCCACGACTTCATCATGAAGACCAAGGACGGCTATGCGACGGTCATCGGCGAGCGCGGCATGACGCTCTCGGGCGGCCAGCGCCAACGCATCGCTCTTGCGCGCGCCTTCCTGGCCGATCCGCGCATCCTGATCCTCGACGACTCGACAAGCGCCATCGACAGCGCCACCGAGGACGAGATCCAGAAGGCCATCCGCCAGATCCAACACGGCCGCACGACGTTGCTGATCACCCACCGCCTCTCGCAGATCCGCTGGGCCGACACCATCATCGTCCTCGACGCCGGCAAGATCGAGGCCTGCGGCTCGCACGACGAGTTGCTGCGCACGTCCGCGTTGTATCGGCGGATCTTTGCGCGCTACGAAGACAGGAAAGGCGTCAGGCGTAAGTCCTCAGCCGTCAGGTTGAAGGCGTCGGCGGCCGACGACGGCAGCGCGCCACCGCCGCACGTCAACCCGCAGGTGACCGACGCATAACAGCGCCGGGCCACAACCGACTACCCGACGATTTGACTAGCAGACCAGCCGACTAAGACCATGGGCTTCATTTTCGACGGCCTCGACGCAGAGGCTTACGACCGCAAATACAGCGACGGCGATCTGGTGCGCCGCGTTCTGGGGTACTTCTGGCCGCAGCGCGGCCGCTTTGTCACGGTGGCCGCCATGATCCTGGCGCAGTCTGGCGTCGACATCGGCCTGCCGATTTTGGTGTCGCGCAGCCTGGATGCCGTGCAGGCCGGCGCCGTCAACGCGTTGTTGGCCGCGCTCGGCATCATCGCGCTCGGCAGCCTGTCATGGGCCTTCAACTACGTCAGGCGCTCGACGTCGTCGCGGGCTGTGGCCGACGTCGTGTTGAAGCTGCGCGAGGACGCGCTCGACGCCGTGTTGCGTCGCGACCTATCGTTCTATGACCAGTTTCAGTCGGCCAAGGTCGTCGCGCGCGTCACCTCCGACACTCAGGCGTTCTCGCAGGTCGTGACGCTGACAATGGAACTGCTCAGCCAGATCCTGCTCGTCGTCGTTCTCTTTGCGTATCTGTTCTCGGTGGATCTGCAGCTGACGTTGGTGCTGCTGGCGTTGACGCCGTTCGTGGTCGCCGTCGCGCTCAGCTTCCGGCAGATGGCGCGCGCCGCGATTACACGTTCGCGGCGGATCAACTCGACGGTCAGCGCTCACATCCAGGAGACGGTCAATGGCATCGCCGTGGCCAAGACCTTCCGCCAGGAAGCCGGCATCTACGACGAGTTCTCGGGCGTCAACGAGCAGTCGTTCAAGATCAACGTCCGCACGGGCCGGATCTTCTCGGTCATCTTCCCGGTGCTCAACATCCTGGCCGGCATCGGCACGGCCAGCCTGACCTACCTCGGCGGCGTAGCGACGGCGGCCGGCCGCCTGACGGCCGGCAACTGGTACCTGTTCATCCAGGGCATGAACCTGTTCTGGTTCCCGGTCACCAGCATCGCGTCTTTCTGGAGCCAGTTCCAGCTCGGGCTGGCAGCGGCCGAGCGCGTCTTCGCGCTGCTCGACGCCGAAGCCAAGGTTGTGCAGATCGCGGCCGACAAACCTGAACGGCTGCGCGGCGGCGTGGCCTTCGATCACGTCAACTTCAGCTACCTCGACGGCCAGCCGGTGCTCGAGGACTTCTCGCTCGACATCGCACCCGGCGAGACGATCGCGCTGGTCGGGCACACCGGCTCGGGGAAGAGCTCGATCGCCAAGCTCATCGCGCGTTTCTACGAGTTCCAGAGCGGCACGATCTCGATCGACGGCATCGACATCCGCCGGTTCGATCTCGAAGCTTACCGGCATCAACTCGGCATCGTCACGCAAACGCCGTTCCTGTTCGACGGCAACGTCCGCGACAACATCCGCTACAGCCGCCCTGAGGCCGACGATGCCGCCGTCGAGGCGGCCGCGCACCGCGTCGGCGGCGGCGACTGGATCGTGTCGATGCCCAAGGGGCTTGATACGCCGGTCGGCGAGCGCGGCGGCGCGCTGTCGATGGGTCAGCGGCAACTCGTGGCGTTGGCGCGCGTCGTCCTGCACGACCCCGCAATCTTCATCCTCGACGAGGCAACGGCCAGCGTCGATCCGTTGACCGAGGCCCTGATCCAGGAGGGCCTCGACGTCGCCCTGCATGGCCGAACGTCGATCGTGATCGCGCACCGGTTGTCGACCGTGCGCAACGCGGACCGCATCATCGTGCTGCGCCAGGGCCGCATCATCGAGTCAGGCACTCACGACGATCTGCTCGAGGCGAACGGCCACTACGCTGAGTTGTATAACACGTACTTCAGGCACCAGTCGTTGGAGTACATCGAAAAGGTCGGGTGATCGACTGAGGCGGCATGGGCACCTCAGTTGATCGCCCAGTCACTTAGCGTCGCTCCATCCGCCGGGAGGCGCAGGCGGTCGGACCCGATGCCCTGGCCGTCGGCATACGTGCGCAGATCCGCGCGTGAGACTGTGCCATGATCGAGCGAGTCGAGATGGACGGCCACGACGACGGCCGTGGGCGCAGCCCTGCAGACCGCGACAGTTTGTTCGGCATCCATCACGATCAGGGTGCCCGGCCCCCAGACCGCGCCGCTCGAGTGCGTGACGATCACGTCGGGCCTGACTGTCGCGATGACAGCGAGGACGTCGTCGGTGAGGATCGTGTCGCCGGCCCAATAGAGTGTTGGCTCGCCCTCCGCCCTGAAGACGAAGCCCGACGTACGCCCCATGTCCGTCAACACTGGGCCGCTGCCGTGTTGGCCCGGCGTGCGCTTCAGAGTCACGCCATTCCACTCGATCAGATCGGCCACGGGCCTCACATCCAAAAAGCCCTTTGAAAGAATGGTCGGTTCGTCGCCGGGCTGGCAGAAGAGCGGCAGGTTTTTTGGCACGCGATCGTGCGCCACCGGGTCGAAGTGGTCGGAGTGCAGGTGCGAGACCACGACGACCTCAACGCCGGCCAGCACATCATCGATCGAGCACGGCAGTTCCACCAGCGGGTTCGGCGACTTACCCGTGTACGACGGCCGGCTGTGTCTGGGCGCGAGGTAAGGATCGATCAACCATAAACGCCCGCCATAGGTCAACCGCAGCGTTGCGTTTCGGATCAACTGGAGTTGCATCTCACGGCTCCGATCACGACAAAAGGCTGTAGCTCACCTGCGGGGCACGACGCGCGACCAGGCGCTCGGCCACCCGCGCCAGACGCAACAGCGTAACCTCGTCCCACGCCCTGCCGATCGCCTGCAGGCCGACGGGCAACCCCGCCGTCGTGTAGCCAGCCGGGAAGACGATGGCGGGCAGACCTGTCAGATTGGCGGGCGTGACGAAGCGCATGATCTCGACCAACGTGGTGAGATCCGACTCGCCATGCGGCAAGGCCGCAGCCGGGATGGCCGGCGCCGCGACCCCGGTCGCTGGCGTGACGATCACGTCGACGTCGGCCAGCGCCTGATTGAAGTTCGCGATCGTGCGGGTGCGCACGCGCTGGGCCTTGATGTAATCGTGTGTCGCGAACGCGCGCGCGAGGGCCAGGTTGATGCGCACGTCGAGGCCGTGGTCGCCGTGGTGCACGGCGTAGGTCGCGTCCATGGCCTGGGCCATCTCGCCCGCGATCGTCAACGTGTGCGCGACGCGCGCCGCCTCGAGATCCGGGATCACCACCTCGCGCAGGCTCGCGCCAGCGTCGACGAGTCGTTCGACCAGCGCTTTGCAGATCGACACGACCTCGGCGTCGGCGTGCTCGAACCAGGGCCAGAACACACCGAGCGAGAGGCCACGCGCGTCGGCCTGATCCCAGCCCGCGAGGGTCGGCTGCGGCTGGTGGAGCGAGTTCGGATCGCACGGATCCGGGCCAGCCATGACGGCATAGCCCAACGCGGCGTCGGCGGCCGTGGCCGCGATCGGGCCAAGGTGCGCGACGCTCCAGCACAACGGCGCGGCGCCGAACTCGCTCACGCGGCCAAACGTGGGCTTGAGACCGACCACGCCACAGAACGCCGCCGGGATGCGGATCGAGCCACCGCCGTCGGCGGCCACGGCCAACGGGCACAGCCCGGCCGCGACAGCCGTGCCGGATCCGCTCGACGACCCGCCGGTGAAGTGGCCGGGCGCATAGGGATTACGCGGCGTGCCGTGGTGCGGGTTCAGGCCGGTGACGCCGATGCCGATCTCGTGCATGTTGGCCTTGCCGATGAACAGCGCACCGGCGGCGCGCAGGCGAGCCGCGACTGTGGCATCTGCGCGTGCCGGCGCGCGCCCGAGGAAAGCCGTGCCGACCGTGGTCGGGTAAGGCGCCAGGTCGACCTCATCTTTGACGGCGACAGGCACGCCTTCAAGCAGGCTGCGCGCTTCGCCACGTTGAATGCGTTGCGTCGACTCGGCCGCCTGCCTCAGCACCTCGTCGCGCAGGACCGCGATGATGGCACGCAGCGGCGGTTGCGTTGCATTGCTGGACTCGATCGCGGCCAACGCGCGCTCGGCGACTGCCGCGGGCGTCGTCTGACCGGAGCGGTACGCGCGAGCGTAATCGGCGATGGTGGTGAACGGTCCTTGCGCGGATTCGTCGTCGATCTCGTTCGGCCATTCGGATGGTGACACGCCATCGGCCGCGCGGTTCGACACATCATGCCCGGGCAGATAGGTGGGTGCTTCGTCGAAGGATCGCGCACGCAGGGCCGTGATGCCGCTGCTCTCGAACAGGCTGGGGATCAGCAGCCCGCCCAGCGGGCTTTCAAGCGCAGCCGTGAATAGCCGCAGCGCTGTCCCCGCAAGATAGGGAAGCTTCACTGAACGCAGATCGTAGGCAGGGTGCGAGGCTGAGTCTTGTGTCATATTTGCCGGGCGAGCAACAGAACGTGAATGGGTGACAACACGAGATGAACGCCGCGCTCAGCTTTTCTTCTTCCAGTAGCGGATAAGGCCATCGGCTGACATTCCCATCGGCCCGGCGTTGTTGAAGCGTTCGCGCTCGTCTTCAGGAAGATCACGACTATCGAAGTCGAGAAGGCGTTGGAGCACAACGTCGCGGTCCGGTAGATCGCGAGCGAGGTCGGCCTGTTCATCGACGAGGGCTGACACGCGACGCCAGTGATCGTCAACGGCATCGGCGCCCGAGACCGCGCCGAAGTGCGTGAGGTACAGGCGCTTGAACGCGAGGGCCCGCATCCGTTCCGCCGACTCGAGCCAGGCTTCGCGCTCGAATTCCGGGGGCGGCGATGGGATGCGGATGTGTTGGCCGCCCTCGAGTCGGATCGCGGCGACGTCGCCGACGAAAGCTTCATCGCCAAGTTGCCAGACGAGGTGGTGGCGGGCGTGGCCAGGTGTGTCATGGGCCACGAAGGTCAGGCCCGCCACGTCGATCGACTCACCACCGCTCAGAGCATGTACTCGCTCAGGCGGTGACGAGAGGTATGGCCCCCACAGTTCATCCATCTGGTCGCCGTAGATCCGCGTCGCGCTCGCCAGAAGTTTCTCGGGCGCGATCAGGTGCGGCGCGCCGAACGCGTGGACGTAGATGTCGGCGCCCTGGCGGGCCCACCAGCCGGCCGCGCCGGCGTGATCGAGGTGGATGTGGGTCAACAGCACACTGCCGATGTCGGCGGGGCTGAGGCCATGCTCGGCCAGCCGAAGCTCGAGCTCGGGCAATGTCGAGCCCGGGCCCGATTCCACGAGGACAGCGCCGCCCGGCCCCTGCACCAGGAATGACGCCACGGCCCGCGGCGAGCGCTTGAAATTCAGGTCGAGGATGTGGATGGAATAATCGGTCATGCCGGTTTGGAGAGTCGGCGGCCCAGACCGGATCGCCCGGGCATGAGGATTGTACCCATCCCGGCCATGGCCCCAATGGGGAAGTTTCCCGTAGACTACTACTAAATTCGGTTCCACAGAGATTCCAGCCTATGCTATACTTGCGTAGTATCCGTTTGTGGGTTGGGTCTGCCTGTCTTGCCTTCGCTCGTTCGTTGGCCGCCGATAGTCACGTCCGCCCCCGTTCACCTGGCATGAGGAGCCAAAAATAAGATGGAAGCACGTTTGTACGTCGGCAATTTGCCCTATTCGACGACTGAGGAGGAGTTGCGCGATTTGTTTGCGCAAGCCGGCGAAGTCAAGTCAGTGGCCGTGATCAAGGATCGCGACAGCGGCCGCTCGAAGGGCTTCGCGTTTGTGGAGATGGGCAGCCAGGCGGATGCGGAGGCGGCGATTGCCCGCTTCAACAACGCCGCGCTCGGCAACCGCAACCTGACCGTCAACATCGCGCGCCCGCGAGAAGATCGCCCGCGTGACTTCGGCGGTGGTGGTGGCGGCGGCGGGTTCGGCGGTGGCCGCGGCGGCTTCGGCGGCGGTGGTGGTGGCGGCGGGCGCGGTGGCGACCGGCGCCGCGACGGTGGCGATCGCGATCGACGCCGCTTCTAAGCCCAATCGAAACACGACTGAATACAACGGGGCGGCCCTAAGCCGCCCCGTTGTGTTATCTATAGCTCATCCTCGCGAGGACGACATGCCACGCAGCCTGGACTTTGGCGCCGCCTACTATCCCGAGCACTGGCCGGAAGCGCATTGGCCCCGAGACATCGGGTTGATGGTCGCGGCCGGCTTCACGGTGGTGCGCCTGGCCGAGTTCGCCTGGTCCACGATGGAACCCGAAGAGGGTCGATACGAATTCGACTGGCTCGAGCGCGCGATCGATTTGTTGAGCGCCGCCGGTATTGAGACCGTGCTCGGCACGCCCACAGCCGCGCCGCCCGCGTGGCTCACGCAACGCTACCCCTCGACGCTGGCGACGATCGACCTGCAGGGCCATCGTGACTCGCACGGCGCGCGCTGCCACTACTGCGTCAACGATCCTATCTACCACGAGAAGTCGACGGCCATTGCGGACGCCATGGCCAGGCGGTTCGGCTCGCGCGTAGACGTCATCGGCTGGCAGATCGATAACGAGTACAGTCGCGTCTGCTATTGCCCGACCTGCCGGGCGAACTTCCGTTCGTTTCTGCAGGGCCGCTTCGGCGACCTCGAGACGCTCAACCAGCGTTGGGCCACCGCCTACTGGAGCGAGACGTACCAGAGCTGGGAGCAGATCGACCCGCCCGCCCACACAGTGAGCAACCCGGGCCTCGTGCTGGCCTGGCGCGAATTCGTCACAGAGTCGTATCGCGTCTTCCAGGGCAAACAGGCCGCCGCGATCCGGCCGCACGTTGGCCGCGAGGTCTGGATCACGCACAACTTCATGAAGTGGTTCGACGGCTTCGACCACTATATGATGAGTCAGGATCTGGATCTCGCCAGCTGGGATTGGTACGAGCCAACCGGTTGGGCCGACCCGCTGACCAGTGGCGCGATGCACGATCTCGTCCGTGGCTACAAGCGCCGCAACTTCTGGCTGATGGAGACCCAGCCGGGCCACGTCAACTGGTCGCGCACCAACATCGACCTGCGACCCGGCCAGGCGCGAGCCTGGGCCTGGCACGCGATCGGGCACGGCGCCGACGCCGTGTTGTACTGGCAGTGGCGCAATGCCCTCAACGGCCAGGAGCAGATGCACGGCTCGCTGATCGATCAGAGCGGCCAGCCCCGACCGTTCTATGCCGAGGCGCAGGCCGTCGGCGCGGAGCTGGCACGCGCGCGAGACGTCCTGGCGGGCACAACGGTACAGGCCCGTGTAGCCGTCCTCCACGACTTCGGCAGCCGCTGGCTGCTCGACAACCAGCGCCATCACGGCGACTTCGACTACATCGAGCACCTGCTGCGCGCCTATCGAGCGATCGCCGGTCAGAACATCAGCGTCGACGTCGTCAGCGCCGATGTTGACCTGAGCACGTACGCCGTGGTCATTGCACCGGCGCTGGCGCTCTTCACGCCGGAGCGAATCGAGCGTCTCAAGGCGTTCACGCAACGGGGCCACCTTGTGCTCAGCCCACGCACCGGAACGCGCGACTCGGCGGCGGCATTCTGGCAGGAGCGCGCGCCGGCCGGGCTACGCGACCTGGCGGGCTGCGAGGTTGAAGAGTACTACGCGCTGGCCGATCCAATCGCCATTGCGGGCGAGATCGAAGGATCAGCCGACACCTGGGCCGAACGGCTCAAGATCTTGGCCGACGACGCACGCATCATCGCGCGCTATCGTGGCGACAACGCCTGGCTCGACGGGCAACCGGCGATCGTCCAGCGCTCGACAATCGGCGGCAGCGTCACGGTGCTCGGCGGGCAGTTCGACGCGACCACGTTGAGGTCGGCTCTGACGCCGATCCTGGCAACCGCCGGCATTGCGGCGGTCATGTCGGTGCCTGACGGAGTCGAAGCCCTACGACGAGTCGGCGCCGACGGCCGAGAGGTCCTGATCCTCATCGATCACCGCGGGATCGAGCGTCAGGTGCCGCTCGACGGCCCCTGGCGCAATCACCTCACGGGCGTAGACGTCAGCGGGACCCTGAGGCTGGAACCTTATGGCGTCGCAGTGCTGACGAACTCATGATGGGCGCCGTTCGCATCGCCGCCGCCAGTGTCAATCACAACACATCGGCTTACATGGAGCTGATGTTGCGGTCGCTGGTCGCCTGCCATCCGGACCAATCGGCGCTATCGCTGACGATCTTCGACAATGGCTCGACCGACGACATGGCGGGCCTGCGTGCCTACGCCGAGCGCATCGATGTGCCCATCGTGGCTTCCGGCTATCGCCTGAACACGCTCCACAACTCGCACGGCGATGTGCTCGACGCATTCGTGGCCAGCCACCCCGACGTCAGCCACTTCCTCTTTCTCGATGCAGATGTGTACTTCCTTGAGCCAGACACCATCGGGACACTGGTGGCCGAACTCGAGGCCTCGCCTGACGCCTTCGGCATCGGCCCGCGCCTGTCGTGGGATGGGCTGAGCGAGATCCCACAGGCCGCCCGCGAAGCCAACCCTGACATCTGCGATGCTCGCCTGCATCCGTGCTGCGCCCTGGTCCGAAACACTCCGCTTTTCCGTACGGTGGTCGCTGCCGTGGGTCTGGGCTGTTATCAGCGACTGTGGGCTGAGCGGGTTGAATACATCGACACCTTCAAGGCGATGACGCGCATCATGGGCACGCACGGTCTGCGGCATCGATTGGCCAGCGTCAGAGTCCTGCATTTCTTCGCAGTCTCCTATGCCTGGGACGACAAGGCGTTGGTCGTGGCCAAGCAGCGCCGACGCGACGCGTTGCTTGACGCGTTACGCGCGTCGGACCCTGTGTGACAGGGGATGGCGGTGACCGGAGCTCTTCAGGTCGCCCTGAACACCCGTGGCAGTCGGTGAGGCTCCCCGTTACAATACGGCCCTATGTTGAAGGCGCTGCTGTGCGACCTGGACGACACCGTCTACGCCCCTGAAACCGGCCTGTGGCCGGCCATCGGGGCGAGGATCACGGACTACATCGTCCTGCGCTTCGGGCTGACGGAATTCGAGGCGCGGGCGCTCCGGTCCGCGTATTACGAGAAATACGGGCTCACTCTGCTGGGGTTGATGGAGGCGCACCACATCGACCCCGACGATTACCTCGCGTTCGTCCACGATCTTCCGCTCAGCGAGTACATCCGCCCAGACCCGGCGCTGGGCGCGATGCTAGGGCGTCTGCCGCTTCGCAAAGCGATCTTCACCAATGCCGATGCTGCCCATGCCGACCGGGTGCTGGTCGAACTGGGTATTCGGCAGCACTTCACCGACATCATCGACATCGCGGCCACGCGGTTTCATCCCAAGCCACAAACAGGAGCCTACGAGACGGCGCTCGACCGTCTGGGCGTACAGCCCGACGAGTGCATCTTCGCCGACGACCTGGTGAGCAACCTGGCGGCGGCGCATGCCCTGGGCATCACGACCGTGTGGGTGCGACCGAACGTCGAGGGCCCTCTGCCCGACGGGATCGACTATCAGATCGCGCACCTCAAGGGCCTTGAGCGCGTGGTCGCCGAGCGCATGGCCTCGATGGGATGAGCATGAACGACGCGTGGACCTACATCCAACAGAACCCGCTTGGCGCCGCCGTCCTGTGTGGTGCCGGAGCCTTCCTGCTTGCGACGCTCAGCGCGCTGGTGGCCGCTCTGCGCGGCGGTGCCGGCACGCTCTTCGGGGAGTACAAGGCGCTGGGGCGGACGTTCTCGGACCGCCAGCGGGCGCAGGACCGCCAAAACGCCGACTATGCAGAACTCCGCAACCGCGTGGCCGAACTCTCGAAGCCCAGCCAAGACACGAGCCCCTCTGACCAGCCGACCAACGAGCCCGCCGACTAGCCGCCATGATCCGCACCTTCTACCGAAACAACAAAGGATCCACGACCATTGATCTGCCCCAAGCCGCCTGGGCAGCAGCGCTCAAGGATACGGGCGGGCTACTGTGGATCGACCTGGCCGATGAGCCCGGGCCGCGGGTGGAGCCGATCCTGCGCGATCTGTTCGCGTTTCATCCGCTCACCGTCAAGGACGCGCTCGAAGAGCGCAACCAGCCCAAACTCCAGACGTGGGATCGCTACCTGTACATCAGTGCGCATGAAGTGCACTATCCTGATGGCGAGCTTACGGCCACAACCCGGGAGGTCGACGCCTTCCTCGGCGCGAACTTCCTCGTCACCCATCACATCCATGAGAGCGCCGCAATCGACTCGGTCTGGCGAATCGCCAAGACCGGGAACTCCGGGCTGACCGGCCAGGGCCCCGACCATCTGCTCTTTGCCGTGCTTGACGGGATCATCACCGATCACCTGCACGCCGTCGACACGCTCGACGAGGCCATCGATGCGATCGAGGATCAGATCTTTGAGAACCCGTCGCCGCCGCTGCTGGCCAAGGTCTTTCAGATCAAACACGCCGTGATGGATCTCCGGCGCGTCATCACGCCCCAGCGCAACGTGTTGGGTCAACTGAGCCGCGAGCACTTCGCGTTTGTCGACCCATCGGACCAGAATCTGTACGTCCACCTGTACGAGCACCTGCTCCACCTTGGTGACATGATCGACAACGTCCGCGACCTGACCAACAACTCGTTCGAGATCTACCTCTCCATCACGTCGAACCGCCAGAACGAGGTCATGAAGGCCCTGACCCTGCTGAGCGCGCTGTTCATGCCGCTGACCGTGATCACGGGTTTCTTCGGCATGAACTTCGTGCATCTGCCGTTCGATCAGCCCTGGCTCCTGATCGTGGCCCTTATCTTTATGGTGATCGCGCCCGCCGGCCTCTGGCTCTATTATCGAAGCCGCGGTTGGCTGTAAACCCACACCGTGCACACGGTATAATCATCGTTCGGAGGCGACATGGCTCAGTTTGAGGGGAAAACAGCCCTTGTGACAGGTGCCTCGCGCGGGATCGGCCGCGCGATCGCGTTGCGGCTGGCGGCCGGCGGCGCAAAAGTCGTGGTCAACTACGCCCGCGACGCCGAGGGAGCAACGAGCACGGTCGAGGCGATCACGAGCGCTGGTGGCACGGCGACGGCCACGCAGGCTGACGTCAGCGATTACAAGGCCGCTGAGGCTCTTGTCAAAGGTGCGGCCGAGACGTACGGGTCACTCGACATCCTGGTCAACAACGCCGGGACGACGCGCGACACATTGATTATGATGATGCCCGAGTCCGACTGGGACACTGTCATCCAGACCAACCTGAAGAGCACGTTCAACTGCTCGAAGGCGGCGGTGCGGATGATGATGCGCAAGCGCTTCGGGCGGATCATCAACATCACGTCCGTCTCGGGAATCGCCGGCAATGCCGGCCAGACCAACTACTCGGCCAGCAAGGCGGGTGTGATCGGCTTCACGCGGGCGCTGGCGCGCGAAGTGGCCAGCCGGGCCGTGACGGTCAATGCCGTCGCGCCGGGCTTCGTGCCGACCTCGCTGACCAACGACCTGCCTGAGGAGATCAAACAGGCGACGCTCAAGAGCATCCCGCTCGGACGTTGGGGCACGCCTGAAGAAATCGCGCATGCCGTGGCCTTTCTGGCCTCGGACGAAGCGGGCTACATCACCGGTCAGGTGTTGACCGTGGATGGCGGCCTTGTGATGGGGTGACGCATGACTGATGAACCCGACCGCCGGGGCAAGACCATGATCGCGCCAGATGTGCTGCTGACGATCGCACGCCTGACAACGCTCGGTCAGGATGGTGTGGCCCGCATGGCGGCTGTGCCGCCGACCTTCGACAAGCTCTTCCAGCGCAGCCAGGCAGACGGCGTCCGCATCGACGTCCGCGGCCAGGCTGTCACCGTCGACCTGTTCGTGATCATGCGCGCCGAGAGCCAGGTGCGAGACGTCAGCCGCGCGGTGCAGACCGAGGTGGCGCGCGCCATCCAGGAGATGGTGGGCATGGATGTCGTCGCCGTCAATGTGCATGTGGAGGATGTGGCCTACGAGCCTGCCGCGAGCTGAGCGGCAAGCAGGTCCCTTTTCGAATGAAAGTACGACGCAAGGCGCGCGCCGCCGCACTGCAGACCCTTTACGAACTGGCCTGCACGCGCCACTCGATAGACGACGTCCTTGGCGAGCGGATCGTCCAGGCTGGCCTTGGTGAAGACGCCGCCGGGTTCGCACGCACACTCGTCACGGGCGTGTTGGAGAATACGCGCGCGCTCGATCGCCAGATCGCCCAGCACGCGCCGGAGTTCCCGCTGGATCAGATGGCCGTGATCGATCGCACGATCCTGCGCATGGCACTCTGGGAGGCCGGCATTGGCCGGATCACGCCGCTCAAAGTCGCGATCAACGAGGCCGTCGAGCTCGCCAAAGACTACGGTTCAGACAGCGCGCCGCGCTTTATCAACGGCGTCCTAGGCGCCGCCGCGCCAGGTCTGGCCGCAGAGAAGGCCGCCTGAGATGCCTACCGACCTGAGCTTCCTCGGAATCGGGCCGCTCGAGCTGCTGGCACTGCTGGTGCTCGTGCTGATCCTATTCAACCCGCGCGATATCGCGAATGGGGCCAAGAACGTCGGCCGCTTCATCAACCGCGTCACGCGCTCCGACAACTTCAAGCTGATTCAACAGACCTCGCGTGAGATCCAGAACCTGCCTGCCCGTCTGGCGCAGGAGGCGGAACTCGACGACTTGAAGAAGACCGGCGAGACCCTCAAGCAAGATATCAACACCGTCGGCCAGCAGATCCGCGGCGCGACGACCGAGGCCGCCCAACAGACGGCCGAGGCTGTCAAGGACGCCGGCCAGACAGCCAAGCAAAACCTGGCGGACAACAACCCTCCCACGACGAACGCCGACCCGTACGCGGCCTGGAAGACCAAGGGCCCGGACAAGCCGGCCTGATCGGAATCGAGCCCTCCGGTGAGCCAGGCCACTGACGCGACACCCCTTAACGAACGCCCCGAACGGCGGCCGGGAGGCCTCGGGCGGTGGCTCGCCATACCCCGATTGTTGTGGGCGATCCTCACATGGCCGTTTCGGTTCGTCTGGAACGGCGCCGACAAACTGCGTCGCTTTCTCACAGAGGATCCCGAGGAAGTTTCGCTGACCGATACGCTCGGCGACTCCCTCGATAGCCGGCAAAGTTTTTTCGAACTGCTCTCGGCGTTCGGCGAGCATCTCGACGCGCTCCGGGTTCACCTGGTGCGCTCCGCGATCGTTTTCGCGCTCGCGGCTGGCATCGTTGGCTGGCAGGCATCCAACCTTATGGCGCTATTGGGTCTGCCGCTCAGCGGTCAGACGCTTGAGTTCGCGGCCGCGCTGTGGACATCGCCGCGCTGGGAGACGATCCAGCCCTTCCTGACGAGCGGCTTTGAAGCGGTCGGTCACCTGCAGATGCGCGAGCCCACCGAGGGTCTGGCCACCTTCATGCGCGTCATCCTGCTGGGCGCAGCGGTGTTTGCGATCCCATGGGCCGGGCTCGAGGTCTACCTGTTCGTGGCACCTGGCCTGATGGCGCGCACCCGTCGCAGCCTGCTGGCCGGCATCCCCATCGCCGGGATCCTCTTCACCGCTGGCGTGTCCTTCGCCTATCTGGTGATGCTGCCGGTGGCCATTCCGTTTTTGCGCGACTCGTTTGTCTTCGGTAACGCCTGGACGCCGTCGTCGTATTTCACGCTGATCACGAACGTCATGTTCTGGGTGGGCGTATCGTTCGAGATGCCGCTCGTCGTCTATGTGCTCGCCACTTTTGGCATCGTGACAGCGAGCATGTTGGCGCGCGGCTGGCGCTTCGCGACGCTCGGCATCGCCGTCCTCGCGGCGTTGATTACGCCGACGACGGACCCAGTGAACATGGCGCTCGTGATGTTGCCGATGGGGCTTCTGTACGTCATCAGCATCGGCGGAGCCTGGGTTGCGGCGCGCGGGCGGCGTGCCGCGCAGCAGGCGTGACAGCGAGGCGTTCACTCGTGATCATTCTGCACCTCGTTCCCAAGACCGAGTTTGAAGCGAGCCCGGCTGACCAGCCGTTCGTGCCCGCGCCGTATGCCGCAGACGGATTCATCCACTGCACGGCGGAGTGGGATGTCCTGCAGCAGGTCGCCAACAACCACTACCGCAAAGCGCCTGGCGAGTTTCTGGTGCTCGAGATCGACAGCGATCACGTGACCGCACCCGTGCGGTTTGAGCCGCCCGTGCCGCCACCGCCGCCGGATCATCCCTTAGCCGGGCACCTCTTCCCGCACATCTACGGCCCGATCAATCGCGACGCCATCGTCGCCATCCGGTTGGCGCCACGCAACGCTGACGGCCTGTTCGTGTTGTCAGGCGACTAGCACCAGCGGACCGCGTAAGGGGGAGGACGCCATGACCGAACCCGACCGGAAGGCCATCCGCATCGGCTTTCCGCGCATGCACAAAGAGCCCGGTGAGCGCCGGGACTTCCTGCCGTCGTTCATCGCGCGGCTGGCGCGTCTTGGCGCCGAAGTCGTGCTCGAAACCGGGTATGGCTCAGGCATGGGCCTCTCAGCCGACGACTACAGCAGCGTCGCATCTTCAGCCACCTTCGCGGACCACGAGAGCGCGTACCGACAGGACTACGTCGTCGTCTTGCGCTGCCCGACAGACGACGAGATCCGGCTGATGCGGCCCGGCTCCTGTTTGATTTCGATGCTTCACTATCCGACCCGGGCCGGTCGTGTGGCCATGTTGCGCAAGCAGGGGCTCGAAGCCATCTCGCTGGATTCGATCAAGGACGATAGTGGCCGGCGATTGATTGAGAACCTGCGGGCCGTCGCCTGGAATGGGCTCGAGGCCGCCTATACCGTGTTGGCCCGCATCTATCCGGAGCCGGGCTTCGAACACCCTGGACGCGATCCGATCCGCGTGACTGTGCTGGGCGCCGGAGCTGTCGGCCGCGAGGTGCTGGCCGCCGCAGTGCGCTATGCCGACGACGGCCTGCGACAGCGGCTCGCCGCGCGCGATGTGCCGGGCGCCGAGGTGACCGTCGTCGACTACGACCTGACGGGCCATGCCGACCGCATGCGTCGTCTGCTGGCGGGTTCCGATCTCCTCGTCGACGCCACACAGCGACCGGACCCGAGCCGGCCGGTTATCCCCAACAGCTGGCTGGCCTGGCTACCAGCGCACGCCGTCATTTTGGATCTATCGGCCGACCCTTACGATTGCAGCACAGTCCCGCCGCAGACCAAGGGCATCGAAGGCGTGCCGCAGGGCAATCTCGACCAGTACGCGTTCGCGCCGAATGACCCGGCGTACGACCGGTTGCCGGCGTGTGTCAATCGCACGCATCGACGGCATGTCGTTTCGTGTTACTCGTGGCCGGGTGTGCATCCGCGCGCCTGCATGGAGTTGTACGGACGCCAGTTGCGGCCGCTCATGCGCATGTTGCTCGAGCGCGGCGGGATCGCCCACATCCGGCCTTACGGAAGGTTCTTCGAGCGCGCTCTGGCCCGAGCACAACTCTCGCGCTGGCAAGGTTCATAGCTCCAAAGGGGGTACTCGATGGCGACGCTGCCCAGGACGATCGGCTTTCCGCGCATGATGAAGGAGCCAGCCGAGAAGCGCGTTTTCCTGCCGGAATTCATCCAGTATCTGGCCAACGCCGGTCTCAATGTCTATATTGAGGAAGGCTACGGTTCGCGTTCAGGTTTCTCGTTCGACGACTATCGTCAGGGCAACGAGCGCGTTCGACGTTGCTCGCGCGCTGGTGCGTTCCAACAGGATATCGTCCTCATTTTGCGCTCGCCCTTCCCGCATGAGTTCGAGCTGATGCCGGCCGGCACCTGTCTGATCTCGATGCTCCACTTCGCGACCCGACCGCAGCGGGTTGAGCGGTTGAGCGAGTTAGGCCTGAAGGCGATCTCGCTGGACAGCATCGTCGACGACAACAATCTGCGCCTTGTCGAGAACATGAAAGCCGTCGCGTGGAACGGCCTGGACGTCGCGTTCAGCGTGCTCGAGCGCCGTTGGGCGGCGCTCAACAAACCTGTCGGCGCACCGGTCCGGGTACTTGTGATCGGCACGGGCATGGTTGGCAAGCACGCCGTCGAAGCCGCGTCGAAGCATGGCAACGTCGAGCGCAATACGACGGCTATGGATGCCGGCGGCCCCGGGGTCGTGGTCAATGCCATCGGTCGCAACCTGATCGGGCACGAAACCGCGATGCGCGCCCTGCTGACAGACACGGATATCCTCGTGGATGCCGCCCAACGTCGCGACCCCTCACGCGCGATCATCCCCAACGACTGGCTGGCATGTCTGCCCGAGCACGCTGTCATCGCCGATCTGGCCGTCGACCCCTACACGCCAGACAGCCAGCCGCCGGTCGTGCGCGGCATTGAGGGCATCCCGCAAGGCAGCCTCGATCAATATGTGTTCGAGCCGAATGACGCGAACTGGTGCGCCACCCTTTCAGCCGGCGTGCCGAGCAAGCAGCGGCGAACGGTGGTCTCGTGTTACTCGTGGCCAGGGATCCATCCGGCGGCCTGCATGCGACACTACGCCCGCCAGCTCGAGCCGCTGTTCGAGCCGCTGTTGGCGAAAGGCTACGACGGCCTGAGCCTCGCCGGCGGCTACTTCGAACGCGCCATGTGCCGCGCCACATTGAAACACTGGTTGGAGGTCGGGCAGCCGGATGTTCGGGCGCGTTGATCAGGCAAGGCCGCAGATCGAGATGATCGCGGGACGGTTCGGCTCAAACGGCTCGCGCCCCCAGCCGCCGAAGCGCTCGCGAACGGTGAAACCATGATCAGCGAGCAATGTATCCAGCGTGGCGACGTCGGTGAAGCGACAGGCGATGTGTGTCGTGCGCGCTCGAACTGACCCGGACTCCGACCAACGTCGATACGTGGTCCAGTGCAGCACCTGCGCGTCAGGGTCGTAGGCCTGCTTCCCCGATACGGTCACGGTCCATCCCTCGACGCTTGTGTAAGTGAACCACGTCTCTTCGCCGAACTGCGTGCTCAGGTCGTGGCCAGCCGGGTTGCGCGTCTCAAACGCGAAGGTGCCATCAGGCACCAGGTGTCGGCGGACGGTGCGCAGAAACGCGTCCTGGTCTGCCCGGGTCAGGAACGCCTGAAATGCATTGCCTGTGATGTAGACGAAGCGAAAGCGCCGACCGAGATTAAAAGAACGCGCATCGGCCCGCACCCACTCCACGGTCTGGCCAAGCCTACGAGCCTTCGCCTCTGCATGAGCCAGCATCGGCTGCGCGAGATCGACGCCGGTAACGGGCAGGCCGCGCCCGGCCACCGGTAGCGCGACGATGCCGGAGCCACAGGCGATTTCGAGCACCGGGCCGCCGACAGATTGCGCCAACTCCACAAAGAAGCGTATCCGATCCGTCGAGATCGGGATCTCCTCCAGGTCGTAGTTGGCCGGATCCTGGAACTCCTCGAGGTTGTCGTGACGCAGGTTCATCAATTCGTTGGGCGAGGCAGACGTGTGGGTTGGTAGCGCAGCCGGGGCAAATCGCCACCGGGGTCGAAGGTGAAGGTCGTCAGTGAGGCCGGAGTCGGGTAGCCGTCGTTAACGCCGCACTCAAGAAGACGCGGCCGGCTCTCGACAGCCACCGGCACGTTGCAGGCCCAGAGGATGGCGAACGCAATCAGGTCGCCGTGGGTTACGGCTGCGATCGAACGTCCGGCGTGACGGTCGCGCGCCAGATCGAAGAAACGCAGAACCCGCGCGAGGGCGTCAGTCGGTTGCTCGAAGCCAGGACCCAAGCCGTTGTAGATCGACCAATCCTGTGCCTCAAGATCGCGCTGCGACGTGCCATCCAAGGGCGAGTGCACCTCGAGCAATAGACGCGTCACTCGAGGCTTGAGGTCCAGACCCTGCGCAGCCATGATCTCGGCAGTGCGCCGCGCACGCAGGAGCGGGCTGGAGTACAGCGCGACGGGCCGAAGGTAGCGCAGTTCCTGGCTAGCCGCGACAGCCGCCGCCTCGCCATAGGCACTGAGCCCAAAGCGAGGCAGGCGGCCGTAGAAGATCGAGCCGGGGTTGTACACCTCACCATGTCGCACCAACGTGATCCGGGTCGGTTTCGACATCGGCGAAGGTATCTCAACGCGTCAGCGGCTGACACTAACAGGTCAGCGGCTGACACTAACGTGTCAGCTTGCGATACGTGACGCGATGCGGGCGATCGGCCTCGGTGCCCAGGCGCTTGTGCCGATCCGCTTCGTAGTCGGACCAGTTGCCGTAGAAGAAGCGCACCTGGCTATCGCCCTCGAAAGCCAGGATGTGTGTCGCAATGCGGTCGAGGAACCAGCGGTCGTGGCTGACCACGATGGCGTTGCCCGCGAACTCCTCGAGCGCCTCCTCGAGCGCACGCAGCGTGTTGACGTCCAGGTCGTTGGTCGGCTCGTCGAGCAGCAGGACATTGCCGCCGGACTTGAGCATCTTAGCCAGCAGCACGCGGTTGCGTTCGCCGCCCGAGAGCACGCCGACCTTCTTCTGCTGATCGGAGCCGAGGAAGTTGAACGACGCGACGTAGCCGCGCGAGTTCACCTTGCGCGGACCGAGTTCGACCATCTCGGCGCCGCCCGTGATCTCCTCCCAGACGTTGTGCTCGGGGTCGAGCGAGTCACGCATCTGCTCGACGTAGGACAGGGAGACGGTCTGGCCGACCGTGACGGTGCCGCTATCGGGCTTCTCGGCGCCCGTGATCAGCTTGAGGAACGTCGACTTGCCGGCGCCGTTCGGGCCAATGACACCGACGATGCTACCAGCCGGGATGGTCAGGTCGAGGCCATCGAGCAGCAGCCGATCGCCGTAACCCTTGGTCACACCCTTGAACTCGATGACGACATCGCCCAGGCGCGGACCCGAGGGGATGTAGATCTCGAGCTCCTCTCGGCGCGACTCGCTCTCGGCCTCGAGCAGCTTCTCGTAGGCCGTGACGCGTGCTTTGCCCTTCGACTGTCGCGCTTTGGGCGACATGCGGATCCACTCGAGCTCGCGCTGCAGGGTCTTCTCGCGCTTCGAGTCGGCCTTCTCTTCAAGGGCGAGGCGCTGCTCTTTCTGCTCGAGCCACGACGTGTAGTTGCCGCGCCACGGGATGCCGTGGCCGCGATCGAGTTCCAGGATCCAGCCGGCGACGTTGTCGAGGAAGTAGCGGTCGTGCGTAACCGCGATGACAGTGCCCTGATAATCGCGCAGGTGCCGCTCGAGCCAGGCGACCGATTCGGCGTCGAGGTGGTTGGTCGGCTCGTCGAGAAGCAGGATGTCGGGCTCGGTCAGAAGCAACCGACACAGCGCGACGCGACGACGCTCGCCGCCGGAGAGCACGTTGATGGGCGTGTCGGACGGCGGGCAACGGAGCGCGTCCATGGCGATCTCGAGGCGATTGTCGAGGTTCCAGGCGTCGTGCTTCTCGAGGAACTCCTGAAGCTTCGACTGCTCGTCGATCAGCTTGTCGAAGTCGGCATCGGGCTCAGCGAACTTCGCGCTGACGGCGTCGTAGTCGGCCAGGGCCTGCACGATGGGTTGGACGGCCTCTTCGACCGACTGTCGGACCGTCTTCTCCATGTCGAGCTGGGGCTCCTGCTCGAGCAGGCCACGCGTGTAGCCCTTCGAGAGGGCGGTCTCGCCCAGATACTCGGTGTCGACGCCGGCCATGATGCGCAGCAGCGTCGATTTGCCGGCACCGTTCAGGCCGAGGACGCCGATCTTGGCGCCGTAGTAGAAGCCAAGCGAGATATCGCGGATGATCTCGCGGTTATTCGGCGGCACGATGCGCTTGACGCGCATCATCGAGTAGATGACTTGTTGGTCGCTCATAGGGTGGGGATTATACGTCGAGGACGAGCCAATCGCACCGTGACAGCCGAGGAGGCTCCATGGCCAGGTTGGCCCACCCGCCCGGGCCTTTGCGGCGCTGGATGCAACAAGGCGTCTGGGCCCGGGCTGCCCTCCCTCCGGGAGGGCGGCGCCGCCGGGGCGCCTTCGCTTCGAGGACTCCTTGCGGCGGCGCGGGTGGTCGAGAACAGAGAGAGCTCGCTGGGCAAGCGGGGGCTGGTAAGCAAGCCGGGCTGGAGCGGCAGAGGCGGCTTCGGGCTGAGCCGACCCACCCGCCCGGGCCATTGAAGCGCTGGTGGCAACAAAGCGCCTGGGCCCGGGCTGCCCTCCCGGAGGGAGGGCGGCGCCGCCGGGGCGCCTTCGCTTCGAGGACTCCTTGCGGCGGCGCGGGTGGGCACCCTGTCCTAGAGTCACAGTGGCATTCGAAGGGGGATTCTTTGTCGACTTCTGATGACGGCAGGTGGCCGTATGCCAGCGAGCGCAAGCTGGCCTTTGCAAGACAGTTACGCAAGCGACAGACACCGGCCGAACAGATCCTGTGGAAGCATCTGCGACGACATCGATTGGGCGGGTTCAAGTTCCGTCGTCAGCATGTGCTCATCGGATTCATCGTGGATTTCTACTGCCGCTCCGCGAAGTTGGTGGTCGAGGTCGATGGCCCGATGCACGACTTCCAGATCGAGGCAGATCGCCTCCGTGAGGAGAAACTCCGAGGCCAGGGCCTTGAGGTCCTGCGGGTGACGAACGCCGACGTCACAGAGCGGCTCGGGCAGGTGCTGACCCGCATTCACAGAATCTGTCAAGATCGTGCAGCCGGATGACCGCCTACGCCTGTTCGGGATTGCCCCACGATCGAACGGTGCGCACCGCCCGCTGCCAGCGATCGTAGCCTGCCTCACGGGCGTCGGCGCTTATGCGCGGCTCGAAGATCGTCGACTCCGAAGGCAGGCGCGGCAACGCGTCGGGTGACGACCAGAAATCGGCGCCAAGGCCCGCGAGCAACGCCGCGGCTCGGGCCGTCGTCTGCGTGAAGCGTGGACGGATCACGGGCAGGCCGAGCCAGTCGGCCTGGATCTGACAGGCGAGATCGCTGGCCGAGAGCCCGCCGCCGACCTTCAGTTGCTTCACGGTCAGCCCGGCTTTGAGCGAGACTTCATCCAGGATCGCACGCAACTGGAAGCCGAGCGAGTCGAAGAACGCCCGAGCGACGTGGGCGCGCGTGTGGCCAAGCGTCAGGCCCAGCAGACTGCCGCGCGCCGAGCGGTCGTTGTAGGGCACATTGAGGCCGGTCAAGGCTGGCACAAAGGCAACATCGGAGGCGTCGGACACCGTGGCCGCCAGCGAGCTCAGTTCCTCATCGCTGTCGATCATGCCCAGGTTTTCGCGCAGCCAACGCACAGCCGCACCTGACACCGTCGTATCGGCTTCGAGGCAGTAGGTCGGGTTGCCATCGAGCAGCCAGGCCAGATAGACCTTGATCGTGTCGAGCGTCGGCGCCTCGGACCCCAGGCACACGTTGATGAACGAGCTCGTCCCATGTGTGGTTTCGGCATCGCCGCGCTCGCGGCAGTCATAGCCGAATAGCGCACCCTGCTGGTCGCCGATCAAGGCGCGGACCGGCACGTCGAAGCCGTCCAGACGCAGGTCACCGAACTCCGAGACCGTCGGCAGCGCCTCCGGCAACGCGGCGGCCGGCACACCGAGCCAGTCCAACCAGGGTGCCCAGTAGGCGCGGGCACGGTAGTCCCACAGGCACATCGATTGGGCCAGCGAGACGTCGGTGACATGGCCGGATGGGCGGCCAAGGGTTGTGAGCAACCAGTTGGCCGACAATCCGATGCGCAACCGATCGTGGCGAGCCGCTTCACGCACGGCGGCATCTTGCTCCATGCGCCACTTCAAGTGCAGGGCCGCGCTATAGGGTCCTGGCCAATATCCGAGCCTGTGACGTGCTTCCTTCGCGAGCGGGTGCTCACACAGCGTCGCTTCAATTGGCTGAGTGCGGAGATCCTGCCAGGTGATGGCATGCGCCAGTGGCTGCCCGGTTTCCGAGTCCCAAACGAAGTCCGTGTCGCGCTGCGAGGCGATGCCGATCGCGGCGATGTCGCGGGTGCGCACACCGGCATCGCTCAACGCAAGGGCGATCGCATCGTTGACAGTGCCGGAGACTTCCCATGGATCTTGTTCAACTTCGCCGGGGCGTGGATAGAGTCGGGCCAGCGGACGATAGCCGTAGCCACGCGGTTGACCGTCACGGTCGAGCACCAGGGCACGACTTCCGCTCGTGCCCTGGTCGATCCCCAATAGAAAATCCGCCATACATCAGGTTCCAATCCAGTGTGTCGCGTCGTCACCCGACGCGCAAATATGCATCGCTCTTGGCCGCGGTCACTCGGGTATCAGATCACCCAGATCTCGTAGGACGTAGGTCGGCCGGATTGCAGCGCGCGCAAGCGCTTCGAGGCGGGTAGCCCCGGTCAACGTCAGCGCGCCCGCCATGCCCGCATTCAGGCCCATCGCCACGTCTGTCTCGAGCCGGTCGCCGGTCATCACGCAATCAGCCGCGGCGACGCCCGTCAATGCCAGGATGGCGTCGATCGTCTGTCGGGCCGGCTTGCCGACGATGGCCTCACACCTACGATCCGTGCTGGCCTCGAGCGCGGCGATGATCGCGGCGCAGTCGGGCTGCCCGCCGATCGCGCCGCCCGGTTCGGCCGCCGGCACCGGACAGTACTTGTCGGGGTTCGTGGCGAAGAAGCGCGCGCCGGCGCGCAGGGCGTCGAAGCCAATCTGCAACTTGCGGTAATCGAAGCCACGGTCGAAGCTCGCGATGACGGCGTCGCAGGCCGAGTCGTCGACAAGGTCGAAGCCCGCCTCACGCAACGTGTCGTTTAGCGCCCGCTCGCCGATGACGAACAGCCGCGCACCCGGGGCGAGTTCGCGCCGCAGAAAGTCAGCCATGACCACGCCCGAGGTAACGATGTCTTCGGGCGGCGTCTGAACGCCGAGCGCCGACAGACGTTGCGCATACTCAGCGCGTGTGTGAGTCGGATTGTTGGACAGGAACAGCGTGCGCTTTCCGTTCGCGCGCAATGTCGCCAGCGTCTCGCCCGCGCGCGGCAGGAGCTGCCCCCCCAGATAGACAGTGCCGTCCAGGTCGAAGATGTAGGCGTCGTACCAGCGTTCGGGTCGTCTATGCGTCATCCGTAGGTCCCATCAAGCGATCGTGCGCCGCACGACGACGTCGCGCCCGGCGATGACATGATGCTCGCCTGCGACCGTCGCCGTCAACGGCTGGTCGGTGAAGTTGAGCAGGATTGTATACGGTCCGCGTCGGCTGACGACCAGGCCCGGCGGCAGCGCCTCCTCGAACGGCACTTCTTGTAGCGTCAGGATCCGCCGGAGCAAGGCTTCCGCCTGCGCCAGGGTGGGATACCAGCCCACGTACAGGGCCCGGCCGTTCCCGATTTGGTGCTCGGTAGCCGCGGCCATCCCCGCCCAGGGCCCGTCTTGGTACGACGCCAGGGCGCGGGCGCCCGGCAGCGGTTCGAGCGCCTCAACCCACAGCCCGGCCCCATCTGCGCTGAGCCCAGGAGTCTCCTCCGTGAGGCCGAACCGCACGGCATCGGGGAGCGCGCCCCAATGCACGACCGTGGCGCCAACGAGCGCTCGCAGGACCCCGGGCAGAGTCTCGTCGGTGAACGCGTTGTCGGGCCGCTTGGCTCCGCTGCGTACGCCCGTGATCACGGCGCCACCGGTTCGGGCGAAAGCGTCGAGCCCTGTGACCTCGGCCGCATCGATCAGATGCGCCGTGGGCGCGATGACGAGGCGGTAGCCATCCAACTCCGCGCCCGGCGGGATCAGATCGACGTCAACGCCCAGGCGTTGCAACGCCGCGTACCAGACGAACACAAGGCGCTGGTAGATGAAGTCCTTGCGATGCGGCGCGATCTGCAGCGCCCACAGGTCGTCGTAGCTGTAGCGCAGCGCCACGCGCGCCGACGGCCGGTGCGCGACGACGGCCTCCATGAGCGATCGCTCCGACGCCATCGCCTCGAGCTCGCGGAACCCGAGGTCGGGCGTGCCATCGTGCTTGAGCAGGCCGGAGTGATACTGCTCTTGCGCCGGCAGCGCCGCGCGCTCGCGAAAATACACGATGCCGTTGGCGCCATGCGCCAGGGCATGCCAGGTCCACAGCCGAATAGTTCCCGGGCGGATGAGGGTGTTGACGCTCTCCCAGTTGATGTGCCCGGCCTGCTGCTCCATCACCCAGAACGGCGCCCGCTTCAAGCCGCGAGTCAGGTCGTGCGCCAGGCCCGTGATCACAGGATCACCGACGTCGAAGGCGTAGGGCGGCACCGGATCGCCGGGCGTGCGCGTCTGCGCCCCCCAGCGGTAGACGTTGCCTGTCGGGTACGAGTCCCACGTGGCCCAATCGAGATCACGCGCCAGCGCGAACGAGTCAAGCGGCGTGAACAGGCCCATGAAGTTGGTCGTGAGGACGTGATCCGCCGGAACCACCTCGCGCAGCGCCTCGATCTGCAGCCGCTGGAAGCTGACGAAGCTGTCGCTCATGAAGCGCGCATAGTCGAGGGCGTGCGCCGGATTGGCGGCGTTGTTCGTCAGGATCGGCGGCCCGATTTGAGCCCAGGCGTCGTAATGCTGCGACCAGAAGACCGTGCCCCAGGCCGCGTTGAGCGCTTCAAGCGATCCGTAGCGCTCGCTCAGCCAACTCCGAAAGGCCGCGGCGCAGTGTTCGCAGTAGCACCGTGCGCTGCCGCTGCCGCCGAACTCGTTGTCGATCTGCCAGCCGACGATGGCGGGGTGCGTCGTGTAGCGTTCGCCCATCGCGCGCGCGATCCGGCGGGCCAGCACCCTGTAGATCGGACTGTTCGGGCAGTAGTGGCGACGCCCACCGAAGTTGCGCCGCCGCCCCTGATCGTCCATCGGCAACGTGTCGGGGTAGCCGCGCGAGATCCAGGCCGGTGGCGCCGCCGTGGGCGTGCCGAGCAGGATCTGGAAGCCCTCAGCCGCAAACACGTCGACGGCGCGATCCAGCCACGCGAACTCGAAAAGGCCTTCGCTCGGCTCGAGCAGCGCCCAGGCGAACTCGGCCATGCGCGTCACCGTCAGCCCGAGGCGGCGCATCCAGCGCGCGTCCTCGGCCCAACGTGTCTCGGGCCAATGCTCGGGATAGTACGGGCAGCCGAGGTGGAGGGCGGAGAGATCAAGCGACATGTCGTGTGTTGCTGATGGATGATTTCTGATTGCGGATTGAGTGTCAATCCGCAATCAGAAATCATCAATCAGCAATCCCCATTATCCCTTGACGCCCGACGACGTGACCGACTCGATGTAGAAGCGCTGCGCGAGGAGGAACACGATCAGCGGCGGCAGGACCGAGATCGCGGCGCCGGCCAGGATCAGGTTCGGGGCGTCGGTGGCGCGACCGCGCAGGATCGAGAGCGCCAGCGTCAGGACGTGGTTTTTCTCGTTGGCCGTGTTGATCACGATCAGGGGCCACAGGAAGCTGTTCCAGGCGTACAGGAACGTGAACGTCGCCTGCGTCGCCAGGGCCGGGACGCTGGCCGGGATGAAGATCCGGCGCAGGATTTCGAGCCGCGACGCACCATCGATCAGGGCCGCTTCCTCGAGCTCCTTTGGGATCGTGATAAAGAACTGGCGCATCAGGAATGTGCCATACGCCGTTAACACCCAGGGCAACACGAGCGCAGCCAGGTTGTCGACCCAGCCGATCATGACCATCAGCCGATACAGCGGGATGATCAGCACCACGAATGGAATCATGATCGTGCCGAGGTAGACCAGGAACAGATTGTCGCGGCCGGGGAAGCGCAGCCGGGCGAAGGCGTAGCCGCCGAGCACCGACGTCACAAGCTGACCGATCACCACGAGCACGGTCACCAGGGCCGTGTTGGTCAGGCTCCGATCCAGGCCGCCGATCGCGATCACCTGCGCGAAGTTTTCGGGATGCGCCGTGACCGACGCCACAGGCTCGGCCTTGCGGGTGTCGAACTGAAGAGGCTCCCCGTCCGGGTTTGCGGGGTCGATGAACTCGCCCAACGCGAGCTGCCCGCGTTGGATGCCCTTAACGATCTGGCCGTCGACCTCAAAGGCCCAGAGTTTCTCCTCGACGCCCTCGAACAGCACCGTCTCCTGATTGAGCGCCCCACCCGCCGGATCGACGTCGCGCAGCGAGCGCTCGTAGGTCGTGGCAGGATCGTCGGGCAGCACGTACACGCCGATGCGCGTGCCCGTGCCGGCCAGCGCGAGCTGGCGCGGCCCGGCATCGGTCGGCACCGTGTACAGCGGCAGCGGCTCGTCGTAGCCGTCGAGAGCCACCGTCTGGATCTCGCGCGGCAGCAGCCGCGGCGGATAGCTGTACGAGTCGGCCGGCTCCTTGAGCGCCGTCGAGAGCATCACCAGGAACGGGAAGACCATGACGATCGCGAAGAACGTCAGCACCGCATAGATCAGGCCGTTGCCCAGCCATTGAGCGAGTCGGTAAGACATGGACGGCCTCCTAGTTCTCGTACACGCTCGACTGGCGGTTGCGCTGGAACTGCACCAGCGTGAAGGCGAAGATCACGGCGAACAGGATCCAGGCCACCGCCGAAGCGAAGCCGAAGTCGAACAAGTTGAAGCCCTCCTGATACAGGTAGAGCACCAACGTCAAAGTTGAGTCTGCCGGCGAGCCCGGTGGGTTGGTCAGGATATACACCTGTTCGAAGACCTGCAGGGCCTGGATGATCGTCGTGCTCACCACGAAGAACGTGGTCGGCGCCAGGAGCGGCAGCGTGATCCGGAAGAACTTGGCGATTGTGCCAGCGCCGTCGACGGTCGCGGCCTCGTAAAGCTCGCCGGGCACGTTCTGCAGGCCGGCGAGGAACAGCACGCTGTTGAAGCCCGTCGTCTGCCAGGCCGACATGATCACCACCGCCAGCAGGGCCGTGCTCGGCAGATTGAGCCATTGAATGCGCGGATCATTCCATCCGACAGCGCTCGTCGCCAACGTGACGAAGTAGTTGATCCACCCGATCGTGCTGTCGTACATCCAGCGCCAGACGAGCGAGATGCCCACGATCGCGGCGATGCTCGGGATGAAATAGATCGCGCGATAGATCGACATCCCGGGCAGCTTGCTGTTGAGGACCGTCGCCAGCACGAGCGCCGGGATCACGCTGAGCGGCACGGCCAGCAACACGAACTGCAGCGTGTTGCGCAGAGCGACCCAGAAGCGCGGCGAGCGCACGCCGACCAGATAGCCGAAGGCCCGGAAGCCTTCGCTGTAGCGACTGACATCGATGACCTCACGGGCCGGCTGGTCGGGGGCGGCCAGCGGCTGCACCGTGAACTCCACCACGCGGGTGTAGTTGTCCAGGCCGACGAATGTGTCGCCACCACCCGGCACGTTGGTGGTCAGGCTGATGTACAGCGACAGGACCAGCGGCCCGGCGAAGAAGAGCAGGAAGCCGAGCAGGTTCGGCGACAGGAAGATATAGCCGCTGAGCAACTCTTCCTGCATGTGGCTGGCCCGTAGCGTCTCAGCCACCGGTCGGCTCCAGGCCAGGCGCACGACCACGGCGCACACGATCGCGATGGCCAGTAGCCCGGCCGCGAACGGATCGGCGATCAGTTGTCCGCCCAGCCAGATCAGGCCACCGAGCGTGTTGATGAAGTACAGGAATGCCAGGAAGCCGACAACCATCACGACGTTGCCGGTTTGGCGGAAGATGCGCTCACGCGGGGTGCCGTCGAAGCGATCGCCGGCCGCGTTGATGAGGTAGCCGACGAAGACAACCAGCAGCCAGGGCAACCCGGCCCCGAAGGTGTCGGCCAACGCGTTCAGCCCGAGGAACACGCCGAGGAAGTGCAGCGCCAGCAGGCCGCCCGCGACGGCGACCAGATAGTCGACCAGCACGGCCGCGATCCGGCCCGCCGAGCGAAGCCGCCAGAGCGCGTAAGCCGCGTAGAGGCTGGCGAGGGCGCCGGCGGCCAGCAGGCCTTCAGCGATCCAGAGCAGAACCGGGTTCCAGCCCTCAGCCTGCGCCGGAAGGCTCAACGCAGCCACCGTCAGGCCGATGCCGACGATCACCTGCCAGACGAGGACCAGCCAGATGCGACTGCGCCCTGGCGCAGCCGTCGAGATCAGCGCGGAGGTGGCCATGGGGTGTTCCTATCATCAAGCGAAAGGGCCAGGAAGGGGTTGGGTGATTGAGCGCCGTGCGAGCGCGCCCAATCACCCAACCCTCGATCACTCAGTCACAGACTACTTCGTGAAGGCCGGCGCAGCCTCGTCGCAGATCGTGCCGACGAAGTCGTCCACCGAGCGCTCACCGGAGAGCACGGCCGAGATGCCGGCGCCGTACACCTGGTCGACCTGCGGCCAGTTGCCGTCCCACAGCGGGCCTTCGGCGGTCGGGTTGGCGGCATCGGCGATGCCGTTCAGGAACGCCTGAGCATTGTCCGGCGGCGTGAAGCCGAGGAAGGCATCAAGCGCTTCCTGGCTGACGCGGCTCGGGATGTTGGCGCCGCTGGCGCTCACCTGAGCCTGGACATCGGCCTGGGTCAGGGCCTGGACCAGCGCCCACGCTTCAGCGGGATGCTCGGTCTTGGCGTTGACGACGTACGCGCCCCAGAACAGCCAGTTGCCGGGCGTGCCCGCCGGGCCGTTCGGGAGATCGACCACATCGTAATTGAACTCGACGGTGCGCACACCGGGAGTCGCCCAACGGCCGTTCTGGAACATCGCCAGGTTGCCGGCGCGGAACGCGGCCTCGGTATCGTCGCCGTAGGGCACCGCCCAGTTGGCGTTGCTGTACAGCGTCTGCATGAAGCTGACGCCGGTCTTGGCCGCATCCGTGTTGAGCGCGCAGGCCTTGCGATCGGCCGTGAAGAAGCTGCCACCGGCCGCGTTGACCCACACACCGTACGGGCCCCACCAGTTCGAGGCGCCGTAGCCGAACTTGTCGCCACCGAGCGCCGCGACCTTGGCGGTTACGTCGGCGAACGTCTCCCAGGTCCAGTTGCCGGCGGCGGCCAGCTCGCGCGGGTCGTCGGCGCCGGCTTCCTCGAGCAGGTCGAGGTTCAGGTACAGGCCGAAGGTCGACACGTCGCGGGGCAGGCCCCACAGCGCGCCACTGCCCGCGCCCGACTCGCCATTCTCGGGGTTGTAGCTCAGATGGAACATCGGGCCAGGATAGAACGCGCTCTGGTCGAAGTCGCCGGCCGTCTCGTTCAGGTTGAGGATGTAGCCGCCGGTGGCGAAGCGCGCCACGTCGGTGCCCGGGATCCAGAACACGTCGGGGGCCGTGCCGCCCTCGATCTCGGTGATGAGCTGATCCTGGTAGCTCGAGCTCTCGGTGCCGCCGGGCTCGTAGGTCAGTTCGTAGCCGAGCTTGGTCGCCAGGCCATCGCTGATGCCGGCGTAGACGTCGGCCTCTTCCTTGTTGTCAGGGCGCGTGCGCCAGCGCAGCGCGACCGCGGCCGGAGCCTCGGTCGGGGCCTCGGTAGCGACGGCGGGCTCGGTAGGAGCCGGGGCGTCGGTGGGCTTGGGTGCCTCGGTCGGCTGCGGCGCAGCGGTCGGCTCGACCGGCGCGGCGGTGGGCGTGGCCGCCGGCGCGCAAGCCGCCAGGGCCAGACTTAAGACAAGCGGGTACGACATGAATCGCCGCGTGGAATTGCGGTTCATTGAAGGGCTTCTCCTGAATTTTGAAACGGGTCGGTCAGTTGAATGGGCGAGACTGAGCTTCAGTTAGGGTCGGTTCACCTCCTATAGCCAGCGCGCCGTTACGCGCGCGGCTGCGTCGACTGGCGCACGATCAGGGTCGCCGGGATCCGTTCGAGCGTCGGCTCCAGGTGTTCCTGATCGAGAGCGCCGATCAGTCGGCGGGCCGCGTGGCGGCCCATCACGGAAAAGTCCTGTTGGATGGTGGTCAGGGCCGGGTCAAGGTAACCGGCCAACGGGATGTCGTCGAAGCCGATGATGGACACGTCCTCGGGGACGCGCCGCCCGGCTTCACGCAGCGCCCGCATCGCGCCGATCGCCATGCGGTCGTTCTGGGCGAAAACGGCGGTGATGTCAGGTGTCTGTGCCAGCAGAGCCTGAGCACCGTCATAGCCGGAGGTCGCCGACCAGTCGCCGGTCACCAGGCGCTGCGCGGGCAGCGGAAGCCCGGCTTCGCTCAACTCGGCCAGCGCTCCGCCGGAGCGAACCTGGACACAATCTTCGTCGGTCGGGCCCTGGATCATGCCGATGACCCGATGACCGAGCGAAAGCAGATGGCGGATCGCCAGCCGGCCGGCGGCATCTTCGTCGAGCGTGATGGCAGGGTGCGACTGATCGATCGAGCGCGCGCCGATCACCAGGGCCGGTGTATCGCCGGCCAGCTCCGCCTCGCGGCCGTCGAACGGGTTGATGACCAGGACGCCGTCCACACGGCGCTGAGCGACAAGGCGGTCGAGCAATTCGGCGAAGTCGGCGCGGGTCTCAGCCGAGGACGACACTACCCCGTAGCCCAGGGTACGCGCCTCGACTTCGGCGGCGTTGATGATGCTTGCAAAGGTGTAGTCGGTCAGATTGGGGGCGATACAGGCGATCAACTGCGAGCGCCCTAAGGCCATCGAGCGGGCGTTGACGTTGGGCCGAAAGCCGAGCTGGGCGATGGCCCGATCGACCTGCTCCCGGGTCTCTGGCGCGACATAACCTTCGGCGTTGATCACGCGTGAGACGGTCTGCCTGGAAACGCCCGCCAGCGCAGCGACATCGCGGATGGTTGCCCGCCCGCTCGTCGTGCCGCGCTTCGATGTGTGACCGGTCACAGAGATGATTATATGCAAATCGATGGGGTTGTCAATATGGGTGACGGGCTCAGGGCCAAAAGGGCCATCTTTTCCGACAAAAGTGGATGGATTTGGTCGTACAAAACCCGCCCTGACTGGATCCGTGTTTCTCCCCTTGCATTCGTACCCGATCCGGTTAGAATCCAGTTATGAATGGTTGGGGTCTGGCACGCTTCTTGCACAACAGGGACATAACCCCGCACGACTGATATCCCGGGGCAGGAGAGCCAGTATGCTTCGACACCACATCTCGCACGAGCTCCGACCACAGACCACGGCCCATCTGGCTCAGACCATGGCCTTCCTTCAGCTCAACACGACCGAGCTGGAGAACACGCTCATGAATGAGCTGAACCAGAACCCGGCGCTGGAGCTGGTCGACGAGATGCGCTGCCCAACCTGCGGCCGCCGCCTGACCCAGCACCCCTGCCCGACCTGCGCTCGGCCCACCGACGACGGCGCGCCCGTCATCTATCTGTCGACCCGGCAGTCGTTCGGTTCACGAGACGGCGGCGCCGAGGATGATCGCGCGGACAGCTATGAAGCCCACACGCGCGAGAGCCTCGACGAGTTCATCCTCAAGCAGATCGCGGCCGATCTGACGCGCGAGGAGCGCCCGATTGCGGCCTACATCCTGCTCCAGCTCGATGACGACGGCCTGCTGCAGGAAGAGACTGTGGAGATCGCGGCCTACTTACGGCAACCGCTGGCGACGGTCGAGCGCGTGCTCAGCTTGATCCAACACGCCGAGCCCGTCGGCGTCGGCGCCCGCGGCCCGATCGAGTCGCTCCTGATCCAGATCGAGGCGCTGCAGGGTTCAGTGAACGAGAGCCTGCGCAACCTCGCACGCGCGATCATCGTCGACGCTTTCGATCTTCTCGCGCGCAATGACCTGCGCCAGATCGCGCGCCAGCTGCGCAGCCCACTGGCCACCGTCGAACTCGCCGCGCGTTTCATCCAGCGCAACCTCACGCCCTACCCCGGCCGCGCCTACTGGGGCGACGGCAAGACGCCGACCGAAGAACTGCCGTCCTACCACGAAGCCGACGTCAATGTGACCATGCAGCGCCGCGCCAATGATGTGCCTGGCACCCTGATGGTCGAGATCTTCACGCCGTTGGCCGGGACGTTGCGCGTCAACCCGACATTGCGCGCCGCGATGCAAGCTCTCGAGGACCAGGACGCCGGCAAGCAGGAGAAGTGGGCCCAGGCTGTCGAACGCGCCACGCTCATCACCAAATGCGTGCAGCAGCGCAATCACACCATGCGCCGGCTGATGGAGATCCTGGTCAATCACCAGAAGGACTTCATCCTCAACGGCGACGGCTCGCTCAAGCCGCTGACCCGCTCGGTGGTGGCCAAGACCCTGGGCGTGCACGAGAGCACGATCAGCCGCGCCGTGGCGAGCAAGACCATCGCCCTGCCTTCGGGCCGCATCGTGCCGCTCTCGAAGTTCTTCGACCGCAGCCTGTCGGTGCGCGACCGCGTCCGCCAGATCATCGAGGCCGAGCACAGGCCGCTGACCGACGACGAGATCGCGGACGTGCTCTCACGCGACGGCATCGACGTCGCGCGCCGGACGGTCGCCAAGTACCGCAACATGCTCGGCATCCTGCCCGCCAACCTGCGTCATCGTGCGTCGGCAATGGCGGTTGTCGCCTGAGCCGCAACCGCTACAATATCCGGACAACCGCGACGCTCGTTCACGCCCGACGCTCGGGCCCGATCGGCTGGCTATCCGCATGACTTCGCCGCTCCCTGCCCTCGACCGCTTCCGCAACCTGCTTTCGGGCAAGGGCGCCGGCGATGCGCGCTTTCAGCACGTCCTCGAGCAGATGCCGAGCCCGGCCTTCGTCATCCTGCCGAAGTCGGGCACGTTCGTGGCAAGCAACGCCCGCGCGGCGGCCCTGACCGGTTGGACGCGCGAGGAAGTCGCCGAGCAGGCGCTGGCCGAGGTCGTGGCGTCACCGGACGCCGTCAAGCAACTGCATGACCTGCAGCCGGGCGAGACCGCTCAGCTACGAGACATCCCGCTGCGCGTCCGCGTCGGCCGGCCGCCCGAGAAGGTCGACCTGCGCGCCACGGCGTTTCAAGATTTCAACGGCGAGACCGCCCTGATCGTGCTGCTCACGCCCTCGGTCGAGCGGCGCCAGCAGGAGCGCGAACGCGCGGCCTTCGACGTCGCGCTGCATGAACTGCAACGCCTGCCGGTGCTGTTCGAGTCGCCGACGCCGGCCACGCTCAACCTGGCCACGTCGATCGCGCGTGAAGCCCTCAGCGCCGACGCCGCCGGCCTGTACCTGATCCCAGAGTCGTCGAACACGTTCGTGCTTGGCTGCGTCGACGGCGTGCCCGACTCGTTCCCGCGCACGCTCGGCCCGGCCGAGGCGCAGCAACTGAAAGCGCCGTTCCGCTGGGCGGCCTCGCAACGCAGCGAGACCTTCCTGGCGCAGGCCTGCCGGGCGACGGGCTGGGCGCAACTGCTCGCGCATCCGCTCGGGCAGGCCCCGAACTTCCTCGGCGCTCTGTTTGTGGCGTACCGGCCGTCGAACCCACAGCCGAGCCGCGCGAACGTGTTCCTGTCGTTCGCGGCCCAGAACGTTACTCAACTTCACTATCAGATCCGGCGCCTGGCTCAACTCGACGACCAGAAGCGCCTCGCCACGCTGCGCGCCAACCAGCTGGCGGCCGTGCACTCGCAGATCGACGTCGGCGTGGTCATGCTCGACTCGTTCGGCCTGGTCGACGAGCTCAACCAGGCGGCCGCGAACCTGATGGGCTATCGGCCCGAGGAAGTCGTCGGCCTGCCCTTCCAGGACGTGCTGGTGCCGGACGAGACCCTGACGGCCGCGATCCAGGCCATGCTCGACCCCGAGGCCAAGTGGTCGTCGCTCGATCGACGCGGGCACCTCAACCGCCGCAACGGCGAGAGCTTCCCGGCCTACATCCGCATGCGCAAGCTCAGCGCGCCGAGCCGCGGTTTCGTCCTGGTCTTCCACGACCTCTCGCAGGAGCAGGCTTCGCAGACCCAGCGCGAGCACCTCGACCACCTGGCGTACGTGGGCCAGACCACGGCGACCTTCGCGCACGAAATCCGCAACCCGCTCAACGCGATCTCGCTCGGCGTGCAGATGATCGGCGCGCAGTTGCCCGAGGAACATCCGGCGCAGGTGCAGATCAACAAGATCGAAGACGAGACCGAGCGCCTGTCGTCGTTGATGGGCGAGCTGCTCGCCTGGACCAAGCCGATCGATCCGAAGATGGAGCCCGTGACGCTCAACGAACTGCTCGACCGTCTGCTCGTGCGCTGGGCGCCGAAGATGGGCAAGCACAACGTCAAGGTGACATTCAACCCGCCCGACAAGGCCGTGATCGTGTTGGCCGATTTCAAGATGATCGAGCGGGTCTTCACCAACCTGATCGATAACGCCGTCAAGGCCATGCCCGCCGGCGGGACGTTGACGCTGTGGATGAAGATCGGGCAGCGCGCCGGGCAGCCGGCGGTCGAGACCGTCGTGCACGACAGTGGGCGCGGGATCCCGGCCGACATGGTCAAGCGCATCTTCGATCCGTATGTGACCGGCCGTGCGGATGGCACCGGCCTGGGCCTGGCGATCTGCCGCCGCATCATCACGATCCACCACGGCGGGATCGATGTTGAAAGCTACCCGGGCGCCGGCACCGCCTTCAAAGTAACGCTGCCTATTCTGCAAGAGTGACCGCGATTGCGCCTGAGCGCAGTCGATCGGGGAGGTATTGACGTGAAAGCTACCGTGTTGATCGTCGAGGATGAAGCGAACGCCCGCGAGTTCCTGGGTGGTCTGCTGCGCGAAAGCGGATACGACGTGCGTGAGGCCGCGACAGTGGCCGAGGCCGACAAGTGCATCGCCCGGGGCGAAGCTGACATCATCCTGCTCGACGTCCAGCTTCCCGACGGCTATGGCCCTGATCTACTCGTGCGTCTGCATCGCGACATGCCGCACCTGCCTGTGATCATGATTACGGGCTATGGCGACATTGAGATGGCCGTGCAGGCGATGAGCTCAGGCGCCCACGACTTCCTCACAAAGCCGGTCAAGATGGCGCGGCTCAAGCAGAGCCTCGATCGTGCGCTTGAGAGCCTGGCGATGCGCCGCGAGCTCGAGTACGTGCGCGGCCGGCGCGACCCGCTGCAGTCGTATGTCTTTGGCGAAACCGTGCCGATGAAGAAGCTCATGAATGAGATGACGGTCGTCGCGCCGTCGAATGCCACAGTGTTGCTGACGGGCGAATCCGGCACCGGCAAAGAAGTGATGGCCAACACCCTGCACCAGATCAGCAAGCGCGCCAAGGGCCCGCTGCGCGTGGTCAACTGCGCCAACTTCACCGACACCCTGCTCGAGAGCGAGCTCTTCGGCTATGAAGCGGGCGCGTTCACGGGCGCGGTCAAGAAGAAGGACGGCCTCTTCTTGCAGGCCGACGGCGGGACGCTGTTCCTCGATGAGATCTCGACCATGAAGCCCGAGCTGCAGGCCAAGATCCTGCGTGTGCTCGAGGAGCGCGCGGTGCGTCGCCTGGGCGGTAACGCCGAGATCAAGGTCGACGTGCGCATCGTCGCGGCCACGAACCGCGATCTGGCCGACATGGTCAGCGCGGGGCTCTTCCGTGAGGACCTGTACCATCGGCTCAACGTCGTGCAGATGCGGCTCCCCGCCCTGCGCGATCGCACCGAGGACATTCCCTCGCTGGTCGGGTTCTTCATCAAGCACTTCAACGCCGAGATGGGCAAGCGCATCGTGGGGGCCGAGGCCGACGCTGTCGCCATGTTGCGTGCCTATCACTGGCCGGGCAACATTCGCCAGCTCCGCAACGCCGTCGAGCGGGCCATGCTCTTCGCCGAGGGTGACCAGCTCGAGGCCGGAAACTTCCCGCCCGAGATCGTCGACTGGTGGCAGAAGCAGAAGCAGACGGCGTAAGCGCGAGGGGCGAGGGGCGAGGGGCGAGGGGCGAGGGGCGAGGGGCGAGGGGCGAGGCAAGGCTCGATCGACTCCATATCCCTGTCAAGGCCCAGCTTCACAGGCGCCACCGTCCATCGTCGCAAGGGCGACGCATGCGTCGCCCGCCCACAGGCGCTCACGCCCACGCCCTCACCGGCCGCCAGCACCGATCCCACTATCGCAGAGGCCCGCGCCACCGACATAGGTCGAGAGCGGGCCTTCACGTTCGTCGCGTACGACCCACCGCCCAAAATCGGGCAAACACCCTCTTGTTTGTTGTACACTTAGGCATCGGCACCCCATAATTGGAGATCCCCGATGCAGGCATTTGAATACGTCGAGACGATGAGCCTCGATCAGGCCATCGCCCTGTTAGCGAAAGACCCGGATCGATCGCGGCCATTCGCGGGCGGCACCGACCTGCTGCCCCAATTGCGGGAGGGCCGGCGTCAGGTCGGCCTTGTGGTCGATGTCAAACAGATCCCGGAACTGCGGACGGTCGCGGATCACCCGGAGCGCGGGCTGAGGATTGGCGCGGCGGCGGCGTGTTACGACATCTGCCACGACCCGGCTGTGGCGGCGCGTTACCCGGGCCTGGTCGACGGCTTCGGCGTGATCGGCGCAGTGCAGATCCAGTTTCGTGCCAGTGTGGGCGGCAACCTCTGCAATGCCTCGCCGGCCGCTGACTCGATCCCGGCCTTGATCGTTCATGGCGCGACCTGCACGACGGTCGGGCCGAACGGGCCGCGTACGATCCCGGTCGAGTCGTTTTGCGTGGCGCCGGGGCGCACCGCGCTGCAGCCCGGCGAGATCCTGGCCTGGGTCGACGTGCCCGCTCCGTCGGACCGATTCGGCGCGGCCTATCTGCGCTTCATCCCTCGCAACGAGATGGACATTGCCGTGGTGGGTGCTGCGGCGGCCGTCACGCTGTCGGCAAATGGCAGCACCTTGGAGTCGGCGCGGCTTGCGCTCGGCGCGGTCGGGCCGACGCCGCTGCTGATCGCTGAGGCCGGCGAGTACCTGGCCGGTAAGCCGGTCAGCACCGAGACGATCGCCGAGGCGGCGCGCATCGCGCAATCGGCGGCACGGCCGATCGACGACGTCCGCGGCACCGCCGCCTTCCGAACGCACCTGTGCGCCGTCCTGATGCGGCGCGCCATCGAACGCGCCGTTGAAAGGGCCAGGGCCTGAGCCATGACCTCGAAGACTCACATTCAAACGACGATCAACGGTGAGGCCGTCGAGTTCCTGTGTGAACCGCGACAGAGCCTGCTCGAAGCGCTGCGCGATACGCTCGGCCTGACAGGCGCCAAAGAGGGCTGCAACAACGGCAACTGCGGGGCGTGCAGTGTCCTCATCGACGGCGCGCTGGTGAACTCCTGCCTGGTGCTGGCGCCCGAGATCCAGGGTCGACAGGTGACCACGATCGAAGGCATCGCCCCGCCCGACGGTCTGCATCCGCTGCAGCAAAAGTTCCTGGAGCACGCCGCGCTGCAGTGCGGGTTCTGCACGCCGGGGTTCATTGTCGCGTCGAAGGCGCTGCTGGATCGCAACCCGCACCCCACTGAGCTCGACGTGCGGCAATGGCTGGCCGGCAACCTGTGCCGCTGCACGGGCTACGACCACATCGTCAAGGCCGTGCTGGCTGCCGCCGAGACCATGAGCCATGAGGAGGCCCGGGCATGAGCGAGAAGACATCGGCAGGCTTCCGCGTCATTGGCAGCAATCCGATTCGACAGGACGGCATCGAAAAGGTCACGGGCCGCGCGCGCTACGGCGCCGACATCCACCTGCCCGGCATGCTCTTCGGCGCCGTGCTGAGGAGCCCGCACGCGCACGCCCGCATTCGGTCGATCGACACGAGCGCGGCCGAGGCGCTTCCGGGCGTGCGTGCCGTGGTCACGGGCCGGGATCTGCCCGAGGTCGAGAGCAAGATCGCGGACCTGGGCGAGAGCACGATCAACCTCCGCTATCAGAGCGCGAACACGCTCGCCCACGACAAGGCCCTGTACTTCGGACACGCCATCGCCGCTGTCGCGGCCACGAGCCTGCCTGTCGCCGAAGCCGCATTGGCGTTGATCAAGGTCGACTACGAGGTGCTGCCGCCGGTGCTCGATGTGCGCGCAGCGATGCAGCCCGAGTCCCCGATCCTGCTGGATGATCTGCGCACCTCGGAGTTGGGCCAGCGCGGCGGAACGGCCACCAACGTCGCCGGGCACTACCTCGACGAGATGGGCAACGTCGAACAGGGCTTCAAGGACGCGACCCTCATCGTCGAGCGCGAGTTCGATACGGCCATGGTGCATCAGGGCTACATCGAGCCGCACAATGCCACGGCCCAGGTTGATCCCGATGGCCAGGCCACGATCTGGTGCAGCACGCAGGGCTCGTTCGGCGTGCGCGAGCAGGTCTCGCAGGTGCTGAAGTGGCCGCTGTCGCGGATCAAGGTCATCCCGCTCGAGATCGGCGGCGGCTTCGGCGGCAAGATCGGCGTATACCTCGAGCCGCTCGCGGTGCTGCTTTCGAAGAAGAGCGGGCACCGGCCGGTGAAGCTGACGATGAGCCGCAAGGACGTGTTCGCGTCGACGGGCCCGACCTCGGGCTCGCACATCCGCGTCAAGATGGGCGTCGAAGCCGGCGGACAGATCATCGCGGCCGAGGCCGTGCTGATCTACGAAGCCGGCGCCTACCCGGGCTCGCCGGTCACGTCGGGCATGGAGGGCATCTTCGCAAGCTACCGAATTCCGAACGTGCGCATCGAAGGCTACGACGTCGTCGTCAACAAACCGCGCACCGCCGCGTACCGCGCGCCGGGTGGCACCAACGCCGCCTTCGCGAGCGAGACCGTCGTCGACGAACTGGCCGAAAAGCTTGGCGTGGATCCAATCGTGTTTCGGCTGCGGAACGGCGTTCGTGATGGCGACCGCAAGGCCAACGGCGTCGCCTATCAGCGCATCGGCCTGATCGAGACGCTCGAGGCCGCGCAGTGCAGCCCGCACTATCAGTCGCCCAAACCCGGCGCGCGACGCGGGCGTGGCGTGGCGGCCGGCTATTGGGGCAACTACGGCGGCAAGTCGAGCACGTCGGCGAGTGTCAACGCCGACGGCACGGTGAGCTTGCTGGAGGGCTCGATCGACATCGGCGGCTCACGGACGGCGCTGGCCATGCAGCTGGCCGAGGCGCTCGAACTGCCGATCGAGCGCGTGCGCGCCACAGTCGCCGACACCGACTCGGTCGGCGAGACAGAAGGCACGTACGGCAGCCGGACCACGTTCGCGACGGGCTGGGCGGCCCATGACGTCGGCCAGTTGCTCAAGACGAAGCTGCGCGAGCGCGCGGCGTTGCTGTGGGATGTGCCGGTTGATGCCGTGACGTACAGCGATGGCGTGTTCGCGAGCGGAGATAAGACGGTGAGCTTCGAAGAGCTTGCTGCGCAGCTCGACGACCTGGGCGGGCCAGTCGTCGCGAGCGCGGCCGTGAAGCCGTCGAACCCGGGGCCGGGGTTTGCCGCGCACGTCGTCGACGTCGAGGTCGATCCCGAGACCGGCAAGGTCCAGATTCTGCGCTACACGGCCGTGCAGGACGCGGGCAAGGCGGTCTATCCCGACTACGTCGCCAGCCAGATCCAGGGCGGCGCCGTTCAGGGGATCGGCTGGGCGCTCAACGAGGAATACGTCTACGACTCACGGGGCCGGCTGGCCAACGCCAACTGGCTCGACTACCGTATGCCAGTCAGCCTGGACCTGCCCGCGATCGAGGCCGTGATCGTCGAGGTGCCCAGCCCGGGTCATCCGTTCGGCGTGCGCGGTGTGGGCGAAGTGCCGATCGTGCCGCCGGCGGCCGCCGTGGCCAACGCGATCTACGCCGCGATCGGCGTGCGCCTGACCGAGTTGCCCATGTCGCCGGGCCGGATCGTGGCGGCGCTGCAGGCACGCTGAGAACATGCCCACCGTCTGGGTGCCCGCCCTGCTCCGCCCCTTGACCGGCGGCCGTGCAACGTTGCCGGCCGCCGGTTCCACCGTGGCCGAAGTCATCGACGACCTCGAGACCCGTCACCCGGGGCTCAAGGCCCGGCTCGTGGTTGGCGATCGGCTGCAGCCGGGCCTGGCCGTGGTGGTCGACGGCGAGACCAGCATCCTCAAGCTGCGCCAACCGCTCGGCGAGACGAGCGACGTGCATTTTGTCGTGACCATCAGCGGAGGTTGATCGCCCCCCGGACCGCGAACGGCGCGTCTGTTTGAGACATCGGGAGAGCGAACGGTGAGCCTCTGGGACCGAGGCGCTTCATCGCTCTCCCGATGTCTTTCCTTCAGGTCGGTCGCGCACCCTGGCGGAGGAGTTCGCGCGCTGGCGCCGGAATAAGACATCGGGAGAGCGATGAGGCGCCTGGCTGGCCGAGAGTCGCCGTTCGCACTCCCGATGTCGGAGATCGCTCTTCGTTAGGTTTCGTTGGCGTCTGGCACGCCGCTTGCACAGACAGTCCTCCAGGAGATCCGCGCCGCTGGATTGGCGCGACTGGAGGAACCCATGGCCGAGACTTTCACCGTCGACAATTTGCGCATCATGATGGGCCTGACGTTTTTCACGTTCGGCCTGATTTCGCTCGGGGCCGGCATGTTCATGCTGATCCGCGGGCCGTTCCGGCAGGAGGCCCAGGTGCTGGCCGCCCAATCGGCCAAACTCAGCCAGAAGGCCCTGACGGACGACATCGGCGCGATCGTCGGCAACGCCACAGCGCTGGTCGACGCGGTCAACAACCTCATCCGCACTTCGTCGGGCAACGCGATCGTGCTGGTCATCGTCGGCGCGCTGTTCGAAGCCGCCGCGTACCGCCTGCTCGTCGCTTTCTAGTCGAACCCACACGCGCGCCGGTAGATCCTGGCAGTAGAGAGGCGTCATGACACCCGTTGAATCAATCCTCGCGGCCCTGCCCGAAGCCCGGTGGGCGGAAGCCACCCGCCGGCTCAAGCTCGTCCCCGAATTGTGGGAGGTGGCCCACGAGCCTGAGGCGCTCCAGGCCTGGCTCGCTGCCGCTGCCGACTTTGAAACCAACTGGCGCCCGGGTCGATTGGCCATGATCGCCTTCGGCGCGCGCTACCCCGAGGTCACCAGCGACCCCGAGTCGTATCTGCTCGGCGACGGCTACGACCAGACCGGCGCGGCCTATGCTGCCCTGGCGACGCCATCCGCCGCGTTGGACCCGATCCGACACGCCCTGCCTGCGGCGCTCGCGCTGCGGCTGCGCGCGTCGGCGGCGTCGGACTGGAACGGCGTGGCCATCGAGGCCGGCGCTCAGCCCGAGCGCTGGCGCCTGCCGCTCCAGTATGTCTGGGGCCTGATTGAGCAACCGACGGATCTGCTCGAGGCGCTTCTCAACGCATCGCTCGAGTCAGCCGCGGTGGCGGGCTTCGTCGTGGCCGCCAACCTCTCACCGGCCGGGATCGTGGCCCTGATCCAACAATCCGCGCCCGAGTGCCCGGCCAAGCATTGGCTGGCTTTCACGTCGACGCTGCGCGAACTTGGCGAGCCGGCCCTGGCCGAACAGCTCTGCCGGATGGCCGCGCACTCGCTGCCCGCGCAAGACACGCTGGCGTATTCGCTCGACTCGGCCTGGCTGTGGGCCGGCACCGGCGACCTCGGCGCCGCGCAGCACGCCATCGAGACGGCCTGGTCGCACATCGGCGACGTCCGCGCCCGATTGGCCGCCTCACGTGCCGAGTTGCAGTTCAAAGCCGGCGACCTCGACGCCGCGATCGCCAGCTACACGACCGCCCTCCAGACTGCCGACGATCCCACCTATCGATTGGGCGCGGCACGCGCTCATCTCAAGGCGGGCACGCCTGAAGCGGCGCTGCAGTTAATCAGCGCCGACGTGGACGACGATCCTGACGCCGCCGTCCTGGCCGCTCAAGGCCATGCGGCCCTCAACAACCGCGATGCAGCGCTCGAAGCGCTCAACAACATCCGCTTCGATCTGCCGGTATCCGCCGGCGCGTTGACGACGGCTTCGCGGCTCGCCCGTGAGCTCGGCGACGTGCGCCTGGCCACGCGACTGCTCGCGCGCGCCGTCAGCGCCGCCGGCGCCGAGGCGGAGCCGCATCTGCTGCAGGCCGAGTGGGCCGGCAACGAAGGCGATTGGGCTTCGGCCCGCGCCGCCGCGCTCGAAGCCGTGGCTGTCGCGCCGCACAGCGTCGATGCCCGCGTGCTGCTGGGCGACGCCTTGCTCCACACCGGCGCCGCTCACGAGGCCGCGCCGCACTTCCGCTCCGCGCTGGCCCACGAACCCAAGCGCATCGCTGCCAGCCTGGGCCTGGCCCGCGCCGAGCTCGGTCGCGGCGATGCCACTCGCGCCCGCGAAGCCGCCCAGCACGTCTTGACGATCGAGACCGATACGCCCGCCTCGGCGGAAGCCCACGTCATCCTGGGCGAGATCGAGGCCGCCACGTCGCAGGGCGAGGCCGCCTACGAACACTTCATGCGCGCCGCCCAGCAGCAGCCGGGCGCCGCGGCGCCGTGGCGAGCCATCGCGCGCCATCATTTGGCGCAGGGCGATCTGGATCGAGCCACCGCCGCGCTCGAAGCCGGGCGGCAGGCGATCAAGACCTCGGCGGCCTCCGCCAAAAACGTGCGCGAGGGCCAGGAAGCCGAAGTCCGTGGCTTGTTGTCGGACCTCGCCGACCTGTACCAGAAGCAGAATCAGCCGGCTGAAGCCATCGCCGTGCTGCGCGACGCCGTCACGGTCGATCCCAACGGACAGGCGGAGCAGCGCCGCCTCGGCGCCCTGCTCCGCCGCAACGGCTCCGCGCCGGAAGCGGTTGATGCCTTGCGCCGGGCGGTGGCCCTCCGGCCGACGGACTGGACGGCCCAGCATGAGCTCGGCAAAGCCCTCGAAGAGAACG
>CAYZRP010000040.1:0-3376 GCA_964480865.1 uncultured Anaerolineales bacterium | reverse complement strand
CGGCCGACGGACTGGACGGCCCAGCATGAGCTCGGCAAAGCCCTCGAAGAGAACGGCCAGGACGCCGAAGCCTGCGCAGCCTATCAGCAGGCGGCGATGGCCCAACCCGACACGGCCGAGGTCTACGCCGACCTGGGGCGCATCACGCTCAAACTGCACAATGCCAAGCAGATCAGCGCCGGGCCACTGCAGGCCATCGGCGCGCTCGCCGAAGGGCTGCGCCACGCGCCCGACGACGCCGACACCTACGCCCTGCTCGCCGAAGCGCACCTGCTCAACGGCGATCCCGAGGAAGCGTTGGCGCACTACCGTGAGGCCCTGCACCGCGACCCGACCCGTTCGGATTGGTCGCTCGGCCTCGGCCAGGCCGCGCTCGCGCTCGGGCGCAGCGACATGGCGGTGACGGCCCTGACCGACGCCCGCAACTGCGCGCCGCACAACGTCGCCATCCACGTGGCGCTCACTGAGGCGTATCTGCAGAGCGGCCTGGAGGACGAGGCGGTGTCGAGCGCTGAGGCTGCTCTGAAGCTGGCCCCGCAGGATCCGCAGGCGCAATCCCGCCTGGCCGATGCCCTGACCCGTGCCGGCCAACTCGACCGCGCTCTGCAGGAATGGCGCACCGCGATCTCGATCGAGCCGCGCAACCCGTCGCTGCACATTGCCGAAGCGCGCACGCTGCTCAAGCTGGGCCGCGTTGAGGAAGCGCGCCAGTCGTTCAACCACGCCCTGGCCTCGGCGCCCGAGTCGGCCGATGCTTATCTCGCCGCCGGCACTTCCATGCTCGACCTTGGCGAGGTCGAGGACGCCTACCAGGCGCTCTCACAGGCCGTCGGGCTTGCCCCGCGGTTGACCGCCGCTCACCTGGCTTTTGGCCAGGCGGCCATGAAGACGAAGCGCTACGAAGCCGCCCAGGCCGCCTATCAGCGCGCCGCCGAGCTCGATCCGGCCAACACCGACGCGCTCTCAGAGGCCGGCGAGGCGCTCTGGCGCCTGAGCCGCACCTCCGCCGCACTGACATTGTGGCAGCGCGCATTGACGATTGCGCCGACGCATAGCAAGACGCTACAGCGGCTCGGTCACGCGTACCTCAAGCTCGAGCAGCCCGCCGAGTCGCTCCTGGCGCTCGAAGCCGCGCTGGCGGCTGAGCCCGAGAACGCCACGCTCGGCCGCGAGACGGCCCGCGCTGCGCTCGCCTTTGGCGATCTCGAACGAGCTGCCCATCACCTCGAGACGGCGCTGGTGGCCGCGCCCGGCGATCCAGATGTACGCATGCTGCTGGGTGACGTCTACGAACGGCGCAACGACAACGAGAAGGCCGTGACGCTCTACCGCCAGGCCGTGCGGCTCGCGCCCGACGACGGCCGCCCGCTGGCGATGCTGGCCGAGGCCCTCACTCGCACCGGCAACGTCACCGAAGCCGCAAGCGAGATGCGCAAGGCCGTCAGCCTCAGCCCCGAGTCGATCGACGTCCAGAAGCGCGCCGGACGCGTCTTCCTCAAGGCGCGCCGCGCGGCCGAAGCCGTCGACTCGTATGCAAAGTGGGTGGAATTGGCCCCGCGCGACGCTGAAGCCCACCTGGCCCAGGCCGAGGCACTGGTCGCCCTGGCCGAGCACGCCGAGCTGGAGACCGTCTCGGGCCTCAAGGCACGCGAGGCCGGCGCGTCGGACCTGCACCTCCCGCGCGTCTACAACGCCCTGCAGCAGGCCTCGGCCTTCGGGGCCGACCCGCAGCAGGTGCGCTACTGGATGGGCCGCGCCAAGGCGATCGCGCCCGCGCAGGTCTCGACCGGGGCCGTGGTCACGCCCAACGGCGAAGGACCCAAGGGCGTCATCGTCAGCGACGCCGTACAGATGCTCGAGGGCATCGCGCAGGATCAGGCCAGCGCGGTGGACCGCGCGAACCTGTATCAGGCGCTCGGCGCCGCCGAACGCAAGTCCGGCGACTTCGACCGTGCCCGCGGCGCCCTGATGCTCGCGCTCGACAACGGCGCTGATCCGGCCAACATATCGCTGCAGCTTGGCCTCACCGAGGCAGCGGCCGGCGACACGGCGACCGCCATCACGCACTTCAACCGCGCCATCTCCGATGACGCGACAAATCCGTACGCCTACTACCACGTGGCGCGCGCGCTCAAGGTTGCCGATCGCAACGCCGAGGCCGAGGTCATGCTCCAGAAGGCCATCACCCTGCGGCCGGATGCGGCGGCCTGGCACCACGTGCTCGGCGGCTGGCTGCGCGCCGACGGTGAGAGTGCCGGGGCGTTGGCTCACTTCCAGCAGGCCGCGCAGCTCCAGCCCGAGAACGCCGAGTACAACGCCGACCTCGCCCGCGCCCTTGCCCACGACGGCGACTGGGCCGGCGCCGTCGACTACCTCGGCCGCGCCGCTCACAATGCCGAGACCGACGCCGCGTTGTGGGCCGAACTCGGCCAGGCGCAGTACACCCTGGGCGATCACAGCGACGCTTCGCGCAGCTTCAACAAATCGCTCAGCTTCCAACCCGGCCAGATCACGGCCATGCTCGGCGCCGCCCGCACCAGCCTGGCGCTGGGCGACCTCGCCGGCGCGTACAGCCGCGCGGAGGCTGCCGTGCGCCTGAACCCGAACGAGGCGGCGGCCCTTACCTGCCTGGCCGAGGTGCAATCCGCCCGTGGTGACGGCGACGCCGCCGAGCGCGCCTATCGCGCCGCAGCCGCCAAGGCCGCCGACTCCAGCCCGATCTGGCTGTCGCTGGGCCGCATGAAGCTCAGCCAGGGCAAGACGCGCGAGGCTGCCGACGTGCTGGCTCAGGCGGTTGGCGCCAGCCCGCGCTCGGACGAGATCCAGGCGGCCTACGGCGAGGCGCTCCTGGCCAGCAACCAGGCCGATCGCGCCCTGGCGGTCTTCCGCGAGGCCCAGGCGCTCGCGCCGCGCAATCCCAGGCACCTGCTCAAGCTCGGGCACTGCTGCCGGCTTGAGGGCCAGCTCGACCAGGCCCTCAGCCACCTGCTCCAGGCCCGCGACCTCGCGCCGCAAAACGACGAGATCCTGCGCGAGCTCGGCCTGGTCTTCGAGGCCCGCAAGCAGTGGGAGCGCGCGCTCGAGATGTACTCGGGCGCCGTCGAGATCGCGCCGCGCACAGCCGTCAACCACCTGCGCGCCGGCGTGGCCATGAAGCAGATGAAGGACTACCCCGGGTCTGTGTCGGCGCTCGAGAAGGCCGTCCAGCTCGACCCCAAGAACCTCGAAGCCGCCCGGCAGCTCGCCGCGGTGACGGCCCTCAATATTGTCCAGGGCGTCCGGTTGTAATCGTGGAGCGTGGAGCGTAGAGCGTGGAGCGTGGAGCGTGGAGCGTGGAGCGATCACGCTACCGCGCGATAGCGTGATCGCTCCACGC
>CAYZRP010000039.1:0-48993 GCA_964480865.1 uncultured Anaerolineales bacterium | reverse complement strand
CCCCCCCCCCCCCCCCCCCCCCCCCCCCCCCCCCCCCCCCCCCCCCCCCCCCACGTCCTACGCACTCTGCCCGTTCGTCGGTAAAACGACCGTAAAAACAGTGCCCTGGCCGACGGTGCTTTCGACCGAGATGCGGCCGCGATGGGCTTCGAGGATGCGCCGGACGAAGGCCAGGCCGAGGCCCGTGCCCTTGCCGCGCTTCTTGGTGGTGAAGAAGGGCTGGAAGATCTTCTCAAGACGCTCCGGCGGGATGCCGGGCCCGTTGTCGGCAATGACAACCTGCACGTGGCCATTCTGACAGCGCGTTTGGATGGAGACTGTGCCAGGCGCCCCGTCGAACGCATCCCGGGCGTTGGCCAACAGGTTCTGCCAGACGTCGATCAGATGCTGAGAATCGCCCTGCATCTGGGGGACGCCCTCGGCCAGCTGGCAATCGATCGTGACCGGCACGTCACGGAGAGACGCCTCGATCACGGTGACGGCCTTGCGCACCGTGGCGTTCAGGTCATACGGCTCGACGACGAAGTCGTCCTTGCGCGCGAAGTTCATCACGTCTTCGAGGACGCGGCTGGCCATCATGCCCGCTTCGGCAATGTCGGTCGCCATGCCCTTATGGTCTTCATCTTTGAGCTCGCGTACCAACAGCTGAGCGTTCGCCACCACGGCCACCAACGGGTTGCGCACCTGATGCACGAAGGTGGCGGCAAACTCGCCGACGGCGGCCAGTTGCTTCGACTGCGCCAGTGAGTGCTCGAGCTCGCGCCGCTGGGTCACGTCCACCTCGGCCACGATCACCTGGACGGCTTCGCCGTGGTCGTTGCGGATCGGGTATGTGTCGACTTCCCAGTCGCGGCGCTTCGCTCCATCGATCTGCTGCTGAACCTCGCGATGCTGGCTCTGACCGGCGCGCAATGTCTCAGCCACACGACAGCCCTCGCACGGCTCCTTGCGCTTGTAGAGCATCTGATAGCAGCGCCGCCGGACCAGGTCCATCGGTTCACGACGCGCAGCCTCGCCCGCCCGAATGCGATCCGTGCGCGCGGCCGTCTTGTTCAGCGCGATCAGCGTGTACTCATGATCGACGATGTACAGCGGGTTCGGGATGCCGTCGAAGAGCGCCAGTAGCGTGCGCCGCGACTGCGCGATCTCGACCCGGCTGGCTTCGACCTCGCCGCTCGCCTCCTTGAGACGATTGATCAACCGGGCCGTGTAATACGCGTTGGCCACCAGGGCAGCCAGCGACGTCAATAGCTCCAGGTCGCCGTCGTCGAAGCCCCCGCCCTCTTTGTTGGCGACAAGCAACGCCCCAAGGCGCTGGTCGCGGGCGACGAGCGGCACACAGATCAGGTTACGCAGCTCGATCCCGTGGATCCCATCGAGGGCCGGGATGAAGCGCGGTTCGGCCGACACATCTGGCACGATCAGGGGGCGACGCGTGTGGGCGATCTCGCCCAGCAAACCGACCTTGGTCTGCGGATGGAAGGCCACGCTCCAGGTATCCGGCGGATCGGCCAGGTCCTTCTTCCAGACCTGTTCGAAGTCGAGCAACAGCACGGCCGCCGCCTGCACCTTGAGCAGCTGCAGCAGGCCTTCCGAGAGCGTCGTCAGGATTTCGTCGAGGTCGGGCTGCGCACTGAGGACTTCGGACAGACGATTGAGCTTGGCCAGCTCCATGCGCTGGTCGTGGGCGGCCGCGTACCATTGCCCAAGCCGCGTGGTGCTGCCGATGTAGCGCGTCAGCGCCTGGATGCCTTTGCGCTCCGAGTCGTTCAGTGGCGCGCCGTGTACGACCAGCACGCCCACCTGCAGCGCCGAGGTCGTGATCGGCACGACTCCGGCCAGATCTGGCACCCCGGCCTCCGCCTCGGGCGCGGCCTCACCCTCAAGCGCCGCCATCGCCAGACGCATGAGCGGGCTCGTCGCGTCGTGGATCATGTCGGACCAGACGGGCGGGAGATCGACGTAGAGGATGTTGGGAGATCGGTGCGCGCCGGGCGGGTCGAGCGCCAGCACAGCGCCTTTGCGACCGTAGGCTGACAACAGACGTTCGGCGGCCGTTGGCAACGTCAGTTCAACGTTGGGCGACGCCGTCAGGATCTCGATCAGGGCGTCGATCAACGCCAGATCGTCCTGCGGATCCAGAGGTTCGGGTTGAGCCGGATCAGTCATCACGGGCCGGGTCGGCAGGGTCATCGGAGTTCCGTCTCAATCGCAACGATTGTCCGCGAAAGCGACATCCCGTCATCTTCGGATCGTCGCGGATGATGCCTTTGGAGCGCTGCATCATCCGCGACAACTTTCTCCGATGGTCTTGCGCGACGTTGCGTCCTGTACCGTCTACTCGGCGGGATCGTTGACGAACGAACTCGTCCTGGATCCTTCCATACCAGATCAGTCAGTCCCGACCATGTACCCGTGCCCGGGCACCGTGCGGATGAAGGTCGGGTTGCGTGGATCGGCCTCGACGCGCTCGCGCAGGTTCTTCACGTGCACGCGCACCAGATCGGGGCTGCCGGCATCCGACGGGTAATCCCACACTTCCTGCAGCAGGCGGTTGGGCGAGAAGATCTGACCCGGATGGCTCATCAGATGATACAACAGGTCATACTGCACGGGCGTCAGCTGGATCTCGCCGCGCGGGCCGTTGAGCTTGTAGGCGCGCGTGTCGAGGACGTACTCGCCGACCTTGATCAGGTGGCTCTCGACCGTCGGAGCCGCCGCCGCGCCGTTGTCGGACTTCGGCGTCGAGCGGCGCAGGATCGCGCGCACGCGCATCAGCAGCTCGTCGATATTGAACGGCTTGGTCAGGTAGTCGTCGGCGCCGGCGCGGAAGCCCGCGATCTTCTCCTCATCGCGGCTGCGCGCCGTGAGGAAGAGGATCGGCGTGTCGGAGAGCAGCGGATCGCTGCGCACCTCGCGGCAGACCGCGAAGCCATCCATGCCAGGCATGTTCACGTCAAGAAGCATGATCGCCGGCGGCTTGCGGCGCGCCGTCTGGAGCGCCTGCACGCCGCTGTTCGCGACAGTGATCTTGAACTCGTGGCCGCGCAGGGTTCGCTCGATCGAGCGGGCGACCATCTCCTCATCATCCACAACCAAGACGTCAACGTGTTCCATTGTTCGTGCCCTCCGTCGGCAACAGAATTGTAAACGTTGTGCCGCCGCTTGCGTCGCTGTCCACCGAGATCCGACCTCGGTGTTGGCGGACGATTTCGCGGCACAGGCTCAGTTCAAGGCCAGAACCACGGCCGTTCTCAAAGCCCTCGAAGTCGGGCTCGAAGATCGAGCCAAGCTTTGAGGACGGGATCAAGGCGCCATCGTCGTTGACTTCGACCTGCACCTGAGCGCCTGACAGTCGCGAGCGCACCTGGATCTGGTGCGGTCGGCCGTCGGCGGTGGCGTCGCGGGCCATCAACAGCAGGTTCACCCACAGGTCTTCGAGTTGTCGACTCGACCCGCGCACACTCGGCAGGCTGTCGAGCTCGGTCGAGAGCGATACACCGCCCAGCGACTCGATGTGGCCGCCGATCAGGTGGATCGCGTGCTCGATCGTGGCGTTGACCGAGACGTCGTCATCAAGCCCGTGCGCCGGCTTGGCGAAGTCGAGCAGGCGTTGAATGGTCCGCTGCGCGCGCCAACCGGCCTGCTCGATGGCCTTGGCCGAGTCGCGGTTCTCGTCTTTCGGCGACATCTGGTGCAGCAGCAACTGCGCTTCGGCGATGATGGTCGTGAGCGGGTTGCTGATCTGATGCGCCACACCTGACGCCAGCTCGCCGATGGCCGCCAGCCGGGTCGCCTCGGCCAACTGGGTTTGCGCGACCTTGAACTGGCTCTCCAGATGTTTGCGCTGGGTGATGTCGCGGCAAACATCCATGTAGCCGGTCACCCGTCCGTCGGGATCTTGCAAGGCGGTCACTGTGGAACTGACCCAGATCGACCGGTCCTGACCGGGCATCCAGTAACGACGTTCCACATCTGTCTGGGTCGATTCGCCGGCCGGCGCCGCCACGACTGGGTCGAAACAGCCGAAATACGCGGCCGCCGCAGACAGGCCAAGGCAGGTCGTCGCGGCGCGCCCAAAGAGCGCCTCGGCCGAGCGGCTCCAGTAGGTGATCGTGCCTTCCGTGTTCCAGACCACGATGGCGTCGCGGACGTTGTCGAGCAGCATGGCCTGATAGTGCACGCGCTCGAGCGAGTGCCGCGCCGCCTGGATGGCCTGATAGTTGCGCACCGCCTTCTCGACGAGCGCCGGCAGGGTCTGGAGGTAATCGCCTTCCTTGACCAGGTACTCGATCGCGCCGCGCTGAATGGCCTGCGCGGCCACCCGCTGATCGCCCCGCCCCGTCACCATGATCACGGGCGGCGCGTCGGGCAGCGTGCGCAGGCGCGTCAGAGCATCCAGACCGGTGCCGTCCGGCAGGTTGTGGTCGAGCAACGCGATGTCGTAGCGGTTCGCCGCGAGCTTCTCCCACAACGCCTCGAGACAATCGGCGATGTCGACCTGATACGGGCCCGAGAGTTTGAGGAACTCGAGCGCGAGCTGGGCGTGATCGTCGTTGTCGTCGACGATGAGGACCGAAAGAGGCGTCTCGCTCATGACTGGACGACCTCAACGTCTTGACCTTCGCTCGGCCCTGTTGCCGTGCCACCCAGGTCGAGCAACTGCGCCACGGAGGAGGCCAACTCATCCGTGTCGAAGGGCTTGCCCATGAAGAGATCGACCTGGGCCACGTTCTTGGCAATTGTGCGTTCGATTGCGTCGTCTTTGGCGCTGACCACCACGACCCGCATCTTCGCCGTGGGGTTGTCGTGGCGGATCCTGGCGAGCAATTCCCAGCCCATGATCCCGGGCATCATCAAATCGAGCACAAGCAGATCGGGAGCCTGAGCGCGCGCGAGATCGAGCGCGTGCTGGGGCTGGTCAGTCGAGATGCACTCGACGGGGAGCCGCGACACGATCCGCGTCACGATATCCAGCGTACGCCGGTCGTCGTCCACGCACAATACCCGCGGCAAACCGGTTTTGTTCGTCACGCTCACCTCACCTGCGCCCCTGCCAGGGTCGCGTCATCGTCGAAAGAGCCGCTCGGCATTGTGTAACTTGCCGGGCCCGCTTCCCAATCGCCCTCGCTGCCGAGCGAGGCCGCGCGTTCGGCGGCCCAACGCCGGCCGGCTTCGCGTCGAGCGGCGAGACGGAGCCAGTACTCCACGACGTCACGCACGCTCGATGTAAAGGTCTCGGGGCCGACGGCCTTCGACAGATAGCCGTTGGCGCCGTTCGCATAACACTCGTCGATGTCAACCGGCCGGGTCAGGGTCGTCAGGACGACCACTGGGACCTGGCGCCAGTTGGCCGCGGCCCGCATCGCCTTGAGCACTTCGAGCCCGTCGACCTTGGGCAGCTTCAGGTCGAGCAACACGAGGTCCGGCGGCGGCACAAGGTTACGCCCGGCCACATCCGAAACGATGAAGTTCAGCACCTGCTCGCCATCACCGATCACGCTGATGTGCGGCGAGTACTTGCTGCCCTCCAGGGTCGTCTGGATGAGCAACGCGTGGTCGGGATTATCCTCAACGAGCAGGATGCGCAATTCCCGCGGCCACATCTTCGACCTCCAGCTCATCCAGATCGAGCGGCGGCCTCACGGCCGCAGACTCGGACGCCACCCACGGCGCCGTGAAAGAGAACGTGGCGCCATGCCCCGGGGCGCTCTCCACGCGCACCGCTCCACCGCGTCCTTCGACGATGCGGCGGACAATGCTCAAGCCCACACCCGTCCCATCCACCTCGACCACCTTCAGCCGCTGAAACGGGCGGAAGACGCGTTGGTGATAGTCGGGGTGGATGCCGATTCCGTTGTCGCGCACCCAGAACTCGACGAGCGCCGGCTCGCCAACCATCGCGCGCCAGCCGATCTCGATCTTCGGCTGTGCCTGTGTCCCCAGGAACTTGATCGCATTCGACACAAGGTTCGAAAAAACCTGACGGAGGCGAACGCGCGAGAAGCGCACCTGCGGCCAGCTGGCCGGCGTGACCACCGCGATCCCGCGCTCCTTGAACGACGCCTGCAGGTCCTCGAGCACGGCGCGGACGACGTCGCCAGCGCCGAGCACTTCGTCAGGCTCCTCCAACCGGCCGACGCGTGACAGTTCGAGCAGGTCATTCAGCAATCGGCTGAGGTACTCGGCATTAGCCGCGATCCGGTCGATGTAGAGCGCGCCGCGCTCGTCGAACTGCTCGCGGTGGCGGGTCTGCAACAGCGACGCGAAGCCGCGCATCGACACAACCGGCGCCTGCAGGTCGTGCGAGACCGTGTAGACGAAGGCCTCCAGCTCGGCATTCTTGGCGCGCAGTTGGGCGGCGGAATGCTGCGTGGTCTCGAACAACTGAGCGTTGCGCAGAGCCAGGGCCAGCTGGCCGGCGATGCCGCGCAACAGCGTCTGCTCGTCTTCGGTCCAGCGCCGGCCATGGGTCACCTGCATCAACATCAGGACGTAGTAGCGGTCCTCGAGCTGGGTGCGGATCGGAACCCAGGCGACGCTACGGAGGCCGAAGCGCCCGGACGTGTCGTTCCACCACTCCTGCAGGACGGGATCGACCTGGCCTTCGGTGGCAGTGACGACCGTGCCGGTCTGCAGCCAGTGCGCCAGCGGCTTGAGGCTGTGGCCGAGCGGCTGTGGCTTCTTGAGCGAACGGCGCTCGCCGAGCGAGGCGTTGACATACTCGTGCTCGGTCAACAGCAGCCCGGCGCCCAGATCGACCTGGCTGAGCGCGCACAGATCAGCCTTGAGCACCTCGCCGACCTCGGCGACCGCCTGGCCAAGCACCTGCTGCAGGTCGAGGCTGCCGTTGACGGTGCTGGCGACACGAGAGAGCAAGGCTTCGCGCTTGGCGCGCTCGGCCTCACGCTGAAAGGCATGGATGCCGCGCAACGATGCCGTGAGCGGTTCTGCGAGGAGTGACAGGGTGCGCTCATCCTCGAGGCCGAACTGGCCGGGGCGCTGCGCCGCGATCGTCAGCGCGCCGATGGCGTGATTGCCATCGCGGATCGGCACCGACAGTTCTGACATCACGGCTCCGAGGCCCAGGCTCGGGCGCAGGCCGGTCTGGCCGCGGCCCGCGAACTGCTCGACCACGGCAGCCCGGTTGGTCAGCACGGCCCGCCCGGCGGTGCCGTAGCCTGGCGGGATACGATAGGCCGCGGGGCCAAGCACACGCCCGTCGAGACCGGCCACCGCACATAGCGCCAGACGACCGTCGTCTTCCTTGAGATAGGCCGCTACGAACTCGTAGCGGAGGTGAAGGTGGGCTTCCCGGACAACGGCGGCCAGGATCGGGGCCAGCTCCGGGGTCGCCGCGATCTGTTGGGTGACGTTAAGCAGGGCCTTGAGCAGGCTGGTCTGGCGGATGACCATGCGCCGGTTGCGGGCCTGTTCGAGCATGCGGCCCATGGCGCGGGTCAGGCGGTCGAGCGATTCCTGACGGACGAGGAGATAGTCGGCGGCGCCCCGCTCCACAGCGGCGCGCGCCTCAGCCTCGCGCTCCACGTCGGCCACGACGAACAAGGGTAAATCAGGGCGCTCGCGCAGGAAGAGGTCGAGGACGTCCGCCGCGCCGATCGTGGCCGAGACGTCGAGGACCGCGACGTCGTAGTGGGTGCCCTCATCGAGCCGCCGGCGGCAGTCGGTCTGCGTGTCGGCCCAGTCGGCCGTCGCGCCACCGCGGTGGTTCGGCAGCGCCGAGTCCAGGCCTCGCACCAGGTCTTCGCTGAGGCCGATGGCCAGGACGTGCATCATACCGATGCCGCCCTTCCGGCCTCTCGGCACATCCCGCGCAAACTTGAGTGCGATCCGACGAGCTTCACAGAAAATTCCCTTAAGCCTTGGTCATCATAATCAACGGGCCAGGGCGTCGCCATAAACGACGCGTAAAGAGTTTACGCGGCGCGTAAAGGCGCGGTGAAAGCCCGAAGCGACCGGAATCGTCGTTGCGAGGACTGTTCGTGGACGCGTTCTGTGTGGTACGAGATATCCTGGTCCGAGTGCGCGGCCACCTGATCAATCCTCCGGCCGCTCACAGGAAAACCGACATGTCTTTGCGGATCCAACCCGAGATCGTGCGCCGACTTGGGGCTCAATGTCGAACGTTATCTTCGGGGGCCCACCAGGACACGGTTGTGCGCCTGAACGGCATCCTGGAAGGCCTGCGGAGTTCCTGGAGCTCGGGGGCTCAGGCGACCTTCGAAATCGCGTTCGGGGGCTGGCTGACCGGTTACCAGCGACGCGGCCAGGATCTGCTCAGCAGCGCCGCTTATCTCGACAAGGTCGCAGAGTCCTACGAATGGCTCGAAACGCGACTGGTCGATGGGCTGACCGAGCCGGCACCGGGCCGTGGCGGCAAGGTCTGGGCCCGACCGATGTCACAGGGGAACGGCCCCTCCATCAGCGGCCCGCTAGTCACCCGCGGCGGCAGCCTGGCAGGCAAATCCTTCAACGGCACCGCAGCAGTCGACAATCAACTGGGGCTGACCAACGTGCGGCTCACGTATCGGGCCGACTATGCGATCGATTACTATGCCGATCAGGTCGTGGTGCGACTGACCCAGTACCCGTCCACCAATGAGGTCGCCACTCCGACAAACTGGTCGTCGGCAGCCACGGTCATCACACGCAGCGGGCGTCAGATTCAATACTCGATCGACGCCCTCGATCCCAACCCGATCGCGCGGGCCGAGGCCGCCACGCTCGTCTTGCCGATCGATCCGACTGATCCGCCTGTGCGCGTCGATCTTTACATCGTAAACGTCGCCGATGGGCCGGCGGGCGCCGCGGCATCCCGACAGTACTATGAGTCCTTCAACGTCAACGTGCCGGGGGCCGCGCCCACCGTCGGTGCCCCGATCGCGCCGACTCCAACACCAAACCCTGTTCCCGATCTCGCCGGACCACGCCCCATTCAGGTGCCGGCCACGCCAACGCCGGTCCCCGGCCCCACCCTGACGCCGACGCGCCCCACGCCGACGCGGCCGGGCGGACCGGTCCGGGCCGACTGATTCGCGTTGTACAGGAGGTGAGCTATGAGTTCGTCAGTGTCACGCTATAGCCTGGCCGTTCGGTTCTGCGCGCTTCTGGTGTTCGGGATGGCGGTCGTCAATGCCATCCTGATCTTCGGGTTCGCCATCGTCCCGATGGATGACCTGAGTGGCTTCGCGCGGGTGTGGATGACGATCCTGGCCGTCTTGAACGGCTTGCTTGTGGTCGGCGTCGCGTTCCAGGCAGCCGATGCGGGTCTCGCCGGTGGGCCGGCCGATAGGAGCGCCCGCAGTCGGCTGGTGGCGATGACCGGCTGGCTGCCCATTGTCGCCATCGGCATCGTCAGCCTGACTCTGGTCAGCTCGTCAGTCGGCCGTCTTGTTGGCGATCAGGCCGTCTCGTCCGGGTTCACGTCGCCGCGACAGGCGGTCGGGCTGCTCATCCTCGTGGGCTGGTCGTTGTTCGGTTGGGCCGCCGTCCTGCGCTGGCTCAAGCAGGGGCCGTCGCTGGCGCTGACGATCCTGACGCGTGTGATGGAAGTGCTGGCCCTGGCAGCGATGACGATGGATGTATGGGATGCCATGCTGTCTGGTCTGGGCGGATCGTGGGCCATCGGGATCAGTGGGGTGCGCGTGCTCGATGCGATCTCTCAGGCCCTGGCTGTCGTGGTCTGCGTCGAAGCGGTGTCGAACCCCGACCCGGCCCGACTGAACGGCCTGCTCGGCCGAGGCCTGCGCGGGTTGCAGGTGATGACCTGGACGACGCTCATCGCCCAGATCGGCACTCAGAGTTTGGCCATCATGCAGTCAGGGGACGTGGCGCTGATGAGCCTGGTCGGCCCGCTCAGTTCCGTGGCCGGCTGGCTGCTGGCCTTCAACGAGCGCTCGCTACTGGTGGCCACCCTCTGGGCGCGAGAGGCGCGCGTGCTGGTTTCAGACTGACGAAGGACGACGGCTGAATGGCCATTCAACCGTCGTCCTTCGTCAGTCTCAACCCACTTTGAGGTCGGGCTCGTAGACGCAGACCCGGTTGCGGCCGAGTTCCTTGGCGCGCATGAGCGCCTCGTCGGCGCGCGCCACAAGGCTGTCGAGGTGATAGAGCTCGCTGGTGTTCGAGTCGAGATCCAGCCCGGTCGACGTGCTGGCGATGCCGAAGCTCGCGTGGAGCTGCAGCACGCCGGTGGCGACGGACAGATGCGTGTCGAGGATCTGCTGGCGCATGCGTTCGGCGATCGTGACCGCCAGGCCCTCGTCGGTGCTGGGAAGGACGAGCAAGAATTCTTCGCCGCCCCACCGCCCGGCCCAGTCATATGGGCGTTTGTTCAGCTTGAGCGTGTCGGCCACCAGCCGCAGCGCCTTGTCGCCGACCAGGTGGCCGTGGCGATCGTTCACCTGCTTGAAGTGGTCGATGTCGAGCATCATCAGGCTGACCGGGTTACGATCGCGCCGCGAGCGGCTCAGTTCGGCTTCAGCGTGGGTGTAGAGCGCGCGCCGGTTGAGCAGGCCCGTCAACGAGTCGAGCGTGGCGAGCTCTTCCATCTGTTGGAGTGTCTGGTTGAGCCGGTTCTCGAGGTTGAGGATGCGCTCGCCGATCTTGACCCGGGCGCGGAGTTCGCCGGTGTTGAACGGCTTGGTGAGGTAATCGTCGGCGCCGGCTTCGAGGCCGTAGATGACGTCACCTTTGCTCTCCTTGGCGGTGAGCATGATGATGTAGGTGTAGGCTGGAGCTGACACCGCGCGAATGCGGCGGATCAGTTCTGGGCCGTCCATCACCGGCATCATCCAGTCGGTGATGACCAGACGGATCGTCTCTCGCTCCCAGATATCGAGCGCGGTCTGGCCGTTCTCGGCCAGCGCCACGTCGTATCCCGCCCGTGACATATACGTCTGGAGAATCTGACGCAGCACAGGATCATCGTCAACGATGAGGATCTTCATCGGCGACGTTGCCGGTGCTGCGGAGGCGGACAAGGGAGTCATGTTGTCACCGCGCTGCCTGCCCTACGAATGGGTCGGGCTGGAAACGCGTGTCCGTCGTCGATACCCCGGATCTGTCGTCGGTGAAGGTTGGCGCCGAGGACAGTCCGGGGTGTCGCATTGTGCTTCCGTCGGATGCCGATGATTGTACCGCGCTAGGCCATCGCCGGCACGGCTTGCAGATCCTTGGCCTCTTCGAGCGAGAGCACGCGCGTGAGGTCCAGCAGGATCACGAGCTTGTCGTCGACCTTGGCGATGCCGCGGATGAAGGCGCTGTCGAGCGTCGTCACGATGGGCGACGGCGGCTCGATCGAGTCGGACTGGATCCGCAGGACCTGGGTCACGGCATCGACGATCATGCCGACCTTCTGGCCACCGAGCTCGACGACGACGATGCGGGTGTCGCTCGTGTAGTTCTCGACCACGGCCATGCCGAACCGCTTGCGCAGATCGATGACCGGGAGGACTTCGCCGCGCAGATTGGTGACGCCTTCGACAAAGTGCGGGGCCCGGGGCACGACGGTGATCGCCTGCATCTTGATGATGCCGTCCACTGCCGCAATCTCGACACCATAGTGTTCTTCCGCCAGGTTGAACACCACGACTTGACTTTCCATTTCGGTCTCCTTCTTTCTAACCATACGTTACCCGTCGTCGCCCGCGTTGTCTGTAAACCCACAGTGAAGAGCGTTCGTTCAACGCGATCTTCACGGGCGACCAGGATCCGACGATCACCCAAACTTGGGACTGGCCGGAACGGCGATCTGAGCTGCCTTCACAGCAACCTGGCGCCCCTCGCGGATCGCGAGGTGCACGGTCAGCGCGCCGAACTCCGAGTCGAGGCCGACGATCAGCCGCGGCATGTCGAGCGTCGAGAGCATCGACCCCTTGCCCAGCAGCAGCGTGGGCGGCGAGATCTGCGACTCGAAGCCGGCCTGGGCAAGCTTGACGCTGGCCCGACCGGTGATGACGTTGCCGAGTTCGGCCAGCCCTGACTGGGCCAGCGACGTGATCGTCTCGAGCTTCTCGCCGAGCATGTTTCCGATCAGGGCCAGCGACAGTCTGGTGCCCAGAGCGTAGAACACGGTCCCCTCGACGGCGCCGACCAGGCTGAGCATGACGGTCACATCGTCCGTGATGTACGCGTCCTTGCTGAGGCTGATCTGACCGCGGTTCGTGCGGACATCGGCCTCGGCCAGCAGCACCTCGTAGGCGGCCTCCAAAAACGGGTTGAGGAACTTGACGTTCATGTGGTGTCCTTTGCCAGTCGGGCCTGCCTCAGGCCCGAGCGCCCAACCCGCGAACGAGCGGTACGTGCGTCTGGCTTCCGGTCGGTTCGGCCAGGCGTAACGCCAGATGCGCTTCGAGCGAATGATCCTCGAATCGGATTGGGACGACCAGCCGCGGGAAGTCCAGCGTGCTGACCGTGATGCCGGCGCCGACGATGACGGTCGGCGGCGAAATGTCCGTCTGCAGACCGATCTCGGAGAGCTTGATGGTCGCGCGCCCGGTCAGGACGTTGCCGAGCTCGGCGATGCCGGAGGTCGCCAGCGAGTCGAGCTCCGTGATCGTCTCGCCCATCATCTTGCTCACGAGCATGCAGGCCGTGGCCTTCGACATGCCGTAGAGCACGACGCCCTGCAGCTGGCCGATCATGCTCAGCAGCACGGTGACCTCGTTAGCCGTCAACGCCGAGCGCTGCAGGCTGATCTCGCCACGCTGCACCTCGACGCCGATCTCGGCCTTGAGGACCTCGTTGGCGGCCTCCAAAAACGGATTCAGAAACTGTACATTCATACTCATACTCCCTGCTCCTTCGATCGAACAGGCGGGCGATCCATCGCCTGGCGTCCGCAGTTACGCAGACAGGAAAGACTCGGCCTCCTGAACGGCCGGCACGACCTGTAACAACAAAGCCTGGAAACGGGCATCGTCAAGGCCCAATCGCTCCAGCGCGGCTGGCTCGATCTGATACTGCATGCCGTCGCTACCGAGCCCAATGCCCAGGGTCATCACCGCCACGTCGGCGGTGTACACAGCCGCCACAAGGCCGGCCGATTCGGGATCCGGCACGTCCATCGGACGGTGGTGATACTGGATGGCCTGCACGAGTCGGTCAGGCAGGTTCCAGCGGCGGGCCATCTCGGCGCCGAGATCGGCGTGGTTGAGCCCGAAGCACTCCGTCTCGAGCTGGTCGAACGGCAGTTGCGCCCACTCGGGCCGCGCGAGCTCGACGTCGCGCAGCAGCAGCTCATAAGCCAGCTTGCCGATGTCGGCCAGCAGCGCGGCGTTGTAGGCCTCCTCGGTCGTGGCGCGTCCAAGCTTGGCCGCCGCCAGCCGGGCCGCCGTGGCCATGCCGACGGCGTGCTTCCACAACGACCCGCGCTCCAGGCCGTAGCCGGGCACCGGTCGGTTGAACAGCGAAGCCACCGAGGCCGCGATCACCAGGTTCTGGACCGTGCCGTTGCCCAGGTACACGATCGCGTGTTGGACCGTGGTCACCGGGTGGCGCAGGCCGAAGAAAGCCGAGTTCGCCCAGCGCAGGACGAGGCCGGCCAACGCCTGGTCCATGGACAGGACACGCGCCAGCGCGCTCGCATCGGAGCGCGGGTTGCGGATCAACTCCAGGGCCTTGTAGGCGGCCGCCGGCAGCGGCGGGAGTTCGCCGATCCGCTGCAAGGCCTCGTCCGCGGTGAGGGGCTTCCCGATTTGTACGGTCATGACGCCTCTGGGCGCTGATAGAACGAGATCCCAGCGCTCTTGAATCCGATCTGCGCGGCCTGCGAGACAACCTCCGTGCCGCCGACGAAGAGCACGCCCCCGGGCCGCAGGCTGTCGTAGAACTTGCGATACAGATCAGCCTTGGCCGGCTCCGTAAAGTAGATGACGACGTTGCGGCAAAGCACAAGATCGAAGTCGGTGCCGGCTGGCGGCATCGTCACGAGGTTGTGCTCGGCAAATGTGATCCGGCGCTGCAACCGGTCGACCACCTTGAAGGGCGGGCCACCGGCTTCGAAATACTTGGCCTTGAACGAAGCGCTGACGTTGACGGTGTCTTCGGCCACGTACGGCCCGCGCGCCTTCGAGCGCGCCAGGGCCCCGCGGTCCAGGTCGGTGGCGTTGATCTCGTAGCGTCCACCGTGGCCAAGCTCCTCGAGCATCATGGCCAGGCTGTAGGGCTCCAGGCCGATCGAACAGCCGGCGCTCCAGATCTTCAGCTTGGCGCCAAGCGTGCCGCCCGAAATGGCCTGCCGGCCCTTGACCAGCAACGGCACGACCACGTCACGCAGGTAATCCCAGCGATCGGGATCGCGGAAGAAGGCCGAGACGTTGATCGTCAGGTAGTCGCGCAGCTTGGCGATATCGGGCTCGGAGCCCTTGATGGCCGTGAAGTAATCGGGCCACGTCTTGCGGCCCGAGCGCACGAGCCAGGCGTCCAGGCGGCGGCGCATCTGCTCGTCTTTGTAGTAGTCCAGATCGATGTCAAGCAGGCTGCGGATGTTGCGCTTGACGATCGCGTACGTCTCGAGATCCATATCGCCTCTACTCGGTTCAGCGTCGCACGGCGCGTTCGATCGCGCGAGCGACGTCTGTCAACGGCGCGATCACATCGGCCACGCCTGCTTCGGCCACGCTGCGGGGCATGCCCCACACGACACACGTGCTCTCATCCTCGGCGATCACGTGCCCACCGGCCTGGTGCACGAGCGTCGCGCCCTGCGTTCCGTCGTGTCCCATGCCGGTCAGGATCGCCGTCACAAGCCGGGATTTGTAGTGTGGGACCATCGACGTGAGGGTCACATCGATGGCGGGCCGAACCCCCTGCACCGGCGGGTTCTGGTTCAGGGTGGCGCGGGCCTCTCCGTCGAACTGGAGATGAAAGCCACCAGGCGCCAGCAGCGCGAGCCCGACCTGGAGGGTGTCGCCCGGGCGCGCTTCGCGCACGTGAAAACCAGAGACGCCGTCAAGCCGTTCGGCAAGTGAACGGGTGAAGCCGACCGGCATGTGCTGAACGATGACAACGGCGGCCGGCAGGTTTGCGGCCAGCCCCTGCATCACCGTGTGCAGCGCCCGCGGACCGCCTGTCGACGAGCCGATGAACACAACACGATCAGTGTTGCGTAGCTCACGAACAGGCTTCTCGGTCTGCGGAGGGACCGGAGCGTCGGCCGGGATCGCCACGGGCCGCGCCAGGCGCCCCACTTTGACTCGTGCAGCTGCCCGGACTTTGGCGATGACTTCTTCCATGACACCCGCCACGTTGGCTCGCGAGGCCGGCTTCGTCACGAAGTCGACTGCTCCCAGCGTCAATGCCTGCACAGTCTCACGCGCGCCTTCGGCCGTGAGCGAACTGAGCATCACCACCGGCCGCGGCGCCGTCGCCATAATCTGGCGCAGCGTCGTCAGCCCGTCCATGCGCGGCATCTCGACGTCGAGGGTCACCACGTCGGGCTGGTGCCTGGCGATCATGGCCAGGGCCTCCTCGCCGTCGTGAGCGCTCGCCACCACCTGCATGCCGGCCGCATCATTGAGATGCTTGGAGATCGTGAACCGCATGAACGCGGAGTCATCGACCACCAGCACACGAATGACGCCGGTGGCCGCGGGTGGCGCATCGGGTGAACGCGTTGCCATCATGGTGGCTGCCTCAGGCCAGTGCCCGCTTCAGCGCCGCGAGCACGCGATCGGGCTCGAACGGCTTGACCACGAAGTCGCGCGCGCCCGACTTGATCGCCTCGAGCACGACCGATTCCTGACCCAGGGCCGTGAGCATCACGACACGGGCGTTCGGATCGCCGCTGCGGATCTCTTTGAGGGCGGCCAGGCCGTCCATCTCGGGCATAGTCACGTCCATGAGCACAGCATCGGGCCGGTTCTCACGATACTTCGCGACAGCCTTGGCGCCGTTGTCCGCCTCCATGACTTCGTGACCGTTGCCGGTCAACATCTTGGTGATGCGCACACGCAGAAACTCGGCATCATCCACAACCAGAATTTTCGCCATCGTTCATCCCTCCATCACAACGTCATCACTTGCGCGGCCGTCAGGCCAACGCCTTCTCCTGGCTTCCCAGGGCTTTCACCGTCATACGGCCGTCGCCGGCGAACAATCGCACGGTCCGGCCGACCGATCCACCCACGTCCTCAGCCAACAACCGCATGCGCAACGAGTCGAGCACGACCCGTGTCTGGGCGACGTTGCGCTCGCCGATGTTGAAGGCCTGCTTCGCACCGGGCGCAGACAACATGTTGGCACCGCCGGCGATGCGCACCTGGAGACGGCTGCGCACGGCGCCGGCCTTCTCCATCTCCTCGATCAGCTTCGGGACACCGGTCGTCACGAATTTGCCCGGCACGTTCTCGGTGCCATTCAAACTCTGCGGCAGAACGGCGTGCAACAGGCCGGCCACATGCGCCACCGGGTCGTACATGCCGACCCCAACGCACGAGCCCAGCCCATAGGCGACGAGGATGTCGCCGGGCGTCCCGCTGACCTTGATCTCGCCGAGCCCTACGGGCAATGCCTGATCGGCCATGTCAGCTCGTGGCCCCTTTGAACATTTCCATCGAGTTGGTGTCGGGGACGATCCAGAAGATCACCTCGACCTCGCGGCCCGCGCGCATGAACGTGCCCTGAAGCATCAGCACCTCATCGCTCACACCGGCCACGGTGGCCGTCACGACGTTCAGGATCGCGCCGACCATGTCGACGATCACGGCTGGCGGGCTCGGACGAGCATCCCAGTGCATGATCGTGGCCACGCGGTTGAGGAAGTAGCCGGTGGTGATATTGCCCACCTCGCCGAGCGCCGAGCGCTCCATCGAGCCCAGCACCTTGGTCTCACCCTCCGGCAGACCCATGGCCAGATCGACCAGTTCGCAGGCCTTTTCGAATGGCAGCACCAACACGAACTGGGCCACGAGGTCACCCTCCGACTGGAGGTAGATGCCCACGGCCTCCTGTTCGGGCCCGCCCATCACATTCGGGATGTCGACCAGCGGCACCATGCGGGTCGCCGGCCGCGTCGGCATGATCTGTTCGCCCAGCATCCCCGACAGGCCTTCGGCAGCGTGCTGGAACCCCTGGACCCCGGTCGTCTCGAGAAAGAGCTTTAGCTTCTCGTCGTTAGTGGTCATTGCAGAGTGCGTCCTCGTTACGTCGCGTGTTATGCGCCGCCCAGCCGGAACAGCCCGGGCACGTCGGCGATCAAAGCTACCCGCCCGTCGCCCAGGATGGCCGCTCCGGCCGTCCCTGGCGTGTCGCCGATCAGCGAGCTGATGGTCTTGATCACAAGCTCCTGCTCACCGATCAGACGGTCGACGGCCAGGCCCATTTCGAGCTTGCCCCAGCGCACCGCCACGACGTATTCCTGCGCGCGTGTCTTGCGGCTGCCGCCGTTCAGCGCCAGCACCTCGCCGAGGTAAACGATCGGCAGGATGCGCTCGCGCAGTCGCATGACCGGACGGCCATTGATCTTCTTGATTTGTTCCTTGGGAACCCGCAGAGCCTCGACCACGCTCGGCAGCGGCACCGCCATCGTGTTGTCGGCGACCCGCACCAGCAGCGCCGGCACGATCGCCAGCGTCAGCGGCAACGACACGCTAAACACAGTGCCCTGGCCGGGCTTGGTGTCGATCGTGATCGAGCCATTCAGGCGCTCGATGTTCGAGCGAACGATGTCCATGCCGACGCCGCGCCCCGAGATGTTCGAGACGTTGCGCGCCGTCGACAGACCCGACTCGAAGATGAGGTTGATGGCCTCGTCGTTCGACAGCGCCGAAGCTTCGGCCTCGGTCATGCGGCCCTTGCGCACCGCGCTGGCCTTGACGGCCTCGACGTCGATGCCCTTGCCGTCGTCTTCGACGGTGACGATGATGCGCCCTTCTTCATGCCGGGCCGTCAGGAGCACGGTGCCCGTGACCGACTTGCCGGCCGCGCGGCGTTGCTCCGGCGTCTCGAGGCCGTGATCCACCGAGTTGCGCACGAGATGGATCAACGGATCGCTGATCGCTTCGATGACCGTGCGGTCCAGCTCAGTATCCTCGCCGCGCATCTGCAGGTCGATCTGCTTGCCCGTCGCCTTGGCCAGATCCCGCACCAGGCGCGGGAACTTGTTGAACGCAGTCGAGATCGGCAGCATGCGGATGCGCATCACTTCTTCTTGCAGCTGATCCGTGATGCGCGCCAGGTGCTGGGTCGTCTGCACCAGGTCTTCGTACAGGGTATCGCCGCGCAGCTTGGGCTCGATGTTCGAGCGGATCTGCGCCAGCCGGTTGCGGTCGGTGATCAACTCACCGGTGAGGTTCATCAGCGTGTTGACGCGCTCGATGGTGGTGCGGATCGTCTGCTCGCCGGCGGGCGTTCGTTGCCCGGCTGCGGCCCTGGCCCCATTGGTCTGGGGCTCGGCGGCCTTGACCTTCACGGCCACAGCCTCGGGCGCTGGCGCCGCTTCAGCGGGCGGCGTCGGTGCAGCCGGCGCCGGGATGGGCTGGCCGGCGGCCACGACCACGACACGGGTCACATCTGACACCCAGGCCAGCGCCTGTTCGATATCAGTAGCACTCTTGCTCGTCTGCAACTGGCCGACGAAGCGCTGGCAGGGTTTGGCGGCTTCGATGTCCGCGGTGCCCGGCTCCTGTCCCGTCAGAGTGCCGAGGCCCTGAAGCGTGATCATGATCTGCAGCGCGCGCGCCGCAGAGGCGACGCTCGACGGATCGATGTCGACCGCCACCTGAACGGCCTCGCCAACCACGGCCGGAGCGGCCTCGGCTTGAGCGGCCTCCGGGGCGGCGACGACGGCCGCCGGTTGGGTGGCCATCTGCACGTCGAGCGCGGCCACCAGAGAACGGTGGTCGACGTCGCTGACTTCGTGGGTCACGACCTCCTCGAGCAGCAGCCGCAGCGCATCCAGACCGGCGAGCAGCGCTTCCATCATCAGAGGCGTCGCGGAGTGCTGGCCCTTGCGCAGACCGTCGAGGACGGTTTCCATCGCATGGGTCAGTTCGGTCATGCGGGTGTGGCCGATCGCGCCCGCCGCGCCCTTGAGCGTGTGGGCAGCTCGGAAGATCACTTGAAGCAGATCGTCATTGGGGCCCGAGCGCTCCAATTGCATCAAGCCGTCTTCGAGCTTCTGCAATTGCTCTTCGGCTTCGGGCATGAAGACCTGCAACTCATCTTCGGCGATATCAAACGTGATCTGCATGTTGACACCCTCTTCGTGGCCTCACTGTAGCATTTTGGTTAGGGCGCTTCTATAAAGTGACTGTGAAGGCAGCGGAAATTCGAACGAAAACTAAGGCGTGTGCGTTTCAGGCGCCAGCAGCAAAATGTTGTGGCGCGATGCAAAGGCGACAAGATCCGATTGCCGTATACGGATCTTTAATCCAAGCTCCGTGTTGTAGGCCGGCAGGCCTTTGTGCCGAATCCAGCGGCGAATCGTCTCGGTTGAGACACGGCAGCGCGCCGCGGCTTCGCGCGTCGACAAAACCGGTTCAGGTGCAAGCGCAGAAGTTGGGACGTTTTCCATCAGCGTGACCTCAAGAACTGCCCATCGATCCAGCCCGTTCCGTCCCAGTCGGCGGTGGCGCGTTCTGGGATGCGGACCAGGTACCACCAGGAGTCGCTGCAGACCTGACGATCAAGTACGCGCGTCTTCTGGCCATTGGTCGCCAACCCGACGACGCCCGTCCAGACTGCACCCGGGCAACCGCGTGTCAGACTTGTGCTCGCGTCGTTGGGCACCGACACCACGACATTTGACCCCGCGACAAAGCGCGGAGCCTGGGCCGGCATGTCGGGCGGCTTCGTGAACTCGCTCCAGGCCCAGGCGAACAACACCGCCAGGATGAGGGCGAGCCCGCCAAAGACCATGATCCGCGTGCGCAGGCTGGGCTCATCGCCGGCCGGGCCTGTGGCCGGAACAACAGTGGCCGACGAGGCCGTTTGCGCCCCCACCCACAATCGCCGTGGGGTTCCGCCGGCGGCACCGCCCTGTGCCGCCACAGGCACCGTTTGCTCGGATTGGCGGCTGGGCTCGCGCTCGTCGGCGGCGGCTCGCAGCGCGCGCAGAAAGTGGCTGACGGTCGCGAACCGGTCGGTCGGCTCTTTGGCCAGGCCTTTGATCAGGGCAGCCTCAACCCCGGCCGGGAGATCGACACCCAGCGAGCGCGGCGACGGCGGCGGCTCGCTGATGTGCTTCATCACGACGCTCATCGTGGCGCCGCCAAACGGTGGCTGCCCGACAAGGGCTTCATAGGTGATCGCGGCCATGGCATAGACATCACTGCGTCCGTCGCACGGCAGGCCGCGCGCCTGCTCCGGCGACATATACGCCGGCGTGCCGACGAGGCCGCCGTAGTGCGAGAGCCGCGGCGAGTCGGTCACCTGAGCCAGGCCGAAGTCGGTCACGACCGCCGACGCCAGGTCGCCTGAACGGAACAGGATGTTGGCCGGCTTCAGATCGCGGTGAACCACACCGAGTTCATGGGCCACGTCCAGCGCGTCGGCAATCGGCGCCAGCCACGTCAGCACATGGCCGATCGACATCCGCCCCTCTTCGGCGATGACCCCGCGCAGCCGCTCGTCGAGCGTGCCGCCGGCCAGGAACTCGAGCGCCAACGCACGCCGGCCTTCGAAGTCGTAGGTCCCGTACAACTTCCCAATCGCGGGATGATCGAGGCGCTGCATGGCCTGGATCTCGCGCTCGAAGCGCTGGACCACGTCAAGGTTGTGGGCCAGATGCGGGAACATGATCTTGACCGCCGCCGGCTGTCCGGTCAGCGTGTGGATTGCGCGGTACACGTCGGCCATGCTTCCGCGGCCGATCAGGTTAACCACGCGATACGGGCCGATCTGGACATCAAGGTTTTGAGAAGGCAGAGTCATGGCCGAACTCCATTCACCACACAGACGTCATCGGCCACACGCGCCACACGGGCGTAAAGCTCTGCTAAAATTCGCGGGTTTGCGGAATACGTCGCGGCGCCGGGATTCTGCGCCGCAGTCTCTCACTCGAAACGGGAAAGGCACTGACGATGGATAAGACTCTTGTGATCATCAAGCCGGATGGCGTTCAGCGCGGGCTGGTCGGCGAGATCATCAACCGCCTCGAGCGCCGCGGCCTGCGGCTCGTGGCGATGAAGATGCAGCAGGTCAGCCCCGAGCTGGCCGCCCGGCACTACGCGGTGCATCAGGGCAAACCGTTCTATGACGGCCTGGTGAGCTACATCAGCAGCTCGCCGGTCGTTGTCATGGCGGTCGAGGGCAATAAGGTCATCGAAGCCGTGCGCCAGACGGTCGGCGCCACGAACCCGACGGCCGCCGCGCCCGGCACGATCCGCGCCGACTTCGGCATCGACATCGGCCGCAACCTGATCCACGCCTCGGACGGCCCGGAGACGGCAGCCCAGGAGCTCGCGCTCTGGTTCGGCGCCGACGAAGTTTTGAGTTGGTCGCGTGACGGGGAGCGGTGGGTGTACGAAAAGATCGCGTGAAGCGTGGAGCGAGGAGCGTGGAGCGTAGAGCGTGGAGCGTGGAGCGAACGCTACCGCGCCAGATCGCGGTAGCGTTCGCTCCACGCTCTACGCTCTACGCTCCACGCTCCACGCTCCACGCTTCACGTTCATTGAATTCTCAAAACCGTCTTCGCCTCGTGCCACAGCTCCTCGAGCTTGTAGCGCTCGCGCTGCGCGGGCGAGAAGAGGTGGGCGATGACGTCGCGGCAGTCGACCAGAATCCAGCCGCCAGCCGGCTGCCCCTGGATGCGCGGCGACTTCTGGCGCAGGTTCTTGCGCATGTGCTCGGCCAGACCATCGGCCAGAGCGTCGAGCTGGCGATCGCTGGTGCCAGTCGCGACGATGAAGTAGTCTGTGAAGGAACTCAGCCCCTGGACGTCCAGGAGCACGATGTCCTCGGCCTTCTTATCCTCAAGGACATCCACAAGCGAACGGGCGAACTCAAGCGTCTTCAGAGGTCATTTCTCCTGATCGGTGATCAACTTGGATTTCGGCGATTATAGCGCCGCCGTACCCAATCGGGTATAGCGCGACCCGCCCGCCCCCAGCTCGCTGCGCATCAGCTCCAGCCGATCGCCCCGAAAACCGAGCGGCTCGATCGCCGGCAGATCCGCGATGTCGCGCCGCAGCCCCTCGACCTGCGCGGGCTTCAAATCCGGCGAAATCCGGGCCAATGTCAGGTGCGGGTGGAACAATCGACCTTCGGGTGGCCATCCCGCCAACTCGAGCCGGTCGTCAAGAGTCTTGGCCAATCGCCCCAACGAACCATCGTCGCTCTTCAAGCCCACATACAACACGCGCGGGGCACTGCGCCCACTCGGGAACACACCATAGCCCGCGAGCGAAAGCGGGCAGGCGCCCGACGCCCGGCTGGCGACATCGCGCAACAGAGCTTCGAGTTCAACCCGACGACTGGCCTCGACCTGGCCCAGAAACCGCAATGTGAGATGGATGCCATGCGGTGCCGCCCACCGCAGCGCGGCGCCGGGCAGGCGCTGGCGACAGATCCTTTGGATCTCGCCAAGCCTGACGAGTGCAGCTGACGGCAATTCGAGCGAAATGAACAGTCGCAGCGACGCCGGGCCGGTCATGGCATCTGCGCCCTGGCCGCCATAAGAGGCGACGCGAAGAAGTCACACAGCAACCGGGCGATGATGACGGGATAGGTGTCGGTGAGCGTGTGACCGCCCCGAAAGGTCACGAGCCGGGCGTTGGGCAACGCCGCCACAGCCGAGAGACCATCGCTGTTCGGCACATTGATGTCGCGATCGCCCAACACGATGAGGCCGGGGGCGGTTACCGTCGCAAGGCGCGGCCGGATGTCGAAGGCCGTCAGCAGGTTCCAGGTGTGCAACAACGTCGGGCTCGACGCGCTGTTGAAATCCTCGATTCGCCGCTGCACCGGCCAGACCCACTCGCGCAAGGGGTCCAGTGCCCGTCCGGCCAGCAGCGGACCCAGCACCGACTGCGACATCCCCTGCGACCAGGCCATCCAACGATCGCGCAACGGCAATCGCTCGAGCGCGTGCAGGATGACCCGACCGGTCACGACCGGGTTGATGGCCGCAAAGGCCCTCACGCGGCGCGGCTGGTCAGCCGCGAACTGCAGCGTCAGCGCCCCACCCAACGAATGACCGACTACGCCGCAGGCGTCGATGCCCTGCTGGAGGCAAAAGCCCTCCAGCCAGTTGCTGTAGGCCTGCGGATCGATCGCGCAATCGCCCAGGTCCGGCGCGCCGCCAAACCCTGGCAGATCGATTGTCCAACACCGAAACGAGGTCGTCAGGTGCGGCAGCAGATACCGCCACAGTCGCCGCGAACTGGCCCACCCATGCAGCAGGATCAGATTTGGGCCCTCTCCGGCGACCTCGAAGGTGGGCGCCATGGCGTTCACAGAGCTCGCGCCCTGTCGTAGTCGTCTGGGGTGTCGATGTCCAGCAGGATCGCGTTATCCGGCGCGGCGACGGATTCGACAGCGAGGCCCGTCAGAGCCTGGCGTGGGTTGGCACTCGCGGCCAGCGCCATCACCCGTGGCCAGGTCGCGCGATCGATCAGAAGCGGGTGTCCACGCTTCTCGCCATGGACGGGCACCACGGCCGGCGCCAACGTCTCACGCCAGCGCTGGATCAGATCGCCGATCACGCTGGCCGGCATCAAGGGCTGGTCGCCAAGCGCGACCAGAGCGGCTTGCGGCGACGTCGTCAATGCCCTCAAACCCACCTGCAGCGAGCGGCCCATCTCGGCTTCGGCATAATCGGGGTTGTGGGCAAAGGCCAGACGTGGGTCGCCTTCAGCCGCCGCGCGCGCGGCGGCCTCGATGCGCTCACGATCAGAGCCGGTCACCACAACGATCTCACTGACCGATGTCGAGCGTAACCGCGCGATCACGGCTCCCAGGATCGTGCCGCCCTCGGCCCAGTCCATCAGCAGCTTCGGCTGCCCCATGCGCGTTGACCGTCCGGCGGCCAACACCACGGCACCGACTCGGCCGTGCACCTCGGCTACAGCGTTGGGCTTACGCGCCGTGCCTAACAAGACGGAGTGGATCCGCGGCTCAGTCAGCAGCCGCGTCGCCAGGCCGCGACCGATATCGAGCCGACGCGGCAGATCGATGCGATTCAGAAACACAGCCACACGCGCACCGTCAGGCACGCCCTTGAGGCCACCTTCCGGGTGCATGAGGACGCGCGCCAACACCTCAGCCGTGACATCCGATCCCTGTGCCACGCCAGCCAGCTCGGCGACGCGCGCGGCATTCTGTACGTTGAGGTCGATGATGCTCTCGCCGATGGCTTCGAGGTTGGCCATCATCACCACGAGCGATGCCGTCGCCGGGATGGCCGGCTCATCAGCACCCGGGGCCTTGAACAGGCGCCGATTGGCGTCGTCGGCTCTGACCAGCATCGCGCCGAGGCCCTGCACGGTCGTCAATTCCTCGAGCAACCCCGGCGTGATCGGCGCGGCCACATCGATCGCGCGATCCACAGGCCCCGTGATCAACAGGTGGCCGTGCCGATCGAGGGCCGCTTCCACTCTGGCACGATTGGCCTCGGACGCCGAAAAGTGACGCGGCGCGCGCTCGGTCAGACCGGCCGCGACTCGCACCGTGTTGGTGCTGAGGACCGTTCGCCCATGCTCGACAAGATCGTCGGCCAACCGAAACAACGCCGACGTCTTCCCGCCGGCGCCCGTGAACGCCACGACCTCGCCGTCCTCAATTCGAAGCGCTTGAAACAATCGCATGGCGTGATTCTCACCCAAAGCCCGTGGAATGCAAGGAGCGCGGCTCGCCTCGTGGTCCTGTGAAGCCTTCCACATACACCGTGCCCTGTGCCACTCACCCCTTCACGGCGAAAGATCCTCGGCTCGCAGCCGCGCGATGTCGTCGGGGGTTGCGCCCTTCGGGTACGGCCCGAAGGCCACCCTCAGGCGTTTGCGCGGGCTGGCACCGGCGTTCACCAGATCCCGGGCCAGCGTGTCGTGCCCATTGGCGACGGCCTCGTGCAAGGGTGTGAAGCCATAGTTGTCTTGCAGGTTCAGGTCGGCCCCGGCCTTGATGAGCTTGCGCGCCAGTTGGCGAGCGCCGGTGTGCGCTGCGTAATGCAGAGCGGAGAGCCCGAGATGGTCGCGCACATCGAGATCGACGCCGTTGGCGTTCAACAGCAGATCGATCAGCGGCATCGCCTGTCGATCCACGGCGCCGATCAAGGCCGTCTGTCGGTAACGGCTCGTGCGGGCGTTGACGTCGATGCCCGCTGCGATCAGGTCGCGCGCAATCCCGATCAGCCTCTTGCGGAGCGCCAGCGCCTCAGCCGGTGACAACGCGGCGTCGGGCGCAGGCTGGCCGGCGCGCGCCCACGCATCGACGACGACGTATAGCAACGGCACGCCGGCGCGTCGCTCGACAGACAATCGAGCACCCTCCCCGATCAGGACCCGCACGGTTGGTCGTGCCCCGTTGTAAACGGCAGCCGCGATCGGCGGCACGATCTGGTCTGACCAGGCATCGACGTCGGCCCCGGCATCGATGAGTTGCCGGGCCAGCCGTGCGCGCTCGGCTTCATCTGCGAAGGGGCCGCGGCAGACATAGTGCAGAGCCGTGTCGCCGTCGGCTTCGCGAGCGCGCACGGCGGTTCGGCGTCGGCTCTTGGGCAGTGCTCGCAGCGCGGCACTCAGTGCGACCCAATTGCCCACGGCGGCCAGTTCCAACAACAATGTCTCGCTCATGTCGTCAGCCTTCAGGACGACGAACGACGACGGACGAATGACGAAGGTTGAATGGCCATTCAACCTTCGTCATTCGTCCGTCGTCGTTCGTCTGCAATGCGGATGTCAGGCGGCCGGCTTATCGCCCTCAGCGGGCTTCGCGGCGTCAGCGGCCGGTTTGGCCCCAGCAGCTGGCTTGGCAGCTGCAGCGGGCTTCGCGGCTGGCGCGGCGCCCTCGGCTGGTTTCGCAGCCGGCTTGGCCGCGGCGGCAGCGGCCTTGGCGGCCTTCTTGGCCTCTTCCTCGGCGCGGGCGGCCTCTTCGGCCTGGTAGTTGCGCGGCCGGATGGAGGCGTAGTAGCTCAGCGGCTTGCCAAGCGCCTCCTTGTTCATGATGTGCTTCACCGTTCGATTGTATGAAGCCATCTCGTAGTTGTGATCCATCTTGATCGCATCGAACGGGCAGAACTCGGCACAGAAGCCGCAGTTCATGCAGATGTCGATGTCGATGTGGAACTCCCGCGGTTGCGGCACCGGTCGGCCCGTCTTCGGATCATTGGTGCGCTCGATCCAGATGCACTGCGGCGGGCAGACCTTGGCGCAGATGCCGCACGACGTACAGCGATAATCCTTCTCGGCGCCCTTCTCTTCGTACACGAGGAATGGCGTGAAGCGGAACTCCTCGGGCACCGGCATCTTCTCATCGGGATACATGACGGTCATGGCGCCCGTGCCCTTGGGCCCCTGACGCGTCGCCAGCACTTTCGGGTCGCGGTTATAGTACTTGCCACCCGCTCCATTCAACAACCATCGCCAGTCGTCAGCGTACGTCCCGAGGAAGTGCCTCAGCACCACGCCCATACCCTTGAGAATGCCAGATCCGAACATAGAACCTCACGTCATTGTTTATTGGTTATTGACTATTGCAGATACATGACCAATAGCAAATAGCCAATGACCAATAGCCAATGTCTTACCGGTCGACTTCCCCGAGCACGATGTCGACGCTGCCCAGGATGGCGACCACGTCGGCGACCTTCCAGCCCTCGCAGGCCTTGCCCAGCGAGGTCAGGTTGATGAAACTGGGGGCGCGGACGTGGTAGCGGTACGGGCTCGGCTTGCCGTTCGAGATGATATAGAAGCCGAGCTCACCCTTCGGGCTCTCGATGCGGCCGTAGGCCTCACCCGCCGGCACACGCGCCTGGTATTGCTGCTTGCCCGAGAGGATCTCGCCGTCGGGCAACTGGGTCAGCGCTTGCTGCAGGATCTTGACGCTCTCACGCGCCTCGAACACACGCACCTTGTAACGATCCATCAGGTCGCCGGTTTGGCCCACGGCGACCTTGAAGTCGAAGCGATCGTAGATGCCGTAGGGCTCGGCCTTGCGGATGTCGTAGGGAACGCCGGTCGAGCGCAGGATCGGGCCTGAGACGCTGTAGGCCATCGCATCTGCTGCCGACATGGCGGCGACGCCGACACAGCGCGAACGAATGATCTCGTTGTTCGTGAGGTACGCCTCGATCTCATCGATCTTGCGCGGCAGACGTTCGAACACAAGCTCCTTCATCGTGTCGAGCACACCCGGCGGCAGATCGCGCGAGACGCCGCCGAAACGCATGTAGTTCACCATCATGCGCGAGCCTGCTGTCGCCTCGAAGATATCGAGGATCATCTCGCGCTCGGTCATCATGTAGAGCGCCGGCGTGAAGAACGCGCCCAGGTCGTTCAGGAAGAAGCCGATCCACCACAGGTGGCTGGCCACGCGCGTGAACTCGTCCATGATCACGCGCAAATACTCAGCGCGCTCGGGTACCTTCGCGCCCATCAACTTCTCGACCGCAAGCACATATGCATGGTTGTTGCACATGGGCGTCAGGTAGTCGAGCCGATCCGTGAACGGGATGTTCTGGATGAACGTGTTGCGCTCGCCGATCTTCTCGTGGTTGCGATGCAGATAGCCCATCACGGGCTCGAGTTTGATGATGGTCTCGCCGTCGAGCGTGACGATCAGGCGCAACACGCCGTGGGTTGACGGGTGCTGTGGGCCGAGGTTGACCGTCACATAGTCGGTCTGCATGCCCTCGGTCGTTACGCCCTTGCCGTCGACGGGCATGGCCTCATACACCGAGCGTTCGGACTGCTCCGTCCAGCCCTCGAGCGTGAAGCCGTCCGGGTAGGCGACGTTGTTGCCAAACGGGTTCTTGTCCTCGGCGCGATGCACCTGCCCACCAGGCCAACGCGTGTCGAACGGTTTCGTGTCCTGCTCGTAGTAGGCTTCCTTCCAGTCCTTGCGCATCGGATGGCCGTGGAAACCCTCCCACATCAAGATGCGCTTCAGGTCCGGGTGGCCCGCAAACTTGATGCCATACAGGTCCCAGGCCTCGCGCTCCTGGAAACCGACGCCCGGGAAGAGCGGCGTCAGGCTGGGCAGCGCCGGTTCGTCATGGCTGGTCTGCGCGTGAAGCACGATCGCGCCACCGCCGGCATCCAGATTGTAGAAATGGTAGACCATCTCCATCTGGCCCTGCTCGAGATAATGCACGGGCGTCGCCGACGACAGGAACCTGAAGTTGTACCGATCGCGTAGCGCTGTCGCGACCTCGACGAGGTTCTCGGCTTTGACGGTGTAACCCGTGTAGCCCTTGCGCGTCTCGACGCTCACCGCGTCCGGAAACGCCTCGTTCAGCTTGAGGTCTTCAGCCCTGAGAGATAGATTTGTGAGTTCAGCAGTTGCCATGATGTCGATTGCTTCTGCGTGAGTCGCGGGTTCGATGGGTCAACCAGCAGCCGGCGGCGTCGGCTCGGCGACGGCCTGGGCCGCCTCGGCCTGCTCTGCCGCGCGCTGTCGCAGCAACGCGGCATGCCGCGGGTCGATCAGGTCCGGTCCCAAAATCGGAACCGGGATCGGCTCCTCGGCGCCAGGCTGATACCAGCGCACTGTCCGGATCGATTGAGTGTCGATCTTCTTTTGCAACGTGATCAGACCATGCAGCAGGGCCTGCGGTGTGGGCGGGCAACCGGGCACGTACACGTCGACTGGCAGGAACTTGTCGATGCCCGACACCACGTTGTAGCCTTCCTTGAAAGGACCGCCGCCGCTGGCGCAGGCGCCCATCGCCATGACGTACTTCGGCTCGGGCATCTGGTTGTACAGGCGCACGATCTGGGGCACCATCTTCTTCGTGACAGTGCCCGAAACGATCATCAGATCTGCCTGACGGGCCGATGGACGCATCACTTCCATGCCGAAGCGGCTCAGGTCGAAGCGCGCCGCCGCCGTGCAGATCATTTCGATCGCGCAGCAGGCCAGGCCGAAGAGCATCGGCCACATCGAATTGCGACGGCTCCAGTTGTAGATCTTGTCTATGGAGGTGATGATCAGGTTGCCCTGCACATCAGCGGGGACGGGGATGTCGGGATTTGCGAGTTCCTTGGAGATGCTGCTCATAAGGTCGTCCTGCTCTCGTACCACTCCTGATAGATCGCTTCCAGGATGTCGTCGTTGGCAAGTTCGGGTTCGTCTTGGAAATCCGGCAGGGAGATCACCCAATTGTAGACCATATTCAGGGTGACCTCAGCCAAATCGACCCCTGGATGTTCTTTTTGCAGCCGTTTTGCCAGGGCATAGGCCGCGTCCCAATAGAGCTCATCCATAGGGAAGATCGAATGTGACCATTCGTGACAGATTTCGCAAATGAATTATATCTAGCCGTTTTCTGGTGTCAAACGAATAGCGATATTGGCCCTCGTGATGCGCCGTTTATGCCCCACCCACCTTTTGGCCTGGCCCGTTTTGAGGCGTCATCGCCCAGGCAATATTCGTAGTGTGTTTGACAAAAATTCTACAACCGCTAGAATTCTGTCTATATGTGATCGGATGGACTATGCAAGCGACCCGACAACAGATCCTGGACTATCTCAAAGTACACGGGCCTTCCACGGTCGATCAGCTCGCTGACGTGCTGCAACTGAGCCCGGTCACCGTGCGCCACCACCTTGACATCCTGCGCAGCGAGGAGCTGATCGGCGAGCCCGTCGTGCGACGACGCAACACGCGTGGCCGGCCCCAGCATCTGTTCTCGCTGACCGACAAAGCGTCCGGCCACTTTCCGAAGCGTTATCACCAGCTGGCCAGCGGCCTCCTCGATCAACTCAAGCAGCACGCTGATGAACGGACGGTCAACGTGATCTTCACCGGCCTGACGGATGTCATGGTCTCGGAAGCGCCGCGCCCCGATAGCCATTCGCCACTCCCTAACCGCCTGGCCCAGGCTGTGTCGTACCTTAATGCACAGGGTTACATCGCTCATTGGGATGCCGTCGAGGGCGGCTACGTGGTCCACACCTGCAATTGCCCGTTTGAGGCAGTTGCCCCACAGCACGCTGAACTGTGTGGCCTCGATGCACGCCTGGTCAGCACCCTGATCGGTATGCCAGTCGAGCGGCGCTCACACATGGCCGAGGGCGACGCCTCGTGCACCTACTTTGTGCCCGCGAAGCTGCCCGACGAGCCTGAAGTGGCAGCTGTGAATCGCAAATGAATTATTGACAGCCTTGGGCGAAATTGCTACCATTTCGCCTGCGGGGAGAATCTCCGCGCATTAGGCTGGTGTAATCGTTCACGCAATGCCGGAGGACCCATGACGACTCAGACAGATCTGCCCACCACCCTCACCGATCTTCCTGTCGAGGAATCGACCCTGACTCTGCTGCCGGCGGCCGCGACGAAGCTGACCGAATTGCTGGCTTCGCGGAATCTGACCGATCATGGGCTGCGCGTCTTCGTTTCGGGCGGCGGCTGCTCGGGCATGCAGTATGGCATGGCTATTGAGAAGGATGCCAGTGAATTCGACACGGTCTTCGAACAGTCCGGCATCCGCGTGATCGTCGACCCGACGTCGATGAGCTACCTGATGGGCGCCACGATCGACTACGTCGATAACCTCATGGGCGGCGGCTTCCGGATCGATAATCCGAACGCCGTTTCGACCTGCGGTTGCGGCCACTCGTTCCGCACCTCCGGCCAGGAGGCCGCGAGCGACGAGGGCGGCAGCTGCAGTTGCAGCCACTAAGTCCTGCGGCATCGGCTTGCGTCAAACGCGATCGGGTCATCCCCGATCGCGTTTTTGTTTCTGCCCCCGCGCCAGCCTTGTCGCCCTGACGCGCTCCAGCCGGGTAGAACATTCATTCTTGACAGCCCCGCTCTCCTTTGTTATATTACCTGAAGGTTATATAAACAGGAGACACCATGATTGAAACCCCCACCCTCAGCGACACGACCGCCCAACGGACCGCCGTAATCCATGTCACAGTACCGCGTCAGGACATCCAACAGGCGATGGGCGCCGGCTATCAGGAATTGATGTCCACGCTCGCGGCACAGGGGCTCAAGCCTACAGGGCCCTGGTTCACGCACCACCTGCGCATGGATCCCGACGTGTTCGACTACGAAATCGGCGCCCCGATCGAGGGGACGCTCAGCCCCAGCGGCCGGGTCGTGGCTGGCGAATGGCCGGCAGCGCGGGTCGCTCGTACGGTCTACCAGGGCGGCTACGAAGGCCTGGGCGAGGCCTGGGGCGAGTTCGACGCCTGGATCAAGGCCAACGGCCTCAAGACGCGCGACGACCTCTGGGAGAACTACGCCGTTGGCCCGGAAACCGGTCCGGACAGCTCCCAGTGGCGCACCGAGCTCTATCGCCCATTAGCATCCTGACTGCCCATCCAGGAGGAAACACATGGCCTCAGACGAACAGGCAGCCCAGCGCACAGTCGTCGCAAACTGCTCGCTCTCGCTCGACGGACGCACGAACGGCTCCGGCGGCGACGATGACATGAGCTGGATTGTGCCGCACGCCATCACAAGCAGCGCCCGCGATCACATGATCGCGGTGACCAAGCCCGCCACCACGATCCTCCTTGGGCGCAAGAACTACCAGGGCTTCGGCGCTTACTGGCCAGGCGTTGCCGACGACGAGAGCGCCGACCCGCGCGATCGCGCTTTCTCGCGCTGGCTCTCGGCGACCGAGAAGGTCGTGTTCTCCACCACGCTGACTGAGACGTCCTGGGCGAACAGCCGCCTCGTCAATGCGGACCCGATAGCCGTCGTCAACGAACTACAGCGTCAACCCGGCGGCGACATCATCGTCCTGGCGAGCTTCAGCCTGATCAAGCGCCTGCTTCAGGCGGATGCCCTTGACGCGCTCAGCCTCACGTTCTGCCCCGAGATCGCCGGCGGCGGTGCGCGCCTGTTCGACGACGGCCTGCCCGCCTCGTCGTGGCGTCTGCGTACCTTCACGCCCACCGAAAGCGGAGCGCTCACCCTCGCCTACGATCGAAAACGTTGAAAAGGACTCCGTCATGGCAACCCGCCCCGCCACACGTTCAGAACGACAATCCAGGACCGGCCAACCCGCTCGCAAAGAATCGGAAGATGTGGTTGCGTTCATCCGGGCGCTCAAACATCCGCATGAAGCCGAGATCCTGGCGTTGCGCAAGATCATCCTTGGCGTCGACAGGAGCATCGCAGAAGAGATCAAGTGGAATGCTCCGAGCTTCCGCACGACGGAGTCTTTCGCGACCTTCCATCTGAGGGCCAGGCACGGCCTTCAACTTGTCCTGCATCGCGGCGCACGTATCCGCGCAGGGTCGGTCTCGATCGACGACCCGAAGGGGCTGCTTCAGTGGCGCGATACGGATCGGGCCATCGTCGTCTTCGAAAGCCTCGATGATGTCAGGGCCCAAAAAACCGCGCTCGTCAAGGTACTGAAGCAGTGGATCACGCACGTGTAGCGATCCATCAGCTCTGAATCACAGAAAGGAAATCCCGGTATGCCACTCGCGCAGAAAATCACCCCGTACCTTTGGTTCGATCATCAGGCCCTTGAGGCCGCCGAGTTCTACGTCTCACTGTTCAACGACTCAAAGATCGTATCCGTCAGCCACTACGGTGAGGCTGGCCCGGCGCCGGCGGGCAGCGTCATGTCGGTGGTCTTCCAGCTCGAGGGCCAACAGTTCATGGCGCTCAACGGCGGCCCGCGGTTCCCGTTCACCGACGCGATCTCGTTCTTCGTCGACTGTGCCGATCAGGCTGAGGTCGATGCCCTGTGGGATAAACTCGTCGCGGGCGGGAACGGAACGGCGTGCGGCTGGCTCAAGGATCGCTATGGATTGTCGTGGCAGATCATCCCGCGCACGTTGATGGACATGCTCGACGATCACGATCCCGCACGAGTCAGGCGGGTCACTGAAGCCATGCTGAAGATGGTCAAGATCGATGTCGCCGAACTGCAGAGGGCCTATGACGGCCGTTAGCGCGCCGCCTCCTGCCCGCCTCGACCTGACGTTCGCGGCGCTGGCCGACCCGACCCGCCGCGCGATCCTGCAGCGGCTTGCCGCTGGTGAGGCCACCGTGATGGAACTGGCGAAGCCGTTCGCGCTGAGCCAGCCCGCGATCTCCAAACACCTCAAGGTGTTGGAGCGCGCGGGCCTTATCGCGCGCGGCCGCGACGCCCAACGTCGGCCGTGTCGACTCGTCGCACAGCCGCTGGCCGAGGCCGACGCCTGGCTTCAGACCTATCGCACTTATTGGGAAGGCACGTATCGGCGCCTCGACGCCCTGCTCGAGGAACTGAAAGCCGACCCTCACACTCAGGGAGATCCTCCATGACCACTCCAATGATGTCTGTCGGCGCGCTGCAGATCACGACGCCCTCGGACAACGAGATCGCGATGACGCGCCTGTTCGACGCACCCCGGCGCCTGGTCTACGACGCGTACACGAAGCCCGAGCTCGTGCGGCGGTGGGCGGCCGGACCCGAGGGCTGGAGCTTCGCGGAGTGCGAGATGGATGTGCGCGTCGGCGGCAAGTGGCGCTGGCTGTTGCAGGGGCCCGGCGGCGAGCGCATGGGGCTCGGCGGCGTCTATCAGGAAGTCGTGCCGCTCGAGAAGATCGCATCAACCGAGGCCTTCGACGAACCGTGGTACGAAGGCGAGGCGTTGTCATCAGTGACTTTTGCCGACAACGGCGCCGGCACGCGCATCACGGTGCGCGTCCGCTATGCCTCGCAGGCGATCCGCGACGCCGTCCTGCAATCGCCGATGGCGCACGGTATGTCCGCCGGCTTCGATGCCATGGAGCGCGTCCTGGCCACGTTGAAATGAGGAGATGGGCTGAGCCTCTGACGCGGCCAGTCGCGCCTGCGCTCTACGCCGTCAGCGTTTGCCTTCGAAGAAGCTGAGCATGCCGAAGAAGCCGCCGGCCACGACCAGGACCAGGATGATCAGCATCGGCGGCAGGCCAGCGGTGCCGGCCGGGGTGGCGCCCGAGACCGGCAAAAGCGTGGGCCGCAGGACGATCGACGGCGGCGTGAACGTCGGCGGGCGCACGGTGACCGGCACATCCGTCGGCGCAATGCCACCGAACTCAAGCGTGGGCGTGGTGACACGCGTGGGCGTCGCCGGGATCTGAGCGTCGGGCACCGTGTCGAGCTGGCCCGTGAAGGCGACGTTGTCGAGCCAGACCCAGCCGGTGTTGTCGTTGGGGCCGAGGTACACGATCTTGAGCCAGGTTACGGGCTCGGCCCCGTCCGCGCCGATGACGGCCTTGCCCAGCACCGCGGCCACCTGGCCGGCGACGATCCGGCCGACGCGGTCGTAGGTCGTGCCAGGGCCACTGCGCACCGTCGCGCCCTCGCCGATGCCGGTGACGAACGGGCCGCTCGGCGTCGCATCCTGCGCGAGAGGCGAGGCCGTCGCGCTGAACGTATTGAGCAGGCCCACAATGGCCAGGAGGCCAGTCAGTGCCAGGATGGCGCTGACCCGGCGCAGGTGTCGGTTCTTCATCAGGCTGATCATTTTACACACTGAGGTAAAAGACGTGAGCCAGCGTCTCAGGGCGATGCCCCGAGACGCTGGCTCACGTCTTTTGCCTCAGTGTCTTTCAAGCGTCGTCGCGCAGGATGTCGAGCGTGGTTTGCAGGATCGGCAGCAGTGAGCCTTCGTCGGCATAGTCGGCGGGCGCGAAGGCCATGGCCAGCTGGCCGGCCTGGCGACCCGCGATGCGCGACTGCAGCCCTTCGAGCGCCGAGAGCGCATCAGTGAAGCCGATCTTGCCGAGCAGGTCGATCGCGGCGCGGCGGATGTGAACCGCCACCGAACGATCGTAGGCCAGCTTGACCAACAGTGCAGAAGCCGCTGGAACTCGCTCGAGGACGTGCGCTTGCGCGTCGAGGGTCAACCGCCCCGCCCCTTCGTGAGCGGCCAGATGCGCCTCGAGCAACGCCTGCATCTCAGGTCGATCGAACTTGCGCAGTTGCGCGGCCACGCCGGCGCGCACTTCAGCCGGATAGCGGTACTCGCTCCCGCGCAGTTCGAAGTAATCGCCAATGGCCTGGATGATCTGACAGCGCAGGCCGAGATCTGCCTCATCGAGACGCGCTGTGAGGAGTTGCACGGTCAGTGGCGAGCGCCGCAGCCCTTCCGACCCGAGCAGGATCGCGAAACCGCGGACACGTTCCTGCAGATGCTGCGACACGAACATCTCGCCGGCGACCCATGGGTCGACCGACGGGACGGTGCGCGGCTGCAGGCGCATGGCCGGGCGAACGAGCGACGCTTCGAATCGGACGCGGGACCGTGGACGGCTCATGAGCGATTCACTTATCCACGCGGGCCCAGTGGCGGCCCACGTCAGGCATAACTCTGTGCGGCGTGGGCGCTAATTTAGCACATCCAGCACCGCGCGCAAGTTGCGCTCGACGTTCGCTCCAAGGTTGATCCGTAATACGCGACGCTTGCGAGCCAACAAGGCCTGCAGATCGCCAAGCGCCTGTGCGTTCTTGAGCCCGCTGAAGGAATACGGCTGGCCAGGCACTGGCGCATCAACGCCGTCATCGCACACGAACTGGATAAAGACGCCGCTGTTGTTGCCGCCCTTGTGCAACTGGCCAGTCGAGTGCAGGAAGCGCGGGCCGTAGCCGATCGTCGTCGCCGCGCCGGTCTTGTCGCGCAACGTCGATTGCAGTTCGCGCAGCAGCTTCTCGCGCTTCGGCGTCGCGTGCAGGTACGCCATCACCGCGACGTAGTCGTTGCGCTTGACGGTCTTGAGATGGTGGCGCAACTCGTCGGCGAAGCCCTTGTCGCCGACGCGCACTTCGGTCGCAGCCGGCAGTTGCCCGGTCTCGGCCAGCGTCGCGAGCAGGGCCTTGGTCTTGTCCTTGGCTTCCTGCACGTTCGGCTGATCGAACGGATCGATGGCCAGCACCCAGCTGGCGGCCGCCGTCGCGATCTCCCAGCGCATGAACTCGGCGCCCAGGTCGTACACGTCCTCGAGCACGATCGTCACAAGCGGCTGGCCGGCGCGGGTCAACACCTTGAGCGCATGCTCGTTGGCAGCGTCCGGCCCAAGCTTGAGATGCACAAAAAGCCGATCGAGCCCGTAGCCGCGAGCGCGGGTCAACGCCTCGCCCTCGACGGGCAGGATGCCGGTGCCGTCCTTGCCGGTCGACTCGGCGATGAGCTGCTCGACCCAGTAGCCGAAGGTGCGCACCTTGGGCGAGGTGACGATCGTGACCTTGTCGCGCTTCGACTTGGTCAGTGCGCCGAGGATGGCGCCGAGCAGCAGGCCAGGGTTGCGCGCCGGCGGCACGCTCGCCCCGCAGGCCGCCGACATGCGTTGCGCGCGGCTGAGCAGCCTGGCGACGTCGATGCCCATCAGCGCGGCCGGCACCAGGCCAAAGAGCGACAGCGCCGAGTAACGGCCGCCGATCTCAGGCGGGTTGACGAAGATGCGGCGGAAGTTGCGTTCCTTGGCCAGAGCCTCGAGCGCCGTGCCCGGGTCGGTGATGGCGATGAAGTTCTCGCCGGCGCGCCGGCCCTTGAGCTCGGTCAGCTTCGACCAGAAGTAGCTGCTGAAGGCGTTGATCTCGGCGGTGCCGCCCGACTTCGACGACACGATGAAGAGCGTGCGGGCCAGATCGCCCCGTTCCTCGGCGGCCAGCACGGCGGCCGGGTCGGTCGAGTCGAGCACGGCCAGATCAAGGTAGCCCTTGGCCACGCCGAACGTCACACGCAGCACCTCTGGCGCGAGCGATGAGCCGCCCATGCCCAGGAGCAACGCATGCGTGAAGCCGGCGCGGCGCACCTCGCCCGCGAACGTCGTCAGCTGCGCGACGTGCGCCATCATCTGCTCGGGCAGATCGAGCCAGCCCATGCGGATCTTGATCTCGTCCTGGTGGGCAGGATCGTTGGGCTTCCACAGCGTGCTGTCCTTGCGCCACAGCCTCGGCCCAAACTCGGCGCGGGTCATCGCCGCCACCGAACGCGAGACCGTGGCCGCGCTGCGGCCAAGCTCCGTCACCTGCCGATCGGCCAGGAGCACGGTCTGACGGCGCTGCTCGACGCCGGCCAGCAGGCTCTCGAACGACTTCGTGAACGAGGCCACGCCTTCACGCTCGAGCTGGGAGGTGACGTCATCCATGTGGATGCCGAACTCCTCGAGTTTCTCGATCAACTTCTCAGCCTCGTCCTTGTCGGCGGTCAGGCGCAGGGCCGGCTGACCATGATCCTTGTAGGCCGTGATCGTGGCCGGCGGCATGGTGTCGACGGTGTCGGGGGCGATGAGGGCCTCAACGTAGTAGACGTCGGGATAGGCCGGGTTCTTGGTGCTCGTGCTCGCCCAGAGCGGTCGCTGCAGGCGCGCGCCGCGCGTCGCCAGCTTCTCCCAGCGAGGGCCCGCAAAGGTCGAGCGGAACGCGGCATACGCCAGGGTCGCGTTGGCGATCGCGGCCTTGCCCTTGAGGGCTTCGTAGGCCTTGCCCTCGGCCTTGCTGACAGCGGCCTTCTTTTGATCGAGCATCTTGTCGACGAGCGTATCGACCCGGCTGACAAAAAAGCTGGCCACCGACGCCAGGTTATCGATCGGCTTGCGCCCGGCCACGCGCTTCTCGAGGCCGGCCAGGAACGCCTCCATCACATCCCGGTAGCGCTCGATCGAGAAGATCAGGGTCACGTTGACGTTGATGCCGTCGGCCAGGCACTGCGTGATCGCGGGCAGTCCCTCGCGGGTCGCCGGGATCTTGACCATCAGGTTCGGGCGATCGACGGCCTTCCACAGCCGGCGCGCCTCGCGCACGGTCGCCGCCGTGTCGCGCGCCAGCAGCGGCGCGACCTCGATGCTGACATAGCCGTCGTTGCCGTTGGTGCGGCGATAGACCGGCGCGAACACATCGGCGGCGGCGCGGATGTCGTCGATCGACATCGCATCGTAGATATCGATCGCGGCTTTGCCGGCCCGCGCCAGTTTCGCAATCTGGTCATCGTAGTCCGGGCTGCCGGCAATGGCCTGCTCGAAAATCGTGGGGTTCGAGGTCAGGCCCGTGATGTCGCCCGCCTGCACCATCTTCCTCAACGCGCCGCTGGTCAGCAGGCTGCGGCGGATGTTGTCATGCCAGGGGGATTGACCCAGGACGGCGAGTTGAGCAAGAGGATGAGTAGCCATGGTCACGTCCAATCTTTCGGAAAGACCGCGGACCGCAGACGGCGGACCGCAGACGTCAGGTGATCGCATCGGAACCGCAGCCGTCGGATGGAGACGGGCACCTGCGGTGTGTCGGTGTGGACCGCGGTCCGCCGTCTGCGGTCCGCGGTCTGCGCTCACTGTTCCAGCGCCTTCACCTTATTCAGCCGACGCACGAGTCGTTCTTCGTTCAGGAACTCGGCGCCCAGATAGGCGCGGGTCAGTTCGGACGCCAGTTCGGTGCCGATGATCCGGCCGCCGAGGCAGAGCACGTTCATGTCGTCGTGCTCGACGCCCTGGTGAGCGGAATAGGTGTCGTGGCAGACGCCGGCGCGGATGCCTTTCATTTTGTTCGCGGCGATGCAGGCTCCGACGCCGCTGCCACAGAGCAGGATCCCGCGGTCCGCGCGGCCTTCCTGAAGCGCCAGGCCCAGCGTCTTCGCCGTGTCGGGATAATCCACCGGCGTATCAGCGGAATGCGTGCCCAGGTCGAGCGTCTCCCAACCGAGCTCCTGAGCCAGGGCGATCAAACGGGCCTTCAGTGTAAAGCCTGCGTGATCGGCGGCAATGGCGAGACGTTTCATCAGTGTTTCCTTCTCGGGTGATCGAAAGTAGACCAAGGACGAGTGACGAATGACGAAGGTTAGGTGGTCACCCAACCTTCGTCATTCGTCGTTCGTCGTTCGTCTCCTAGATCTCGCCGACCGCCTTGACCGCCAGTTCCACCACGCGATCGACGGTGAAGCCGAACTCCTTGAAGACGGTGTCGGCCGGGGCCGAGGCGCCAAAGTGATCGAGGGTCAGAGTCAGCCCGTGCGGGCCGACGTACTTGTGCCAGCCCTGCGAGATGCCGGCTTCGACGGCCACGCGCGCCGTCACGTTGGCGGGCAGCACAGAGTCACGGTAGGCCAGCGACTGATCGTCGAAGAGCTCCCAGCACGGCATCGACACAAGGCGCGCGCGGATGCCGCGCGAGGCCAGCACCTTCTCGGCGCCGACGATCAGCTGGACCTCGGAGCCGGTGGCCATGAGCACGATCTGCGGGTCGGCCACGTCGGGGTTGAGGACATAGGCGCCGCGCGTCGTGCCCTCGGCCGGCGCGTAGACCGTGCGGTCGAGCACGGGCAGGTTCTGGCGCGTGAGCGAGAGGGCCGTTGGGCCGTCGCGGTGCTCGAGCGCCAGGCGCCAGGCCCAGGCCGTCTCGTTGGCGTCGGCCGGGCGGATGAAGCGCAGGCCCGGGATCGCGCGCAGAGCCGCGTAGTGCTCGACCGGCTGGTGCGTCGGGCCGTCTTCGCCGACGCCGATGCTGTCGTGCGTGAAGACCCAGATGCTGCCGAGCTCCATCAACGCCGAGAGCCGGATCGAAGCACGCATGTAGTCGGCGAACATCAGGAAGGTCGCGCCGTAGCCGATCAGGCCGCCGTGCAGCATCAGGCCGTTGACGATCGCGCCCATCGCGTGCTCGCGCACACCGAAGTGCAGGTTCCGGCCGGCGTAGCCCCAATCGCCGCCCGAGGTGCCTTTGGCGTTTTCGTGGTCGAGCGTGGGATCCTGGAAGTCGCCGGCGCCCTTGAGCACCGTGAAGGTCGAGGGATTGAGGTCCGCCGAACCGCCGAGGAGCTCAGGCAGAACTTTTCCGAAGGCGTTGAGCGCAGTCTCACCGGCTTTGCGTGTGGCCACGCCCTTGGCATCTGCGGCGAAGGTTGGCATGGCCTCGGCCCAGTTCTCGGGCAGCTTGCCTTCCCACCGCCGGGTCAGCTCGGCCGCCAGATCCGGGAACTCGGCGGCATAGGCGTCGAAACGCGTCTGCCAGTCTTTCTGGGCCTTGCGGCCGCGCCGGATGGCTTTGCGCCACTGAGCGACGGCGGCCTCGGGCAGATCGAACATCTCCTCGGACCAACCGAGGTTGACCTTGGCGGCCTTGAGTTCGTCAGGCCCGAGCGGTGAGCCATGCGCCTCAGACGAGCCTTGCTTCTTGGGCGAGCCGAAGCCGATGATCGTGCGCACGGCGATCAACGAGGGCCGATCGGTGACGCGCTGCGCCTTCTTGATGGCGCGCGCCACGGCCGCTGCATCGTTGCCCTCGGCGACGCGTTGCACGTGCCAGCCATACGCGGCGTAGCGCTTTGTGACGTCTTCACTGAACGACAGCGAGTTCGTGCCCGCCAGCGAGATGAGATTGTCGTCGTAGAGGACGATCAATTTGCCGAGGCGCAGGTGGCCGGCCAGCGATGAGGCTTCGGAGGTCACGCCTTCCATCAAATCGCCGTCGGAGGCCAGGACGTAGGTGTAGTGATCGACGACGTCATGACCGGGTCGGTTGAACGTCGCGGCCAGATGCGCTTCTGCGATGGCGAAACCAACGGCGGAGGCGAGGCCCTGGCCGAGCGGCCCGGTCGTCATCTCAACGCCGGGCGTCAGGCCTACTTCAGGATGGCCGGGCGTCCTGCTCCCCCATTGCCGGAACCGCTTGATCTCGTCGAGCGGCAGGTCATAGCCGCTCAGGTGAAGTAGCGCGTACAGCAGCATCGAACCATGGCCGGCCGAGAGAATGAAGCGGTCGCGGTTGGGCCAGTGCGGATCGCGCGGGTTGTGCGACAGGAACTTGTCCCACAGGGCATAGGCCATGTCCGCGGCGCCCATGGGCAGGCCGGGATGGCCGGAATTGGCGTTCTGCACCGCATCTGCGGCCAGGAAACGAACGGTATTGATCGCTTGACGATCAAGATCTGGATTTGGCACAAGTACTCCTGAAACGGGCGGGCGCCCGAAGATATGCGGACACTCTATTATAATCGCGCAGCCGACCCGCGACTGTAGGAATCGGCCTCACCGGCACCGGTTCCACGACGGCACCCATTCACTCAACCCTGACACCAGATGACTGACGCTACGTCCCCAATGCGCCTCTTTCTTTTTGACGTCGACGGAGTGCTCGTGCACAGCCGCGCCTATCACGTCGGCGTTCAGAAAACCGTGGCGTACTTTGCGCAACGCCTCGGTGTAGGCGATCATGCTCCGACGCAGTACGAAATAGACGAGTTCGAGGCCGCAATGGTTACGGTCGAGTGGGAATCCTGCGCCATTGCCACAGCGCGCATGTTGCTCGATCGGTTGCGCCTCAGGCCAGCTCCGCGGCCCATGCCAGCGACTTTTTGGGAACTGGCGGCCTGGCTTGAAGCCCATCCTGTGGCGATCCCGCGGCCGGATTTCGGCGCTTTGGCGCGAGCCTGTGCGGCCACACTGCCCGGGCAGCGGCCATCTCTGGCGATGCTCGAGCGCTTCCTGGAGGAGGCTGAAGCCGGTTCCTTCGATCCAGCCGTCCGTCAGGTGCTCGGTGAGTTACTGGGGCACTGCTACGACATCCATATAAGCCCGAGCATGCAGGTCGTCCAAACCTTCGCCGTCGGCAGTGAGACCTACCGACGCAGCTATGGGCTCGAGCCTCGGTTCAAAGCCGAGTCGTTGCTCACCACAGCTGACCGACCGTTTCTCAACCCGGCGACGCGCGATGGCCTGATCCGAGCATGGCAGGCACAACAGCTCGGCCTGAGTCTGTACACAGCCCGCCCCAGCCTGCCACCCATCGAGGCGCGGGATCTGCCGCTCGGCTACACACCGGAGGCCGAAGCCGCTCTTGAACTCGTCGGCCTGCAAGGCATCCCGATCATGGCCGTGGGGCGTCTGCACTACGTCGCACACCGGAATGGTCTTTCTGTTGCCAATCTCGTGAAGCCCTCACGTGTGCAGGCGCTGGCGGCCATGGGCGCGGCGATGACCGGCCGAGAGGATGAGTCGATCGAAGCCGCCATCCGCGTCGACGCTGGCGGCCCTGTGACGGGACCCCTGACCTCGATCGCTGGAGCGCAGGTCCATGTCTTTGAAGACTCGGCCGGCGGTCTCAGGGCCGCGACCCGATCGGTCGAGCTGCTAAACGAACACGGCCTCGGCCTGACACTCACACGCCACGGCGTCGCGCCGGAGGGTTCGCCCAAGGTCAAGGCGCTGGGCGCGACCGCCGACCATGTCTGGTCAGACGTCAACGCCGCAATCGACTCGGCGCTCGACACCATCGCGTCGTGTTGACCTCCACCCAACGACAAAGCGCCGACCAGGATGAGCGTCCTGGTCGGCGCTTTATCGTTTGTCGGACATGCGAACGTGTCAGCGTTTCAAACGCACGGCGAGGTCGCGCAACTGCGTGAAACTGATCGGCTTGACCAACACGAGGTCGGCTGTGTCTTCGAGCGTCTCGGCAAGGCGGGCATCCGCTGTCGATGCGATCACGCGGGTCTGCTCGAGACGCGCGTCGGCGCGCACCTGACGCAAGATCTCGACACCTGAGGCCCCCGGCAGATGCATGTCGAGGACGACGACGCTGGGCACCATCGTCTGCAAACGCTTCAGGGCATCGGCGCCGTTGCCGAGCGCCTCGACCTCAAACCCTGCCCAGCGCAACGCTTCGCTGAAGATCTCGGCCAGGTCGGGGTCGTCCTCAACGATTAAAGCCAAACTCGTGTCGTCGGTCATGACGTGCCTACCGTTCTGTCCTTCGTCAGCGCACGTTGTACGACTTCTCGAGGCCGCGCTTCTCGCGCAGGGCCGCGTACGCGCCGATCCAGGGCTCGCCGAGCGTGTTTCGCTTGGGCAGCACGATCTTATCAAGACGCGTCGCCAGTTGAGCCATCAGGCCCGGGAGTTCGATCCAACGATCACCGAGCACTACGGCCTCAAACTTGCCGGCGATCGGGAGCACCCACATCCAGTCGCGGCGGAACTGGTCGGCCTTGAGCCAGTAGTCTCGCTTCTCCCAGGCCGCGCAGGTGACGTCGATCGTGTCGTTGATCTCGATCAACGCGAGCGTGAGAAACGCTGCCATGTCGCGAGCGGTTTCGTCAAGCGACGGGCGCGTGGCCAACTGGCGCAGCGTCAGCGCCATGCCTTTCATCAAACGATCGCGCGTCTTGCCGACGTTGTCGGGCTTCACCAATCGTCCCAACCCACACCTCTTTGCGAAAAAACTCCAGACGGGGTGAGCCATATGGCTGTCCTCCGTCTGTGACGAGATTGTAGCAGAAACCGGGTGCTATACTGCCGACATGAGCGATCTACCTTCACAATACCAACAGTTGCGGGATCGGCTCAGTGAGATCCACGACCTGAACAAGATCATGTGGGTGCTCAACTGGGATCAGCGAACGATGATGGCGCCCGGCGGCGCCGCCGTTCGGGCCGAACAGATCACGACGGTCAATCGCATCGTCCACGAGAAGTTCACGTCAAGCGAGATCGGCGGCCTGCTCGACGCATTGCGCGGCCTCGAGGAGAGCGAGCCGCTCGACAGCGACGCAGGCGCCCTCGTCCGGCGAGCGCGCTACGACTATGAGCGCGAGAAGCGCGTGCCCGCCGACCTGCGGGTGGCGATGGCACGCGCACAGGCGCTGGCCAACGGCGCCTGGGTGCAGGCCAAGCGCACCAACGACTTCGCGGCCTTCAAACCCAAGCTGGCCGAGATCCTCGACCTCAAGCGCGCGTACGCCGACGCGGTGCGCGAACCTGACCAGACCCGCTACGACGCCCTGATCGACGACTTCGAACACGGCATCACCACGGCCGAGATCAGCGAGATCTTCACGGCGATGCGTGATGGCCTGCGACCGTTGATGGCAAAGGTGCGCGACCACGCCGACTCGGTCTCCGATGAAGCCCTACGCGGTGACTTCCCGGCCGACCAGCAGGCGACGTTGTGCAAATCGGTGCTCGAGCCGCTCGGCTTCAACGCCCGATCGTGGCGCCTCGACCCGACGGTGCATCCCTTCGCCAGCAACTCGGCCACGCAAGACATCCGCATCACGACGCGCTACGAGCCGCACATCCTCGGCCCGGCCTTCTTTGGCAGCATGCACGAGTTCGGGCATGGCCTTTACGAGCACCAGGTCGACCCGGCGCTCGAGCGCACGCCGCTCTGTCGTGGCACATCCCTCGGGTGGCATGAGTCGCAGAGCCGCATGTGGGAGAACCTGGTCGGGCGCAGCCGCGGCTTCCTGCACTGGGTGCACCCGAAGCTCAAACGCGTCTTCCGCAAACACTTCACGAAGTACGACGCCGAGGCGCTGTACCGCGCCGCCAATCGCGTCCAGCCGTCGCTGATCCGCATCGAAGCCGACGAAGTGACCTACACGCTGCACATCGTCATCCGCTTCGAGCTCGAGCAGGAGTTGATCGCGGGCAACCTGGCGGTCGACGACCTGCCGGCCGCCTGGAACCAGAAGATGCTCGATTACCTCGGCGTCGAGGTGCCCAGCGACTCGCAGGGTGTGCTGCAGGACGTGCACTGGTCGCAGGGCTCGTTCGGCTACTTCCCGACCTACAGCCTCGGCAGCATCCTGTCGGGCCAGCTGTGGGTCGCGATCCAGCGCGACATCCCTGACCTCGAAGCCCAGATCGGGCGCGGCGAGTTCGCGGCGCTGCGCGCCTGGCTCGGGACGAACATCCACCGGCACGGCCGCAAGTTCACGCCGCGGCAGCTGCTGCAGCGCGTGCTTGGCGTCGATCGCATCGACGTTCAGCCGTATCTGACGTATCTGAACACGAAGTTCGGCGAGTTGTACGCGTAATAAGAAATCGGGAGTGCCCCGATGTCCCCCGATGTGTAGGGCCCCGGCGCTCCACATCGGGGGACATCGGGGCACGCCCGATAGCGCCGGATGCATCCACCATGGCCAAAACCCATCCCCACATCACCGACGACCTCCGCGAGTTCATCCAGCACCAGAAGCTGTTCTTCGTAGCAAGCGCCCCGCTCTCCCCGGATGGGCATGTCAACCTCTCGCCCAAGGGGCATGATTGTCTGCGCGTGCTGTCGCCGACGCAGGTCGCATACCTCGACAGGACCGGGAGCGGCAATGAGACCTCAGCGCATATTCTCGAGAACGGGCGGATCACGTTAATGTGGTGCGCGTTCGATGGGCCACCGAACATCCTCAGGCTCTACGGTCGTGGGCGTGTGGTGCTGCCGACCGACTCCGAATGGACGACGCTTGCCGCTCCGTTCGAAGTGCCCCTCGGCGCGCGACAACTCGTGATCGTCGACGTCGATCGCGTACAGACGTCGTGCGGCTTCGGGGTGCCGTTGTTCGAGTACGTCGAGGAACGGCCGCAGATGGACGCCTGGGCGGAGCGCAAAGGCCCTGACGGTCTTGCCAACTATCGCCAGGAGAAGAACCTGTGCAGCATCGACGGACTGCCCACGCATCTCACTCGCGTCACGCCAGGCGCGTGAGCGCTTCTACCTGAAGTCAGAGGCCAGCGGCAGTTCGAAGGCAAACGTGCTGCCCTCGCCCGGCGCACTGACGACCTCGACGGCGACCTGATGGCCGTTGAGCACACGTCGGACCAACGCCAGGCCCAGACCCATGCCGCCGACGGCCCGCGTCTCGGAACCATCGATCTGATAAAAGGGCTCGAAGATCCGCTCGTGCTCGTCGGTCGGGATGCCGGGCCCCGTATCGCGCACGGCGAAACGGACGCCGCCCAGGGTGCGCGTGGCCATCAGCCAGACCTTCGCGCGCGTCGGCCCGAACTTGACGGCGTTGTCGAGAAGATGGCGCAGGACGCGCACGATCGCATCGGTGTCGGCCCAAACCTCGGGCAGGCTCGGGTCGAGTTGGCACTCGATCAACACACCGCGGCGCTCGGCCGCGGCCCCGGCGGCGCGGGCCGCCGCCCCGCAGAGTTGTTCAGGCTCGACGGCTTCCGGATGGATGGCATCGGCCTGCGCATCACCGAAATCCACGATGTTGGCGATCAGGCGCTCGAGTTGATCGATGGCTTCGCCGGCGATGGCCAGGCCACGCTCTTGCTCATTCGATACGTCACCCAGCGCGCCATCGCGCAACAACGTCACGGTGCCCTTGACATGCAGCAGCGGCGTGCGCAGTTCATGTGAGACGTTGTTGATGAATTCGGACTTGAGTCGATCAGCAGCCTGCAACTCGCGAATCGCGGAACTCAACTCAGACGTCCGCGCTGTGACGCGCTCCTCGAGGTCCTGATTGTGCGCACGCAACTCGTCGTACAGACGTTTGGTGCGAGCCAGCGCGCGCACGCGCGCCAACAACTCGATGGTTTCGAATGGCTTGGAGATGAACTCGTCGGCGCCGGCATCCAGGCCGCGCAATCGATCTTTGCTGCTGCGCAGACCGGTGACCAGCACGACCGGCACGTAGCCGAGCTCGCCATCGGCTTTGATCTGGCGACACAACGCCAGGCCATCGAGCCCCGGCATGACGACGTCGAGCAGGATGACGTGTGGGCGATGACGATGCGCCAGGTCGAGCGCGGCCTCGCTGTCATCGCACACTTGCAGATCGAACTCGGGCGCCGTCAGCGCCAGCTGGAGCACTTCGAGGTTGCGGTCCTCGTCGTCCACCGCCAGAACCCGAATCGGCTCGAGAGCCAACCCAGGCGGCGGGTCCCCAGGCGCCGGTTGCGTGCTCGCCGGCGAGTTCTCGTTCATGGCCATGCGCCTATCTTAGCGCATGGCACCGTGAGACGCGAAACTCGAAGGCTTGAGGGCCTGGCCGCGAATGTGCGGAGGGTTCCAGCCGCGGCAGATACCTCGCCCACGCACCTGATAAAAACGTGTGCACGGGCGAGGCGTCAGGCCGTTTCAGGATAGTAAGACCTGTACGCGGATCGCACGGATCGGCACGGACGACGCGGAGCGATTCTCGATGGATTCTGCGTGATCGTTCCGATCCGCGTCATCCGTGTACAGGATCCGGCACCAATCTTCAGGCGCCTGACATCTTGTGCTTGCAACGTATAAAAACTTCGCCAGAGCCTAATTTGTGCCTTAAGTTATAATCGTCTGCTGCCAACGGGGAAGTGCTGGAATTGGCAGACAGAACGGACTTAGGATCCGTCGGGGCAACCCGTGAGGGTTCAACTCCCTCCTTCCCCACAGGATCCGCCGATCGAACTGCCGAAACGGGCAGGTCGTACCGGACGGCGTCTTATACTCCGCCAACATTGGCGATGCTACACTCGGCCCAGGTTTGGGCGACGGAAGGTGACAGTGCTTAAGGTCGAATCCCAATCCAATGAAGATCGGACCCTCACAATGAAGGTGGAGGTGTCCGAAGACCGCGTTAAGCCGGCGCTCGAGGCCGCCGCGCGGCAGCTCAGCAAGCGGTATCCGCTGCCTGGCTTCCGGCCCGGCAAGGCGCCGCTCGCGGCGGTCCGCCGTCAGTTCGGCGAGCAAGCGCTCTACGAGATCGCGATCGACGAGCTCGGCCCCAAGATCTATGAGGAAGCGCTCGATCAAGAAAAGATCGAAGCCTACGCGCCCGGCGCGTTGACCGACCTCAAGCTCAGCCCGATGCTGCTCACCTTCACAGTGCCGCTCAAGCCGGAAGTCAAGCTTGGCGAGTACCGCGCGGTGCGCGTCGATTACACGGCGCCCGAGGTCTCCGAGGAAGAGCAGAACCGCGTCCTCGAAGGTCTGCGCGAACGCCAGGCCGTGCTCGAGCCGGTCGATCGCGAGGCCGCGCTGGGCGACATGGTGTCGCTCGACATCAACGGCTTTCTCAATGAAGGCCTGAACCCGTCGGACTTCCTGCTGGCCGACAAAGATGTCAGCACGCAACTCGACGCCAACGCCGACTGGCCGATGAAGGGCTTCGCCGAGCAGGTCGTCGGGCTGAAGACGGGCGACACCAAGAAGTTCGATCTCGCCTTCCCTGAGGATTACGCCAACGAGACTCTGCGTGGCAAGCCCGCGCACTGGGAAGTGACAGTCAAGGAAGTCAAGAGCAAGACCGTTCCCGAGTGGAACGACGACCTGGCCAAGTCGCTCGGCGAGTACGAGTCGCTCGAAGATCTGCGCACCAAGGTCCGCGAGGATCTGGTCAACCAGGCGAAGCGCTCATCGGACCGCGAGTACGGCGACACCGTGCTCAACAAGGTTGTCGAGGGCGCCGCGGTGGCCTACCCGCCCGTCCTGCTCGAGCAGGAGATGGACGACATCCTGCACAACCTCGATCATCGCCTGCGCGATCAGGGGTTGACGCTCGAGGATTATCTGAAGATCGAGAAGAAGTCACGCGAAGAGTTCCGCGCCGAGCAGAAGCCCAACGCCGAAGAGCGCCTCAAGCGCGCGCTGGTTCTGGGCAAGCTCGTTGAGGTTGAGGGCATCGATCTGCAGCCGGAAGACGTAGTCGGCCGGATCGATCAGCTCAGCGCCATGTGGGGCGAGCGCGCCGATGAGATGCGCAAGGCCTTGAACGCCGAGGAGACCCGGCGCTCGCTGACGGTCGACATGCTGACCGAACGTGCGATGCAACGCATCATGGCGATCGCGCGCGGCGAGCAGGTGCCGGATCCAGCGCCGGTGTCGGCCCCAGCGCCAGTTGCCGAAGCACCAGCGGCGGATGCGCCGGCGGCGGATGCGCAGGCGGCGGATAGCCCGGCGGAGACAGCCTAATCACGGACCCTGACGACGCGGCGGTGACAGACCGACGCACCAACCCGTCTCGGTCTGTCATTCAAAGAAGGAACGAGGACATGATCAACCCAACTGCTTTGGTCCCGATGGTGATCGACAGCTCGGGCCGCGGCGAGCGTGCCTACGACATCTTCTCGCTGCTGCTCAAGGAGCGCATCGTCATCCTCGGCACGCCGATCAACGACCAGGTGGCGAACCTGATCGTGGCTCAGCTGCTGTGGCTCAACCACGAGGACCCGAAGCGC